>PBHD01000001.1 GCA_002719315.1 Flavobacteriaceae bacterium
AGCCTCAAAAAAGACTGCTACAAGACCAGCCTCAAAAAAGACTGTTACAAAACCAGCCTCAAAAAAGACTGCTACAAAACCAGCCTCAAAAAAGACTGTTACAAAACCAGCCCCAAAAAAGACTGCTACAAAACCAGCCTCAAAAAAGACTGTTACAAAACCAGCCTCAAAAAAGACTGCTACAAAATCAGACTCAAAAAAGACTGCTACTAAACCAGCTCCAAAAAAAATTGCTGCTAAACTATCTACAAAAGAGTCAGTATCTACAAATAATGATATTAAGAATGATAATGTTAATTTTTTAGAAAATTTTGATTGGCATAATTACAAGGAAGGAATTGAGTTAATTGAGAATAAACAACTTGAATCTTTTGAAAAATTAGTTAAAGAAAATTTTGTTGACACTTCTGATGATGATGTTATTGAGGGAGAGGTTGTTTATATGACAGAGAGAGATGCTATTATTGACATCAATGCAAAATCTGAGGGAGTTATATCTCTTAATGAATTTAGGTATAACCCTAATTTAAAAGTTGGAGATAAGGTTGAAGTTATTGTTGATATAAGAGAAGATAGATCAGGACAATTAGTTTTATCTCATAAAAAAGCTAGAATTATAAAAGCATGGGAAAGAGTTAACAAGGTTTATGCAACTGGAGAAATTGTTCAAGGTTTTGTTAAATGCAGAACTAAAGGAGGAATGATTGTTGATGTCTTTGGCATTGAAGCTTTTTTACCAGGATCACAAATTGATGTTAAGCCTATAAGAGATTATGATCAGTATGTAAATAAAACTATGGAATTTAAAGTTGTTAAAATTAACCATGAATTTAAAAATGTTGTTGTTTCTCATAAAGCTTTAATTGAGGCAGATATTGAAATTCAAAAAAAGGAAATCATGGGCCAATTGGAAAAAGGTCAAATTCTTGAAGGAATTGTTAAAAATATTACATCTTACGGTGTATTTATTGATTTAGGTGGAGTTGATGGCTTAATTCATATAACTGACCTTTCATGGAATAGGATTAATCATCCTAATGAGATATTAGAATTGGACCAAAAACTTAATGTAGTTATTTTAGATTTTGATGATGATAAGTCAAGAATTCAGTTAGGGTTAAAGCAATTAAGTGATCATCCTTGGGATAAGTTAAGTGATACCATAGAAGAAGGTTCTAAGGTTAAAGGAAAAGTTGTTGTTATTGCAGATTATGGAGCTTTTATTGAAATTGAAGAGGGTGTTGAAGGATTGATTCATGTTTCAGAAATGTCGTGGTCGACTCATTTGAGATCTGCTCAAGATTTTGTTAATCTTGGAGATGAGATTGAAGCAGTTGTTTTAAGTTTAGATCGTGAATCTAGAAAAATGTCCCTTGGTATTAAACAATTATCCATAGATCCCTGGACCGACATTACTAAAAAATATCCTGTTGGGTCAAAACATAAAGGAGAAGTCAGAAATTTTACAAACTTTGGTGTTTTTATTGAACTAGAGGAGGGTATAGATGGGTTAGTTTATATTTCAGATTTGTCTTGGACTAAAAAAATTAAACATCCATCAGAAATTTTAACATTAAACGAAAAAATAGATGTAATTGTGCTTGAATTGGATATAGAGGGAAGGAAATTAAGTCTAGGTTTTAAACAAACAAAAGAAAATCCATGGGAAAAATATGAAAAAGATTTTTCAATTGACTCTGTTCATAAAGGTAAAATTTTTAATGTAATGGATAAGGGCAGCACTGTTAAATTTAACGATGAAATTACGGCTTTTATTCCATCAAGGTATATGTTTAAAAAAGATGGATCAAAATTAAAAAAAGGAGAAGAAGAAAAATTTTTAATAATTGAATTTAACAAGGAGTTTAAAAGAGTTGTTGCATCTCACTCGCATACTTTTAATCAAAAAGAAACTAGAGTTTCAAATAATAATAAAAGTAAAACAAAGGAGTTAAAATCCGAAAAAACAAAGTTAGGAGATATTGAAGAATTAGCTAATTTAAAAGAAAAGTTAGATGGTAAAGAATAATTTATTAATTTATGTTAATTAAAAGTTTTTTAAAACCCCTTTACTAAGAGGGTTTTTTTTTAAATTAAAGATTTATAAAAAAAAATTCTCTATGTTAAAAAGAGTTCTTTTATCTGAAAAGAAAATTAATATAATTTTAAATAGATTTTGTTGTCAGCTTATTGAAAACCATAATGATTTATCCAATACAGGTTTAATAGGACTTCAACCAAGGGGTATATTTTTATTAAATAAAATAGTTACTCTTCTTGAAAATGAATATAAAATAAATAATATTAAAAAGGGTAAATTAGATACAACTTTTTTTAGAGATGATTTTAGAAGATCAGAAAAACCTATTTCAGCAAATTCTACTGAAATGGAGTTTTCTATTGAAGGAAAATCTATTGTTATAATTGACGATGTTTTATATACTGGAAGAAGTATAAGATCTGCTTTGACTGCTATAGACAGTTACGGTAGGCCAAAGTCAGTTGAATTGCTAGTTTTAATTGACAGAAGATTTAGTAGACACTTGCCAATTCAACCAGACTACATTGGTGTACAAGTTGATTCGATTGATGGAGATAGAGTCAAAGTTTTATGGAAGGAAACAGATATTAAAGACATAGTTTATTTAGAGAAGAAAAATGAATAAATCGTTAAGCGTTAGTAATTTATTGGGAATTAGTGATCTTAATATTAATGATTTAAATTTAATTTTTAAAACTGCTAATTATTTTAAAGAAATTATAAATAGACCTATAAAAAAAGTTCCAACATTAAGAGATATAACAATTGCTAATTTATTTTTTGAAAGTAGTACAAGAACAAAATTGTCATTTGAATTAGCTGAAAAAAGATTGAGTTCAGATATTATTAATTTCTCAGCACAATATTCTTCTTTAAATAAAGGAGAATCTCTAATTGATACAGTTAATAATATTTTAGCTATGAAGGTCGATATTGTTGTATTAAGACACCCTAATCCTGGGGCAGCTTTTTTTTTATCTGAAAATGTAAATTCAATTATTATTAACGCTGGAGATGGCTCTCATGAACATCCAACTCAAGCATTATTAGATTCATTTTCTTTAATTGAAAAATTTGGAAACTTAAAGGATAAAAATATTGCGATTGTTGGAGATGTTTTACATTCAAGAGTAGCGCTATCAAATATTTATATTTTAAAAAAAATGGGTGTTAATATAAGAGTTTGTGGACCTAAAACATTAATACCAAGACATATAGAATCACTTGGGGTAGAGGTTTCTTATAATTTGATTGACACACTAAAATGGTGTGATGCAGTAAATATGCTTAGGATTCAGAATGAAAGAATGAATTTCAATTTTTTTCCATCCAATAGAGAGTATTCTCAATTGTATGGTTTAAATACAGATGTTATAAAAAAAATTAAGAATGAAATAATTATACTTCATCCTGGGCCTATTAACAGAGGTATTGAAATTTCAAGTGAAATAGCAGATTCAGATCAAGCAATAATATTAGATCAAGTTCAAAACGGAGTGGCAATTAGAATGGCAGTAATTTATTTATTAGCAAAAAAAATTAATATTAATGATTAAGGAATTAGAGGATGATATTGTTGTTTTTACTCTTACTGAAAATTTTACTGGGTTTTCAGAGAAAAATTTTGAATATTTAAAATTAAATAAAAAGGATATAATTTTATTTTTAAAAAAAATTAGTTATAAAAACATAATTGAGCATTTAATTAAATTGAATCATTTTCAGATTTCAATAAACAGAGTTTTGGTAATAGTTCCAAAAAATGAAAAAGAAGTAAATTTTCATAGTAAGCTTAATTTGATTAAATCGGTTAAAGAAGGAATTGATTTTATTATGTTTGAAAAGATCCAGAGAAACTTATAATTTCATGGAATTGATTATATTAGGTTGTCATTCTGCTACACCAAGAGAAAATCATCATACGACTTCTCAAATATTATTATTTAAAAAACATTATTTTATGATTGATTGTGGTGAAGGAACTCAGATTCAATTAAGAAAAGCAAAAATAAATTTCTCTCGTATAAATCATATTTTTATATCACACTTGCATGGAGATCATTTTTATGGTTTAATAGGTTTAATTTCTTCTTTTAGACTACTAGGTAGAAAAAAATCGTTACATATTTTTGGGCCAAAGGGTATAAAAAAAATAATTATTTCGCAATTAAAAGCTTCAAGCTCATGGACTAATTATCCTTTGATTTTTAGTGAATTATCATCACTAAAAAGTGAAATCTTGTATGAAGATGAAATAGTTTCTGTTAAAACAATACCATTAAATCATAGAATATATACAAATGGTTTTTTATTTAAATCAAATGGAAAAGAAGAAAAATCATATGCTTTTTGTAGTGACACTATGTATGATGAAAATATTATTGAGTTAATAAAATATACTGATTTACTTTACCATGATTCAACATTTTTAGATGTTGATAAAGATTTAGCTAAAAAAACAAAACATAGCACTACAATTCAAGCCGCAACAATTGCTCAAAAAGCTAGAGTAAAAAAATTAGTATTAGGACATTATTCGTCTAGATATAATAAGAAGATGAAATTTCTTGAAGAAGCTAAAAGTGTTTTTAGTGATTCATATTTATCAGAAGATTTAAAAAGATTTCTATTTTAATTAAAAATGCTTTGTACATTGTAGATTTAAAAAGTTTATGAAACAAGATTTAAGTAATTTTAGGAAAGTTTATCAAAAAAATGTAATAAATTTTAAAGAATTAAATAACCCTTATAATTTATTTGATCAATGGTTTAATTTAGCTAAAAAAGATAGATTGATTGAAGAGGTAAATGCCATGGTTCTGTCAACTATTGGAAAAGATAAATATCCTAAAGGAAGAGTTGTGCTTTTAAAAAAAATTGATTATGATGGATTTGTTTTCTTTTCTAATTATGATAGTGAAAAAGGAATCAGTATAGAAAAAAACAACAAAGTTAGCTTGCTATTTTTTTGGCCTTCTCAACAAAGACAAATTATAATTAAAGGAACAGTAAATAAAACATCTTCAAGTTTTTCTGATGATTATTTTTCGAAAAGACCATTTAAAAGTCAAATTTCTGCTATTTTATCTAATCAAAGTGAAGTAATTGAGAGTTATAGCAAGTTAAAGAATGAAATGGATTTATTAGTCAAAGAAAACAAAAATAAAGTTTTAAAGAGACCAAAAAACTGGGGTGGTTATATTGTTACTCCTTTTGAATTTGAATTTTGGCAAGGAAGACCTGATCGATTACATCAAAGAGTAATGTTTTTTTTTGATAAATCTAAAAAATGGAAATTTAATATATTATCTCCGTAAATTATGAAAGAGTTAGTTTTATTAAGACACGCTAAATCTTCTTGGGATAATAATTTGGAAGATAGAAATAGACCATTAATGGAAAAAGGAGTAAATAGAATAATAAATATTTCTAAAGTTTCTAAAAAGATTTTTTTGAATACTGACATAATTTATTCAAGTCCAGCCATTAGAGCTTTAAGTACTGCTATAATAATGGCAAGTACATTAAATATTGATTTTTTAAAAATCAATATTAAAGAAGACTTATATTCATTTGATTATATAAATATTATAAATTTTATAAGATCTATAGATAATAAATTTAATAGAGTTATATGCGTTGGTCACAATCCTGCATTTACTCAAGTTGCGAATTTTTTAGGTGAAAATGAATTAAATAATTTACCAACAGCTGGATGGATTAAATTAAAATTTAATGAATCTATTTGGAAAAATGTTAATAAAGGAAAATCAGTAGTGGGATTGCCAAAAAACATATTAAAATAAATGAAGAGTTCTTCAAAATATATAAATAGAGAATTAAGTTGGCTTGATTTTAACCTAAGAGTTCTTGAGGAAGCTTCTGATAAAAATGTGCCTTTACTAGAAAGATTGAGATTTGTTGGTATTTTTTCTAATAATTTGGACGAATTTTTTCAAGTTAGATATTCAACTGTTCAAAGAATTACTCAATCTGAAAAATCGGGAAAGAATGTTCTTGGAGGTACTAACGCTAATGAATTATTAAAAAAAATCACAAAAAAAGTAATCATTCAACAAAAAAAAAGTGATGACATATTAAAAAAAATTCAAATTGAGTTGAGAAATGAAAAAATAATTTTTGTAAATGAAAATCAAGTTTTAAGTGATCAAAAAGAATTTTTAAATGAATATTTTATTAAAAAAGTCAGCCCTTCTCTTGTTACCACCATTTTATCAGAGGAATTTGATCAGGATTTTTCTAACAATATTGCTTTTTTGGCTGTAAAATTAACTATTAATAAAAAAAATAAAATTTATCAATATGCCGCAATTGAAATTCCAAGTGAATTAGATCGTTTTATTGTTTTACCAAAATTAAACGGGAATCAATATATTATGATTTTGGATGATTTAATTAGATTTCATTTTAAAATGATTTTTAATTTCTTTAATTATGAATTTATTGAATCTCACATGATAAAAGTCAGTAGAAATGCTGAATTGGATATGGAAGGTGATCTTTCCAAAAGTTATATCAACAAGATTATAGAGAGTGTCAAAGAAAGGACTTTGGCAGAACCAGTAAGATTAGTTTACGATAAAGAAATTTCAAAAGAAACTTTAAAAGTGTTAATGAAAAAACTATTAATAGATTCAAGAGACAGCTTAATTCCTGGAGGAAGGTATCATCATAGAAGAGACTACATGAATTTTCCTATGTTAAATAGACCAGACCTCCATTATAAAAAAATGAATCCTCTAAATATTAAAGGGTTATGTCTTAAATCAAGTATAATTAAAGCGATAGACTTGAAAGACTATTTAATAAACACTCCTTATCATACATTTTCATATGTTATAAAATTTCTAAGAGAATCAGCTCTTGACCCAGAAGTTAAATCAATTAAAATTACAATATACAGACTTTCTAAGATTTCAAATGTCGTAAGTTCTCTAATCAATGCTGCAAGAAATGGAAAGAAAGTTTTAGTTCAGATTGAGCTTCAAGCAAGATTTGATGAAACTAATAATATTCTTTATGCTGAAAAATTGAAAGATGCTGGAGTTGAAATTATATTTGGTGTTCCAGGATTAAAAGTACATTCAAAAATTTGCGTTATAGAAAAAGTAACTAAAAATATAAAAAAAAGATACGGTTTTATTAGCACAGGTAATCTTAATGAAGATACTGCTAGTTTGTATACAGACTATACACTTTTTACTTCGAATCAAAAGCTTTTAAAAGAAACAAATAGAATTTTTAACTTTCTTAAAGTTCATTATAAATTAAAAAAATATAATCATTTAATAGTTTCTCCTCATTACACAAAAAATAAATTAATTAAACTCATAGATAAAGAAATTGAAAATAAAAGAAATAATTTACCATCGGGTATTAAATTGAAATTAAATGCAATTACAAATTTTGAAATTATTGACAAATTATATGAAGCTAGTAATGAAGGAGTTAAAATTAAAATGATAGTAAGAGGAATTTGTTGTTTAGTCCCTGGTTTAAAAAATTTAAGTGAAAACATTGAAGTCATTAGTATAATTGATAGATTTTTAGAACATTCTCGTGTTTATATTTTTGAAAACTCTGGAGATAATTTAGTATATATTTCTTCTGCTGATTTTATGACCAGAAATATTGAGAACAGAGTTGAAGTTGCAACTCCTATTTATGATAAATCATTGAAAAATCAAATTAAGGATGTCTTTGATATATCCTGGAAAGACAATGTTAAAGCTAGATTGGTAAATAGTTTAAAATCTAATTTTAAAAAACCTTTACTAAGAAATAAACTAAGATCACAGTGGTCAATCTATGACTATTATAAATCTTTATTAGTGTAAATGAAAATATACAGATATGCTGCAATAGACGTTGGATCTAATGCAATAAGAATGCTGATATCTAATGTTATAATACAAAACAAGAAAACTTTTATTCAAAAAAATTCTTTAATAAGGTTACCTATAAGACTTGGTGAAGATTCTTTTACAAAGGGTTATATTTCTGAATCAAAAATTCTTAATCTAATTGACGCGTTTAAATCTTTTAAATTAATCATGAAAATTCATAACATCCTTAGTTATAAAGTTTATGGAACTTCTGCATTAAGAGAATCAAAAAACAGCCATGATATAGTAAATAGAGTATTTAATGAAACAAAAATAAAAATAGAAATAATTGATGGAATAAAAGAAGCTATGTTAATTTCGAAAACAAATATTTTTAAAAAGGCTGATTTTTATAAGCTTTATTTGTACGTTGATGTAGGGGGGGGGAGCACAGAGTTATCAATTATTAAAAATTCAAAAAAAGTTTTATCAAAGTCATTTAAATTAGGAACAGTTAGATTAATTAAGTCTAATAAGGAAAATAAAGAATGGGAAAATATGAAGAAATGGATAAAGGAAAACTTAAATCAAAACTCAAAAGTATACATTATTGGGACTGGAGGTAACATTAACAAAATTCACAAGCTTACAAACACTGGAGAAAGTAAACCAATTACATTTATAATTTTAAATTCACTTTTTCAAAAATTAAATAATTTATCATATAATGAAAGGATTATTAATTGGGGATTAAATCCAGATAGATCAGATGTTATTATCCCCGCTATGAGAATATACCTAAATATTTTGTCTTGGAGTGGATCAAAAGTAATTTTTGCTCCACAAGCAGGGTTAACTGATGGAATGATAAGAGAGATAATAGAAATTGATGATATTAAAATTCCAAATCAAAAGTAGTTCTTAATTTATCTAATTCAGAGTTTTTCTTAAGTAAAATTTTATATTTTTCATTATCAGAATAATCTGTTTTTTTTAAAATTTTTGTGTTTACTGAAATATTTAAATTTATCTGATTATTATTTAAGTGTTTTTTTAGAAAAGGTAATAGTTGATCTTTTTCTTCTTCTAACTCAATTTTATTTGAGTCATTTAAAACGCAATAATTTATAGTGTTTTTGTTTTCAATTTTAGGGTTATTTATTTTAAGAATTGATGCAATGTTCTTATCACCCTTCTCTAATTTTTTTTCTAAATATATATTCCAAATATTATTTAGTTGGTTTTGAGTAAAATTTTCATTTAAATTTTCTTTCTTAAGATTTTCTTTTATTTGTAATTGAAGTTTTGCATTATCTCTTTTAAATTTTATGCTTGACAATGAAAATCCAGAAACATTTAAATTTTTTTCTTTTTGAGGATTCTTTAAATTTTTAGCTGAGTCTGAGTTATATGTTTTTTTATTTATGTCTTTTTTTAAATCAGCAAAACCTAATCCATTTTTTTCTTTATTAAATTTTTTTAATATTTTATTTTTTTTTTTTTGAATTAGAAAGTTTATTAGCTATATCCAATATACAGAACTCAACATGTAATCTTTTGTTTTTACTTTCTTTGTAATTTATTTCTGAAAAGTTAATAATTCCAATACACTTTATTATACTTTTAATTTTAATATTTTTACTTTGATTAATTATTTTATTTAAGATAGATTTTTCTGAATTTATATACTTCAAAGTATTTGAATTCTTAGATAACATGAGATTTCTAAAATAATTACTAAGACCATTTAAGAAATCTAAATGAGAAAATCCTTTTTTTAAAATTTCATCTAAATAAATTAAAATTAAAGGAATATCATTATTTAATATTTTTTTGGTTAACTCAATATAAATGTCAGTGTCTAATATGCTAAGATTATTGGAGACTTCTGATGCTGTCAAGTTACCATTAGTAAGATTAACTAATCTGTCATATAAGGATAATGCATCTCTCATGGCTCCATCAGCATTTTCTGAAATAATATTCAAAGCTTCATCTTCAAACTTGATATTATTTTTTTTTGAAATATTTTTTAAATGTAATGATATATCAATATTAGTAATAGTTTTAAAATCATAAATTTGGCACCTTGATAAAATAGTTGGAATTATTTTATTTTTTTCGGTAGTTGCTAAAATAAAAATAGCATGTTTTGGAGGCTCCTCAAGAGTTTTTAAAAATGCGTTAAAAGCTGCAGTTGATAGCATATGAGCTTCGTCAATTATATAAATTTTATAATTACCCAATTGAGGAGGTATTCTTACTTGCTCGTTTAAATTTCTAATATCATCAACAGAATTGTTTGAAGCTGCATCTAATTCAAAAATATTAAACTTTATATCATCTTCTTTTTTTTGGTTGTTTATTTTTCTTGCGAGAATTCTAGCGCAAGATGTTTTTCCAACTCCTCTAGGTCCAGAAAACAAAAGAGCTTGTGGTAATTGATTTGAATTTATAGCATTAATTAAAGTTTGAGTAATGGAAGATTGACCAATAATTTCATTGAAATCAGTTGGCCTATATTTTAAAGCAGAGATAATATATTGACTCATTTCCCTACAAATATATAAATAGCTTATTTATAAGCTGTATGTGGATTTTAATAAACTTTTTTTAATTATTAACAATTGATTAAATTTGAAAAAAACAGGCTGTCTTATTACTTAATTTTTTTAAATTAAGAGGAAAGTCCGGACACCAAAGAGCAACATAGCGGGTAACGCCCGTCATTTCAAAGTTATTGAAATAGGACTAGTGCAACAGAAAGAATNTACAGTTNTGCTGTAGTGAAATCAGGTAAACTCTATGTGGTGAAACGCCAAGTAAATCTACANTAAAGAATAGCTCGTTCAAGTAGAAGGGTAGGCGGATTGAATGTGTTAGTAATAANACATCTAGATAAATGATAAGACTTAGACAGAATCCGGCTTATAGGCCTGNTTTTTTTTNTAAAANGAAAAATTATTNTCTCCATAANTTCTNGANAAATAAGNTTNAAAAANTTGATNTAATTTAGTNTTTTTACTNTGTTCAANAATTAATATNCCNTTNGGNANTAACCACTCNTTTTCAAATATTAAATTAATCATTTTTTTATANNNATCTAAANTCCAATCATANGGNGGGTCAGCAAAAATTANATTAAATCTTTGATAAGNGGTTTTTTAAGANATAATATNACNTCNNTTTTNANAGNTGNAATATTTAAATTNAAATTTATTAGATGTTTTTTTTATATGTTTTATACAATTNTAATTTTTATCNACAGAAATAATNTTTTTTACACCTCTTGAAGAAAATTCNTANCTNATGANNCCNGTTCCNGAAAATAAATCAAGAACATTAATTAANCTCATATCAATTNTATTNTNAAGAATATTNAANAANCCTTCTCTTGCTCTTTCAGTAGTNGGTCTTACTGGNAGANTTNTTGGNGAAAATATTTTTCTTCCTTTATGANTTCCNGAAATAATTCTCATTAACAAAAATAATTTGCAAGAAATGGAGATGGATGNTTNTCAANATNATCNTTNTTTTNNNTNGNGTTNTTTAAAAAAAATATATTAGTTTNAAAATCTCTNATTNCAGAATANNNATNTTNAAANGNNTCAAATTTTCCTAAAAAAACAATTGANAAAGNGTTTGAATNNAAATTAAATTGTTCNNNAAAATANAAAAAATAATATAAAAANTCNTCAGTATTNTTNATANTNAAACTATTACTTAANTTAAATTTNTNATTNATAAAATAAAAAATATCAAAAGANTTTTTTTGTAAGTTNAANTANACAACNTTATCNTTAANATGATTCTTTTTNNNANTTNANTATAGTGTTTANAANTATTGTTTTATAATGAGNTATAANTGAAATTTTNTTTNNAGNAAATANATTNANNAAAGCNTCATTTTCTTTTAAANAANATGTNTTNANAATNTCATTAGAATTTAATTTATCGAAGTATGTTTTAAATTTAAAATTTTTTAATCTTTTTTTTTCGAAATAAGATTCTTGTATATCTTCATTAAAAATTATGGAAGGAATGAAAAAAGATGATTTGTTAAATGAAACTAAACTTACTTTTGTTTCATTAAAATTAATAGATTCTATTTCACTTGGTTGATTTTTTTTTGTAAATAATGATTTTTTATAAAAAGTAGATTTTAAATTGTCAGAAAAGATGTAACCATCCTCAAAAATATGAATAGACACTTCATTTTCTCGAATTATTCTATTCTCTTTTTGCATCAAAAACTTTTGGCCAATTTCCATTAGTGCTAACTTCGTTTAATGATCCAAGAACAATTTCAGAACCATTAACACCATCTATTGAAATAGTTTCATTTTCTAATTTCAAAAGGTCTTCATCTTGATCAAACAACACAATATTTTTTGACACTTTTACTTCAAAAACAGGGGCTTTATAATCATTTATCATTATTATTTTAGCATCAATTTCAAAAACAGTATCTATTCCTTTTACAGGAACTGTTTTCATTTCCATGTACTTAGTGTTGTTTTTAAATAGAGAATCTTTTACAGAAACAAAGCCTAAAGTATCAATAACTACGACCTCTTTTAGCATGTCAATTCTATATATTCTGTCATATTCTAAATATGAAGAGTCTCTTTTTTCAATTAAAGTAAAAATACCATTATCAATAAAACTAACTAGACTATCGAAATTGTTTGAATAGACTCCGTTAACATCTTTATATGCAATTTGAGCTGTTCTAATTTCTTTTAATCTATCAATTACATCATAATATCTGTTATATTTAACTTGATTAAATTTTATGGGTTTATTGATTGAATCATATATTTTATAACTAAAAAAAATACATAAAAGCCATAGAAAAGCATGAATACCTGTTTTCATTTAAATTATTTTTTTTTGACAAAAACAAATCTACAATTTTTTTTTATGACTAAAAGTTTTTAAAAAAAAATATATTTTATATAATTGGTAAATTAAAAACAGTAAATGAAAATATCAGCACTAATACCTGCAAGATATAATTCTAGGCGTTTTCCTGGTAAATTAATGAAAAAATTAGGAAAAAAAACTGTAATTCTACAAACCTATGATTCAGTTATTAAATCTAAATTATTTGATAAGGTATGCGTCATAACTGATAGTAAATTAATCTTTGATGATTTTAAGAAAAAAAATCTTAATGTTTTATATAGCAAAACTAATCATGAATGTGGAACAGATAGAATTGCCGAATTCTCTCATAAATTTGATTCAGAAATAATATTTAATGTTCAAGGAGATGAGCCATTTATTGATAAAAATGGATTAAAAGCATTAATAAATGTATTTAAAGATGATACTGAAAAAAGAATACAAATAGCATCTTTAATGACTGCCATATCAGATAAAAATGAAATTTCTAATCCAAATGTTGTTAAAGTTGTCGTAGATAATTATAATTTTGCAATGTATTTTTCAAGACAAGCTATTCCNTTTAACATAGAAAAAATTACACATAATTATTTAAAACATATAGGCGTTTATGCATTTAGAAAAGATTTTTTAAAAAAGATTAGTGCTCAAGGAAAAACAAAATTAGAATCTTTGGAAAAAATTGAAGCAATCCGTTTTATTGAAATGGGATATAAAATAAAAATGGTTATGACTGACAAGTTTTCAATTGGAATTGACACAAAAGATGATTTAATGAAGGCCAATGAAATTATTAAAATAAAGAAAAATGATTAAAAGAAATGTTTGTAAAATTATTTTTAGAATTTTTAGATGGAAAATTTTAGGAGAATTTTCAAAAGTTCCTAAATATATTATTGCAGTTGCACCACATACAAGTTTTTATGATTTTCTAATTGGAATATTAGTAAGAAATATAATCAATGAAAAAATAAGCTTTATAGGAAAGAGAGAACTTTTTGGCCCCTTAACTGGGTGGTTTTTTAAAATATTAGGAGGTGTTCCAGTAGACAGAAACTCAAAAAAAGATACAGTTGGTTCAATTGTGGAAATTTTTAATAAAAGTAAAAAATTGAAATTGGCTATAGCTCCAGAAGGAACAAGAAAAAAAGTGAAAAAGTGGAAAACAGGGTTTTATTATATTGCCCTAAAGGCAAAAGTTCCAATAATGCCAGTTGCCTTTGATTATAAAAATAAAAATGTAATTGTTCATTCATTATTTTATCCAACTGGCAACATAAAAGAAGATTTTAAAAAGTTATATAACAATTATAAAAGTGTATTAAGTTATAGATTTGACTATAACTAATTTTTTTTTAAATCTATATTTGAATAAACGTTTTGAACATCTTCATCTGACTCAATTTTTTCAATAAGTTTTAGAACTTCAGATAATTTTTCGGAGTTAAGATATAATCTGTTTTTTGGGATTCGTTCAAAGCTAGAGGATATTATTTCAATTTTTTTTGACTCCAGAGTTTTTTGTATTAATCCAAAATTATTAAAAGAAGCATATATTAAAATTTCATTATTTTCAACCTCAACATCCTCAACTCCATAGTCAATAAATTCAAGCTCAATTTCCTCAGGAATAATTTTATCGGATTTTAATCTAAAATTACATATGTGATCAAACATAAATTCAACTGAACCAGCTGTTCCNAGANTTCCATTTGATTTATTNAAATAACTTCTAATATTTGCTACAGTTCTGTTNTTATTATTTGTAGCAGTCTCAATTANNATTGCAGCTCCGTGAGGNCCATAACCTTCANANAGAANTTNTTTATAATTTTCTGTNTTATTNTCATTTGCTTTTNTTANNGCCCTTTCAATATTATCNTTGGGCATATTTGCTGCTTTTGCATTTTGAATTAANGCCCTTAANTTTGAATTATTTGANGGNTCACTTCCATTTTCTTTAACACTTATAATTATTTCNTTACTAAGTCTAGTAAAAGTTTTAGAAATANTTGACCATCTTTTTAATTTTCTAGCNTTTCTAAATTCAAAAGCTCTTCCCATANTTTTATTTCAAAAATAAGGATAATTAAAAAAAATGTTAAAAAGATCTTTTAATNGATAAACTATTTATNACTTCATNACATGAAATATTAAGATGTTTTGGAAGTTTGTTTTCTTTTGGAAGAGTTGCTATNTATCTNTCAGTGTTNGANGAATAAACAAATTTAAATATGGCTTTANTTTTGAATTTTCTNTTAATTATTTTNTTAATNAAATCATCATGATATATAAGATCATAAGTTCCTAGATGANATANCCCNTTTTTNTTNTGATTTATAANGTATAAGATTTGTTGACAAAGTTTNTTAATTGAATTTAAATTAATAATTGTATNAGGNTATACNTCAATAGGTATCNTATTANTTANATTTCTTTTTATTTCTTTAATTCTTGGAGAATTATTTCCCCAAATCATTGGNANTCTNGCAATNATNNNTTTTTTTNNTGGNAGTTTNAANANNANGTTTTCAATNTTAATTTTAAAAATNCCATATGGACTTTCTGAAAATGTTTTNTCATTTTCATATGATGGATAATGTCTAAANGTATCGAAAACATTNGAGGATGATAAAAAAANTATTTTACAATTANTNCTNTTNACATAATTACATATTTCTCTATGTGTTAATACTTGTAATTCAAAATCTCCTCTTAAGCAAGAAATAATAATATTTGGTTTAATTTTATTTAAAAGAATATTTATATTTAATTCTTCCATTCTAAAATAATAAAAGTGACTGTTTTCTTTATTTTTANTATTATTATTGTAGGTAGAAAAGGTTTTATAGAATTTGTTGAGTTCTCTATAAAGCTTATTTCCTATAAATCCACTTCCTCCCAGAATAAGTATTTTATTCATGAAAAATTAATTTTTGATAAACGGTAACTTGACTAAGTTTACTTTAAATTTTTTGTTTCTAATATCAATAAAAATTTCATTTTCATAGTTATTGTATTTTGAATCTATATAAGCAATAGCTATTCCTTTATTTAATTTAGGAGAAAAGGTTCCAGAAGTAATTTGACCAATTTTTATATTATCTCTATTTGTTAAGTGATAACCAGATCTAGGTATTCCTTTTTCAGTCATAATAATGCCAACAAGATTCTGTCTAGTACCTTCTATTATTTCTTTTTCAAATTTTTTAGAATTTATACATCCAGTAGAAGGTTTTGTAATCCAACTTAAACCTGCCATTATTGGAGATGTTGAATCGTTTATTTCGTTTCCATATAAACAATATCCCATTTCAATTCTTAATGTATCTCTCGCAGCAAGGCCAACAGGAATTAAATTATTTTTTTTTGAGTTAAATATTGTTTCCCATATTTTAACAGCATCATTATTTTTACAGTAAATTTCTACTCCTCCAGACCCAGTATACCCTGTAGTTGATATTAAAACATTTTCAACTCCGCAAAAAGTTGAAGTTATATGACTATAATTTTTTAATAATGAAATATCATCAATTATGAATTCTTTAATAATTTCCATTGTTTTTGGACCTTGAATTGCAATTAATGAAGTTTCATCAGAAATATTTGAAATTTTATTTTCATAGTGTTTNTTATATTTATTTACCCATTTCCAATCTTTTTCAATATTTGAAGCATTNACAACTAGTAAAAATTTATTATGTTCAATTTTATAAACAATTAAATCATCTACAATACCTCCTTTTTCGTTTGGGAAACAATTATACTGAGCTTTTCCTAACTTGATTTTATCAATATCATTACTACAAATTTTTTGTAGGAATGGGGTGGCATTCTTTCCCTCTACAATAAATTCTCCCATATGAGAAACATCAAAGACTCCTCCATAATTTCTAACATAGTTATGTTCATTTTTAACTCCAGAATAACTAATTGGCATTTCATACCCAGCAAAAGGCCCCATTTTAGCGCCTAAGGAGTGGTGTATATGATTTAATGGTGTTTTTTTCATTTCAATTAATAAATAACTATAATTTATGTGAATTTTTAAAGGATTACAAACATTTTTAGATAAAGTCTGAAAGTTTTTATTATTTTAAACCTGATTTTTGATTGTATCAATATTTTATATTTATTTAATTAAGGAAATAAATAAATTCAAAATAAAATTATTTTAAAAGGAATGATTTTAGTTCATTGTAATTTGAAATTGGTGTTTTGTTTCCATTCTTATTTAATATATTTTTTATTTGTTTTGGAACAGGAATTTTTTCTTTAATTTTTTTTTCAACAATTTCTAAAAATTTTATAGGATGTGCTGTTTCTAAAAAAACACCAAAATAATTTTCATTTGAACTTAAGAATTTTTTTAAACCTAAGTAACCAATTGCGCCATGAGGATCAAGTATGTAATTATATTTTTTAAAAATATTATAAATTTCATCTATTGTCTCAGAGTCAGAAAAATGATATCCACTCATTATTTTTTTTAATTTATATAAATCATTATTGTAAAGGTTTTGAATTCTTGTAAAGTTGCTGGGATTAGAAACATCCATTGCATTTGAAATTGTTTGGATTGTTTTTTTGGGTTTGTATTGTCCAGTTTTTAGAAATATTGGCACTACATTATTAATATTAGTTGATGAAATGAAATGATTTATTGGTAGACCAATTAATTTACTTAACAGACCTGCACAAATATTTCCAAAATTTCCGCTTGGAACAGAAAAGACAACTTTTTTATCCGCTAATCCTCTTTTTAAAATCTCTTTATAAGCAAAAAAATAATAAAAAGTTTGTGGTAACCATCTACCAATATTTATTGAGTTAGCTGAAGTAATATCAATTTCATTATTAATTTGATCATCAATAAAAATATTTTTAGCCATATTTTGGCAATCATCAAAATCACCATCAACCTCTAGAGCATTTACGTTATTACCTATAGTTGTTAATTGTTTCTCTTGAATTTTACTAACTTTATTTTTTGGATATAATATTACTACATCAATTCCTTCAATATTATTAAATCCACTTGCAACTGCTCCACCTGTATCTCCAGATGTTGCAACAAGGACTGTAATTTTTTTATTTCTTTTTTTACTTTTAATATATCCAAGAAATCTAGCCATAAATCTAGCTCCAACGTCTTTAAATGCTAAAGTAGGACCATGAAATAACTCAAGAGAGTATGTTAAATTATTTATTTGTTTTAAAGGAAACTCAAAACTTAAAGTATCTTCAATTATTTTAATTAAATTATTTTTATCTACACAATTACCAATAAAAGGTTTTATAACTTTATAAGCTATTTCATTATTACTTATATTATCAATATTCTTAAAGAATTTTGCTGACAATTTAGGAATATATTCAGGGAAATATAATCCTTTGTCTGGTGCTAACCCATTAATTAAAGCATTTTCGAAATTTACTTTTTTAGAATTATGATTTAAGCTTATATAGTTCATTATTATCAAATAATTTTAACTCCCTTTTGATTAATTTTTGAGATATAAACTTTATGTTTTATTGGAAGTTTTGAAACGATTTTTTTCATTTCTTGACCAACATTTTCTGCAATTTCTTTTCCTTTTGATAGAGCAAATATTGATGGTCCTGATCCAGCAATTCCTGATCCTAAAGCCCCAGAATTTAATGCGGTTTTCTTTAATAAGTCAAACTCTGGAATTAATTTAGATCTATAAGGTTCAATAATATAATCCTTTAATGATTTTGAAATTAAATCATAATTATTGGTGTAAAGCGCACTAATAAGTGCAGCTAAATTTCCTGATTGCCTAACAACATCAATTAAAGGAATTGATTTTTTTAATATGGATCTAGCATGTGAAGTTTTTAATTCAATTTCTGGATGAAGTATTGTTGCATATAGCTTTTCAGGATTTGGTAATTTAATAACATCAAATGTTTTATTTGACCTTACTAAAGAAAACCCACCAAGTAGTGCTGGAGCAATATTATCAGCATGTTCAGCCTTACTTGCATATTTTTCTCCTTCCAGGGCAAATTTTATAAGTTCTTTTCTTTTAAATGGAGTACCAATTAATTTATTAATTCCATAAACCGCTCCAACGGCACTTGCAGCACTACTTCCAATTCCGCTACCTGGTTTTATGTTTTTTTTAATTTCAAAATCAAAACCATAATCTAAATTAAAATTTTTTAAAATAGCTGAAGCAGCAATTGTAGCAACATTTTTATTTGGATCGAAAGGTAGTTTAGCACCAGATATTTTAGATATAATTAGGCCTTTATTAGCTGTTTTATTTATTTTCATTTCATCTCCAATACCATCTAAACAGAATCCTAAAATATCAAAGCCGCATGAAACATTAGCTACACTTGCTGGACAAAAAACCTTTATGCTATTCATTAATTTATCTTTTTCCAATTCTTATTATGTCTCCAAAAATACCTCCTGCGGTTACTTCTGCTCCAGCTCCTGCACCTTTAATAATTAAAGGTTGTTTATTATATCTTTTAGTGTAAAATAAAATAATATTGTCACTACCCTCTAAGTTATAAAAATCATGATCAGAATTTATGTTTTGAAGACCAACAGAAGCTTTACCTTTTTCAAGTTGAGCTATATATTTTAATCTGCAATTTTTCTTTTCTGCATTTTCTAAAAGTTTAATAAAATGAAGTTCATTCTTTTTTAAAGAATTGTAAAAATCTTTTTTCGTTTTAGCATTCAAACAATCTTCAGGAAGGAAAGGATTATTTTTGATTGATTTTAATTCNAAATTATAACCACTTTCTCTAGCTAAAATTAAAATTTTTCTAGCCACATCAACTCCACTAAGATCTATTTTTGGATCAGGTTCGGTAAACCCTTCTTTTTCTGCTTTTGATACTATATCATGAAAACTTAAACCTTTTTTAAAATTATTAAAAATAAAATTTAAACTGCCTGATAAAATAGCTTGAATTTTAATAATTTTATCTCCAGAAGCTATCAAATTGTTAAGAGTATCAATCACTGGCAAACCAGCTCCTACATTTGTTTCAAACAAAAACGAAGTTCCAAATTTTCTAGAAAGAGTTTTTAGTTCAATATAATTAGATAATTTGTCAGCACATGCTATTTTATTGCAGGTAACTACTCCAATATTATTAATTAAATATTTTGAATACTCAGATGCTATTTCTTTATTTGCTGTATTATCGACAAATATGCTGTTTCTATAGTTTAAAGTTTTAATATAATCAAAGAAAACTTTTCTATCGGCATTCAATGAACTTTTTAAAAGATTATTTTTCCAATTTTTAAGTTTCAATGATTTTTCATTGAAAAGCATTTTTTTTGAGTTAGATATTGCAATTACCCTAACCTTTAATTTGAAATTCTCAATTAAGTATTTTTTTTGTTGATTAATTTGCTCTAAAAGCTTACTGCCTACATTTCCAACACCAGTTATAAATAAGTTTAACTCGATGATTTGTTCTTCAAAAAATCTTTCATGAATAGTATTTAATGCTTTTTTTATATTTTTTTTATCAATAATAATTGAGATGTTCCTTTCCGATGCACCTTGAGCAATTGCTCTTATATTAATATTATTAGCTCCAAGGCTACTAAATAATTTACCACTTATTCCTTGATGATCCTTCATTTTATCACCTACAACTGCAATATTTACCATATTTTTTTCAATTGAAACTGAATTTAATTTATTTAAACTTATTTCTAGAGAAAATTCATCCTCAATTATTTTTTTAGCTTTCTTTGCATCATTTTTAGTAAGACCAATACAAATAGAGTGTTCTGATGATGCTTGGGTTATCATAATAATATTAATATTATTAGAGGAAAGGGCATGGAAAACTTTTTGAGAAAAACCAGGTATTCCTACCATTCCACTTCCTTCAAGATTTATAAGAGAAACGTTGTCTATATGACTTATACCTTTAACTACATTTTTTTCATCATTAGTAATTTCTGATGAAATTATTGTTCCTGGAGATTTNTGATCAAAAGTATTTTTAATAATAACTGGAATTTTCTTTTTAATTAATGGTTGAATAGTAGGAGGGTATAAAACTTTAGCTCCAAAATGCGATAACTCCATGGCTTCTTGGTAGGATAGTTTAGGAATTGGTTTGGCTTGACTTACTATTGAAGGATTCGCAGTATACATTCCGCTTACATCAGTCCATATTTCAAGTATGTCTGCGTTTAAAAATGAGGCAATTAAAGATGCTGTATAATCTGACCCCCCTCTTCCAAGTGTTTTTATGTTATTTTTTTCATCAGAGGCAATAAAACCAGACATTAGATAAATATTTTTTTCTTTTTCTGAAATTTCTTTTAAAATATTTTTTCTACTTAATTCAGTATTAACTACATCTTTTTTATTTATAATCTTTGTTTTTAAAATTGATTTTGAATTTAAAAGCTTAATATTTATGTTAGATTTTAATAATATTTTATATATGATATTAGAAGATAAAATTTCTCCATAACTAAGAACTTTAGCTTGAATACTTTCTGAGTCCTCATTTATCATAGATATAGCATCTAAAATATCTTCAATTTCATTAATTTTTGATTTTAAAAAACTGATTAATTCACTTTGTCTTTCAATAGGAATAAATTCTTGAATAGGTTCTAAATGTTTTTCTTCAATTAAATTTAAAAATGTTTTATATCCATTATCTTTATTTATTGCTTTATTAAGCATTTTTGAAAGTATATCAGTAATTCCACCAAGCGCTGAAACTACAATAACAATTTTCTGATTTTCATTTTGCTTTATTATATTAATAACATTGTGTAAAGCCTTTGAATTAGCAACAGAACTCCCACCAAACTTTAAAACCTTCATCTGTTAGTTTTTAATTTTAATCCTTTAAATAGGAATAACGACGGCAAAAGTAAATATTTAATATTTAGAATTAAAAAAAACAAATATTAATATGAATCTAATAAAATAATTTTATTCTAAGATGAGGATGTTTTCTCTTTAATTTTTAGAGATAAAGAATTTTGTTTTTTAATCCAATCTATTTCAATAATATCTCCTTCTTTTATATGGTTTGAAACTACATTTTCAGCTATTAAATCTTCAATATATTTTTGTATAGCTCTGTTTAGTGGTCTAGCTCCGTATTTTTTGTCATATCCCTTATCAGTTAAAAAATCTCTAGCATTTGATTTTACTTCAAGGTTGTAACCAATACCATTAACTCTTTCTATAACTTTGGCAAGTTCTATATCAACAATTTGTCTTATATTTTTCTTTTCCAAGTTGTTAAATATAATTACTTCGTCAATTCTATTAAGAAATTCAGGTGAAAAAGTCTTTTTAAGTTCTTTTTCAATAATATTTTTTTCAATTTCATTTGATTGTTCTTTCTTTGACTTTGTTTCAAAACCTAATCCAGTTCCAAAGTCTTTGAGCTGTCTAGCTCCTAAATTTGAAGTCATTATTATTATTGTGTTTTGAAAATTGACTTTTCTTCCTAAACTGTCAGTAAGATATCCATCATCCAAAACTTGTAAAAGCATATTAAAAATATCTGGATGAGCTTTTTCAACTTCATCAAGTAGAATGACAGAATATGGTCTTCTCCTAACTTTTTCACTTAATTGACCTCCTTCTTCATAACCAACATATCCAGGTGGCGCACCAATTAATCTTGAAACGGCAAATTTTTCCATATATTCACTCATGTCAATCCTTATTAAACTTTGATCTGACTCAAAAATTTCAGAAGCTAATATTTTTGCAAGTTGAGTTTTGCCAACTCCTGTTTGCCCAAGGAATATAAATGATCCAATTGGCCTGTCAGGTGCTTTTAAACCAGATCTATTTCTTTGTATAGCTTTTACAATTTTATTAACTGCATTTGTTTGACCAATTAATTTTTTTTCGATTTTACTGGATAAAAGACTTAACTTATTTTTTTCTGATTTAACTATTTTGTTGACAGGGATATTGGTCATCATTGATACAACATCAGCAATATTTTCTTCACTAACAGTTATTCTATTGTTCTTAGAGTCTTCTTTCCATTTATTTTGTGCTTCTAATAATTCTTTTTCAACTTTCTTTTCATCATCGCGAAGTTTTGCAGCTTCTTCATATTTTTGTTTTTTAACAACNGAGTTTTTTTCTAATCGAACATCTTCAAGTTTTTTTTCTAAGTTAACAATTACTTTTGGTACGGTCATGTTGTTAATATGAACTCTTGAACCAGCTTCATCAAGAGCATCTATAGCCTTATCAGGCAAAAATCTATCAGAAACATATCTGAAAGTTAATTCAACACAAGATTTTAGGGCTTCATCTGTATAATTAACATTATGATGATTTTCGTATTTTTCTTTAATGTTTTTTAATATTTCTAAAGTTTCTTCTTGGGTAGTTTCTTCTACAATGATTTTTTGGAATCTACGTTCCAAGGCACCATCTTTTTCAATGTGTTGACGATATTCATCTAAAGTTGTAGCACCAATACATTGGATTTCTCCTCTTGAAAGGGCAGGTTTAAACATATTTGAGGCATCAAGACTTCCTGTAGCCCCTCCGGCACCAACAATGGTATGTATTTCATCAATAAATAAAATTATATCATCATTTTTTTGTAATTCATTCATTACAGCTTTCATTCTTTCTTCAAATTGCCCTCTATATTTGGTTCCAGCAACTAAGCTTGCAAGATCTAATGTTACGACTCTTTTATTGTAAAGTATTCTAGAAACTTTTTTTTCTATTATTCTTAAGGCTAAACCTTCTGCTATAGCAGATTTACCAACACCAGGTTCTCCAATAAGTAATGGATTATTTTTTTTTCTTCTACTTAGTATTTGGGAAACTCTTTCAATTTCTTTTTCTCTTCCAACAACAGGGTCTAACTTATCGTTAATTGCTAAATCTGTAATATCTCTTCCGAAATTGTCTAGTACCGGTGTTTTTGATTTTTTAGAAATTTTGGTTTCAGCTGATGAAGAGAAAAGATCCTCCTTTCCTTCATCAGGATATTCATCTTTCTCTGAAAATGTAGCTGATGTTTCNGAAAAATCATCATTATCTCCAGTCATTGATAGTTTAAATTGTTCTTTAATATTATCATAATTAATATTAAGTTTAGAAAGAAGTTTTGTGGTAGGATCATTTTCATTTCTTAAAATACATAAGAGTAAATGTACTGTGTTAATTATATCGCTTTGAAATAATTTTGCTTCAAGAAAAGTTGTTTTAAGAGCTCTTTCAGCTTGTCTAGTTAAATGTAAATTTTGTTTGTTTTTAAATTCTTCTTGATCATTAATAATTGCAGGGTTAAGAATTTCAACTTTTTTCCTTAAATCATCCAAGTCAACTTGAATTGATTTTAAAATCGAAATAGCTTTTCCACCTCCATCTCTAATCATGCCAAGCATTAGGTGCTCAGTGCCAATAAAATTATGCCCTAGCCTTAAAGCTTCCTCTTTACTATATGCAATTACATCTTTAACTCTTGAAGAAAAATTATCATCCATATTATTTGTAAACTCTTAATTCATTTAATCCAAAAATTAGACCAAACTACATATTTTTCGTGCTAATAGACAAAAAAATTATAATATTTCAAAGTTGGAGTTCAACATTTTATTATCATTTTTTAATAAAAATATGTTAATAATTTTACTTATAACGATTTCTTATTTTATCAATATTTCCTTACGGTTTTCTTATTTTAGCTTGTATTAAAATTATACAATAAATGGATTTAGGAGAAAAGTTAATTCCAATAAATATAAGAGAAGAAATGGAGTCTGCTTATATTGACTATTCAATGTCTGTCATTGTGTCACGTGCTTTACCCGATGTTAGAGATGGATTAAAACCTGTTCATAGAAGAGTTTTATACGGAATGCATGAAATGGGTATTAGATCAAATACTGCGCACAAAAAATCTGCTAGAATTGTTGGAGAGGTTATGGGAAAATATCATCCTCATGGAGATAGTTCTGTTTATGACACTATGGTTAGGATGGCTCAAGATTGGAGTTTAAGATATCTTTTAGTTGATGGACAAGGAAATTTTGGTTCTGTAGATGGTGATAGTCCTGCAGCAATGAGATATACTGAAGCTAGGATGAAAAAAATATCTGAAGATTTGATGTCAGATATAGATAAAGATACTGTTGATCACCAACTCAACTTTGATGATACTTTAAAAGAACCACTTGTTTTACCTACAAAGGTGCCTAACTTATTAATTAATGGTGCTTCAGGTATTGCGGTTGGAATGGCTACTAACATGCCTCCACATAATTTATCTGAAGTAGTTGATGGAATAATCTTTTTTATTGACAAAATATTTATAGAAAAAGTTGGATTATCAGAAAAAGTTTTAATTAGTGATGAAGAAGCTAGAGACTCTTTGATTCAAGAAAAGCCTGAAGATGAAAGGTTAAATTTTATCCCAAATAATGATGATGTTCTTTCAAGAAAAGAATATTTAATGAAAGAAAAACAAAAAGCTAATGAAATTGATGAATTGATAAAATATATAAAAGCTCCTGATTTTCCTACAGGAGGTATTATATATGGATATGAAGGTGTTAAAGAAGCTTTTTTAACAGGAAGAGGAAAAGTTGTTTTAAGAGGTAAAGCTGTAATTGAGTCAGTCGATGATAGGGAGTGTATTATTGTTTCTGAAATTCCATTTCAAGTTAATAAAGCAGAGATGATTAGAAAAACTGCTGAATTGATTAATGAAAAAAAATTAGAAGGAATTAAAACTATTAGGGATGAATCTGACAGAAAAGGAATGAGGATAGTATATGTCTTGAAAAGAGATGCTATTCCAAATATTGTTTTAAACAAGCTCTATAAATTTACTTCATTACAGTCCTCATTTAGTGTTAATAATGTTGCTCTCGTAAACGGAAGGCCTCAAATGTTGAATTTAAAAGACATGATTCACCATTTTGTTGAACATAGGCACGATGTTGTTGTGAGAAGAACTAAATTTGAGTTAAAGAAAGCTGAAGATAGAGCTCATATCCTTGATGGATTGATAATAGCTTCTGATAATATTGATTCAGTAATTTCTCTTATTAAAAGTTCTGCAAGTCCTGAGGAAGCAAGGGATAAATTGATGAAAAAATATGAGTTATCAGAGATTCAATCAAAGGCTATTGTTGAAATGAGACTAAGACAATTAACAGGTTTAGAACAGGATAAACTAAGAACTGAACATGAAAACTTGATTGCAACAATTGGTGACTTAAAAGATATTCTTGAAAAAAAGGATAGGAGAATGTCAATTATAAAGGATGAATTGATTGACGTAAAGGAAAAGTATGGTGATGAAAGAAGATCATTAATAGAGTATGCTGGTGGGGAATTTAGTATGGAAGATATGATTCCAGATGAGAAAGTTGTTATAACTATATCACATGCTGGTTATATTAAAAGAACTCCTTTAGCTGAGTATAAAACTCAAAATAGAGGAGGNGTAGGNAAAAAAGCTTCCACAACAAGAGATGAAGACTTTTTGGAAGATTTGTTTGTAGGCACAAATCATCAATATATGCTTTTCTTTACACAAAAAGGTAAATGTTTTTGGATGAGAGTTTATGAAATACCCGAAGGGTCAAGAGTTTCAAAGGGTAGAGCTATTCAAAACCTAATCAGTATTGAACAGGATGATAAGGTCAAGGCTTTTATATGTACTCAAGACTTAAAGAATGAGGATTATATTAACAGCCATTACGTTATAATGGCTACCAAGAAAGGTCAAGTTAAAAAAACTTCTTTAGAAAAATATTCTAGGCCAAGAGCTAATGGTATTAATGCCATTACTATAAAGGAGGGTGATGAGTTATTAGAGGCAAAACTTACTAACGGAACCAGTCAAATTTTAATAGCTGTTAAATCTGGAAAAGCTATTAGATTTGAAGAAAGTAAAACAAGACCCATGGGAAGAGGAGCTTCTGGAGTCAGGGGTATTAGATTGGCTAATGATAATGATGAAGTTGTTGGAATGGTTAGTGTTAATGATTTTGATGCAAATATTTTGGTTGTATCTGAAAATGGTTATGGCAAAAGATCTAGTTTGGATAATTATAGGATAACAAACAGAGGAGGAAAAGGAGTTAAAACTATCTCTATAACTGAAAAAACTGGTAAGTTAGTAACATTAAAAAGCGTTACAGATCAAGATGATTTAATGATTATTAATAAATCGGGAATAGCCATAAGATTAGAAGTTGCAACTTTAAGAGTAATGGGNAGAGCAACTCAAGGAGTTAAATTGATTAATTTGAAAGATGATGATAGNATAGCTGCTGTAGCTAAAGTTATGAAAGACGATGAAGATGTAGAAGATGTTAATGATATCGAAGTTACCGATGATACTTTAATAGAATAATAATTTAAATAAATAAAAAATGAAAAAATATATTTTATTAATTACATGTTTAATTTTTTCTTTTTCTTTTTCTCAAAAGAAAGAACTAAGAAATGCAAACAAAAAATTTAATGCAGGAGATATTGATGGCGCATATGAAATTATAAATTCAAATAAGGACCTTCTTGAAAATGCTGAAATTAAAGTTTTTAATAATTACACCTTATTGTTAGCAAAAATTTTAAGATCAAAGGAAAGTTTTGAAGAATCNTATCAAAAGCTTAAATNGATNNANTNNGTTAAAAATTTAGCAGANGANGTNTCTNNTGAATTACAATTNTTGTCTTCAGANATTGTNAATAGTGCAATTNNNGATAATCAACAAGAAAGNTATACTGATGCTTCAAAAAAACTTTATTTAGCTTACACAATNGANAAAAATGCNGAAGANTATTTATATTANGCNGCATCNAGTTCAGTAAANGCTGGANATTGGGAGACTGCNTTAAAATTTTATNTAGAATTGAAAGAGTTAAATTATCAAGGTATAGTTACTAAATATTTTGTAACAAAAATTGATACTGGGGAAAAGCTTGAGGTTGACGAAGTTCAATATGAATTATTTAAAAAATTACCAAAAGAATACGATCAATTTATAAAAGAAGATACTGAATCAAAGTTTCCTGAAATAGTTAAGAATATTGCTTTAATTTATAATCAATTAGGAATGAAAGATGATGCAATGAGGGCCGTATCAGAAGCTAGAAAAACAAATCCTGATGATGTAAATTTAATTTTGGTTGAAGCGAATTTGTATATAGATCTTGATGAAATGGAAAAGTTTAAAGAACTTATGATTGAAGCTATTAGATTAAAACCTAACGATCATATTTTATTTTTTAATCTAGGTGTTGTAAATGCTGATCAGGGAAATGTTGAAGATGCAAGAATGTATTACGAAAAAGCTATTGAAATAAATCCCTCTTATGAATCAGCTTATCTAAATTTAGTTGCTCTTATTTTAGAAGAAGAACCAGAAATAGTTGATAAAATGAATTCATTAGGAACTTCAAGAGCAGATAANGCTAAATATGATGTTTTAAAAAAGAAGAGAGAGGATTTATATAGAGAATGTGTTCCAATTCTAAAAAAATTAATTGCACTTAATAAAGATGAAGAAGCTATTAGAACTTTAATGAATATTTATGGAACTCTTGGAGATAATCAGGGTTTTATGGAAATGAAGAAAATGATAGATTAAATATTATCAATTATATTTTTTATTGTTCTTAATTTATGAGTATGTTTTTTTTTGTTTAAATCATAAATTCCAGTTTGATCGATTCTATCAATTTTAACATATCCGCTGGCATGGATTATGTAGTTGTTTTTTAATAATATTCCTACATGAATTATTTCTCCTTCATCATTATCAAAGAAAGCCAAATCTCCTTCTTTACTTTCTTCAATAAAACCTAGGTCTTCTCCAAAATTAACTTGATCTTTAGCATCCCTTGGAATTTTATAACCATTAATTTTATAAACCATTTGAGATAAACCTGAACAATCAATTCCAAAAGGAGTTTTTCCTCCCCATAAATAAGGAGCATTCAAATAAAGTTTTGCAGTTTCAATTAATTGTTTTCTGTTTCTAATTTTGTTTGAAAATTCACCATCAAAAGTATGTTTTATATACTCAGATACTCCTATGTTACTACCTAATAAAATAGGGATTAATTCTTTATTATAAGTCTCAACGAAATTTATAAGGTCTAAAGAGTAAGCTTTATTTTGTATAAGTTCATTAAAGTGATTTTCTGATTCGATTTCTGAAAATTGTTTAAAATCAATCCATCCTTTATAGTCATCAAAATTAATTTTTATTAAAATCCATTTCTCTTTTTTTTCAATCACTTCATATAGATCACCATAGAGAAGTTGAGAAATCATTTCACTTTTATCATCTCCATTTTTTCTTACAGGAATGCTNCTTAANTTACAAATNCCAAACATTATNAGTAAATAAAGCTNATAAAATTAGCTTAAACAAAAATAACAATTTCAATCTATAATTTTTTACNCCTATGTTGAATCTTAAAATTGTATAATAAGATTTATTAGATTTGAACTAATTATTTAGAAGTGGTTAAAATTTTTAATTTTTTTATTAAACACAAATCTATTGCTTACAAAATCTTTCTGATTTTTCTAAGTTCTTTTATTATAGTTTATTTATTTCCAAGGGAGGGTAAATTTAAGTATGAATTTCAAAAGGGTAAAGTATGGCAATACGCTACATATTTTGCCCCTTTTGATTTCTCTATTTTAAAATCGGATAAAGAATTAAATGATGATAAACAAAATATACTTGAAAGTTTTAATCCATACTACAGAATAGATAATACGATTAAAACAAAAATTTTTGAAGACTACAATACGAAAATAAATGAATATTTTTCTAATTTAAAAAATGAAAAGCTATATGATAGTCTTTTTCTCTATGGCAAGTCTATTTTAGAAGATATATACAATTATGGAGTTATATCTTCAAATGAGTTGAAGCCAGATATTAACCAAATATTTCTAATAGATGATAATATTGAAATCCCAATTTCAATAGAGCAATTATTTGATCCATCAAGTTTATTCGATTATTTAACCAAGAAAATAGAATTAAATCCATATATAAAGTATAAAGAATCCTATAATGATTTATTTTTTGATCTAATTGTTCCTAATGTTTTTTATGATGAAAAGTTTAATCTTCAAGCACAGAAAAGCTTGTTAGATCAAATTTCCTTATCAAGAGGGGTTATTAGAAAAGGAGAATTAATTATTGCTCAAGGAGAGGTTGTTGATGATGAACAAATTAATATTCTAAATTCTTTAAGAATGGAATTTCTTCAAAGAGAAATAGATTCAAGTTCTTCAAATTCAATTGTTTTTGGGTATTCCATTTTAATGTTTTTAATTTTCTTTCTTTTAATTATGTTTCTAAATAAATACAGGCTAGATATTTATAATGATAATAGAAAATTAACTTTTATTTTTTTCAATATTTTATTAATGGTTGTTTTATCTACAATGATTTTAGAATATAATCCAAAGTTTATCTATGCAGCTCCTATATGTATCACCCCATTAGTTATTAAGGTTTTCTTTGATACTAGGCTAGCTTTGTTTATTCATCTTATAATTGTTTTATCGATAGGTTTTATCGTTCCAAACAGTTTTGAGTTTATTTTCTTACAAATGATAGCAGGAATTATTGCAACCCAATCTATAACTCAGTTTTATAGAAGAGCAAATATTTTTATAGCAGTATCGCAAATTCTTTTAGTTTATTTTTTGGCTTATTTTTCTTTTTCTGTTATTCAAGAAGGAAATTTTAAGGGATTAGAGTTAATTGTTGTTGGACTATTTATTTTAAATGGATTATTTATACTTTTTGTTCTTCCATTAATTTATATTTATGAAAAAGTATTTGGTTTAGTTTCAGATGTTTCTTTACTAGAGTTAACTGATACTAATTCTCCTCTATTGAAGGAACTATCAGATAAAGCCCCTGGAACATTTTACCATTCATTGCAGGTAGCAAATTTAGCAGAAGCTGCCGCTAACGAAATAAATGCAAATACATTATTAATTAGAGTAGGAGCACTATATCATGACATAGGAAAATTAAAACACCCAAATTATTACACAGAAAACCTTAGTGGTAATAAATCTGTTCATGAAGACCTTTCCCCGATAAATAGCACTAAACTCATAATTGATCATGTTGAAGATGGGGTAATAATAGCGAAAAAAAATAATTTACCTGAAAGAGTTATAGATTTTATTAAAACACATCATGGAACATCATTGGTTTATTACTTTTATAAAAAAAATGAAGAGTTGAAAAATGATAATTATTTAAAAGAAGATTTTCAGTATCCAGGGCCTAAACCTTTTTCCAAAGAGACAGCTATATTAATGATGGCAGATTCTGTTGAGGCAGCATCGAAAAGTTTAAAAACCCCTAGCGCTGAGCAATTAGAAGATTTTGTTAATAAGATTGTGTCTGATAAAATGAATGAAAATCAATTTGATTCATCTAACATTACTTTAAAGGAAATTGAAATAGTTAAAAATGTTTTATTTAAAAAGTTAGTTAATATATATCAACTTAGAATTGAATATCCAGAATAATTTGTAAAAATGATTGTTTAGTTTTAAACTAACCTCTATTTTTGATCGATTAATTTTAATAGGAGAGGTGCCAGAGTGGTAATGGAGCAGATTGCTAATCTGTCAACGTGTAAGCGTTGCCTGGGTTCGAATCCCAGTCTCTCCGCAACTATCTCTGTAAACCCCTGTCAATGCTAGGGGTTTATTTTTACGTCTACGGTTTTGTTAAAAACTTTTAAATCCCCTAAAGTTAATTAGACTCGTTTTAAAAGATACTCATATTGGGGATGGTTTAAAAGTAAATAATAATAATCACAAATATACACAAAGAGATAAAAAGAAGTGTAAAGCAAACTATTTTTACTTGGTTATTATTTCAATAACACCGAATGCTCCTCTAGATTCATATTTAGTGGCTTTAGAATGCTTCAAAACATTTACACTTATAATGTTTCTTGATAAAGATTGAACCCCTTTTGGTGCAGAATTACCAATTGGAACACTATCGATAACCCATAAAGGTTCTCTAAAATCTATATTTGTATTTTTATAGTTTCTAATAGGAGATCCGCTAAAATTTTTTCTTCTATTAGGTATTTATTTCCAAAAGTTGAGATTGGAACTAAAATAGGAATTCCATTATTGTTTGAAACAGTTTTACCAATTAGATAATATCGGAGGGCTGATTCCCAATCATTTGCATTAACATCTATTCCGTAATTATTTAATCCCATTAGTTTAAATTTTTCAATTTTTTTTATTTCTCTGAGCTGTTTTTTACTCAAATTTATTTCAATATTATTTTGAGCTGATATTGAAATTGATATGAATAAGAATGAAAAAAATAATTTACATTTCATGAATTAGAAAGTTTATGATTAAAACAAATATAAAATAATTTATATTTGATTCAGGGGTGTTATATTTAAGATTGTAAAACCTTATAACTAGTAATTGCTTAATTAAAGATGATAAAATTAGGAATTGCTCCTATTAATTGGACAAATGACGACATGCCTGAACTTGGAGGAGATATTTCTTTTGAACAATGTATAAGCGAAATGGCGCTTGCTGGTTACAAAGGTTGTGAAGTTGGAACTAAATATCCTGTTAATGACAGATTTCTTTTAAAAGAAAAGTTAAATTCAAGAGGAATAACCATATGTAACCAATGGTTTAGTTATGAATTTTCAACTAAGACTTTCAAGGAAGTAAAAGACAATTTCATTAATCAGATTGATTTTTTAAATTTTTTTGATGCAAAAGTTATTGGTGGTGCTGAGGTAGGAAATTCTATTCACGGACAATATAATATCCCTCTTTCAAATAGAAAGCCTGGAAGTAAAGAAAATTGGAGAAAATTAACTGAAGGATTAAATGAATTAGGTAAAATTTCCCTTAATGAATTTGGTATTAAATTATCTTATCACCATCATATGGGTACTATGGTAGAAACAATGTCAGAAGTAGACAGGTTGTTAAATGAAACAAATGATAAATATGTAAATCTAAATTATGATTGTGGTCACTTCTACATGGCAGGAGATAGCCCTTTAATTGCGATTCAAAAGTATATAGTCAGAACCTCTCATATACATTTTAAAGATGTCAGAGAGTTAATAAAAGAAAAGGTATTTAATGAAAAATTAAGTTTTTTAGAAGGAGTTAAATTAGGAATGTTTACAGTTCCTGGAGATGGAGATTTAGATATGAAGCCTATCGCAAAAGCGGTTCATGAAAGTAATTATAAAGGGTGGTTAGTTGTTGAAGCTGAACAAGATCCATATAAAGCAAATCCTTTTGAATACGCAAAGAAAGGATATGAATATCTTACTAAAGAATTAAATTTTTAATATGATGCATCATATTGAGGCTTATGATAATAAAAATAAACCTATAGTTGATATAGATAATAATATAGTCCCTCTTGTTTATTTTAATCATATAAAATTAAATAAAGGAGAATCTTATAGTTATTTACTTAAAGACCATGAAACTATTATAGCTGTTGTATCAGGAGTTATAGATGTTATTGTTGATAATGAAAAATTTTCAAATATTGGCAAAAGACTTAGTTTGTGGGAGGGTAAGCCTGAAGGAGTTTATGCAGGAAAAGAAAGTAACGTAAGTTTTAATGCTAAAAGTGATAGTGGTGCTGAAATATATATAGCAGGAGGTAAAATAAAAAAAAAATATTCTTCATTTAAAATTGATCAAAATGAGGTTCAAAAAGTTCAATATGGTAGTGATGAAACTAAAACACATAGAAAAATTTATCATATTTTAGGTAAAAATGGAGAAGGTCGTTCTGGTAGGTTATTAGTTAGTGAACTCTTTACTGTGGGTGCAGGAGGTTGGTCAGGATTTCCTCCTCATAAACATGATACTGATAGACTCCCAAAAGAGACAAAATTTGAAGAAGTGTATCAATTTAGATTTAATCCATCTAATGGCTTTGGCGCACAATTTTTATATCCTAATGATGAAAGTTATGGCCCTATATACCATGTAAAAGATAAAAGTACTATTTTAATTGATAAAGGATATCATCCATCAGTTGCTGCTCCTGGCTATCAAATGTATTATTTTACCATTATTGTTGGAAAAAATCATCGTTCCCTTGTGCAATTCTTTCAACCTTCACATGCTTATCAATTAGAGGTGATTCCTGGGATAAAAGATATGATCAAAAATTTTAAGTAATAAAGCGAATGAAAAAGTTAAATATTGGTCTTGCTGGACTTGGAAGGTTGGGAAAGGAGTATGGAAAAAATATTCAATTTAAAATTCCAAATGCAAATTTAGTTGCTGTATGTAGTTTAGTAGAAGAAGAATTAGCCTATGCAAAAAAAGAATTAGAAGTAAGTGACACATATTCAAATTATGAAAGTATGTTAGAGCATCCAAATATGGATGCTGTTGTAATAATTACTTCAACTAATTCTCATGCTGAACACATTATAAAAGCTATGCAGTCTGGATTACATGTTTTTTGTGAAAAACCTTTGTCAATTGACATAGAAAACTGTTTGAAAGTAGAGGAGGAAGCAAAAAAATATTCAAATTTAATTGTTATGATTGGGTTCAATAGGAGATATGATCCCAGTTATGTCGATGCAAAAAAAACAATTATTGAAAATAAAGTAGGGAAACCTTTTTTTGTTAGATCACAAACTGTTGATAAAGATATTTGGGCACCGTTTCAGGTAAGTTTTGTTAAAACTAGTGGAGGTGTTTTTCATGATTTCAATGTTCATGATGTTGATTTAGCTAGGTGGTATATTGGAAGTGAAGTTAAAAGACTCTGGTCTCAAGGAGGTGCATATAGATTTAAAGAGTTCGGAGATTTAGGTGATGCAGACAACACCTTTGTTTTTTGTGAGTTTGAAGATGGATCAATGGCTTTATTAGGAGCTTCAAGAACATCATCTTATGGTCATGATACTTTTACAGAAATAATTGGCACTGAGGGTAAACTGACAATTGGTAATCCTCCATCAAAAAATCGTGTACAAATTTCGGATAAGCATGGAGTTAGAAATGAGTGTAACGAAACTTTCTATGATCGTTTTAAAGATTCTTTTTTAATTCAAGTTCAGGATTTTGTTAATTCTGTTTTGGAAGGGAAACAGCCTGAATGCAACCTTGAAAATGCAACAAAAGCTACAATTGTCACTTGTGCAATGACAGAGTCATTTAAAACTAAAGGGATAGTTGAGATAAAGGATATTATGCCATAAGATTGATTTATAAACAGAATAGATATATTTGAATAAATAAAATAAATTATGACTAAAAAATTAACTGTAGCACAAGCAACTATTGAGTTTTTAAAAAATCAATATGTTAGAAGAGATAATATTGAAAACAAATTTTTTGCTGGATGTTTTGGAATTTTTGGTCACGGTAATGTTGTTGGTTTAGGTGAAGCTTTAAAAGAAAATTTAGATTTTAAATATTATCAAACCAGAAATGAACAAGCTATGGTTCATACTGCAGCTGCTTATGCAAAAATGAAGAATAGAATGCAAACATTTGTATGCACAACATCTATTGGTCCTGGTGCTACAAATATGATTACTGCAGCAGCATCAGCAACAATTAACAGAATACCTGTTTTATTGATTCCTGGAGATTTTTTTTCAAAACGATCAGCATCACCATTATTACAACAAACAGAACATTCATTTACTCAGGATATGTCGGCTAATGACTGTTTTAAGCCAATTTCAAAATATTGGGATCGAATAAATCGTCCTGAACAATTAATATCTTCATTATTAGAGGCAATGAGAGTGTTAACTTCTCCATCTGAAACAGGAACTGTTACAATTGCTATGCCACATGATGTTCAAGCCGAAGCTTATGATTTCCCTAATGAATTCTTTGAAAAAAGAGTTTGGTATATTCCAAGAATGACTCCAGATAATTTTTTATTAAAGAAATCTATAGATATTATTAAAAAATCAAAAAAACCAATGATTGTAGCTGGAGGAGGCGTGATTTATTCTGAAGCTGAAGACGAATTAAAAGATTTAGTTGAAAATACAGGAATCCCTGTTGCAGAAACTTTTGCTGGAAAAGGCTCTATGCATTATAAACATCCATTGAATTTGGGAGCATTAGGTGCCACTGGTACAAAGGGAGCAAATTTGATAGCTAAAGATGCTGATTTAGTTATTGGAATTGGAACACGTTATGGTGATTTTATGTCTGCTTCTAAAACAGCTTGGCAAAATCCAGACGTAAAATTTATAAATATTAATGTAAAAGAATTTGATGCTTTTAAACAAAGTGCTATTCCTCTTCAGGGAGATGCTAAAAAAACAATTAATCTTTTAAATAATAATTTAAAGGAATACAACACAAGTAATGATTATTTAGATAAAGTAAAAAAACATTGTATCGAATGGGATAAAATTGTTGACGAGGTATACAAAACTGTTGATGAGAATAATCCTGTACAATCTGAATATATTGGAGCTTTAAATGAATTTATAGATGACAATGATGTAATAGTTTGTGCTGCTGGAAGCGCCCCTGGCGATTTACACAAATTATGGAGAACTAAAAACTCAAAAGGATTTCATCTAGAATATGGGAACTCTTGTATGGGTTATGAAATTCCAGGGGGGTTAGGAGTTAAAATGGCTGATACAGATAGAGAGGTTTATGTGATTTGTGGAGATGCTAGTTACTTAATGTTACCCTCAGATATAATTACTACAATACAAGAAGGCTATAAAATAACAATTATTTTAATTAATAATGAGGGTTATGCTAGTATTGGTGGTCTTTCTAATTCAGTTGGTGGTGAAGGTTTTGGAACACATTTTAAATATAGAAACCCTAAAACAGGACAATTAGATGGAGATTTTTTACCAGTTGATTTAGCTAAAAATGCAGAAAGTTTAGGTGCTATTGTATACAAACCAAAGGGGATTAAAGAATTTTCTAATGCATTAAAAAAAGCAAAAAATAATGATACCACAACAGTAGTATATGTTGACACAATAAGAGACAGAAAAATGGATGGATATGCATATTCATGGTGGGAAGTTCCTATTCCTGAGGTTTCTAAATCAAAAAAAGTTCAAAAGGTTAGAGTAGAATATGAAAAAGGAAAAAAACAACAAAAAAACTACATTAAGCCTAGTTAATTGATTATGCAAACAGCCTTGACTTTTATTGGTTTTATATTATTTGTTGCAGTCTATTCTTATATAAAACTAAGAAAGGAAAGACTCACTTCATCTGAAGGTTATTTTTTGGGAGGGAGAAGTTTAACGGGAATAGTTATAGCAGGCTCCATGCTATTAACTAATATTTCTACTGAGCATCTTATTGGAATGAATGGTTCTTCATATAAAAATGGTTTTATAATTATTGCTTGGGAAGTAACTTCTGCTTTAGCATTAGTGATTGCTGCAATTTATTTTGTCCCTCGATATTTAAAAATGGGCCTTACAACAATTCCTGAATTCTTAGAAAAAAGATTTGATAAAACAACAAGGGTATTAGTGGCCTTCTTTTTGATCATTTCATTTGTGGTAACATTATTACCAATTGTTCTTTATACCGGAGCTATAAACTTAGAGAGTATTTTTAATATTTCAGAAGTTTTAGGTGTAAACCAAACTGAAGGTTTATGGATTACAGTTATTACAATTGGTATAATTGGATCTATATATGCCATTTTTGGAGGATTAAAAGCTGTTGCTGTCTCTGATACTATTAATGGCTATGGTCTTCTTTTAGGTGGTTTAGCAATTCCTTTTTTAGCACTTTATGCTATTGGAGATGGAAGCTTATTTGATGGACTTTCTAAAGTTTATCAAAATAGCCCTGAAAAATTTAATGTAGTTGGTGCTAAAGACTCAGTCATGCCCTTTGAAGTATTATTTACGGGCTTAATAATAAATCAACTTTATTTTTGGGCAATGAATCAAACTATTATTCAAAGAGCATTAGGAGCTAAAAATTTAGTTGAAGCTCAAAAAGGTTTGTTATATACAGGAGTTCTTAAAATCTTAGTCCCTACAATTATTATTCTGCCTGGTGTTATAGGTTTTTATTATTATGGAGATTCTCTTTATGAAAACCAGGATATGATTTATCCTGAATTAATAAAAAAGGTTCTTCCTTTGAGTTTAGTAGGTGTTTTTGCTGCCATTGTAATGGGTGCTGTTTTGAGTACTTTTAATAGTGTTTTAAATAGTGCAGCAACAATATTTAGTTTAGATATATATAAAGGATATTTTAATAAAAACTCTAGTGATAACAAATTAGTAAAGATTGGTAAGTTAACTTCAACCATTTTGGCCATTTTCTCAATTCTTGTTGCTCCTTTTGTAGCAAATGCACCAGATGGATTATATCAATTATTACAACAATTAAACGGCATCTTTTTTATTCCAATAGGATCAATAATGATTGCAGGATTTTTTCTAAAAAAAATATCAGCTATGGGAGCCAAAGCTTCCTTGTTTGTTGGTTTAACCTTTTATATTACAACTTCTTTTATATTAAAAACAGACATTCATTTTGTTCATATATGGGGAATTGAGTTTATATTAAATATTGCCACAATGTTTTTAGTTTCTCATTTTTATCCATCTGATGGGAAATTCAAATTCAGTGAATTAAATATTGATGATTTAGTTCAATGGAAATATACTAAGCCTATGTCTATATCATTGTGTGTAATTACAATATCAGTTTATGTTTTGATGGGCAGTTATTAAAATATTATATTTGAGTATTAACCATAATTCAAATTTTGGGTTCAAACAGATTTTTTAAGTTTATAGGTGGGTTTTTAGCATTTGGCTTTACATTTCTTCAGGGAGTTGATTGGATTTTTACAAAGTATTCTATAGATAATAAATACTTTAATTATATACTTATAATTTTATTAATTGCTTTTCTTTTATCAATTATAATTTTATTTATATCAGCTAAGGGTGTAATTAAAAATATTTCTCCAGCTAAAACAAAAAAATCAAGATTTATAAAAATTGGCAACGTTGTTTTAACTTCTCTTTTATTATTACTTTTTGTTTATTTTTTTAGAAAATCTAGTTCTAAGGATTTACTATTAGATGACCTTTTGCCTAAAATTTCAAAAGCCTATGATAATGGTGACACTTACTACGTTTTTAAAAATTCAATTGATCTATTAAAAACATATCCAGAAAATCAAATTTTAAAAAGTTTTCTCAAAAAGACTTCATGGACTGTCAATGTTGATAGTGATTTAGAAAATACAGATGTATATGTTCGGTTTTTAAGAGATTCAGTTTGGTCATATATAGGAAAAGCTCCTATCGATAGTATTAGTGTGCCAAATTTATGGCCTAGGGAAAAGAGTTTTATTGTCAAATTAATTAATGGTGATATTGAACATGTAGGAGAAGTTGAACAATCAGGACTTTTTGAAATAAGTTTGCTTAAAAAATTACCTAAAAACTTTGTTTTAAAATCTGCAGGAAATAATCAATTAATGTTTTTTCCTGGATTTTATTTTGGAGACAATAATTCTTGGTCAGCATTTGGAGTTTCAAAATATGAAGTGTCTAATTCTGAATTTAAAAAATTTATTGATGAAGGGGGTTATGATAATGAAGATTATTGGGATTTTCCAATTAAAATAGATGGAGAAAATTATACTTACAAAAATACCATTAAAAGATTTACAGATAAATTTGGAAGATTTGGACCTGGGAATTGGAGATATGGTCAGTATCCTAAAGGTGAAGACAATTTTCCTGTAACTAACATTTCTTGGTTTGAAGCAAGAGCTTATGCTAAGTATAAAGGTTTGAAATTACCTAATGTTTTTCAATGGCTTCATTCTGCTAGTCTATCTGGTTTTATAATGGATATACCTGCAGTGAAATTATCAAATTACAATAGTAATATGTTAAATGAGGTTAATTATTCCAATGAAAAAAAATTATTGCCAAATATAGCAGGTAACGTAAGAGAATGGGTAACTAATCCTCATGGAGAAGATAAATATGGAATTCTTGGAGGAGCATATATGGATAATAGCTATACTTTTAATAGCTTCTATAGTCTTTCTCCATTTGATAGGAGTAAAGGCAACGGTTTTAGACTTGTTAAACAATTTTCAAATGATTACAGTCAAGATGAAATTAAAATAAGCTATGTTGAAAGAGATTTTGATATAGAGGAAGACGTGAGTGAAGAAGTTTTTGAATATTATAAATCTCAATTTGATTATAAGCCATATCCTTTAGAAGTAAACTTGATAAACATTAAACATGAAAATAAAGGATATATTTTAGAAAAGTTTGAAATGAAGCCTCCTTATAAGACTGATGAGAAGCTGTATGGATATATAGCTTATTCTGAAAATTTTAAAGGTAATTTAAAACCCATAATTGAATTTCCTACTGCAGGTGGCATTGGCTCAAAAAATGATGATGGGTTTATAAAATACTATAGTTGGTTAGAAGGTTCAGGAATTAATTATAAACATTTAATTGATGAAGGCTACGTTTTAATTATGCCAGCTTACCATTCTACATATTCAAGAAAAAAAACAATTCAAACTTGGTGGCCAAATGAATCAGATGAATACAAAGAGAGTATTATTAAAATTGGTAAAGATTATAGAAGAGTTATTGATTATATTGAGTCAAGAGAAGATTTTGATTTTTCTAAACTTTCATATACTGGTTACAGCTGGGGTTCAGTTTCATCAAATTATTTACTTGCAATTGATGATAGAGTCAAAAGCGCTACAGTTTTTGCTGGAGGTTTAATGCTTCAAAGAAGTAAAAAAGAAATTGAGCCACATATTTATTTAAGAAGGGTCAAGATGCCAATTTTACATATTGTTGGAACTTTAGATGGTATATTTGAATATGAAGATTCATTTGTTCCATGGAATAAGTTAATTGGAACGCCTGAGAAGGACAAAAAAACAATTGTATTAGATGGAGCTGGACATGCTTTAGATTGGGATATTATAATTGAAAATCAATTGAAATTTTTAAAAGAATATAATTAAGACTTAATCTTCTCCATAAACAGTTATAATAATACTTCTAGAACCTCCATTATTTCGATGTTCACATAAAAATATTCCTTGCCAAATACCAAGTTGTGGAGTTCCGTTTTTTATTGGAAATGATACGGATGATCCTAAAATGCTGCTTTTTATATGTGAAGTCATATCATCGGGACCTTCAATTGTATGCTTGAAATAATTTGCGGATTCTGGAACCATTTTATTAAAATGAGTTTCAAAATCTTCTCTAACGGTGTAATCTGCATTTTCATTAATTGTAAGGCTTGCAGAAGTGTGTTTTATAAAAACATGAACTATGCCAGTTAAATTAGGTAGTTTGTCAAAAATATAGTTACTTATTAGATGAAAGCCTCTTTTATGAGGAGGAATTTTTATTTCAAATTGTTTAACCATGTTTTGAAATTAATAATTTAATTTAAGGTTTAGTATAAAATTTCTTCCTAATTCATGAGAGTAATATCTAAGACGATTTAAATAATTTTTATAGGAAACATTTAATAAATTATTAACTCTAAAAGTTAGGTTTAATTTCGATTTATTAAAAACACTAAAATCTACACTAGAATTAAAGTTTAATAAATGGTAAGCTTCTGGAGGGTCACTTATATTAACTAATTCAAAGGTTTCTGATAGAGGGACATATACTTCAAAATCATTATTTGGATATTCATTTTGACGAAAAACATATTCGCTTTGAAGTGTTATTTTAAGATTATTTAATTTTAAATTATTGTAAACTATTTCATTTTTTGTGTTTACGGGAGGTAAATTTATTAAGGGTCCATTTTTTAAAAGATCATAACCTTTAACAAGTGATGATTGATTATTAAAACTGAAATATTGATTTAAAATATATGCTAGATCAACATCTATTCCTGCTAAACGAGCATTTGTTTGTTTATATTCCCAAACTTGAAAACTACCTCTTATTGTTTGCTCAATTTTTGTAGGTTCAATTAATATAAAGTCTTTTATAAAATTAACAAATGGATTTATTGAAAATTTTAAATTTTCCTTGTTCTTGAGATAAGTAAATGTTAATTTATGTCCTAGCTCTGAATTAAACCTTAAATCTCCAAGCTCAATTCTAGCTGCTGAGTGATGGAGACCTTCACTATATAATTCTGCAGGATTAGGTATTCTTGAAGCAACAGCATAATTGAATAATATATTATTATCATTTCTAAAATTATAATTCACTCCGATTGTCGCTGAAAAATTTTTGAAGTTAAGTTTAGAGTTTGTTAATATTTGATTTTCAAATTCATTAACTATTATGTTGCTAAAAAGTTTATTGTAATCTCTTGAATTCCATAAAGAAGTTTTATAGAATTTGAATACATCCATGTATGAATAGTCAAATCGCCCTCCTGCTTCTAATAGAAATTGTTTACTTAAATAATAGTTTAGAATAGTATAAATTGCAAAATCAAATTTATCATAATCAGGAATTATTCTTCGAACTCCAGTATCAGGATCAGGAAAGTTATTTTGATATCTTCCTGAAACACCAGATTTAAGTTTAAAATTATCATTTAAACTTGATAATAAATCAAATTTAATAGAATGAGTTTCAAGTTTTAGATCAGTTGATGGTTTATATTTATCTGAACCTCTTCTTATATCATATTCAAAGCGTTTGTTTCTTTGAAAATCATATTGAAAATTTAATTTTCCAAAACCATTAAACCATTTAAATCCTTTTAATTTTAATAAGTAGTGAGAAAACTTTTGTTTAGGTGCATTAATGTTATATGTAAAATCATTAATTATTAAAGGGTTTGAACTATTAATAGCTCTTATTATATCTTGAGAACTATGAGCATGTGATGCTCTCAAGATACCTGTTTCATTGTTAAAACTTGAATAATACAATTCTAAACCATGACCAAACTTATTGAACCCAAATCGAAAAGAAGCATTTTTCTCTCTTGTCCCTGTATTGCTTAAAACATATTTAGCCGTATTAAAATCCCCATAATATTTATAACTTATTTGAGCTGAAGCGAACCATCCGTTAGAATAAGTTTTTGTTAACCTAGAAGACACATTCGAACCTTTACCGTTTGTTGAAGCTGAAAGAAGAGTTTTTCCATAAATACTATCTTTTACATCAATTCTCAAGGGTTCTGCTATAATAATTCCCCCAAGGGCACTTCCTCCATATTGTAATAAGCCTGCCCCTTTTATTAATTTAATATTTTCTATTGAGTTGATGTCAATATTTGGAGCATGCTCTATACCCCAATCTTGATCCTCCATTCTTACACCATTGTTGATCAATATAATTCTACTGCTATGTAATCCATTTATTATTGGTTTTACAATTGTGTTTCCAGTTTTATATGTAGAAATTCCAGGTAAATTATTTAGCAAATCGCCTAATGTATTATTACTATAATTATCTATAGTTTCAGTTGAAATTTTATTCTCTATAAAAGTTTTAGAATTTTTATCATTAAACTCTCCATAAATAGAAACTTCATTTAATTGTTCAATATGATGTTCTAATCTTAATTTTTTAGTTGTATCCCCATCAATTTTAATTGTATATGCTATTTCTTTACATGAAGGATGTGAGACTTTAAAAACATAGGTTTTTTTACAAAGGTTTGAAATAATAAAATTTCCCTCAAGATCTGTTTGAACGAAAATATCAACATCATTTGAAACTATTGTTGCACCAATAAGAGGAGAACCATCGTGAAAGTCTATTACTTTCCCAGAAAAAATATTATTACAATTTTGAGAATATGCAATTAGATTTGACAGAAAAAAAAATAAAATGAATTTTTTAATCATTTTTATAAAAAACTAGAGATGGATTATAATCCATCTCTAATTTAATGTTAATAATTTAATTCAGTATTATTCTATAGTAACATTGAATGAGGCTTCAATATCGGTTTCTCCACCTGCATCACTAGGTCCTGTGTTTGGCTTTTTAGGCTCATGTCTTAATGTAAATGTAAGCGTTCCATTACCAGCACCACGTGTATTTAATTCGAATTGTGTTCCAAGAGGATATCCATTGGAATCATTATTTAAGTATTCTATTCCAATAATGTCTGCGATTCCACCTCCTGGAGTAACAAAGAATTGGTGTTCATCAGCTTCTTCTTCTACTTCTTCAGTAATGTTTTCGGCAGGAGTCTCAGTTTCATTTAGGAATACAACACTTCCAGTATAGAAAACACCATTTTGTAAACTTCCAGAAACTGACACTTCAGGAGTATTTGGACCATCTCCATCAAGATCTTTTGTTTGAAGAGTTATTGTTCCCGATCCTTCTTTAGGGGTTAATGTAACAGTCATAGTTGTTATTACTTCTTCTTCATTAACTGGTTCCGGGGTATCATCTTCATCTTTTGAACATGATACAATTATTAAGGGTAATGCCAAAAGGGCATAAAATATATATTTTTTCATGATTTTTAATTTTTATTAATTGTTAAATTGATTAGTTCGGATTAGTGTAAGTTTAGAAAATTGGAGGGGCTCGCGAATCAAAAAAATTAATAAAATATGATGAAAGTAATTTAAAACTAAAGTGATAAGACTTATAAATATATATGATCTTATCAAGTAAATTTTTGTTATTTAAATAATGTTTTTTTGTAAAAGTGAAATCACATAAATCACATGAATCAATTTCTTCATGCATGTGTGTATCTGAAATTTCACAAATTTTATGAGTATGATTTTTGAAAAAAAATGAAGTCTGGATTAATGTTGGTGAAAAGAAAACAATAATCAAAACAGCAACAATGTAATACCTGATTTTTTTAAGTATCTCCATTTTTTAAAAGAAAATCAAAATTAAATAATTTAAATAGAAAATAATCACTTTTTAGAGATTTTGTTATTTGATATGATCTTTTGTTGCTTAGATTTAAATCTCATTGAATTTGAAGATTTTATTGGCGAGTTCTTAATTTTATTTCCCTTAACTCTTGATCTCCACATTTTAAAGCTCTTTAGCTTGAGAGTTTTTCTCATTAGTTCAATTAGCTTTTTTTCAGATAAATTAAACTGAATGTATATAGCCTCGAAAGGGGTTCTGTCTTCCCATGCCATTTCTATAATTCTGTCAATTTCTTTTTCAGTAAATTTTTTCATGTTTATTCTAAACTTTTTAAATACTTTTCAGCAATTATTCTCATTTCAGTTTTTTTCTCATTTTGCATTTTATCATATGTATTAACAAGCATCCTCATTCTTGGATTTTTAATAAAAAAGGTTCTATGTAGATCCATAAATCTCCAAAACAAACTATCCCATATTTTTATCCACTTATCTTTTTTATTATAATTACTCATTTTAAATAGGTAATTACTACTTGATATATAGGGCTTGGTTGACATTAAACCACCATCACTAAATTGGCTCATTCCATAAACGTTGGGCACCATTACCCAATCATAAGAATCTATAAACATTTCCATGAACCATTTATAAACATCATCAGGATCAAATTCGCATAATAACATAAAATTGCCTAAAACCATGAGTCTCTCTATATGATGGCAATATGCATAATCATTAATTTTTTTGATGACAGAATCAATTGGCGTAATTCCTGTTTCACCAGTATAGAAACTATTTGGAATTTTCTTAGAAAAACCCCAAAAGTTTTTAGTCCTTTCCTCAGATCCTTTTGAAACATATATTCCCCTAATAAATTCTCTCCATCCAATTATTTGTCTTACAAACCCCTCAATTGAATTTAAGGGTATATTGTTTTTTTTAGTGTAACTAATAGCTTTGTTAATTACATGATTGGGAGATATTAAACCCACATTCATAAGTGGACTCAGTAAACTATGATTTAATATGAGCTCATTTTCAACAATTGCATCTTCATATTTTCCAAAGTTGTCTAATCTGTTTTTCAAAAAATCATCAAACCATTTTTCAGCACTTGAATGCGTGTTAGGATAAAAGAATTCAGAGTTAAGATTTCCATAATTAGCTTTAAAACTCTGGTTTACATATTTTTCAGCATCTGTATGTAAAGAGTTTTTAGAATTTAAACTTATTTTGGGAGGTTCTTTTTCTTTAGGATATTTTTCCCTATTTAATGCATCATAAGACCATTGTCCCCCTTCGGGATTTTGATTGTTATCGATTAATATATTATGATTTTTTCTTTGCTGAATGTAGAAGGTTGTTTGAAAAAATTTTTTTTTAGTTTTTTTAAAAAAAGGATCTAAATTAATATTAGAGTTCATAAACAATAAAGATTCGTGTTTATTTAAGTCTATATTATTTTTTTCGGAAATAAAGTTTATTCTTTTTTCTAGTAAATAATCTACAGTATCTATATACTCTATTTTTTGGAATTTATTTTTGATAATTTCTGATATTAGTATTCTTATGTCAGAATTTTTATCGACTGAGTTGATGTAGACAACATCAATTTTGAGATCTTTCAAATATTTTTCATAATATTTCATTGTTCCTCTATGAAATAATATTTTTTGTTTATGAAATTTATATTGATTAAAAAAAAGATACTCTTCAACTAAATATGTTGTATTATTCTTTGGTAGAATAAAATCTTTAAAAAGCTGATGAGGGAAGATAATGTTACAACTCGAGTTCATATTGACTATTTAACCATAGGTTTTCAAATTTTTTCTTAGGATCATATTTTTCGGATTGAAATTTTACATTAAATTTTCTAAAAGGCATTGGATCATTTCCAATTCCAGAATTATAAAGCCAATTTCCATAATTGCTATGAACATCATAGTCAATTAACATTGATTCAAAATAAGAAGCTCCAATTCTCCAATCTAATTTTAAATTTTTAGAAAAAAATGATGCAACATTCTGTCTACCTCTATTGCTCATCCAGCCAGTTTTTTTCAATTCAATCATGTTTGCGTTTATAAAAGGTTCATCTGTGGTTCCATTTATCCAATTTTTTAATTCTTTTTGATCATTTATCCAATTCACTTCGGTTTTTGAAAGGCCATTTTTGTTAAAAATTTTATTACCGTGTTTAATTGATATATATTTAAAGAAATCTCTCCACATAAGTTCAAAAAACAACCAATAAGTTGACTGATTTTTGGTTTCTTTTTTTTCATAATCTTTTATTTCCCAATAAATATATCGAGCGGAAATTGAACCATTTGATAACCAGGATGACAACTTTGAACTGTAATCAGTTTTAATCATTCCATTTCTAGTTTGTTTATAATATTCAATTTTTTTTGATTTCCAGAAATAAGAATTAATTCTTTCTATACAGTTATCAGTTCCTCCAATAAAAGGAAAAGCACTATTAGCATCAATCTTAAAACTTTTAAATCCTAATTTTTCAAGATTTGGGGTTTCATTTTCAATATTTAATAAATTTGACTTAGGATATTTTTTAGGTAAAGGAAAGCAATTGTTAATTTCAATTTTTTTCTCAACTTTTTTTCTGAAAATTGAAAAAATTTCAGGAAAATCAGCTATTTCAATATTTATATCGTTGGGTTGAAATAAAAATTGGTCGTAAAAACTAAGTTTTTTTATTTTTTTTGAAATTTTATTCAAAATTTTATCCTGAGTTTCTTTTTCTTCACTAGTCCACTCTTTCTGAAAATATATAGAACTTATTTTTTCTCTATTAATTACTTCAAATAATTTATTGAAACCTTCAGAAAAATCAATTACCAAAGTTATGTTTAGTTGAGAAAGATTTTTTTTTAAATTATCAATACTTTCAATTAAAAACTTTGTTCTGTATTTTTCTGTTTTTTTAAANCCCCATATATTTNTTTTAAATAATAANGGGTCAAAATTATAATAACCGATTAAAGAGTCGCTTNTTTTTGAAGCTTCATAAAGAACTTTATTGTCAATTNCCCTTAGATTGTTTGTAAACCAGATTAANCCTTTTTCTTTCTGCATTNATAACTACAATAAGTGACTNGATTCCAATTTTTTTCCCATTTCTTTCTCCATTTAAAAGNTCTNTTACAAACAGGGCAAATTTTTTCNGGAAGATCTTTTTTTAAAACTCTTTTAATAACTATTATAATCTTTCAAANATACCTGCAATACCTTGTCCACCTCCAACACAGGCAGTAACCATCCCNTACTTTTGTTTTCTTGNCTTCATTTCTTCTAATAATTGAATAGTNANTTTAGCTCCAGTACATCCAAGTGGATGNCCAAGCGCTATTGCTCCACCATTAGGATTAATAGTTTCAGGATCAAGATCTGCTTCTTTTATTACAGCAAGAGCTTGAACTGCAAAGGCTTCATTTAATTCAGTTTGCTCGATATCATTTTTTTTGATTCCTGCTTGTTTTAATGCTTTAGGTATAGCAANACATGGTCCAATACCCATNTATAAAGGATCAACACCTCCAACAGCGCAACTTAACATTTTTGCAATAGGCTTTAAATTTAATTTATTTACTATTTCTTCACTTACAACTAAAGTAAACGCAGCACCATCGGATGTTTGGGANGAGTTTCCAGCTGTTACTACTCCATTTTTTTTAAATGCTGGACGTAGTTTAGATAAAGCTTCAATTGTGGTGTCATGTCTTACNCCTTCATCTACCTCAACTGTAAANGAAGTNGTTTCTNTTTTTCCATTCTTNACAAAAACCTCATNAANTTCAACAGGNACAATTTGACTNTTAAACTTTTCNTTTTTTAAAGCAGATGANGCTTTTTTATGTGAATTAAAGGAAAACTCATCAGCATCTTCTCTAGTAATTTCATATTTTTTTGCNACAGCTTCAGCTGTTGCTCCCATACTTACATGATAATTGAGATTTTCCATATTAGCTTTGTAGCTAGGAGCNAATTTATACCCAGTCATTGGAATCATNCTCATGCTTTCAACACCTCCAGCGATGTATATATGNCCAAATCCTGCNTTAATCTTTCCAACAGCTTGCGAAATAGCTTCTAACCCAGAAGCGCAATATCTATTGATNGTTATTCCAGGGACTTCTTTTCCTAAAGCTCTTGCAGATATNAGTCTTCCGATTTGAAGGCCTTGTTCTCCTTCAGGNTTTGCGCAACCAACAATAACATCATCAACTTGTTTAGGATCAATTTCAGGAACATTTTTCATAAGATGCTTTATTACATCAACTGCTAAATCATCAGATCTATAGTTTTTAAAACCTCCACGTTTTGATTTCGCGACGGCTGATCTATATCCATTTATTACAAAAGCTTCCATAGTTTAATTTCTTAANGGTTTATTNTTCATTAATAAATATTGAATTCTTTCTAATGTTTTTTGATTTCCAAGNAGACTCATNAAACCTTCTCTTTCTATATCTAAAAGATACTGCTCACTTACTTTTTGAGNACTNGTNAAATCACCTCCACATATAACTTCTGCAACTTTTTTAGCAATTACAACATCATAATCTGACATATATTCACCTAATCTAAATTCGTTAATTGCAGAATATAAAACACTAAGACCACCTCTTCCTAATACTTCTATATCTTTTCTTGGTGTTGGAGCTATATAATTTTTAGCTAGTTCTAAAACTTTATTTTTAGCCTTTCCAATATTCATAGGCGTATTTATNCATACAAAATCTTTNCCCTTTTTTAAGTAATTTAANTTATAGCCTTCACAAGCAGATGTAGAAACTGCAGCNGTTGCAATTGTTTTAAAATAATTAATTAGAGTTGGGGTTTTGACATCTCCTTCAAAAAAATCATCAGAGGCTCTTAGTGCAAACTCTTTTGTGCCACCACCTCCTGGAAGTAATCCAACTCCAACTTCAACAAGTCCAATGTANGATTCTGCAGCATATATTCCAGCNTCTGAATGCATTGCAATTTCACATCCACCTCCAAAAACATAACCNTGTGTGGCTGTTACTACAGGGATTTTAGAGGTTTTAATCTTCATTGTTATTTGTTGAAAATTATTAACTAANTCCTCTAAAGGTTTAAATTGTTTTTGCATGGCCATCATACCTAAGTTCATAAGATTGGCCCCTACAGAAAACTGTTTTGCATTATTTCCTATAACAAGACCATTCCAACCTTCCTCTTCTGCTTTTTGAATAGACTCAACAAGAGCTCTGCCTATTCCTTCACCTATAGAGTTACTTTTACTCAAAAANTCAAGACACATAACTCCATCTCCTATATCATGAACTGTACATTCGCTATTTTTTATAATTGGNGTGTTTTCTCNAATACTATCAAAAATTATTAATTTTTCAGAGCCAGGAATTNTCTCATACTTANTGGAATTAATATTAAAATANTTCCTTTTTCCATTTTCAAACTTGTAAAATGATTTTATGCTGGACTTTTCCATTGTTTCAATCCATTTAGGAATTTTTTCTCCAGATTTTTTAATCAATTCTATACCTTCACTTANACCTATTAAATCCCAATATTCGAATGGCCCATAATCCCAAAAATATCCTGCTCGCATGGCATCATCAATTTGATAAAATTGATCGGCTATTTCAGGAACGCGATTAGCTGAGTAAGATAATAGTACACTGAAATATTCTTTGAAAAATTGATTTTCTTTTGAATCACCTTCAATTAAGTATTTAAGTCTTTTGTTCATTAACTCAATACTTTTTGCAGACTTAACTATATCAAGTTTAGGTTTTTTACAAGGTTCATATTTNAGNGTTTCAAAGTTTAAAACATTTATAATTGTTTTACCATTTTTATCCTTNGTGTTTGTTTTCTGATANAATCCTTTTCCAGTTTTATTGCCAAGAAATTTATTGTCNAATAAATAACGCATAAATTTTGGCTCTTTATGATTTTTTAATTTTTCAATATAGCTATCATCTTTAACACTATTTTNAATAAAATTACTCACATTATCACTTGTATCAAGNCCAACTAAATCTTGTAGTCTAAATGTTGCAGTATTAGGCCTGCCNATCAATGANCCTGTTATTGCATCAGTTTCTTCTGCACCCATTTTATNTTTATCGGCTAATAAAACAAGNTCTGTTCCTGAAACTACTCCAATTCTGTTAGCNATAAAAGCAGGGGTATCTTTACATAAAACAGTTTGTTTTCCGAGTAAATTAAATCCAAACTCCATAAAAAAANTGATCATTTCAGTACTGCTTTCTTTGGTAGGAATTATCTCTAAAAGCTTTAAATATCTTGGNGGGTTAAAAAAATGAGTTCCACAAAAATGTTTCTTAAAGTCTTCAGACCTACCCTCGGAAAGAAGAGAAATAGGAATGCTTGAAGTATTAGATGTTACAAGGCTTCCTTTTTTTCTATGTTTCTCAACTTTTTCAAAAATTTGCTTTTTTATTTCTAATTTTTCTACAACAACTTCTATAATCCAATCAGAATCATTNATTTTTTCAAAATCATCTTCAAAATTTCCAGTAGATATTTTGTTTACATAACTTTTGTCATATAAAGCAGCTGGTTTAGACGTTAAGGCTTTTTTTAGAGCCTCATCAGCTATAATGTTTCTGTTTTTAGATTTATTATTATCACTTTTAGGAGGTATATCTAACATTAACACCTCAATTCCAATATTTGCAAGGTGACATGCAATGCCTGAACCCATTACTCCCGANCCNAGAACTGTAGCTTTTTGTATTCGAAATTTCATAAAAAATATTTGTGATAACGAATCTACAAAAAGTATTATAAATACTATGCATGCATAGTAATTGTTTTTATATATTTTGTTTTAAAAAAATAACTTNTTAATTTGTTAGAAATACTAAANATCTTAAAATGAAACTATTTCTAAAAACTCATACTTATTTTATTCTTATATCTGTTTCGATATTATTTAATTTTTGTTCTGAAAAAAAGGAACCTCTAGATCATTTGATAAAGTATGTAGAGAATAAAAAAGATTTTTCCTACGAGATAAAAGATTCNGTTATAACTGATACTTATAAAACTTATCATATTAAAATGTATTCAGGAAAATGGTTGACAAAACAAGAAGTTAANATAACTGATTGGTGGCATTGGGTTGATGTNGTTGTGCCAAATGATGTANAATCAAACAAGGCNCTTATGTTTATTGGNGGAGGAACTAGNTTAGATAATAATTCATTTTTAGATTCAATAACTAAAGAACATGCTGTACAAACAAAATCAGTAATTGCTCATATAAGTAATATTCCTTTTCAACCAGTTTCATTTAAAGGAAGTNATGGNAAAGAATTTTATGAAGATGATTTAATAGCTTATGGATGGAAAAAGTTTTTAAAAAATGGAGCTAAAGATAATGATTTAGAATGGTTAGCNAGNTTTCCAATGACTAGAGCAGTTTCTNGGGCTTTTGATGTGGTTGAAAANATCACAAAANATTCTAAAANACCNGTATCTTCTTTTTTTGTTGCTGGGGCTTCTAAAAGAGGGTGGACGACATGGACTACTGCAGCAGTTGATTCTCGTGTAATNGGAATGGCTCCAATAGTTATTGANATGCTTAATGTAAGACCTTCAATGCAAAATCATTTTAAAGCTTATGGAGAATGGTCNATAGCTATNGATGATTATAAAAATCATGATATTATGGAATGGATGAATTCAAANGAGTATGANAAGTTATTAAAGCATGTTGAACCTTATGAGTTTATTGATAAATTTTCGAGTATACCAAAATTTATAATTAANGGAACTATTGATGAGTTTTTTGCTACNGANTCATGGCGTTTTTATTGGGATGACTTGAAAGGAATTAAACANTTACAATATGTTCCAAATGGAAATCATGGNCTTAATGGNGATTATTATATGACTTTAAANAATTTNATNTCNTATTATTATAGAGTTATAAATNATATNAAAATGCCNNNNTTTGANTGGANNNTTNANAANGANAGTGTATATNTNANAATTGATCCNANNCANNAATATTNAATTTCAAAATGGACTTCAAATAATNCTAAAGAAAGAGATTTTAGGATATGGAAAGTTGGNGATAGNAGTTGGATNGAGTCNAAANTTNAAAAAAANAATTCAGGCNNATANGTNTTNCCAAAAGAAANNAATGANGGTTATACAGCAGGTTTAATTGAAGTNGAGTTTNATGNAATTNAAGANTTTCCNTTAAAATTNACNTCTGGAACTTGGATTTANCCGGATACTTATCCATTTAATGAATATAAACCTAAGTTACCNTTAGGAACTCCATTGATATCAGACTAATTATGAAAAAAANNTTTATNTTANTTCNTATTANTTTNTNNTCANNANAATNTNTTNNCTCANAGANAANNTNAATTAATTTCAANANCNNANGGNATAAATAGTATNGANTCTTTNAANGAATTTTTNTCAATACCTAATGATGGNAAAAANAANGATGAAATACTAAAAAANATAGATTGGAGTAGATTNCANTTGGAATCTTTTGGNTTTGATTTTAATATTTTAAAGACATCATCTCTTCCTTTAGCCATAGCAGAAAGAGTAGTAGATAGAAAACTCCCTACAATAGCCTTTTATATGCATTTAGATGGACAATCAGTAGATTTGTCAAAATGGGATCAGGAGAGTCCATGGAAACCTGTATTGAAAAGTTATGACGGTAAGNAATGGAATAAGGTTGATTGGAAAATGCTTGACATAAAAGAAAATGAAGATTTAAGAATTTTTGCAAGATCAACCTCAGATGATAAGGGGCCTTTTATGATGTTTTTAACAGCATTAAAAATCCTTAAAATTTATAATAAAGAACCAGCTTTTAATATTAAAATAATTCTTGATTTTGAGGAAGAGAAGGGTTCGCCAGGTTTGCCAGATGCTGTAGATAAATATAAAGATCTATTAACAGCTGATCTTCTTTTAATTTTAGATGGACCTATGCATTCTTCAAAAAAACCCACTTTAGTTTTTGGTAATAGAGGTATAGCCTCAATAACTCTTAAGGTATATGGCCCTAAAACTTCTCAGCATAGTGGTCATTATGGTAATTTTATCCCTAATCCTGCATTAAGATTAACCAAAGTTTTATCATCAATGAAAAGTGATGATGGTAGAGTTATTATACCTGGTTTTTATGATGGGATAAGAATTACTGATCAAGTTAAATCAGTTTTAAAAAAAATACCATCAGAGGATGAATTAATTAAGAAAAGAACAAAAATTAAATCGGTAGATAAAGTCGCAGAAAGTTATCAAGAATCAATTCAATATCCTTCGTTAAATATTAGAGGTCTTCAAAGTGGTTGGGTTGGATCTCAGGTTAGAACTATAATTCCTTCAATTGCTCAAGCTGAAATTGATGTAAGACTTGTTTTAGAGAGTGATCCATTAAGATTAATAAATTTAATAAAAACCCATATAGAATCATTGGGATATAAAATTATTAATAAGGAACCAAATGATAATCAAAGAATGTTAAATGATAAGCTTATAAAAATGTCTTATAAAGTTTCATATCCAGCATTTAGGACTCCAGTTGATGCTATTGAAGGTATATGGTTAAAAAATATTCTTTATAATACCTATGGTATTGATCCTGTTTTGATAAGAACTAGTGGAGGTTCCGTTCCTATCTCACCTTTTGTTAATAATCTAGGCATTCCTGCTATTGGCCTTCCTACTGTTAATTTAGATAATAATCAACATAGTCCTAATGAAAATATTAGATTAGGGAATTATTTTTATGGTATAGAGACTTTTGTTAATTTACTATCGGAACCATTTAAATAATTTTTGAATTATTATTTTTTAATTGATGAAAAAAAAAGTTGTATGTTTTGGAGAAGCTTTATGGGATAATTTTCCTGATTATAAAGAAATTGGTGGAGCTCCCCTGAATGTAGCTTATCATTTAAATCAATTAGGAGTAGATACTCAATTTATAACAAAGGTAGGTGGGGATGAAATGGGAAGACAAATTATAGAGTTTATAGATGAACTTGGTTTTGATAACTCATTAATTCAAATAGATAAAAAATTTAATACGGGAGAGGTTAATATTTCTTTAGATAAATCAAAATCTGCTAATTATATAATAAAATATCCAAGTGCATGGGATAAAATTCAGGTTTTGGATAATTATATTGAGGTTGTTGAAAATTCTGACTTTTTTGTTTTTGGAAGCTTAGTATCAAGAGATAAAGTTTCTAAAGAAACATTACTTAAATTAATTAGTCATGCTAATTTTAAAGTTTTTGATGTAAACATTAGAGAGCCTTATTATGATTTTGATTTAATTTCTTTTTTAATGCAAGAATCAAATATGATTAAATTCAATGAAGAAGAAATTGAAAGGATTTCTAAAGATTTGGGAATAGTTTCTAATTCTATTGAAAACAAAATGTTAGAAATTTCTAAAATAACAAATACGGAGTTTATATGCTTGACTCTTGGTGATAATGGAGTTATTTTTTACGATTCAAAATTTCATTATCAAGATGCAATAAAAACAAAATTACTAAATACTGTGGGAGCAGGGGATTCTTTTTTAGCAATGATAATAGAAGGGATGATTTCTAATATATCAGTAAAGTTATTCTTAAAAAGAGCAGTTAATTTAAGCGCATATGTTTGTTCTAAAAATGGACCAAATCCAGAATATAATAAAGATCAATTTTAATTTATTTTTTTAAGGTAAATAATGTTGTTTTTGCCCAATTTTATGTTAAGAATTAATCTTCTTAATTGTCTATTTTAGGACGCTTAGCTCAGCTGGATAGAGTATCTACCTTCTAAGCAGATTACCCACTTAACTCTTCAAGATTTTATTAAACTCTATCACCGTGTCAAGCTCTTTATTAATAAAGATTAGAAAAAGTTTTCTAGATAAATAGACTCATTTAATTATGAATTTTATAATTTTTCTTTTACATTTATATGTAACATATGATACAATTATGACAAAAAATTCATCTAAACCTTTTGAAAATCAAATTTCGAACGTTTTTGACGAAGTTCATGCTTTTTGGATTGCAGGAGGCAGTTGTGATGGCTGTTCTATTGCTACTGTAGGTGCAACGAGCCCTTCAGTTGAAAATCTTCTTAATGGAGCTATACCTGGAGCTGCTAAAGTAATTTTGCATCATCCTGTATTAGCTACTAACGTTGGAGAAGAATTTATAAAACCTTTTCGATTAGCGGCCAAAGGAGAATTAGGTGCTCCATTCGTAGTTTTATGCGAAGGTTCAATTATGGACGAGAGTATAGCAGCAGAGAGTGGAGGTTATTGGTCCGGTCTTGGAGCTGATGAAGATGAGAATGGAGATCCGCAGCCCATACCTTCTTCAAGTTGGGTGACGAGAATGTCAGAACACGCTGCAGCTGTAGTTGCAGTAGGTACTTGTGCAACATGGGGAGGAATTCCAGCAGCGGCAAATAATCCTACGAATTCAGTAAGTGTAATGGATTTATTAGGCGAAGATTATCGAAGTACTTTGGGACTTCCTGTAGTTAATATTCCAGGATGCGCACCTCAAGGTGATAATATTACCGAGACTATTGTATCTGTATTAATGTTTTTAAATGGGTTGACGCCCTTACCTGAGTTTGATGAATTAGGTCGTCCGTCTTGGTTATTTGATGAGACTGTGCATAGAGGGTGCACTAGAGCGGGTTTCTACGAAGAGGGTAATTTTGCTGAAGAACACGGAGATAAGGAATGCCTTGTAGAAGTAGGTTGTTGGGGTCCAGTTGTACAATGTAACATCAATAAAAGAGGTGCTATTAATAATGCTGGTGGATGTATGAATGTTGGGGCACCTTGTATAGGATGTACCATGCCTGGTTTTCCTGATAGCTTCGCCCCTTTTTATAAAACTCCTCCTGGGACAATTGTTTCTTCTAATATTTCTAGAGTAACCGGAACAGTTATGCGAAATTTAAGGGAAATGTCAATGGCGTTTCAAAATAAAACTCCAAAATGGAAAAAAGATGGGCATGTACCTTCAGGATGGGGTCATGTTAAAAAGCCTAACGTTTTAGATAATATTGTACATTATGCTTATGAAAAAATGCAATTTAGTGATAGTCCTAAACCTGGTTCTAAAAAATAATTATTAACATGGAAAATGAAGCACTTTTTAATGAATGGTTGATTGGACTTGTATTGGTTTCGGCAATAGTTGTAATCGCTGCAATACTTTTAATTTTAGTATTCTTGGCGGCAAGGAGAATCTTAAGATTGGCTGTAGCTGCTTTGAAAATAGTAACTCAAATAAAGAATAACACTAATGCTATATGGGAATTGGAAAATACTAACAAGGTAGCCTTGAATATTAAAAATGAAGCAGAGGCAATTGAAGAGCATGCTACTTTAGTAGCTGATGCATTAAAATAATAAGTAAATAAAAAATATGAGTACAGGAATACAATTATGGATACTATCACTGATTATTGCCTTGGTAGTTATTGGTGTCGTAGCATTTCTTCTAAATTTAGTTAAGAAAACTGCCCTTGAGATTGATGAAACTGTATCAAATATATGGACTCAAGGAAAACTTACGGCAAACAACACTATCCACATACCTTTGTTTTTAACGAAAACGAATCAAGTGGCAGGTGAAATATTAAAATCAGCTTTAGCTATTGTTGGTGGCTCAAAGGCAATTACACAACATATAGAAAGTTGCCCTGGATGTCCTCATTGCATACTAGAAGAATCTAAAAATTAAACTATATGAGTATTATATTAATAATTATTACCATTTTAGCCGTACTCCTTTTAGTATATGTTTTGGTACATTATCTTAGGGCGATTATTAAAACACTCACTAGTATTGGTGGAAATGGCTCAAGCTCTTTAGCTAAATTAAGATTAGGCCTTAGAGCAATCGAAACTGAGACCGGACACTTACCCACTCAGGCAACTAAACTAAATGGTGGTTTAACTGAAGTGGCTGGAGGACTTAAAATAGTGGATGACCAATTAGAAGCATCAATAAATGCAGCTTTAAAACAAAAAGTATAACATGGATATTTTAAACATCTTATGGTTGGTTTTGTTAATAGTAACAGTACTTATCTTACCTTATCTAATTCATTTGTTACATAAAACATGGCTTGCTTCAAAATCGATTGAACGCTATTTAAAAGAAATGAAAGAGGCGGGCATAGGAGTAGCAGGAAATACAGAGCATGTGAAGGCTTTGGATGATACTATTGGTGTTGCTAGTGGAATTCTAAAAGTTGCCGGGTCTATCAATGAGAATTCAGAAACATTAAAAACAGCTTTGGCTTCACGAGCAGAAAAATTAAATTGAATTTTATGAATTCATCAACTCTTTTTATAGCTACCATTATCATAGTTGCACTTTTAGTGCTGGTATTGGTTATATATTTAGTACTTATAATAATTGCACTTAGAAGAGCTGGCACCCATTTAAAAGGTTTAGCCGGAGGATTGCAAAAAATACAGGATGACACAGGACCTTTGGAAGAAAAAGTAGATGTAATCAATGGTGCTTTAAAACAATTAAATGGTGGGTTATCTTCGGTTGATTCTCATTTAGTTTCCATAGCTAAAGTCCTAAAATTAGTTTAATTAAAATAAAAATATAACATATGTGTTTTAAAAATTTACCCATAGCATTTGATAAAGAAGGAAATGCTTATTTAAAAGAGGGTCTAGCTGATCCTTATGAGCATAAAGTGGTTGATCTTGGAAAGGAACAAGATAAGCTTAAAGGTTTGCTTGAACGTAACGGATTTATTAGAAATATCGATTATGATCCTGTGACTAGAGTAGCTGGTGCTTTGGCTTTTCACAGCGTTGTTGATTTAGAAAAAAAGAAAGTGCTGTCAACAAATTCAATGGCTACACTTTTTCGTGGTTATGAGGTTATTTTAAAAGGACGAGATCCTAGAGATGCAGCATATATTAGTAGTAGAGCCTGTGGGGTATGTGGCGGTGTTCATGCTACCACAGCTGCCTTGGCAATTGAAATGGCATTAGGAATTAAACCACCGCCATTGGGCATTGTTATGCGCAATATTTTATTGGCTATTGAATACATGTATGATCACCCTTTACACTTATTCTTGTTGGCTGGTCCTGATTATTCAGAAGAATTGGTTCGAGAGACAAATCCTGAACTTCTAGATATTGCAGCATCGACAAAAGCAAAAAATAAGGATGTACATGGATACAATACCATATTGGATATAATGAAAGATTTGAACCCGCTTAAAGGTAAATTATACCTTGAGGCTTTGAGTATGACTCGTGTTGCTCGAGAAGCGTACGTTCTAATTGGAGGTAAATATCCTCATCCTCAGTCTGTTGTGCCTGGAGGGCTTTCAGTTACAGTAAATGCTTCTATGCTTAATGAAGTTTACAGTAAGTTGATAAAGTTTTTTGACTACAGTAAGAAAGTTACGGGTATTTGGGATGATGTTTTTGATTTTTTCTTAGACAGTAATCCTGAATATGCTAAATGTGGTGTTCGACCAGCAACTATGATGGATACTGGTGTTTGGGATAGGCCAGACCATTATGATGCTACATTTAATAATTGTGACAAGTGGGGGGAGGCAAGATGGTCAACACCTGGAGTTTTAGTTGATGGTAAGGTTGTTACTACAAAGCTTACCGAATTGAACGCGGGAATAGAAGAGTTTGTTGAACATTCCTACTATAAAAAATGGGATGGACATCGTTTTAAAGAAGATGCAAATGGAATGCCATTGAGTCCAAATCATCCTTGGAACAAAGAAACAATTCCTAAACCAGGAAAACAAAGCTGGAAAGATCGTTATAGCTGGGATACATCTCCTACTTGGGACAGAATGCCTATGGAAGCTGGTGCTTACACCAGAATGTACATGACCGCAAAAGCCCAAAAAGCACCGGCAAGCAAATTTTTGGAAAATACCGGAACTAGTATGAAAATTCATGTTCCAAAACATTTTCTCCCAGAAAAAACCTTGGAATGGAAAATTCCTAAACATTGGAATGCTTTCGAACGTAACCGAGCAAGGGCATATTGTTTACCTTATTCTACCATGGTTGCCTTAGAAAATTGGATGATGGCTATGGATTTAATCAAAAATGGAAATACAAAAGTTAGTGTGCCTTACGAAATCCCTAAAAAAGGTACACATATTGGATTTGGTGCATGGGGCGCTGGTAGAGGTTTCCTTTCTCACCATCTTATAGTCGAGAATGGACTCATCGAAAATTATCAAATTATTACGCCTTCCACTTTAAATGCTGCACCAAGGACTCCTTGGGGAGAAATGGGACCATATGAAGAAGCAGTACTAAACACGCCTCTACTTGAAAAATTTGACAAACCTGAAGATTATAAAGGAATAGATATTTTGAGGGCCATAAGAAGCTTCGACCCTTGTATGCCATGTACTACACATATTATGTCTAAGGATAGCGACCATATGGTAACACGTGAAGTAACAACCTGTGCTTGCGGTGTTGAATAAAAATGTTCTGATTGGCACAGTAGGTTATCATTTACTAAGTAACCATTCAGTGGGTCCAATTCTGCTTCCTCAGATACGATCTATTCCATGGGATGGTTCTGTTACTGTGGAAGAAATGAACTGGGGACCTATTGCAATCGTTCAATATTTTCAGAGCTTAAAAAAACCTTTTGATAGAGTGATATTTTTAGTAGCAATTGAAAGACCTGAAAGAAATATTGGAGATATTTCTGTTTTTCAATGGATGGGGTACTTACCTTTTGAAAAACAAATTCAAGCTTGTATTGGTGATGCTGCAACTGGTGTAATTTCTATAGAAAATCTTTTGGTGATTGGTGAGCATTTCAAAATTTGGCCAGAAGAAGTTTTTTTAGTAGATGTTGAGCCTGGAGCTGAACAATCTGGTGAACACTTAACTGCTGAGGTTGATGCAAAAATTCCTGAAATTTTGCGTATATTGAAAGATTTAGAACACAAACCAACTACTTCTTTAGCTTCTAAAAAGTTAAGAGGAGACACCTTATTTGATAAAAGTTTATGAAAAATGAAACGATAGAAGACAGTGCGTTACGCTGTTTATTTTGGAAGGATGAAATTCTTCAACTCCTTTACTGGATGCATGGTGAAGGTATGGGTAGTGAAATAAGTTTACCCCAAATGCTTCCTTTTTTGAATACATCTTATCAAAATTTGGAGTATCATCTAAATAAAATAACGAATTCAGGATTATTACTAACGTTGGAGAAAAACGGAATCACTCATTATAAGTTTTCCGAGTCTGGTATGAAAGAAGGGGGACGAAAATTTTCCGAAGCTTTTCAAGGGATGCAAAAAGCGGGACACGGAGAGTGTGGTCCTGATTGCGAATTTTGTTATGGTGCCGACGGTGTTAAGCTTGAAAACTGTGTCCATAACTGTGCTAATAGTTCCCACTAATGAAACCTGTTCTATTCAATAACATCGAATTCAAAGAAATTATGGAGTATGTGCAGGAACTAGTTAAGCAAACTGAAAAAATTCCGGATAAAGAAACTCAGGAGCTAACAGCTGAGATATTGAAGTATTATGATTTATTACATCGTGAACCACTTTCAAGAATTCTTAAAGCCATTGAAAGTAGTTACCCTGATTTAAAAGATGCATTAAAGTTAGATTATACTATAAATAAACTATTAGAACTTTATGACTTTGAAAATTCTAACTCAAAAAGTATTTCAAAAAAAAGCTAGCTTCTCACTTATTTTATTAATTGGTATCCTTAACATTAAATGCAAAGGTGATCATAAAAAAAGTAACTTTGAGACACAAACAGGGCCTTTCATTTCCAATTTTAGCGAAGCTGATAAATTAGTAGATAAAACTATTATTCATTCTGGTGGAATGAAAAATTGGACATCTAAAAAAAGTTTGTCCTATATGAAAACGATTCATAGTTATGATTCTTTAGGGACTCTAATTCGTAGTGTAAATCAATCACATAAATATCAATTAAAACCTTTTTTCAAAGCAAATATAAGTTGGGAGCAAAATGGAAAAAAACATGAGATAATAAATAATGGCAATCAATCATGGAAATTGGTCGATGGAAAAATACAGTTAGATGAAACTTCCGTTAATAGTGCTTGGAACTCTTCATATGGTTCTCATTATATTTTGAGTATGCCATTTAAATTTAAAGATCCTGGAACTATAATACGCTATGAAGGCTTAGATACCCTATTAAATAATAGAATAGTGCATAAACTTAGGATAGATTACGAAAAGGGAGCTGGAAGTTCCGGAGGAATGCACACATGGTATTATTTTTTGAATAAGGAGACCTATCAATTTGAGGCAACCTTTTTAGACTATGGTGAGGGATACTCTTATACAGATTACGAAACCTTTGTTAAAATTGATGATATTCTGCTAACAAAGGAAAGAAAACTTTATTCTTCTAATAAAAACATGGAGTTAAAGTATCTTAAAACCCAATTTAAGAATTTAAATTTTGAATTTGATTTAAAATTACCTGAAGAATTATTTAAAGTTAACAATTAGATCTTTTGGTTGCTATTATAAAAAAAATCCTAATTGCAGGAGTTGGAAATGAATTAAAGCAAGATGATGCATTTGGTATCGAATTCGTCAAAAAATTCCAAAATATTGTTTCACATTTGAGTCGTATTATTGTAATGGAGGTTGGTATAGGAGGTATTCATTTGGTACAAGAATTGCATGCGCAATATGATATTTTGATTTTAGTAGATTCCGTAGCGTGGGGAAAGGAAGCTGGACATATTTACTTCCGAGAAATGGAAAAAGTTTCTGATATTGAGAAAATGCCAGTTTTTGAAAAAAGAACATTTCTTGCGGATATGCATTATACCAATCCTATTAGAGCATTGATGTTAGCAAAGGCATTAAAGGTATTGCCTAAAGAAGTATATATCTTGGGTTGTGAAGCTGCAAAACATGATGATTTTGCAATTGGAATGACGGATGTGGTTGAAAATGCAATACCTAAAGCGATCATTCTATTGAAAAATTGGTTGATTACAAAAAAGTTAGCATCCTTTAATGAGTAAATACAATTAAAAATAATGAATATTAAGTGTAAATTTTGTAAATTGTAGTATACAAACAAAATATTATGAATCATTACATTAAGTCAGCTAAAAGCTCAAAACAAATTCAGAAAGATTCGAAGAAAAAAACTCCTTGGTGGTTTTATCTAAATGTAAAAGATTTGGTGAACCCCATTAAAATTAGACGTTTGCAAATATTGTCTTTTGGTGCATTATTATTTGTGCTAGTTATTGGAGGAATTTATACATGGGAAAACTATCTAAGGGAGCCTACTGGAGCTGAGTTTGTTGATGAGATTGTTAATGCAGCTGGTGGTCTTGATACATGGAATGGAATTAAAAACGGACAATTTACTCGAACTCATAATTTATATGATGATACAGGAAAATTATTAAAGGTCACTAAAGAGACCTTTTACTTCAAAAGAGGTAAAGAAGGCTTAAAATTACAAGTGAAATCTGTTGGAAGTGACAAAATTGAAGTAATTTTAGGAAAGGATGCTGAAGGTTTTTGGGCGACAAAAGATAATGTATCAGTTGACCCAAGAGAGGCAGCTGATCATAAGGGAATGATGTGCGATTCTAAATTTTGTGAGCCTGATTGTTCTATGTCAATGGCATTCTTTAGATTTTCAATGCCTTTTAAATTAAAAGATAATGGAGTGCATGCTAGTATAGCTTCAACAGGATTCAATATTGCTGAATTAAATTTGTTGGAAAGTTCTGAAAAAGAACCAACATTACTCGATATATCTTATGACCCTGAAGTAGGAAAGGATAAATGGAGATTTTATATAGATCCTCAAGATAAATTAATTCACAAAGTTGAATATTATAATAAATCTGATAACGAAGAGATTCGTCCTGAAGAAATTTATTGGACTGATCACAAAACCGTTGATGGCATTACTTTTAGCCACCGTTGGATTAGGTATTGGCCTAATGGTAAGGTTATGGATGAATATATTTATTCAGACGTTAATTTAGATGATAAATTGTCTGATGAATTTTTTATTAGAAAAATTCCCTCAGAAATTGCACTTAGATAAATTTAAGATAGGCCTGTTAAAATAGAATCACGCAATTTTTCTATGGCTTTTACAAATTTGGCTTCAGGGTTATAATCCATCACTGATTTTCCTATTAAGTCTGCCGCCATTACTTCTTTGTCAAATGGAACGAATACTGCAATTGGAAGGTTAATTTTAGCACAATACTCCCTTATTGCCATTTCATCCTCTTTGGTCTGTGCCTTATTGGCAATCGCCTCTACTTGACCAATACCCAATTGCTTTGCCATTTCGGCAAATCGGGAGGCAGCTTCTAAAGACCTATAATAAGGCTCAACAACGGTATAGATTTTATCTACATATTTAGACGTTCCTCGTTTCATATGCTCTAAAGATGCCTCTGTATCTAAGATCATAATTTGCCCTTTTTCAGAGGTTAGAGCTGAATTTACCAATTCACGAACCACGGTATGTGAACCGCACATGCAACCTGTCCCTGCCTTTTCAGGTTTACCAATCATAAGTAAGGTTACATTTTCTGTTGCCCTTTGTCCATAGGTTTCTAATACTTCTTGAAAAGGAATTTTTACCTGAAATTTCCATTTACCATCTCCTATCTCTACTCTTTCGATGATGTCTGAGCTTAAATTTGGTGAACCTTCGTCTGACTTATCAATACCTAAAACAATGGAAAGGTTGGGATTAGGGTCACCATCAATTGCAAGAACTTTATCCCCTTTGGCTCCGAAAATCCGACAAAGTGTTCCACTAATTGTAGTTTTACCAACACCGCCTTTACCTGTGATTGCTATTTTCATTATAATCTTAATTTAACATTATTATTCATCATCAGGCTTAATTTCATCAAGTTCATCCGTTCCAAGAAGAAAATCCATTGTGCGTTTTGCCTCTTCCTCATCAACAACACTCATCGCTACGCCCACATGGACTAAGACATAATCACCTTCTTTAGCCTCAGGAACCAGTCCTAAATTGATTTTTTTTATAATCCCATCAAATGAAACCTTGCCTATTTTGAATACACTTCCTCTAGTATCATCAAAGCCAATAATTTTTCCTGGTACTGCTAAACACATATAGTCTAAGTTTAAATAAATTTACGAAAATCCAGATAAAGGGATTCATCTAGATAAAATTTTTGTTGTAGTTGTGGAAGAATTAAGGCTTCAAATTCCATCCAGCCAGATTTTGTGAGCAGGGGAATCAAATGATTCCAAATGAATTTTTTGAATTCATATGATTCATTCAACTCATGGTGTTTTTTATCGCGCACTTGTCTTTGGGTGAGCCAGAAAGTAATAATCAACCAAATTGATTCAGCTGTACGAAAGTATTGTTTATCTGATTTTTCAGGTTTTATAATATCTTTATCAGAATTAAGTCTTATCCATTCCTCTATTTGAAGAATCATTTTTTCCAAATAGGCTAAACGTTTTGTGTGTATTTTTGGATAAGCTCTTTTCATTTCTAGTAGGTCAAGGAAATAAAAGGAATATTGATTAAGTATAAAAAAATAGCGTGTCAAATGATTATCAAAATCAATTAAGGAAGGAAAATTTTGATCAATAGATAACAATAACTCCAATTCATTACCCAATTCTTTATCTATGGCTTGTATGATAGCTTTTTTGCTGCAGTAATGGTAAGCAAGATTTCCCACACTAATATTAGATTCATCAGCAATATGCTGCAAACGAACATTAACTAACCCTTTTTTGTTAAAAAGATTGATGGCTGAATTTAATATTTTTTGTTTCGTATTTGTCATTATTCATTTAATTATTACCTGCAATACCAAGTCGAATAATAAGTTGCGCATTAATGCTACGACCTGGTGCAAAAAAACGTGTTTGATTTCCTGGAGTCCCTCTAAATACATGACTTTGATATTCTTTATCTGTTAGATTTTCAGTCGATAAAACAAACGTTGTATATGGAGATTTTGGAAAGACATTATGAAGATTAATTCCAACACTAATATTAAACAAAGAATAAGCATCGGTCTCCCTTTCGGTAGGAGCTGGCCTGTCTTGTTTTGACGTAAAAATTCCCTCAGCACGTCCGAAAAAAGTGTTATTTAAACTTCTAATTTGAACAGCAAATATATTTTGATTCGCCGGTATAAATGCTAAGTCATCATCTGTTATTTCATTTTTTCCTCTGATATAAGATCCTGTCCAGGAGATATTAGATAATGCTCGAATAGAATAGCTTAACTGATACTCAAAACCTATAATTTTTGCTTTTCCGACAGCTTGATTTTGTACGGCAGGTGTTCCTTGGAAATCGACGGTAACTGGTACATATAGATTATTTAAGAAGTTTTGATAAAAATTAGCATTTAACTTAAGTTTTTGACCCTTATAAGCATATCCTAATTCATAAAAAACTCCTTCTTCAGGTTTCAAATCAGGGTTGGGAATAACTCCATCGGCAAAATTATATTTCGAAAATAAATCAGGTCCTCTAAAGGAATTCGCTAAATTGATAGAAAAATCTGATTTTTTTGAAGCGTGAATTTTAGCTCCTATATTACCAGTCAAGGCACTATTGTTGTCAAAAACGTTATCGTCATTATATAAATCGGCTATCTCAGTGATAAAAAATGGTCCACGCTCAATTTCATTTATTATATTGTCAAAACGTAAGGCAATTAGCAAATCAAAAATTTCACTTACTTTCCATTCTTCAACAGCAAAAATGCCTACAGATGTTGCATCACTATCTGGTTGTATTTGTCCTGAAGGAGGTGTCACTTTGTTAACCTGAACTCCCTTGGGATTAAAAATATCGACAATCAATTCTCTCTTAGTCCCAAAACGATGTTCCTTAAGATAATCTAAACCTAAAGTTAATTTGGAGTTTTTAGATAAGCGAAGTGCAGTAAAGGCTTTCAAACCTCCAAAATTGACATCCACATCTAGATTGACATCAATTACACGGTTGTTATTCATAGTATTTTGAAAGAATACATTAGTAACCTGATCGATATGAAGGCGTTGTTGTTTTGCATATGCACTAAAACCTATTTCCTCAACTATATTGGATATTTTTTTACCACTATAATTAAGGTTATAACCCGTCTGTTCATCTGGTGAAAATAAACGCACCCTCATTGGTGGACCAGGTGCACCAAGTCCTCCTGGAAATCCGACATTATCATTTTTAAAGTACTTACCACTAAACTCAAAGCGATGATTTTCGAGTGGAGAATAACCTATATTCCAATCAAAATAATTAGATTCAAATTGACTATTGGGAACTTCTCCACCTGGTGTATTTGTATTATTTGCATTTCTAATACCCCCTCCTATCAAAAAGTCAAAACCATTTCCTCTTCCTTCTAGTTCGAGTCTTCCTCTAGAGTAGGAATTAACAGATTGATAACCTCCATAAAGACTAGTTCCTATTTTAAAATCTTTGCCGTATCCATTTTCTGCTTTTCTAGTAATTACATTAACAAGTCCACTCACAGCGTCACTTCCCCAGAATGCAGAGGCCGGTCCTTTAATTACTTCAACTCTTTCGATTTGCCAATGATCAATAAGAGAATAACTCCTTATACGCCCTCCTACAAATGAATTACCATCAATTAAAATAGGTGCTCTTTCTCTTGACAAACCTCTGATTATTGGTGTACTTGTAATACCTCCATCATTCTGTATAGCAATGCCAGGTATATACCTTAAAATTTCTGTAGCAGATGTTGGTTGATTTTCAACAATTTCCCTGCGCTGTACCAAGGATATGTTGACAGGTAAATTCTTAAGAGTTGCTGAAGATCGTAGTGCGGTAATTTCAACCTTATTTAATTTTATAGTATCCTGAACTTTTTGTTGTGCATAATTAAAAGTTTGTAAAATCAATAAAAATATTAAGTAATTAAATTTTTTCATTTTAAGGACTTTAATAATTGTTAATTAATATTTATTTAAATATTTTAACAAATCCGTGGTAATTGTTCTCCAGCCAACATATTTACAATTCGTTTGCCACTAATGCTACTGGTTAATACGACCTGTCTTGGATGGCTCTCAGTAATCTCTCCTATTATAGATGCGTTCTTGCCATAGTCCATGCTTTTAAGCTTTTTGACAAATTTTTCAGAAATTCGTGAATCTACTACGGCGATAAAAACACCTTCATTCGCAACATACAAGGGATCTAAACCAAGAATTTCGCATAGTGCATTTACTTCATTTTGTATAGGTATTTGTTTTTGTGATATTTTAACTCCATGGTTTCTGTCCCTAGCAATCTCATTTAAGACTGTTGCTATGCCACCTCGTGTCGGATCTTTAAGTAAATGAATATCTTTCCCAAATTCATCTAATAGTTTTGAGACAACATGATTCAAACCACGAGTATCACTTTTTACTGCAGTTTCAAACTCAAGTCCTTCCCTAACTGACATTATGGCTACTCCATGGGTAGCAATCGTGTCACTTACAATGATTTTATCTCCAGCTTTAACGTTATTAATTGAAATTTGAGCGTGCTCGTGCACTTTTCCAACGCCACTAGTATTTATAAAGATTTTATCTCCTTTTCCCTTTTCAACAACTTTGGTATCACCAGTCACTATCTTAACATTGGTTTTATCAGCAGCCGATTTGATACCGATTAGAATTTTCCAGAACTCGTTCATTTTTAAGCCTTCTTCTATTATAAAACTTAAGGAAAGATATTGTGGGATAGCTCCGCACATGGCTAAATCATTTACGGTACCATTCACCGCCAATTCGCCAATATTACTATCTGGAAAGAAAATAGGTGATATTACAAAACTATCCGTAGTAAATGCTGTTTGGCTATCTAACTTCAATACTGCCCCATCATGTCGTTCTCGTAAATAATCGTTGTCAAAAAGATGAAAAACGCCTGAATCCAATAATTTGTTTGTCAAAAGACCACCACTACCATGACCCAGGGTTATAACATCAAAATCCAATTTAGGCATTGGGCATTGTAATTTTATTTTCAAATTTCTTTCAGACATTATTTAAAAATCTTATAAAATTAAATGCTTTCTGTTGCTCTGCTGAAATTATAATATGCAGCACAAGCTCCTTCTGAACTCACCATAGGCGCTCCCATTGGATTCTGAGGTGAACATTTTTTACCAAACTGTGAACATTCCATCGGTTTTTTAATTCCTTTTAGTACTAATCCTGATATACATTCCTTAGGTTCCTCTACTTTTTTGATGCGGATATTGAACTTCAAATTGGCATCGAATGATGCATATTCAGGTCGTACCTCAAGTCCACTATTAGGAATAATCCCAATACCTCTCCATTCCCTTTGCGAAATCATAAAAATCTTACGAAGAAGCTCCCGAGCTTTATAATTTCCTTTTGGTTTTACAACTCTACTATATTGGTTTTCAAGTATTGCTTTTCCCTTTTCTAATTGTTGAATCGCAAGTAATATACCCTGTAATAGGTCTAAAGGTTCAAAACCCGTGACAACCATAGGAATTTTATAGCGTTTCACCAAAGGATAATATTCATCCAACCCCATAATAGTGCAGACATGACCTGCAGCCAAAAAAGCGTCTATTTTACTTTCTTCATCATCAATAACTGCTTCCATTGCTGGAGGCACCAGAACTTGAGAAGCTAAAATGGAAAAGTTAGTAAGTTCTAAATCATGGGCATTATCAACAGAAAGGGCATTGGCAGGGGCTGTAGTCTCGAAACCAACTGCAAAAAAGACTACTTCTTTGTTGGGATTGTCTTTTGCAATTTGAACAGCTTCCAAAGGAGAATATAAAACACGAACATCTGCGCCAGCAGCTTTAACCTGAAGCAAACTTTTTTCCGATCCGGGTACCCTTAACATATCTCCAAAAGAACATAGAATAACACCTTCATTTTCGGCTAAATATATTGCTTTGTCAATAAAATGGAGTGGGGTAACACAAACGGGGCAGCCTGGTCCGTGAATCATTTGAACTTGTGAGGGTAACAAGTTCAAAATTCCGTTTTTAACCAAACTATGAGTTTGTCCTCCACAGACTTCCATTATATTCCAAGATTGGGTAACCGTAGCTTCTATTTCATCTAAATATTTTTTTGCTAAGTCAGCATCACGATACTCACTAAGAAATTTCATATAAAAATTAAATAGTTAATATTAGATTTATTGTTCATAATTTCTAATCTTTATTGCTTTAAAATTATCGTAACGTTTGATCCGGATGCGTTATCTCCACCCGCGACTATATTATAAACCCAGTCCACACGGGTCATATATTATTGTGAAACAAGGGCTGCCACAACATATTTTTTGACTTTTCTATTTTTAACTTTAATAACTGATAAATAAATTACAAAATTTATTTTTATCATTTTATATGTAAATAGTAATCAATATTTAGATTAAATAAAAATAAAGATTTTAAGCTTTAAAATTTATCGTTGTTTTTTGTTTGGTAAAATGCTAATTGCCCAAGTGCAATGTTCTCATCATTGGGTGATACTTCTTGATTAAAATAGAGTTGAAAATTTGATTCTAAATATAAATGCATTAAATCAACTAACAGAGCATTTTGAAAAACACCCCCACTAAAAGTTATTTTTAATACACCTTTTAATAACGCAATTTTTTCAACCATTTTTACTAGAGAGTAGTGAAATTTAAAGGCAATCTGATTTAATTCCATACCACTTTTTAAATCCTTAACTACCCCATTAATAATATCACCCGCAGGAATTGTGTTAAGATAAGATATTTTAGAATCATAAATTGTTTCATCTATAACTTCATTCTGATCAAAATAAGTTTGCGCTAAAGTTTCTAGTTTCAAAGCGGCCTCTCCTTCATAAGTTTGTATATTTATTATTCCCAAAAGACTTGCCACAGCGTCAAATAGCCGGCCCATGCTTGATGTTTTTGAAAACTGACCTTTACTAAGTATTTTTTGATATATTAACCATTCTTGCTGAGTAAACTTTTCTACTATAATTTCAGTCGTCAATCCATTTTTCCAACAATGGGCCAATGCTGAAATCCGTGGTTCTAAAGACATTTTATCACCCAAAATAGATGGAACATATGATAAGTGTAAAAGACGAGTAAAAGCTCTGTTTTCATACATCAAAAATTCTCCTCCCCAACTATTGCCATCATTTCCAAATCCGGTTCCATCCCATATAACTCCTAAAACCTTTTCCGATTTTGTTAATAACGAATGCTCAGATAAAACACTAGCAAAATGAGCAAAATGATGTTGTACAGGCACAAGCTTTGCACCATATTTATCTGATAAATATTTCCCATACTCATTAGAATAATATTTTGTGTGTTTATCAACCAAAATGACATTGGGTCTGCAATTTAGTAGATTCATGAAGTGGTCAATAGTCTTTTTATAATTCTCTGCACTTTCAAAATAAGCCAGATTACCTAAATACTGACTTAAATAAAATAATTCTTCGTATAGTAAACCAAAGACACTTTTTTGAGAGGCTCCCATAGCAAGTATTACCTCTCTTTTTTCATTGGAGACTGGGCCGAAATAATTTGGTGCTAAACCTCTCGACCTTCTTATAAGTATCTGTTGTTTTTTTAATTGGCTAAAGCGAACAACACTGTCATCTTGAGATGTTACAATTTCACGGTCATTAGTAAGAACGTAATCCCAAATACCGGATAATTCAGAAAAAACCTTATTATCTTCAAAAACAATAGATTCATTGCTAATGTTTCCACTTGTCGCTACGATTGGTTTATCAAAAAATTGCATCAAAAGTTCATAGAGCGGGGCATAGGGTAACATGACTCCAATCTGGTCAAGATTAGGTGCAACCTCAGGCATAGCAATACTAGGTCGTCTATTTTTTAATCTGAATAATACGATAGGAGCTATTTCACCAGAAACCATTTTGAGTTCTGAAGTAAATGGTTGAAACTCTCGTTGTAGCGATTCTACATTAGGGAACATACAAGCAAAAGGTTTCGTTGGTCTTTGTTTTCTTTTTCTAAGTATATTTATAACTTTACTATTAGTCGCATCACAGGTCAATAGATATCCTCCGATACCTTTAATCGCAACGATTTTTCCTTCATGCCAAAAATTGACAACTTTTTTAATAATCTCTTTTGTTTCATTTGTAATTTCTTTCCCGAGTGGACATTTCAAGGATAATTTGATGCCACAGTATGAACAAGAATTAGTTTGAGAATGATATCTAGGATTTTCAGGGTTCGTATACTCTTCTTTGCAAGTTGCGCACATTTTAAATTTATCCATAGTGGTGAATTCTCTTTCAAATGGGAGGCTGTTAATCAAAGAAAAGCGGGGGCCACATAAAGTACAAGTAATGAAAGGATATAGTAACCTTCGATTATCGTTGGATAAAACTTCTCCTCGACAACTTTCACATAAAGCAAAATCAGGCGTGAGCATTAATGCAGCAGTTTTGACCTCTTGGTTTTGTATAATTTGGAAATTTCTAAAAATTTGATTGTCCTCTTCAAAAATGAAATGTTTGGTTATTTTTGCCAGACTTGGTGCACCGTCAAGGACTGCCTTATAAAAAGGAATTGCTGTTTCTTTTGTGGCTGTAAATTTAATATGAACACCATTCAGGTCGTTAAAAACAATCCCATTTATTTTTTTTTGAGAAGCCAAACGATACACACTAGGTCGAAAACCAACTCCCTGAACCCTTCCCTGAATGTGAATATGCCAAGTATTCATAATTGGCAATATAAATAATTATCTTACGATTTTTATTCTATTTTACAGGTTTTACTTAACTCTAACTTTGTTTTTGTTTGTAATGATTTTTATTTATTTTTATTGAAATAGCAACAAATTTGAGGGTTTATATAAAGAATTTAAAGAGGATTTAGACGAATTTATGATTGAGGCCATTAAAGAGCTGCCAGAGCTCTATAAACGACTTAATTCAACACAAAAATTAGATTACTTAGTTAAATTAACACTTTACATGACAACAAGAATTATAGAAAAGCATTTGATCGACGAAACTGAAATACTTGAGCCGCAATTATTTATAGAAAACACAATGGTCGTCACAGACGAAAAGTATAAAGAAATGGAAGAGGAGGGACGTATAGACAAAGACGGAAATATAATTCCTCAAATGCTTCCAAATTCTTAAAGTGAATATGATTAAACTATATTATATTTGCCAAAAAAATCAGCTATTTTGAGATAGCTCCTTTTAACCTAATTACAATTGTCATTGTAATTTTTGTTTTGGGTTTTAAAGTTAAAATGAACAGTTATCTCTAAGTAGTTGAAAAAATTAAGAACGGACGCGTAGCTCAGCTGGATAGAGCATCTGCCTTCTAAGCAGACGGTCACAGGTTCGAATCCTGTCGCGTTCACAAATTAACTTGTAAACCCTATTAATAGTAGAGGTTTGTTTTTTTACTTACGGTATTATAAAAACTTTAATTAAATAATAAATACCTAAAGAACTTAACCCTATAATTAATAATTTGTCAGCATTCCCAATTATTTAAGCTTAACAAATATGACTCAAAAATATCACTAAAAGTTAATTATTAAGGGGTTGAATTTCTTATGTTTTTCACCAAAGAGTCATTGAATCATTAAATAATTTATTTAAATCTTCTGCATTAGCAGAACGGGGAGACAACTTTGTAACCCTATGTTGAGGTAATGTTCCCTTAATAAGGTTTGGAATATCATTCTTATTAAAGCCTATTGCAGACAGTCCGTTAGGAACTTCTAGGTCTTTCATTAATTTTATTATTTCATTTGATAAAATTAATCCAGCTTCATTTTTAGGGTCTTTAATATTATTAATTTTAGCTCCCATAATTTTTGCAACCTTTAAGTGTCTTTCAGGACATGCTTCTCCAGTAAATTTAAAAACTGCTGGGGCATTTAATATAACAGATAATCCGTGAGGAATAATGGGATGATCTGAGGTTAAACCATGAGGTATAAAGTTTTTAACCATACCAGATACTGGATAAGACATTCCATGACATAGATGAACTCCTGCATTTCCAAATCCAATCCCGGCCATACTTGATGCTAGAATCATATTCGAACGTGCTTCTAAATCATTCGGGTTTCTATATGCTCGAACTATATTTTTAGAAACAAGATCAATAGCTTTAATTGACCAAATATCGCTTATTGGATTATTTCCCTGGTACGCAGGTCTATAAATTGGTCTTTCAGGAAGAGGTCTTTGATTAAAATCAATTGCAGTGTAGGATTCTAGTGCATGGCAAAGAACATCCAAACCTGACGATGCAATAATTACTGGAGGTACATCTTTTGTATTTTCTGGATCAACAATTGCAAGACTAGGTTTTAAGAATCTATTAGCTATTCCAGTCTTAACATGTCTATCGCTAAGATCAAAAATTGCTACTCCAGTAGTTTCACTTCCAGTTCCAGCTGTAGTAGGAATTGCTATTAAAGGCTTTAAGGGGCCTGGAATAGGTTTGCCTTCTCCAATTGGAGCGTTTACATAAGTTAAAAATTCACTTGGATATGTAGAATATAAGTTTGCTGCTTTTGCTGTATCTATTGTAGATCCACCGCCAACAGCTAGAAAAGCATCAAATTTTCCTTTTTTAGCAAAATTTATTGCCTCAATAAATGAAAGATCATTAGGCTCAACTCTCACATCTGTATATAATTCGAAATCTATTGATTCTGAATTTAAAGATTCTATTGAACGTTGAACTGGAGTTAAGTTTTTTAGGTTTTCATCTGTAATTAACAAAACTCTTTTAACTCCCATATCTTTAAAATCCATTCCAACTTCATTAGTTACTCCAATACCGTATCTTAGATTAGAGCTGGCAACTTGAATTGCATAATCTTTTTTCATTGTAGATTTTATAATTTATTTTTTAAAAATTTTAATTAAACAATAAATTCTTAAAGAACTTAATTCTATAATTGATAATTTGTTTTCATATTTTCATTACATAATTTAATAAGAATAGAAAATCATGTAATTGAGAATAATTAATATTTAATTTTAATAAACATAATTCAAAATCCCCTAAAGTTAATCAGAGGATTTTAATTTAACCTTTAAAACATTTTAATAATTTAATCTTTTGAAAGATTTACCCAAGTTCCAGCAATAATCATTATGGCAAAAGTCACCACAAAAATAAGAGCAGCAGGTTCTGGAGAAAATGAAGGAGGCCAACCATCAGAAGCTGAATAACCTATAAACTCCATAAAGCTATCAGAAACAGTGGAGAGTTCAGTTCCTTTGGACTTGAGTTCAGATAATCTATACGCTTGTCCTAACTGCAAGTTATAAGTAAATGAAAAAATGGTATAACCATAAAATGCAGTACAAAGGCCAAATATTGTTACAAGTACTTTACCAAAAGTATTTGAATTAGCTTCTCTCTGAAACCTTACTAATCTAAAAGTAATAAAGATTAAGCCTGTAAATGAGAGTAAATAAACTGCGTTTGCCACAAAAGCCAATTGATGATAATTTAAAATTTCTAATTCATTCATAATATTAAATTAATTTATAATTAATAATCAACAATATAAAAAAAACCCCCTAAAGTTAATTAGAGGGTACTGTATTTATACTATATTTTTATAGAGACAGTTTTAGAGATACTAGAGCCTAAAGTTAGAGAGAAGGTAGTTTCCAACCATTATTATATTTTGGTATAATAAGATTATTAGCTAAGGAATTATCAAAATTATTTTTTTCATCATTCCATCTGATTTTTGATCCACTTCTAAAAGCAACATTACCCATATGAGCAACTTTTGATACTTGACTTCCACTTTTCATGTCACAGTTTAAAATTGATGGATCATTTTTTTTAATGCTATCTATAAAGTTTTTTGTATGTAAATCAAGGGCATCACCATACTTTTTACGAACCTCATCCCAGTTAAAAGTAGTTCTTGGGACTCCTTCAATAAATAATTCCCCGCTATTACGATGATTTTTTTCTGGAATTACTTCCCATCCAGTTCTATTAACCACTATTGTGCCTTTGCTTCCAATAAATGCTATTCCTTCATCAAGCCCATAATTTCCACCCTCGATTCCGTTAGAATGTTCCCATAAAATTGTAAAATCTTTATATTCATATATAGTCTGAAGAGAATCTGGCGTCTCTGTATCTTGATCAGGATAGGCAAATTTACCTCCAGCTGCAGAAATTGATAATGGATTTTTAACATTCATTCCCCATAGTGCTATATCAATTTCGTGAACTCCCCAGTCAGTCATTAATCCGCCAGCATAATCCCAGTACCATCTAAAACTACCATGGAATCTATTTTTATTAAACTTTCTCATAGGAGCAGGACCTAACCACATTTTATAGTCAACTCCTTTAGGAGTTTTAGTATCCTTATAATTATCTACCCATCCATACCAACCCATATAGGCCCAAACTTTGACTAATCTTACTTTCCCTATATTTCCTGACCATAAATAATTCATAGCTTCCCTGTATTGTCCTCCACTTCTTTGCCATTGTCCTACTTGAATACATTTTTTAGATTTAACTGAAGCTTTTAACATTAAGTCAGCTTCTTCAATTGAATTTGAAATAGGCTTCTCACAATATATATGTTTATCTGCATGTAGAGCATCTACTAAATTTAAACAGTGCCAATGATCAGGAGTTCCAATTACAACTGCATCAATATCTTTGTTTTCTAGTAACTTTCTATAATCCTTATAAATTTTAGGTTTTTTCCCAGTAATATCTTTTACATTTTCTGATCTTTCCTCAAGAACTTTATCATCAATATCGCAAAGGGCTATACAGTCAGTTTCACTATTTTTTAATATTGATGTCATGTCACTCCAACCCATTCCTTTACATCCAATTACACCAAGATTAATTTTATCGTTTGATGATACTTTTGATCTACTATTTGCTATCAGCTCAAGCGGTGTATTAAAAATAAACTGAGATCCTATAGCAATTTTTGCTGCTCTTTTAATAAATTCTCTTCTGTTATTCATAATATCTAATTGATTTTTAATTAAAAAACACCAATATAAAAAACTCTTATTAATTAAATATTACTAGTAGTTTATTAAGAATTAATTTACTCTGCATAAATTAGCCACAAAAAGAGTTTTTTAAATATATTCGTATTTATGATTATTGGAGTTCCAAAAGAAATTAAATCTGATGAATCTAGAGTAGGACTTACTCCGGCTGGAGCTTCAGCTTTAATTAATTCTGGTCATACAGTTAATATTGAGAAAGGAGCTGGTTTTTCAAGTGGCTTTAATGACAATGATTATTCTTCAATTGGTTGTGAGATAATAGATAGTGCTAATGAGCTTTTTTCTACATCTGAAATGATTATTAAAGTTAAAGAACCTATAGAGGAAGAGTATAAATTAATAAAACCAAATCACTTGATTTTTACTTTCTTTCATTTTGCTTCTAGTGAAAAATTGACAAAAGCTATGATTAATTCTGGAGCAGTATGTTTAGCATACGAAACAGTAGAAAAAAATGGCAAACTTCCATTGTTAATACCAATGTCTGAAGTTGCTGGAAGAATGGCAACTCAACAGGGAGCTAAGTTTTTAGAGAAACCGCAAGATGGTTTTGGAATTCTTCTTGGAGGAGTTCCTGGAGTTCAACCTGCTAATGTTATGATACTTGGAGGAGGAATTTCTGGAACTGAGGCTGCTAAAATGGCTGCTGGTTTAGGAGCTAATGTTACCATATTTGATAATAATTTAGAAAGATTAAGAGAGCTTGAAAATATTATGCCTGCAAATGTTACTCCGATTTATTCAAATCAATTAAATATTGAAAAAGAAGTAAAGAGATCACATTTAATTATTGGTTCAGTACTTATACCTGGATCTAAAGCACCTAAATTAATTACTGAATCTATGTTATCTGATATGATTCCAGGAACTGTTTTAGTAGATATCGCAATTGATCAGGGAGGATGTTTTGAATCAAGTAAACCAACTACTCACAAAAATCCTATTTTCATTAAAAAAGGTATTATTCATTATGCTGTAACTAATATGCCAGGAGCAGTCCCAAATACATCAACTACCGCATTAACAAACGCTACTTTATCTTATGCAATTCAATTAGCTAATAATGGATGGAAAAAAGCATGTAAAATTGATAATTCTTTGGCAAAAGGATTAAATATTATTAAAGGAACTGTTGTTTATAAAGAGGTTGCTAATGCTTTTAATTTAAATTACAAAAAAGTGTCTACCTTTTTAAATTAAATTATGAAGTATACAATTTCTTCAATAAATACTTTTCTTTTTTTTAAACTACCCTCTGTTTGGTGGTGTGGAATAAGAGTAAGAGAAATTTCTAAAGAAAGTTGTAGTGCAAATGTAAGGTTAGGATGGTTTAATAAAAATCCTTTTAAGTCTTTATTCTGGGCAGTTCAAGGAATGGCTGCTGAATTAACAACTGGAATTTTAATTATGCAAGCTATTAACGAATCCAAAAAAAATATTTCAATGTTAGTATTAAATAATAAGGCTAACTTTTCAAAAAAAGCAAAAGGTTTAATAAGGTTTAATTGTAATCAAGGAAAAAGAATTAATGAAACTATTAATAGGGCATTAGAAACAAAAAAATCTCAGACTGTGTGGGTAAAATCTCATGGAAAAGATGAAAGTGGGGATGTAGTTTCTTCATTTGAATTTGAATGGACGATAATGTTAAAAAAATAAATATGAAACCAAAATTTATAGATGAATTAAGCATACCTGTTGTTGCAGCACCAATGTTTTTGATTTCTGGACCAAAATTGGTAATAGAGTGTTGTAAAAACGGAATAGTAGGAACTTTTCCTGCTTTAAATTGCAGGACAACTGATGATTTTGAAAAGTGGGTTATAGAAATTAAAGAAGAATTAGAAAAATATGAAAGTGAATCAGGAAAAAAAGCAGCTCCTTTTGGAGTAAACTTAATTGTTCATTTAACTAACCCTAGAGTTCAGCCTGATCTTGAAATATGCATTAAACATAAAGTTCCAATTATTATAACTTCCTTGGGAGCTGTTTCAGATTTAGTTAAGGCTGTTCATAGTTATGGAGGCATTGTTTATCATGATATTATAAAAAAACGACATGCTGAAAAAGCTGCAGAAGCAAATGTTGATGGATTAATTTTAGTTGCTGCAGGAGCTGGAGGTCATGCTGGTATTATTAATCCGATAGCATTAGTTAACGAAATTAAGAAGTTTTTTAATAAAACAATTCTATTGGCAGGATCCATTAGTAATGGAAACGATGTTGCTGCTGCCATTCAAATGGGTGCAGATTTAGCTTGGATGGGTACAAGATTTATCAATGTTGAAGAAAGTTTAGCTGATGAAAAATATAAAAAAATGATAATTGATAGCTCAGCTGAAGATATTGTTTACACAGCTGCTGTTTCTGGCGTTAATGCAAGTTTTTTAAGATCTAGTCTAGAAGCAATGGGTATAACTGAGGAAATGTGGAGCAAAACTAAAAAGATTGATTTTGGAAGTGAATTAGATGCAGCAAAAGCAGAAGCTAAAGCATGGAAAACAATATGGTCAGCAGGGCAGGGTGTTACATCTATAAATAACGTGAAGTCTATAAAGTCACTTGTCTCTGAATTAAAAAAAGAATTTTTATTAGGACTGGAAAGAATGAAAGAAGTTTATAAAACATATAATTAAATTTTGATAGAATTATATGTCCTTTGTTAAGGACTTTACTATTTTACTTTCAGAAAAAAACTCTTTTAAAATCACTTTTACTGATGTATATATTGGAATAGCTATTATCATCCCTAAAGCTCCAAATAATGTTCCAGACGCAATTATAACTAAGAAAATTTCAAGAGGATGTGACTTTACACTTTTTGAGAATATATAAGGTTGGCTGAAAAAGTTGTCAATTAATTGTCCAATTATAAAACCTATCATTACATAAATAGTTTTAGGAAGGATTACAGAACTGAAGTCAAGGTCTATGTTGCTAGTCATTGTTAATATTAACATTAAAAAACCACCAATAATTGGGCCTATGTATGGAATTAAATTTAAAAGAGCACAAAGGAAAGCAATAATAAAAGCATTTTTAATTCCAAAAATTAATAATACAATACTGTAAATAATTAATAGAATTGTAATCTGTAATAGAATGCCGATAAAATATCTAGACAGTAATTCTTTAATTTTTGTAATTGATTTACTTACTTTTTGTGATATATTATCAGTAACAATGTTAAGAATGATTTTTCTTAATAGTTTGTTGTCTTTTAAAAGAAAAAAAGATATAAAAACAACTGAAAACAATCCAATTGTAAATCCACCAAGAATTTCTATTAATTGATTTAAAACTTCTGGAATAATCGTGAAATTAAAATTGTTAAAAATACCTTGTATTGAAAACTGACTTACCCAAAATTCATTATAGAGGCCAAAATAAGCATTAGCTTCTGAGGCTAACTGTTCAATTTTTAGTTTCATTTCATCAACATCAAGCAATGAAAGATTATCACTTTGCTGAAGCATTAGAGGAACAAAAAGAGATATTATTAAAAAAAAGAAGCTTAAAAGTATAATTATTGTTAAAGTAGAAGAGAAAATTTTGCCAAGTTTTAATTTGTTAAGAAGAAATCTATTTATCGGCCTTCCAATTAAACTTATTACAACTGATATGACTATGTAAATAATTAATGATTTTAATTGAATTAAAAGCCAAATACAAATAAAAATTAAACCTAATTTAAAAATAGATAAAATTATTCCTTGAGATATTTCTTTAGAATTCATTTCTTAAATATAGGAATTAAAATGTTTGCATATTTTTTAATTGTTGTTTGACAGAAATTATGTTACATGCTATAATTCCAGCTGTTTCTGTCCTTAATATATTATTTCCAATTGAAACAGAAATACCACCAGAATTTATTGATAATTTAATTTCTTCTTCAGAGAAATCACCTTCAGGACCAATTAAAATAGTATTCTCTTTATTCTTAAAATCAATCTCAAAAAGATTTTTTAAGTTTTCATCTTTACAATGAGCTATATAAAATGGATTTTTAACTCCTTTAATATATTCTTTAAAAGATATCATATGGTTTAATTCTGGCAAAAAGAATTGTTTAGATTGTTTTAACGCAGAAATCATAATTTTTTTTAATCTTTCTGTTTTTAAATCTTTTCTTTCTGAATTATTACATAAAATAGGAGTAATGCTTGAAATTCCCATTTCAGTTAATTTTTCTAACATCCATTCTATTCGTTTGATATTTTTCGCTGGAGCAATTACTAAATGAATTTTATAAACAGATTTTTTATGAACCTTTGATTTAATTTTTTTTAATTCTGCTTTTTTGTTTTTAAAAGAAACAATTTCACCTAACCATTCTAAACCATGACCATTTGTTATAGTCAGTTTAAAACCTTTTCTTTTTCTTAAAACATTATTTAAGTGATGACTTTGTTCGAAATTTAATTCGTGTTTTAATGAACTCTTTGAAATATTTTTATCATAAAAAAGTATCATATTTAAAAGCTTAATCTTGGATCAGAAACTTGATTTAATTTAGAATAATCTTTATTTAAAAGCTTATAATAGCCAACAATACCTATCATAGCAGCATTATCCATTGTATATTCAATTGGAGGGATATAAACCTCCCAGTTTTTTGTTTTTTTTCTTAATTCTAACTCTTTTTTTATTTCACTATTTGCAGAAACACCACCACCAATTACGATTCGATCAATTCCTGATTTTTCTGAAGCTATTTCAATTTTATTCATTATTATCTTAATAAGATTCTTTTGAATAGAAGCGCTAATGTCACTTAAGTTTTGTTTAATAAAGTTTTTATTTTTTGACAAATTGTTATTTATAAAGTTCAAAAATGCTGTTTTAACGCCACTATAACTGACATCCAAATTAGGAACTTTTGGAATTGGAAATTTAAATTTATCTGAATCCCCATTTTTTGCTAGATCGTCAATCTCTTTACCCGCGGGATAATTTAGACCTAATATTTTACCACATTTATCAAATGCCTCTCCAATAGCATCATCTAGTGTTGTTCCTATTATTTTCATTTTGAAATAATTATCAACATGAACAATTTGAGTATGCCCTCCAGATAAGGTTACTCCAATAAAAGGAAATTTTGGAATTTTAATTCTTTCATCATTTATAAAATGACATAATAAATGTGCTTGCATATGATTTACCTCAATTAAGGGGATTTTTAAACTTAGGGACATTGATTTAGCAAAAGAAGAACCAACAAGTAAAGAGCCCAATAAACCTGGTCCTCTTGTATAAGCAATTGCAGATAGATCTTTTTTGTCGATATTTGCAATGGTAAGGGCTTGATGAACAACAGGAACAATATTTGATTGATGCGCTCTGGATGCTAATTCTGGAACAACACCTCCATAGGATTTATGTATTTCTTGATTAGCGATACAGTTTGATAGAACTTTGTTATTTTTCAAAACAGAAGCTCCTGTGTCATCGCAAGATGATTCAATTGCTAGTATATATTTGTTATTATTGCTCATTTAGAATTAAAAAAAATGTTAACAAAAATAAAATTTTCATATTAAACAAATTAACAAAATAAAGCTATTATATGTTTCAGGGTTTATTTTTGCAATTACCCTATTAATTATTGGTGCTCTTTTGTTTTTTCAAACAAAGATTACTGAAAAAGTCATTTCTCTTTATAAAAATGATATGAATATAGATTATGATTCTTTTGAAATGGATGTTTTTGGTGAAACAAATATTCAAAATCTTTTAATTAAAGACCATCACAATGATACAATTATATACGTAAAAGAATTAAGAGTTTTAAAAACACCTTTTTTTGAATTATTAGATAATAAGATTAATCCAAATAAAATTGATTTAGTTGATTTAAAAATAAAAGTTGTAAAATATATAAATGAAACAAATAACACATTAATAAGTTTACTTGAAAGAGTAAATAAAAACAAAAACAATTTTCTTTTTTTTTCAAATTTCTTTAGAGTTAAAAATGGAACCTTCACTTTTTTGGATCAAAATGACAAAAAGAAAACACCTTTTGTGATTAATGATTTTTCTTTTATATCAGATAACCTGAATTTTTCAAAAAAATCAATAAGTTTTAGCATAGATTCTATGTCAATTTCATCAAATGAAAAATTATTAAACATTGATTATTTTAAAACTGATTTTAATTATAAATCAAACAGAATTGTACTTAAAGATTTTGAATTTGAAAACAAGTTTTTTAACATAGAAAAAGGTAAATTAGAAATTAATAATGGTGAATTTTCATCTCAAGAACTACTTCAAACATCTATTATTAATATAGATATAAATAAATCTAAAATAAGTCCAGAACTATTTACATTTAAAGGACTTGACTTTAACTCTAAAGAGTATTTAGATTTTGCATTAAATGGTAGTGGAACCATTAATGATTTTAAATTAAATAAAATCGATTTAAAGCATCCACAAATAAAATTTAATGCTAATTCCTCTATTTCATTAGATAATGACCTTAAATTTAATAAAGGAGAATTTTTTATTAATGATATAGAAATAGCAGATAATTTAATTTATAATACAAATAGCTTAAGTGATATAATTAGTTCATTCTTAAATGATTCAATAAGAGTGAAATTTAAATTAGAAAATAATATTTTAGGCTTTGATGCTAACTTAATGTCTGAAAATGGGAGAATTAATGTTTCAAGCAAAATACCAACAAACTATTTTAACAGAAACAATTTTATTAAGGATTTAAATTTTGATACATATTTTGATAACTTAAGATTAAGTTCATTAATAGATATCAAAGAAAGTATAATACTTAATGGAAATATTGGTTTTAATATATCGGAAAAAGAAAAAAATGATTTTGTTCTAAATTGGAGTTCAAATAACATAACAATTGTTAGTTCTAATAAATTCCCTAATATTTTAATTGATGGATATTTAAGTAAAAATCAGGTTTTTAACACTCTTAATGTAAATAATAAAATATTAGAATTAAAAAGTGATTTTAAATTTGATTTTTCTAAAAATATTCCTGAATATTCTGCAGCAATTAATTTATTGAATTTTGACTTAAACTCTCTAGGGTATAGTCTAGGTGGAGGAAAGGCTCTTATCAGTGGAGTAAGTTTAATTAATTTAAAAGGAAAGAGTTTCAACACCCTTGAAGGAAGTGTCAATTTATCATCTCTAAATCTTATTAATAGTATCAATGAAATTAATTTTAATCCGATTTTTATAAATCAAAAAATAAGTCTTAATAAGAGGGAGTTTTTAATTGAAAACAATGATTTTGTTAACGCTAAAATAGTAGGGGATTTCAAAAATGAAGAAATTATTACACTTATTAAAAATACATTTTTAGAAGCTTATGAGATAGAGCCGTTAAAAAATATTTCTGATAAACAAGCTTTGTCATTTGAAATAAATGTATATGATAAGCCTTTAAAAGCTTTTTATCCAAAAATTTCATTTGGGTCTAATATTAAATTAATAGGTAATTTATCCTCTGATAATATAGCTTCGAAGATTAAAATACAATTTCCTATATACACTTATGATAATTTTGTTTTTAAAGATTTACTTTATGAATTAGATCTCGATGATTTTAATAAAAAGTCAACTCTTAAAATTAAAGAGTTAAATCATAAACTATATAAAATAAATAATTTTAACCTTTCCTCTTTTTCTAATGATGAAGGAGTCTTATTTGAATCAATTTTTGAGGGAGATGAAGGGAATGATCTTTATGATCTTAAATTTTTGAAAATTGATGATGATAAAAACAGACAAAATATAGTCATTAAAAAATCAAAGATTACATATAGAAAAAGATTTTGGAATTTAGAGTCTAATTTTCAAAAAAAAACAATTCAATTTGATAATGATTTAAATGAGATACTAATTGATAATTTAAAATTAAGTTCCGAAAATAGATTTGTAAATTTCTCTGCTTTATTTAAAAATAAATTAATTTCTGAATTAAAAATTAATATTAAAAATCTCAATTTAAATGAATTTATACCCATATATCCAAATTTTCAATTAAGTGGATTAACTGACTTAAATCTTTTTTATAGAAAGAACTTAAATAATACTTCTCTAAATTTAAATTCAGAGGTTAAAGATTTGATTTTAAACACTACTGATTTGGGTGTTTTAAATTTAAGCTTGTCAAATAATGTAAACATTAGTGATAATTATAAGATAAACTTGTCTATAATTGATGACAAAAGAAATAAAATAATTCAAAGTGATGGAAATCTATATGGTGATAAATTAAATTCTTTTGATATAGACTTTGATATTAATGATTTAGATATTTCTTTTTTATCAAAACTTAGTGAAAAGTCAATTAATGAGATTGAAGGTTTAGCATCTGGTAATTTTAAATTAATAAAAATTAATAACAAAATTACTCATGAAGGGTCTTTGAATTTAAAAAATGCGAAACTATCAATTCCCTATTTAAATGTAGGATATTCTATTAATAATTCAATGGTAAATTTAAATAATAATAATTTGATTTTTAATGAAATTGTCTTTAGTGATAAAGAAAAAAATAAAGGGGGATTGTTAAATGGAAAAATTTATCATGAAGGTTTTAAAAATTGGGCGGTAGATTTTAAAATTAATTCTAAAGGAATGTTAGTTTTAAATAAATCTATTGAAGAGTCTGATGTTTTTTATGGTAAAGGATATTTTAGTGGCAACATTACTTTAAATGGATTAACTAGAAATGTTAATATAGGTGTAAATGGAAGAACAGAAAAAAATACTTTTATTAAAATACCATGGTCAGACACATATGAAATTCAAGATGATCTCATTTTAAGCTTTTTAGATAAAAACAGTAATAAAAATGAAGAGAAATTTTTTGATTTTGATGATTATCAAAGAGGTGTTGATATTCAATTAGATTTAGATGTTAATAATTTAGCTGAAATTGAAATAGTATTAGATAAAGATTCTGGAAGTTCACTCATTGGTAGAGGAGAAGGTAAGCTTATTATGGAAGCAGATACCGATGGAAAATTTAATATTTGGGGTGATTTTACAGCATCGGAGGGATTATATAATTTTAAGAATATTGGTTTAATTGACAAGAAATTAGTTTTAAGCCCCGGTGGAAGTATAATCTGGGATGGAAACCCACTAGATGCGAAAATGGATTTTGATGCCATTTATGAAGTTCCTGGAGGAGCTAATCCTGCTATTTTATTAGATAATCCTTCATTTAATAAAAAAATTCCAACTGAGGTAAAAATTCATTTAGAAGGAAAATTATTAAAACCTGATGATCCTATTTTTGAAATAAATTTTCCTAACACTAGCGGAACAGCTGAATCTGAGTTAAATTATAGGTTAACAGATCCTCAAATTAGGCAATTACAATCTTTATCATTACTTTCTCAGGGTATTTTTATTAATGAAGTAGGAGTTTCAATGCAAGGAATTACAAATAATTTATATCAAAAAGCTTCTGATGTTTTTTCTAATCTTTTAGGAGCAGATAATGAAAAACTTAAAATTGGAGTAAATTATCTACAAGGGGATAAAAGTGCTATTCTTGATGTAGCTACAGAGGACAGGTTAGGATTTACTTTATCAACAAAAATAAGTGAAAAAATATTATTGAATGGAAAAATAGGTGTTCCAATTGGAGGTTTAGAGCAAACGTTAATCGTAGGTAATGTTCAAATGGATTTTTTACTAAATGATGAAGGTTCTTTAAAAGCTAAGGTTTTTAGTAAAGAAAATGAATTTCGTTATTTAGGTGACGAATTAGGATATACTCAAGGTCTTGGAATTTCTTATGATGTAGATTTTAATTCATTTAAAAGTTTAATTAAAAAAATTTCAAACAAAGAATCTAATATAAAAACTAAAGAATCAGATTTTATTAATAATTCAAATGAAATAAATTTTATAAATAAAAATTAAAGAAGAATAGTTAAATTTGGCATCATCATATGGCAAAAAAAAAAATAAAACGCATTGCAGTATTAACATCAGGAGGTGATGCTCCAGGCATGAATGCAGCTGTCAGAGCTGTTGTAAGAACTTCTGTTTTTAACTCTATTGAATGCTTTGCTATTTATAAAGGGTTTCAAGGTTTAATTAATAATGAAATTAAATTAATTAATGCAAGAGGTGTTAATAATATAATTAATCGAGGTGGAACTGTTTTGAAATCTGCAAGATGTTTAGAATTTAAAAATAAAAATGGTAGATTAAAAGCCTTTAATAATTTGAAAGCAAAAAAAATTGATGCCCTTGTTATTATAGGTGGTGATGGATCTTTTACTGGTGGGATGATTTTTGAATCAGAATTTAATTTTCCAGTTATAGGTATTCCAGGTACTATAGATAATGATATTTATGGAACAAGTCATGCCATAGGATATGATACAGCTTTAAACACTGTTGTTGATGCTATTGATAAAATTAGAGATACTGCAATATCTCATAATCGTTTATTTTTTGTTGAGGTTATGGGTCGTGATGCTGGCCATATAGCATTAAATACTGGAATTGGAGCAGGAGCTGAAGAAATTTTAATTCCTGAAGAAAATATGGGAATTCAAAGACTTTTACAGTCCTTAAAAAATAGTGAAAAATCTGGAAAATCATCCAGTATTGTTGTTGTAGCAGAAGGGGATAAAACTGGAAAAAATGTATTTGAATTAGCCTCATATGTCGAAAAAAATATGCCTCATTATGAGGTCAAAGTTTCTGTCTTAGGTCATATGCAAAGAGGAGGTAAGCCTTCATGTTTTGATAGAGTTTTAGCCTCCAGAATGGGTGTCTTTGCAGTTGAAACATTGCTGTCGGGTAAATCAAATTTAATGATAGGTATTGACCATGACAAATTAATTTTAAGCCCATTAAAAACTGCTGTAAAATCTAAATCAGAAATCAATAAAGATTTAATAAGAATTTCTGATATTCTTTCAACTTAATTTTTAACTAAAAATAATTATATATGTCACTTAGAATTGGAATTAATGGATTTGGTCGAATTGGTCGTTTAGTTTTTAGAGCTGCTATGCAGCGTTCTGATATAACTATTGTAGGAATAAATGATCTTTTAAATGTTGAACATTTAGCTTATTTATTAAAGTATGATTCTGTTCATGGTAAATATCAAGGGTCTATTGAAGTAAAAAATAATGAACTTGTCGTAGATAACAAAGTAATTAAAGTTTACGCTGAAAGAAACCCTGAAGATATTAAATGGAAACAACTAGAAACTGATGTTGTAGCTGAATGTACAGGGATATTTACGACTTTAGAATTAGCACAAAAACATATTAATGGAGGTGCTAAAAAAGTTGTAATTTCTGCGCCATCTGCAGACGTTCCAATGTTTGTAATGGGCGTAAATCATCATGAGATTGATAATAGTCAGTTGATAGTTTCAAATGCTTCTTGCACAACAAATTGTCTAGCTCCAATTGCTAAAGTTTTAAATGATGAATATGGAATTGAAGAAGGTTTAATGACAACAGTTCATGCTACAACAGCTACTCAATTTACTGTTGATGGTCCTTCAAAAAAGGATTTTAGAGGGGGAAGAAGCTCCCTTTTAAATATAATGCCTGCTTCTACGGGAGCTGCAAAGGCTGTAACTAAAGTTATACCAAGTCTTGAAGGTAAACTTACGGGAATGGCATTTAGAGTACCTACAGCAAACGTTTCTGTAGTAGATTTAACTGTTAGGTTAAAAAAGGAAACTTCTTATGATAAAATAAAAAAAACCATCAAAAATGCATCTGAAAATAATTTAAAAGATATTCTAGGATATTGTGATGAACCAGTCGTTTCTCAGGATTTTATTGGTGATATAAGAACATCGATTTTCGATGCGAATGCTGGTATGGAATTGAATTCAAGATTTTATAAGATTATTTCCTGGTATGATAATGAATGCGGATATTCTAATAAATTAATTGATTTAGCAAATTATATATCTAAACTATAATAAATAAATGATTTTAGTTGTAGACAGTGGTTCAACAAAAACTGACTGGATAGCTCTTGATAATAGTGGAAAAATAAAATTTTCTACTCAAACTAGAGGTATGAATCCCCAGGTTTTGTCTAGTTCAATTATTTCTGAAAGAATTATTAATAATTTTGATTTGTATCATAATAGAAATTCTGTCAGTAAAATTTTTTTTTATGGCGCAGGTTGTGGTGTGTCTTCCGCTGTCAATCGGATACTGAAAGTTTTTCAAACTATTTTTAAAAATTCAAAATTCGACATAAAAGAAGATACTTATGCTGCTGTTTATTCAACTATTAAAGTTGGAGAAAAGGCAATTGTATGCATACTTGGAACTGGTTCAAATTGCTCTTATTATGACGGAAATGATATAGAACAAAGAATAGTTTCTCTGGGTTATACATTAATGGATGAAGCTAGTGGTAATTTTTTTGGAAAGGAATTGATTAGAAGTTATTATTTCAACGAAATGGATTCAGATATAGCTAGAGCTTTTGAAAAAAAATATAATTTAAATCCAGATGTAATAAAAGATAATTTATATAGAAAGGAAAATCCAAATGCTTATTTAGCAACTTTTTCCAAATTTTTAATTGAAAATAAAGATTATAAAGTTTTTAAAGAAATTATCTTCAATGGATTAAATAGATTTATAACTCATCAAATTATGCAATTCAAAGACTGTTATGAAATACCTATTCATTTTGTTGGATCAATAGCTCATTATTTGAAAAAAGAGATAAGAATTTCACTAGGCGAAAAAGGGATGAAAATGGGCAAAATTGTTCAAAGACCTATTGATAATTTAGTTAATTATCATGTCGCAATGCTAAAATGATTATTTTACAGCAATCATTGAGATTTCTACTCTAACTGATTTTGGTAATGTCTTTACTGCAATTGTTTCTCTTGCAGGAGCAATATCGTTATCAAAATATCTGCCATAAACATCATTAACCTTTGCAAAATCATTCATATCACTTAAAAATATTGAAGCTTTTACGACATGTTTGAAAGTCATTTGTGCTGTTTCAAGGATAGCTTTTAAATTATTCATTACAAGATCAGTTTCTTCTTCTATTGTAGAATTAAGAATTTCCATAGTATTAGGAATCAGTGGAATTTGACCTGAAATATAAAGTGTTTTATCTGATAGGATTGCCTGATTGTATGGGCCAATAGGTGCCGGAGCATTTAAAGTTGTAATTATTTTCTTTTTCATAAAATTAAATATAAACAAAATTATCTAAGGTCAGGCTGTCTTGTTTTGTCATATTTTATATCGCTTAATAAGCCAGATTTTATTCCAATAAAAAAATTCCAAGATTGTCTAGGTCCAAAAGGAGTCCAGCTGAAATTTAAAATCCAACTATCAAGGTCTCTGTCAAATCTTAATTGAGTATATGTAACGCCTTTTAATTTAAAATCATATCCTGAGGAAACACCTATTTCCCATTTTGGTGTTAGAGATAAATTTCCAGAAACCATTAAAGAATTATTTGAAATCATTTTTTCGCCAATAGTGTTTCTGTATGTAAAAGAATGGGCAAATTTTAAATTCCATGGAATTTCAGTCATGTAACTTGGGTATTTTGGCAGATCTTTTTTATTTGATCTGTCAATTATTCTATTTGAAGGATCAACAGCTCTTCCAAATAGATCGTCATCTCTACCACCATTTGCAGAAGTGTTATTTTCTATTTCATCTTCATTTTGATCTTCATCTTCATTTTGACTTTTATCTTTTTTTTCATTATTAAAATCATCGCTTGAAATTTGAAAATTTGTATTTATGTTTGCACTTGTTAATCTTAAAAGACCTCCTCCGTTAGAGATATGAAATTTATTAAATCTAACATTATTTTCATCTAAACCATATGGATCAAAAGTGCCTGCTATATTGATTTTTAGCCTATTATTTATAATATTTAATCCAGTTGAAACTCTTACAGGACTCCATTTTAGAGAATCGGCGGCAAAATTATAAGATGATGATAAATTCAAGTTGTTTAATAAACTTATTTTTTTTGCTTCTTTAGCTGTTGAATCTTTATTTTTTACTTTTGCTTCAAAAGTATTTCCAATAGAAATCCCCATACTGTTTGAAAAAGATTTTGAAGGTATTCCGTAAAGATTTCCCTGAAACCTTGTGTATTCTTCAGTATTTCCTTCAGCATCAATTATATATGTGTCATAATATTTTTTAAAACTCGGTCTTGTACTGTAGCTTATTGACGGAGTTAAAATATGCCTTATAGACTGAATTTTTTTTTCATCACCAAAGTTAACAGTTCCATAAATAGTTGTTCCCATACTTGCACTATAATTGTATTGTCTAAAAGAAGAAAACCCAGATATAGTATCAATACTTACAGTTTTAGTCTCAATATTATAATCATTTTTTTTAATTGTCCTTGGAGTCCAAACCTCGCTATAATTTGCATTTGCTGATACACTTAAATATTTTAAAATTTTAAAATTTGTGCTTAAAGGAATGTTGTGAATCATTCCGTTTTCTGCATTTTTAAACATCTTTCCTGAAAATAAATCGTCGGAGGTGGTAATAATTCTATTCTCAGCTCTTGTGCTGTATTGAATATTTATATTTTGAATTATTCCTTTTTTTGATCCATTTTTGGGTGCAAATGGATAAATTCTTTCCAAATTAGCTGTGAAAGTTGGAAGAGTTAAATTTACAGAATTTGTTCTTGAATTTTGAGACATTCCAGAGGTTAAACTTAAAGTTACACGTGGATATTCTGGAAATGTTTTTGAAAAAGAAATAGATGAACTTAAATTATTATTTAAGAAGTTTGGAGAATTTAATTGATTAATGGATTTTTGATAATAATCACTTGAACCAAAATTAACTGAAGCTGAAAAGTTAGAATTAGGACTAGATTTTGGATCTTTTGTATGAGACCAAGTTATATTAAAAACAGTTGATTTTCCGTAATCAGGTAAACCTCTTTCACTATTGATAAGATTTTCATATCTAAAATTAAAATTACCTCTAAATTTATATTTGACATTGTATGTTGTTTGGCCTGAAAAACCATAACTTCCATTAGTATAATAATTTCCAGTTAAAGTCAGATCAAAATAGTCTGATAAAGCGAGATAATATCCTCCATTTTCTAAATAATAACCTCTGTTATTACTTTCTCCAAATGATGGAAAAATAAATCCAGATTCTTTCGTTTGAGTTGTTGGAAAATACGCAAAAGGTAGGGCTAATGGAGTAGGAATATCTGCTATAAACATATTAGTAAAACCAGTAATAATTTTACCTCCAGGTATTAACTTTCCTTTTCTAACCTTGAAATAATAATCTAAATCTTCTTTTTCTCCACCTAAAACTTTTCCTGCAGTGCTCACCCTAGCATCTTTAATATAATATACTGAGTCATTTTGTTTTTTTGTTAGTGCAGAAAAAACATCCATACCATTTTCTCCAGATTTAGAATTCCATATTAATGCTTTTTGGGTATCAAAATTGAATCTTATTGAATCAGGATTTACTTCATTATTAGCTTGCTTGAAGTAAGGAAATTGAATTAAAGAATCTTTATCGTTTGGAATTCTTCCAGCGTAGACTTCATTTTTAGAATAATCAAGAATTATTATACCTGCTCTTAATTCAATGTCTTGATAATATAATTCTGCTTCATCGTATAAATATAGTTTATTTTTTTCTCTATCTATTTTAACATAATTTTTGGCATTATATCTAACTTTATCTAATAAAACTTCATCAGAACTTTTTTTGATTGAATCGGATTTTTTTAATGTATTTAATTCATCTTGAGAAAATATAAAAAAGTTATTAGTCAAGAAAACTAATGTAATTAAAAAGATGAGTTTTGATTGCAATTTTATATCCCTAAATATGTTAATTAAATTAAAAAAGTATTCAAAATTAATCATAATTTTATCCTTAATATATTTTTAATAAATATTAAGATTGAAAACAAATATTCTACTTAAAACTCTCTTGTTTTTTTTAATAACTCTTTTTTTTCATTTTTATTTGTTTTCTCAACAAAAATCTTCACCAAAAAATATTTTCACAGTTGTCTTAGATGCAGGTCATGGTGGAAAAGACACTGGAAATCGCGGTAATAATTACTATGAAAAAAAAATAGCACTAAGTATTGCCTTAAAAACTGGAAAATTATTAGAAAAAGAAAAAAAAATAAAGGTTATCTATACTAGAAAAACAGATGTTTTTGTAAATCTTATTGAAAGAGCCAATATTGCTAATAGAGCTGATGCAGATTTATTTATTTCAATTCATTGTGATTCTTTTGAAAAAAATAAGTCTGTTTATGGTGCAGGGACATTTGTTATGGGGCTTCATGCAAATCAAAGAAATTTTGAGGTTGCAAAAAAAGAAAATTCTGTAATTTTTTTAGAGGATAATTATCTTCAAAATTATGACGGATTTGATCCAAATAGTCTAGAATCTGTTATTGGATTAACCTTAATGCAAGAAACTTATTTAGACCAAAGTATTCTAGCCGCTAATTCAATTCAAAATAGTTTTGTTAACAAATTAAACAGAAAAAATAGAACGGTAAAGCAAGCTGGCTTTATGGTTCTAAAATATTCATATATGCCAAGTGTACTTGTTGAAACTGGTTTTCTAACCAATAAAAGGGAAGGAGCATACCTAAATTCAAAAAAGGGGCAGAGTGAAATGGCAAAAACTATTGCTGAAGGAATCAAAAATTATTTTTATAATCTAGAAGATACATTTGTTAGTAATAATATTGATTATGAAGAAAGACAGAATGATTTATCATCTTCAAAAAGCAGTATTATTTTTAAAGTGCAAATAGCTGCAAGTAAAAATTATTTAGCTAATAAATCTTATAATTTTAAAGGGCTTAAAGGTATTTCAAGAGAAAAGAATGGAAATCTCTATAGATATTACTACGGAAAAACATCTAAATATAAAAATGCCATAACTTTAATGAGAAGAGCAAAAAAGAAAGGTTATAAAAAAGCTTTTGTTGTTGCTTTTAAATCAGGAAAAAAAATTAAACTAAAAGATGCTTTAAAATAGATTGTCAAAGTTTATCTTTAAATAATTATTAATTTTACTTAAAATTAGAGAATAAATTGAAAATTTCTAAAGAAATTAAAGCTGCTTTTTTTGTCATTGCTTCTGCTTTTATTTTAATTTTTGGATATAATTATTTAAAAGGCACTCCTGTTTTTAGTAGTGAAAAGATTTTACATTCTGTTTATCAAGAAGTTGAAGGATTGTCTTTGGGGGCAAATGTTACAATTAACGGCATGTCAATAGGAAAGGTTGTTGGTATTAGTTTTGGAGATAATTATGAAGGAATAAAAGTGAGTTTTACTGTTCCTGAAAGTCTTAAGATTTCTAAAAAAAGTAAGGCTACTTTATATGAAGTAGGGGTTATTGGAGGAAAAGCTATTTCTATTCAACCTGTTTTTAGTAATACATCTGTTGTAGAGGATGGAGATAAATTAGATTCCTCAATTAAACCAGGTTTAACTGAACTTATTAATCAACAGATAGCACCAATACAAAATAAAATTGAGGGAATACTTTCAGGAGTGGACTCAATTTTTTCTGGGGTTAATAACATTGTTAATAATGAAACGCAGGATAATCTAAAAAAATCACTTGAAAATTTTTCTCTTTCATTAAAAAATATTAATGATTTAACCAACTCTATGAATGAACTTATTTCGCAAAATAAAACTACTATAAATTCTTCTTTTAATAACATCAACAAAACATCTGAAAATTTAATTAAAATAACAGACTCAATTTTATTATCTGAAATAAAACCGATGATAAATAATTTTGAAGTAGTTGGTGAAAAATTAAATAACACTTTGGAAAAAATTGAAAATAATCAAGGAACTCTTGGTAAATTAGTTAATGAAGAAGCTCTATATAATAATTTATTGAATTCATCTAAAGAATTAGAATTGTTAATTAAAGACCTTAAATCAAATCCTAAAAAATATGTTCATTTCTCTATTTTTGGTCGTAAAAATAATAATGATAAATAGACTTTTTTTTATTAAAAATATTATGCATGCATAGTATCTTTTTTTAATACCTTTACAAAAGATAATTTATATGGATATTTTACCTAATTTATTATTTTCTTTTATTTTAATTTTAGCTCTTTATTTTTTTGTAAATAATACATACAAATTATATAAAAATATTTCTCTTGGTAAGAGTGTTAATAGATCGGACAATAGAAAAAAAAGAATTTTTAACATGCTTCGTGTTGCTTTTGGCCAATCTAAAATGGGTGCTAAACCAATTGCTGGAATTCTTCATTTAATTGTTTATGTGGGTTTTATAATTATTAATATTGAATTACTTGAAATTGTAGTAGATGGAATTTTAGGCACTCATAGAATTTTTGCAGATTATATGGGAGAATTATATAACTATTTAATTGGTTCTTTTGAAATATTAGCTTTATTAGTATTAATTTCAGTTATATTCTTTTGGATTCGAAGAAATATATTAAAAATTGAAAGATTTTGGAAACCAGAAATGAAAAATTGGCCCAAAAAAGATGCTGATTTAATTCTTTATTTTGAGTTTATTATTATGACATTATTCTTGTTAATGAATTCAACAGATAGCCTATTACAGGATAATAATTACGAAGGTTATATAAAAGCTGGGTTTTTTCCTATTTCTGACTTTTTAAAACCACTTTTTGTTTCGTTTGATATAAATTATTTATTTATACTAGAAAGATCATTTTGGTGGATGCACATCATTTTTATTCTTATTTTCTTAAACTATTTATATTATTCTAAGCACTTACATATTCTCTTAGCTTTTCCAAATACATATTATGCTAATTTAAATATTAAAGGAATGTTTGATATAGATAAAAACATAACCAATGAAGTTAAATTAATGTTAGGAATTGAAAATTCAAATGATCAAAACGATCAAGTTCCTGATAAATTTGGAGCAAGTGATGTTTTTGATCTTAATTGGGTTCAATTAATGAATTCATACAGTTGTACAGAATGTGGTCGGTGCAGTAGTGTTTGTCCTGCAAATTTGACTGGCAAAAAACTGTCCCCGAGAAAAATTATGATGGATACACGTGATAGATTAGAAGAGGTAGGGTCTAATATTTTTAAAAATAAAGGTAAATTTGTATCCGACAACAAGCAGTTATTAAACAATTATATAACTAAAGAGGAATTATGGGCTTGTACATCATGTAACGCTTGTGTTGAAGCTTGCCCAATTGAAATTGACCCGTTATCGATTATTATGGATATGAGAAAATATTTAGTCATGGAGAAATCAGAGGCTCCAGTAGATTTAAATAACATGATGAGTAATATTGAAAATAATGGTGCTCCATGGCCATTTAATAATCAAGATAGAATGTTATGGGCAAAAGAAAATAATTAAATTAATTAAAATGAAAAAAGAAGAAGTTGACAAGTATTTACATGAAAAAGTTGAAAAAGGAGAAGTTGTTAGTCCTGTTTTACCTGAAGGATTAAAAAATTATCTAATTGATATTGATGGAACAATATGTGATGATATTCCGAATGAAGAGCCAGAAAGAATGGCAACTGCAAAAGTTTATCCAGATGCATTAGAAACACTTAATAAGTGGTATGATCAAGGGCATATAATTTGTTTTTTTACTGCTAGATTAGAATCTCACAGAGAAATTACCGAAAAATGGTTAAATGAAAATGGTTTTAAATATCATAGTATGGTGATGGGAAAACCAAGAGGGGGTAATTACCATTGGATTGACAATCATTTAGTCAAAGCAACTCGATATAATGGAAAGTTTACAGATTTAATTGAAAAAGAAGTTACAATAGAAGTATTTGATGATAATAAAGATTAAAATTTTTATATAGTTTATGAAAGTTCCAACTTTATTAGAAATGTCTTCTAGAGGAGAAAAGCCTGAAGTTGTTTTTTGGATTGGATGTGCTGGAAGTTTTGATGATCGATCAAAAAAAATCACTAAAGCTTTTGTTAAAATTCTAAATAATTCTAATATTTCTTTTGCAGTTCTTGGTGCTGAAGAGTCTTGCAGTGGAGATCCAGCAAAAAGATCTGGCAATGAATTTTTATTTCAAATTCAAGCTTTACAAAACATTAATTCATTAAACAAATATAATGTTACGGACATTGTAACTACTTGTCCACATTGTTTTAATACTTTAAAAAATGAATATCCAGAGTTAGGAGGAAAATATAATGTTTTTCACCATTCTCAATTTTTAAAAAGGTTATTGTTATCCGGTAAATTGAAAGTAGAAGGAGAAAAGTTCAAAGGAAAAAAAATAACATATCATGATCCTTGTTACTTAGGAAGAGCTAATAATGAATATAAAGCTCCAAGAGAGTTGATTGAAAAATTAAAAGCTAATTTATTAGAAATGAAAAATTCAAAATCTAATGGTTTATGTTGCGGAGCAGGTGGCGCTCAAATGTTTAAAGAACCTGAAAAAGGTAATAAGGACATTAATATTTTAAGAACTGAACAAGCTCTTGACACAAAACCTGATATTATTGCAGCAGCATGTCCTTTTTGTAATACTATGATGACAGATGGAATTAAAAATAAAGAAAAAGATGTGTCTGTAATGGATATTGCAGAATTAATAGCTAACGCTGAAGATTTATAATATGTATGTTTCTTTTAATTTATTACCTCCTAATGCAAAAGTTTGGATATATCAATCAGACAGTAATTTAAGTAGTACAGATGTTGAATTAATTGAAAAAGAAGTTAAATTTTTCTTAAATAATTGGTCATCTCACAATAAAGAAATCGAATCAAGCTATGAGATTAGATATAATAGGTTCTTAATAATTGGTTTAAATGAAAATATAAATTCAGCCTCGGGGTGCTCTATTGATAAATCTGTAAATTTTATAAAAAATCTTCAATCTATTTTGAAAGTAAATTTTTTAAATAGACTTGATGTTGCTTATAAAATTGGGAATGAAATTAATTCCATTTCATTGTTAGAGTTTCAGAAAATGATAAGAGAAAATAAACTATCAAAAGATTCAATAGTTTATAATAACATGATTGACACAAAAAAATTATATCTAAACAGTTGGGAAACTACAATTGAAAATAGTTGGCACAAAAAATTTTTATAAATGAAGAAATTTTTATTTATTTTCTTGTTCTTTATTTTAAATTTATTTTCTCAAGAAAATGATCCCTTATTAGTAAACATTGCCGATAGAATAAATCAAGAAATATGGGTAGATAGCATTTATAATAAAATGTCCCTTGATCAAAAGATAGGGCAATTATTTATGCCAATGGTTTTTTCTAGAAAGGATTCAACGCATTATATTTCTTCGTTAAAGCTCATTAATAAATATCACATTGGGGGTGTTATTTTTTCTCTTGGTTCTCCTTATAAACAAACAAAATGGTTAAATTCATTTCAAAAGAACTCTAAAATACCCTTATTGGTTGGAATGGACGCAGAATGGGGAGTTTCTATGAGATTGGATTCTGTCATGTCTTTTCCATGGAATATGACTTTGGGAGCAATTAGAGACACTTCATTAATTAGAAAAATTGGCTTTAGAATGGGAGTTCAAGAAAAAAGATTAGGGGTTCATATAAGTTTTTCACCAGTATTAGATATTAACACAAACCCTAGTAATCCTATTATTGGGAATAGATCTTTTGGAGAATCAAAGAAACTAGTTACAAATCATGGAATTGCATTAATGCAAGGACATCATCAGGCAGGTATTTTAACTTCAGGAAAACATTTTCCTGGTCATGGTGATACAGCCAAGGATTCTCATAAAACTTTACCGATATTAAGACACAGCAAAAAAAGAATAAATGACATAGAATTATATCCATATTATAAATTAATTGAAAAAGGTATTTCATCTGTTATGATTGCACATTTAAATGTACCTGTTTTAACTTCAGATAAAAACCCTACCTCATTATCAAGCGATTTGATTAAGAATTTATTAAAACAAAAGATGGGTTTTAAGGGATTAATAATTACTGATGCTTTAAATATGGATGGTGTTTTTAAAAATTCTAAATCTAAAAATGTTGATCTACAAGCATTCTTAGCCGGTAATGATTTATTAATTGTATCTAGAGATACTCCAAAGGGTTTTAAAGCAATTAAAAAATCTTATAAAAAAGGAATTATTTCTGAAAAAAGACTTTCCCATTCAGTAAAAAAAATACTAAAAGCAAAGTATAAAGTAGGTTTATATAATTATAAGCCAATTAAATTAAATGATATAACCAAGGAATTAAATAGTAGAGAAGATTCAATTTTAAATTATAAAGCAATAAAGAAATCATTAACCCTTTTAAAAAATAAGGATAACCTTTTACCATTAAAATTAGATGAAAGAATTGCTCATATTTCATTAGGAGATGCCTCAAGTGATATATATAGGAATGAATTAAGCAAGAAATATAAAATTAAAACTTTAGAAAAAGTAGATTCAAATAATTATGAAATAAAAATCAAAAATTATGATAAAATCATTATAAGTTTTCATAGATCAAACAAAACTCCATATAAGTCTGAAAAGATGAATAAAGCTGAAATTGATTTAATAAAAAAGATATCAGATAAAAAAAGTGTTATTCTAAACCTTTTTGTAAAACCATATGTTCTAAAAGGCATAGAAGGCTTAAATAACATATCATCAATACTTTTAAGTTACCAAAATAGTAATATCGCTCAAAAAATAAGTGTAAATGCATTATTTGGTTTTGAAAAAATTACAGGAAGACTTCCTGTAACAGGATCTAAAGATTTTGTTTTTAATTCCGGTATTGATTTATTACCTGTTAATCATTTAAAATATTCTAATCCAGCAGTTGTAGGCTTCAATGAAAAAAAACTTAATAGACTGGATAGTCTTGCTAAAATTGCAATTGATTCTATGATGACTCCAGGCATTCAAATGTTAGTCGCTAGAAAAGGTAGAATTGTTTATCATAAAAGTCATGGTTTTCATACTTACAAAAAAAGAATAAGTGTTAAAAATGATCATGTATATGATATAGCATCTTTGACAAAAATTATTGGAACTTTACCTTTAGTCATAAAATCAGTAGATAATTCAGATTTTCATTTAAATTCTACTTTGAAAGATATATTGCCCGAATTTAAAGGGAGTAATAAAGAAAATATCACAATTAAAAACATGTTGTCTCATTTTTCATATTTTACTCCTTGGATACCATTTTATAAAAAAACTATTAATAAAAGAAATAAACCTAAAAGGAAGTTTTATAGAAAAAATAAAAATAACAAGTTTTCAATTCTTGTTAGTGAAAATTTATATATAAAAAATTCTTATAAAGATCAGATGTTTGAAAAAATTGTTAATAGTCCGATTTTAAAAAATTCTGAAAGCAGGTATTCTGATTTGCCATTTTATATTTTAAAATATTATTATGAAAAAAAGTTCAATAAAGATTTGTCATTAATTGTCCAAGATCAGGTTATTAATCCATTAAGTTTAAAAAACACATCATATTTTCCATTAAAAAATAAAAATAAAGCTAAAATAGTTCCTTCAGAAATAGATAGTTATTATAGAAATTCTGAATTGAAAGGTTACGTGCATGATATGGGAGCTGCAATGCAAGGAGGAGATGGCGGTCATGCAGGATTGTTTTCTAATGCTTTTGACATTGCTGTTGTTATGCAGATGTATTTGCAAGGTGGGGTTTATGATAATAAGAAAATCCTATCAAAAAAAAATATTGATAGTTTTAATTACTGTTATTTTTGTAATGAAGGAAATAGACGTGGAGTAGGTTTTGATAAACCTCAAATTAATAGTTTGGATAGTGGTCCTACTTTTGGAGGAGCATCAAATAAAAGTTTTGGACATTTAGGTTTTACAGGGACATATACATGGGCGGACCCAGAGAATGAAATCATTGTTGTATTTTTATCAAATAGAACTTATCCTTCTATGGAAAGAAATCTAATAGCAAAACATAATATTAGAACTAGAATGCAGCAGATAGTTTATGAAGCCTTAACAGAAAAATAAGATGAATATTGCAATAGTATGTTATCCAACATTTGGAGGCAGTGGTGTTGTTGCTACTGAGTTAGGTATTGAATTATCTAAAAATGGTCATGAAATTCATTTTATAACTTATAGTCAGCCTGTAAGACTTGAAGCTTTAAATGCAAAGCTAAATTTCCATGAAGTAAATGTCCCAAGATATTCTCTTTTTAAATTCCAACCTTATGAATTGGCATTATCAAGTCGATTAGTAGATGTTGTTAAAGACAATAAAATAGAAATCTTACATGTTCATTATGCAATACCTCATGCATATGCAGCCTATATGGCAAAAAAGATGCTTCAAGATGATGGAATCAACATTCCAATTGTAACAACTCTTCATGGAACAGATATAACTTTAGTTGGAAGTCACCCTTTTTATAAGACAGCAGTTTCTTTTAGTATAAATAATTCTGATTGTATAACTGCTGTGTCAAAAAGTTTAAAAAATGATACAATTGAACTATTTGATATAGAAAAAGATATTGAAGTTGTTCATAATTTTATAGATTTTGAAAAGAAAGCTTTAAAAAAGAATCTATATGACAGAAATCTTCTCGCGAAAGATGATGAGAAAATAATTGCACATGTAAGTAATTTTAGACCATTAAAAAGAATTATGGATGTTCTCTATGTTTTTGAACAGATAAGTTCTAAAATTAAGTCTAAATTAATTATGATAGGTGAGGGGCCTGAAAAATCAAAAGCTCAGAGATATTGTATAAAGAATAATTTAAATGATAAAGTCGTTTTTTTGGGAAATACTTCTGAAATTCATGATATTTTAAGTTTTTCAGATCTTTTTCTGCTTTTATCTGAAAAAGAAAGTTTTGGTTTATCAGCACTTGAAGCTATGATTCATAAAGTACCTGTAATTTCCACAAATGTTGGAGGTCTTCCGGAGTTAAATAAAGATAATTATTCTGGTTTTCTTTTTGATATTGGTGAAATAAATAAAATGGCAAAAAAATCAATTGAAATTTTGTCTAATGATGAGTTATTAAAAAACCTCAAAAATCAAGCATTTGAAAATGCAAAAAGATTTGATATAAAAAAGGTAATTAAACAATATGAGTCTGTTTACAAAAAGGCAATAGATTTAAATTAATTATTTTGGATTGTATATTTTTTTCGCATTAAGTAAAACCTTTTCTTTTTTTAATGACATTTTTTTAGTTTTAAATAAAGAGTATATTTCCATTTGATCATCAAAGTGGGGACTATCTGGATTATCAGACGAACCATAAGAAATTACTGATTCTATTTCAGGCCCATCTTTAGTAAATTTGATTAATTCTATATATGATTCTCCAGCTGTAACCCTTGTTTTTCCTTTTTTATAAGGAACTGATGACATAGCCGTGATTACATCTCTTAATCCAAAAATTGGAATTTCTTTAGAACCTCTAACAAGTTTTTGAAACTCTCCTAACTTAACTTTTTCTTTTCCAAAGAATTTAAGCATATGTTTTTTTGTCTCTTTTAAAGCTTCTATTAAAAAAGTTTTTGGAAAAATCTTTGGTTCAGGTATTTGTTTATAATATTTTCTCAATTTTAAATAAAATATTGCATAAGCACCAGCTCCATATGAATCTGCATCTGTTTTTCTATCCCATTTTTGAATTTGAATTAAAATATTTGAAATTTCAGGATATTTATTAGGATTAATGTCAAAAAGAGCATTTATGTCCATCCATGAATATGACAGAGGATTTGGCAGGTAATTATCATACTTTATTTTTTTAAAGTCATTATAATCTAATTCTTTTTTTTCTTCAATAAGCTTATATAACCTTGTTGATCGATTATTATCATATGTTTCAAAACCCATATTTTTTGAAAATGAATCTTTTTTTGGATTTTCATTTTTGGAAGTAGATAAAAATGGAGAATGGTTAGCATTATAAAAATACCCTGATTTAGGTTGAATTACTTGAGGTAATTCCTCTGTTTTATACATTTCTGTCCATAAAGTTTTTTTTGTATTACCAGGAACAACATTTTTCCAATCATATCCATCTCTTCTTTTTGGGATTAGACCATTTGAAATATAAAAAATTGTATCGTTTTTGTCAGCATAACCAATATTGTATCCTGGTAATGAGTTCTGTTTTATTATGTTATAAAATTCTGTAAAATTTTTAGCTTTACCCATTCTCCACCATTGCTCCATTGCCCTGATCTCGAAGAGGGAAGGCGTCCTGATTGAATAATAACCCGAATTGTTTTTTAAAGTTGGACCGTAAATACTTTTGTAATATTTTCTCTTGATTTTTATTGGGATTCCTAAAATTTTGATGAATATGGTTGCTTTATATTCTTCTAGATCATAATAATTATCATCAACTCTATATTTATTTTTAAATTTTGGATGCATTTCTAGTGCAAAGACATCAGTTTTATCAGGTCTATTTACTGTGTGAGACCATGCTATATTTTCATTTGCACCAATAAGAACATGTGGGCTTCCTGCAAAAAGAGCTCCTAGAATATTTGTTCCTTCTTCACTCGATAAATGTGCTTCATACCATGAAACAGGACCATCTAATGGTTGGTGGGTGTTTATAGCTAAATAAGTATTTCCATCTTTTGTCATGGAGCTATTGAAACCAAAAACATTAGACCCTCTTGTTTCTTCATTAGTATATATATTATTTGATTGGTCAACAACCTGATATTTTAAATCATTTTTTAAAATCTTAGTTATCCAATAATCACCTTCTGATGATACAAATAATTGTAATTGAGCATATTTTAAAAGTTTTTTAGGGTTTAAAGGAAATAGCTCCTTAATTAAAACTTTATCGGGATTTAATTCTGCAAATCGATTAATTCCCTGAGAGTATGCTTCAAGAATTTTTTTATATTCTGTACTTATTTTGGATTCATATAGGTCATTAATTAATTTATCAGACCCGATGAATTGAGTTAAGAAATCTGCTCCAGCTCCTTTTATTCCTAGTAATTTTGAAAGGAGGTTATTTCCTGCTAGATATGCTTTTTGAATTGTCTCAAAGTCATCTTCAGCATGTGCCCATGCTAATCCATAGGCTAGCTCAGCATCAGTTTTGGAAAAAATGTGTGGAACACCGTAATTATCTCGGATTATTTCAATATTGCTTGTATTTATTTGTGCATTAGAAGATGTAATTGAAAATAAAAAAAGAATATAACAAAACAGGAAATGATGATAGTTTTTTACCATTATAATCTAAAGTTTTTTTAATAATAAATATTATTAATAAATTACTGAGATTATTATTCTGTAAGATAGATAAACAGCTAAAATTGCCCATATCCACCATCTATTTTTCATATACCAATCCATAATCTATATATACAATAATAAAGCTTGCTAAATTAACAATTGTATTGATGTTATTAAAATTTTGATTTAAATATTTAATTTATTGAATGTAGATGTTTTAATATAAATTTTGAGTCTTTCATTTATTATTAATAATATTGTAAGACAATAAATTTAAAAGTTATGAAAACTAATATTAGAATTTTACTAACAGTAATTTTAATTTTTAATACTATATCTATTTTTTCACAGGTTAATGATGATAAAGTTGCTCTCTCTGACTTTGTTAAAGAACATGAAAATTTTGTAGAGAATGATGCAGGAGAAATTGATCCTATTAATGTAAAAGAAATTAATAAGATTGTAAAATTTCTTGTTGAAGAAAAGTTTACAAATTTAGATCACACAAGAAATATTATTTGGGATTCTTATGAAACATATGTAAGTCCTTTTAGTAGATGGCATAAACATACTTTTATAGTTCAAGTAAAAATGGAAAATGTTGAAAGATATAAATATGTAGAGGTAACTTATGATCCTAAATCTAAGGAGGCTGATACTGAGTATTCTTGGGTTGAAGAAAAAGAAGATTTTTTTATTCTTGAAGAAGAAACTGTTGAGAAAAATAAAGATGATTAATCTTAATGATAAACTAATTATTAGTTTTTGGTTAACTCTAATTAAATTTTAATTAATTTTTCATTTAGTTAAGAATATATTTTTTATATTTAACTCAATGAAACGCAACCTTTTACATTATACTTTCCCTGAAGGCCTTACATCAATATATATAAATGGAAAGCGCTACACAAAAAAAGAATTTCAGGATGCTCAAAGAAGGGAGAGAAATAGAGACAGTAAAGGAAGATTTGCTAAAAGGATCAATTATATTCAATAATTATTTTTTTAAATTATTTCAAAATATTTAATTTTATATCATGAATGAATTAAAATTTATAATAACATTTTTTTTATTATGTAACTTTTCTTTTTCACAATCATTTTCTTTATTTAATGGTACTGATTTATCAGGTTGGAATATTCATGGAACTGAAAAATGGTATGTAGAGAATGGAGATTTAGTCTGTGAAAGTGGACCTGATAATGAATATGGTTATTTGTCCACTGAAAAATTTTATGATGATTTTATTTTAACTCTTGAATTTAAACAAGATTCTAATGGAAATAGTGGCGTTTTTTTTAGATCAACTCTTGAAGGAACTAAGATTAGTGGTTGGCAAGTAGAAGTTGCACCACCTGGAGATAATACTGGTGGAATATATGAATCATACGGAAGGGGATGGCTAATTAAACCTAACGAAAAAAAAGATAAACATTTAAAGTATGGTGAATGGAATTCTATGAAAATAATGGTTAAGGGAGATAATGTTAAAACTTGGTTGAATGGAATAAAAATGATTAATTTGAAAGATAAAAAGATAAGAGAGGGAAAAGGCTCAATTGCTCTTCAAATTCATTCTGGAGGGGATTTAAAAATACGATGGAGAAACATTATTTTAGAAAAAATATGAAAAAAAGAGAATTTTTAAAAAGTGCAACTGCCTTAGCGTCTATGACAATTTTGCCTTCTTCAATTTGGTCAATGAATAAAAACAATATAGTAAGAATAGCTCAAATAGGAGTTGGAGGAATGGGTGCTGCAGATTTAAATTCAATCTCATCTCATCCTTCAGTCGACATTGTTGGATTATGTGATGTAGACTCTAAAGCATTAGATGAAGCAAAAAAAATTCATCCAAAAGCTTCGGCTTATGTTGATTATAGAATAATGCTTAATGAGATGAAAGATCAAATAGATGCAGTAGTTGTGTCTACTCCAGATCATACACATGCTCCCGCATCAATTATGGCAATGAATTTAAATAAGCACGTATATTGTCAAAAACCTTTAACTCACCATGTAACCGAGGCAAGGTCTATGAGGAAAATTGCAGATGACAAAAACTTAATTACACAAATGGGTATTCAAGTTCATTCATTTTATGATTATAAACTTGCAACTATTTTAATTCAAGGAGGAATTATTGGAAAAGTTAATACTGTAAGAGCTTGGTCACCAAAAAACTGGGGATACGACGGTGCTCCCCCAAAAGGTTCAGATCCTGTTCCTGATAATTTAGATTGGAACTTATGGTTAGGAACATCCTCTAAAAGACCTTATAAAAAAAATATTTATCACCCTATGAATTGGAGAAAACTTCTTGATTATGGATGTGGTACTTTAGGTGATATGGGTGTGCATATTTTTGACACTCCATATAACGCTCTTCAATTAGATGTGCCTGAAACGATTAAAAATAATTGTAGAAAACCAAACGGGTATGGGTTTCCTGAAAAAAATTCAGTTACTTATATTTTTCCTGGAACAAAACAAACTACTGAAAAATTAAAATGGATTTGGTCTGATGGACCTGGAGCTCCTTCATATCATAGAGATCTAAAATTGCCAAATAAAGAAAAGCTTCCAAATCAAGGAGCTATGTTTATAGGAGAAAAAGGAAGACTTCTTTTGCCTCACTTTATGGAATTACCCAGGTTGATTGTTGATGGCAAATACAAAAAAATTGACTTATCTAAATACCCTGAAGCAATAAAAATGGGAAATCCTGTCAGAGATTATGATAAAGAAGCTCATTTACATTATCATGAATTTGTAGATGCTTGTCTTGGAAAGGCCGAATGTACAGCTCCTTTTTCGTATTCTGCAAGGTTAACAGAAACAATTTTATTAGGTGTTATTGCAGGTAGATTTCCTAATAAAAAACTTCACTGGGATAGTAAAAAAGCTTTGTTTAAAGAATCTAATGCTAATCAATTTCTTGATTCAAAATATAGAGACTTTTAGTTTTATTTTTTACCAAAAAATACTATAAATAGCTGCAAGAATTATTAATACTGCAAAGGAACCTATATTAAATATAGGTTCTGTATTAAACACACCTTTCCTTAATTCTATTCCCTTTATATCATTTGCTCCTTTATTTTGATTTAAACTGACAATAACAATAACTAACATTGTAAATAATGTTGTTAATCCCATTTGATCTAAAAAAGGGAGTGTAGGGAAAACAGATTCTAAAGCAGTTCCTTCAACCCATCCCTTTGAGCCAACTTTTAAAAACATCGCAGTCGGAATAGATATTAGTGCTCCAATAATAGCACCTTTATTGGTTGCTTTTTTCCAAAACAAACCTAGCATGAATACTGCAAGTATTCCAGGACTTACAATACCAGTATATTCTTGAATAAATTGAAAAGCTTGATCTATACCTCCTAGAAGAGGGGCCATAATAGAGCCAATAATCAGGGCAATAGCTGCAGATATTCTTCCAATTTTTACAGATTTACTTTCGCTAGCACCAGGATTTATAATTTGTTTGTATATATCCATAGTAAAAATTGTAGCAGTTGAATTTAACATTGAAGCTAGAGAAGAAACAATAGCCGCTGCAAGTGCAGCAAAAGCTATGCCCTTAAGGCCAGTTGGCAAAAATTGTAATAACCAAGGATATGCTTTATCAGCAGTTTCATTATTTGGCATATTTAATAAACCTTCTTGACCAAGACTTGAAAGAAGTGCAGGGTCATTTACTATAACATAAGCAGCAATTCCAGGAATAACAATAATAAGGGGAAGAATCATTTTTAACCCAGCTGCTAAAACTATTCCTTTTTGAGATTCTTTTAATGATTTTGCCGCTAATGTCCTTTGAATAATATATTGATTAAAACCCCAATAATAAATATTTGCAACCCACATACCTCCAACTAGAACAGCAATACCTGGAAGATTATCATATTCTGGATTGCTTTTATCAAGTATCATGTCAAATTTTTCAGGAGCTGCTTTGTAAATGCCTTTTAAACCCTCTATAACACCTTCTCCTGAAGAAACTGTATTTAAAGCTAGATAAGTTGTTATAAAACCTCCTATAACTAAAAAAACAACTTGAATAACGTCTGTCCAAGCTACAGCAGATAGCCCGCCATATAAAGAATATGCAGCTGCAAAAAGAGATAATCCAATAATTGAATAAATCATTTTTACCCCTAAAATAGTTTCAAATGCTAGTGCTCCTAAATATAAAACGGATGCAAGATTAACAAATACAAACAGACCTATCCAAAAAACAGCTAAAATTGTTTTTAGATTTGTTGAATATCTCTTTTCTACAAATTCAGGAATAGTATATAGACCTTTTTCAATAAAAATTGGCAAAAAGTATTTGCCTACAATTAATAGAGTTAATGCTGCCATCCACTCATATGAGGCTATTGCAAGACCAACTGCAAAACCTGAACCTGACATACCAATGAATTGTTCAGCTGATATATTAGCTGCAATTAGTGATGTTCCTACTGCCCACCATGGTAAAGATTTACTTGCTAAAAAATAATCTTCAGAATTTTTTTCTTGTCCTTCTTTATTTCTTGAAACCCAAAGACCNACNCCTAGTATNATAAGNCCNTATGAAATAAAAATTANATAATCTAATAATTCAAAATTTGTTTNCATTTTTTAAGTTATATTTAGGATTGACAATATTAAGCTAAAAAGTTTATCGAAAAAAGAATATTTTAGTTTAAAANATAATTAAAAAATGAAAANACATATTAGNTTAATTATTCTATCANTTTTATTCATATCCTGTATTTCTAANTCTAAGGAAGTTGATGGNAATAACNTTTTGAATAAAAAAAATGAAGTNTATGAGCTNCGNATTTATTATACTCATGAAGGCAAGTTTGATGATATAATTTCNAGATTTGAAAATCATACTACTAAGTTATTTGAGAAACATGGCTTTACTAATGTTGGGTATTGGACTTCTCAAANTAGAGAGAAGCCTTCTTATGCTGATGAAATTTTGAATAACAAAGATCAAGGAGCTTTGTATTATATAGTATCTTTTCCAAATATGGAGGAAAGGGATAAATCATGGGATTTGTTTATCAATGATCCTGATTGGAAGAAAGTGTATAATAAGAGTATAGAGGATGGTCCAATTGTTAGTAGGATTGAACAGGTTTTTTTAAACCCTACTAGTTTTTCAAAACTTAAATAGTATTATTAAATTTTAGAAATCTCCAATTGTTAAAGTTCCTTTTCCATTTGTTGCTTCCCAAAAGTTGTATGTTTTCCTTGGCTGATATGTCACTCCATCAATAGTATAGGGTTCAGGGTTAGAACCTTCACCTTTTTTTCCAAATTCTGCTGCTTGATCATCAACAATTGCCCATTCTTCATCAGTCAAATCTTTATCAGTTAACACTATTAGAAGTAAATTAAAATCCTTTTGAGAATTTTCATAAGAAGGTTCTCTTTTTCCAAGAAGATTTTCAATTGAAGTTGAGTCAAATGTTTTTCTTGAAGAAGAATTAAAGGTGTATTTTCCTTCGGAGAAAGATTTATTTGATATTTCAGAAAAATTATCAAAAGGCTTAACAGATGAAAGAGGAATCATTCCCATTAAATAAAGTTCAAGTTCGTTATATTTTACTGAATTTCCCCCATTAGCTACCTCTCCAAAACTATTTACTGTGTATGAGTTATTTCCATTTTCAATAAGCGTACTTTGTTTAAAACCACCTAATTGTCCTTTGCCACTTCCACCAGTAAAACCCCAATGAGCATTATTAGTTGTTTGCAAAGCATAATTACCCCAATTATGCATTAACTCATGTAAAGCAGGTCCTTGAGTTAAATAATTTAATTTGCTTAATTCCATGATAGCATTCAATCTTCCTTTAGACCCATATTTATTAGTATTATCATATACACTTAACCCTATTCCAGCTATATCATTTTTAATATTTAATAATCTTCCAGAAGGAAGCCCTTCAGGTATTTCAGTTTCATTTAATATTAAAAAAATGAAATCATAATCATCTTCAAATTTTTTATAAATATCTTGAAATAACGCTTTTGATGCTTCTGAACTACCAAATTCATTATTTTGTTTCCAACTTTTATATTCACTAGTTGACATTTTCAGAGATGCAACTCTATTATTAGAATGAAGCTCAATTTTATGAGAATTACTGGCTTCTTTTAAAACATGTTTTTTCTGAGTTGAATCATCATCGTTCTTTGAACATGAAAGAACAAAAAATGATAGAAATAATATCAAAAACAAGGCTTTATTATTCATTATATTATATTTGTTATATACAATTTAATAATTAATTAGCATTTTCCCAAGGTCCAATCATTAACACCGAATGATTTAGCTACACATTTGTTTGAATAAGTTACTCCATTACATCCACAAACTGGATTATATTCTTTCGTACAAGGAATATTTAACTTTTCACCAATAATACAATTTTCTTTGTGATCTTTTTGGGAACTACAGTTAAAAAATATTAATATTATTAAAAAATAAATTTTATACATCTTAAGTATAGTATGTTTAATATTTAAATATATATAATTAAATGAGAGTTATATTTTTTTTGTTAATACTTTTAATTGTTAGTTCATGTTATAAATCTAAATCAGATTTAGAGGGATTATGGCAATTTCATTCTTATATTTCTGAAGAAGGTGAAAAAATATATGTTGATAGTATTGGAAACAGTTATTACTGGTCAATAGATCAAGATTTATTTGTAAGATCAATTGAATATACCGGTATTGATAGTGTTTTTTACAAAAAAAACATAATAAATAAAATTCAAAATAATTTGTCTTTTACAGATAATATAGAAGGAAAAACAACTTATTTTATAGAAAATGATACCTTGTATTTATATCCTTTAGAACAATATTTGCCTGAAGAGTTAAATACACCTAAATCTGAAGAATTAATTTTTATTAAAATAAACAAATAAAAAAACCTTCATAATTACATGAAGGTTTTGTTTTATTGGAAAAGTTAAGATTACTCCTCTGATGTTTTCATAGCAGCAGCCATAACACCTGTTGCATCAAAATAATCTCCTTGTATATGTATTTGCCCTGCATCATTAAAATCAAAATAATGATATGCGTTTACACTAACTACATTTCCTGTTTGAGAAAATTTTGCAGTCCAGGTTCCATAAGTTCTGACGCTTCCATTAAAAACTCCCAAGGAGTCAGTGCCAGGAAGCCAAACACTCTCTGAGTATGTAATGTCTTCAAAATTATCTTGCCAAGCTTTATTACCCGCAATAAGACCATCGAATTTAGCTGGTTCTGATCCTATAAAAGGAGAGTAAAATGTAACGCCAGGACAAATTAGAGGTTTTTGAGCCTCTATATCTTCAGTTTTAAATAATTCAAAATATTTTTTTGCAGTTGCTAAATTTGCTTCATATTTTGGATTATTATTTTTAGGTGTTGTTTCACATGATGAGAAAATGAAAGCAACAACTAATAATATTAAGTACTTTTTCATTATTATATTTTTTAAGGTTACTTTCAAATATACGATTTTAGAATAACCTTTAGTTTTATATATATTTCTCTAATAATTTTTTTGTAGCTAAAATCCCATCATGAGTAGATAGATGATTCTTTTGTTTTGCAAAAGTGTCTCTTATAGCTCCTTCGTATTCAATTGATATATAGCCTTCAAAATTGGATTTTTTTATAAGTCTAACCATTTTTTTGAAATTAGTTGTTGTTTCATTCCCTTTTAAGTCGAATTGAGTTGATTTAGCACTTATTCCTTTTGCATAAGGTAATAATTCTTTTACTCCAAGATATTTGTCATATTGACTGAAGCATTTTGCTGTAAAATCTAAGTTCAGATCTCTTTTAACACAAAAGTTTAAAGTCCCGAAATCAGGCAAAGTTCCAAGATTTTTATTATTAATTTTTTTAATTAAATTAACCAACCACTTAGCATCTCCTGTGTGGCCTCCATGATTTTCAATTACAATGCTTATGTTTTTATCTGAACTATATTCTAAGAGCTTAGAAATACTCTCTATGGAAACTTTCATTACTTCTTCCTTGCTAGCATCTGACCATAAATTAATTCTAATTGAGTCACATCCAATCGATTTAGCAGCATCAATCCATGGTTTATGATCTTCAATAGCTTGATTCCTTTCTTTTTTATCAATTGATGCTAAACTGTTGCCTTGTTTCATTGTTTGCATATCAAGTAAATCAACTAATATGATAGTATTTTTAATTCCATAGTCATTAGACTTTTGTCTTAGCTCATTTAAAAAAAATGAATTTTTTTCTTTACCCATAAATGGAATTGACCAGAATTCAGCCCCATCAAGATTATAGGTCTCTCTTACAATTTTTGAAAAATTTGATAAATCAAAATTGCCTTTATAAAATTCTGAAGCAAAAGAGAAGCATTGAAGAGATATTTTTAATTTTTTAGAAACATAGTTTGCAAATAAATCATTATTTAACAAAGGAGAACTTAAGCTAATAGCTGCTGTACCTTTAAATATATCGTTTATAAACTTTCTTCTATTTTGTTTCATGTTTAATTTATTTTAAGATTATACTCAATTTTTGTATGATTTTTTGGTCCTTCTAAAGCATTTAGTACAATAAAAGGCAAATTTACTTTATCAATAATTTCACGAGTCTTTATTCTAAGTTTTAATTCGGAATAAGGGTTAATTGTAATTATATCACTATCGTCGTGAAAACTATATTGACCTGTATATTTTAACTGAATCTTGGTTGCGCTTTTATTTTGTAAAGTTGCATTTAGTATTGTTTTCCCTTTTGGATAAAAAGGTTTGGAGAAAATTAAATTAGATTTAAGAACTTTATTCAGGACAGTTTTTTTACCGATTAATAGATCTTTAAACCAAACAAGAGTTTCTCCCTTAAATAAAGCTTTTTTTAAATCAGAGTCAGAAAGCCCCTTTGTCAACACAAAAGTTATAGGTCTGTGTCCTCCACGAGAAATATCATGAGTCCATTCTGTTAGTTCATGTATATCAGAAGTGCCAAGAATGGTTAAATTATTATCTATAGCAATTTGGAAAGCTTCCTCAGAAAAAGTAGTTTCATTTACAACTTCAATTCCATGAAGTAGTTTTTTGTTTACTAAATAAGTCTGAAACTCTTTTAGTCTTGCAATTCCTGTTGAATCCCAGTTAGGATGATTCCAAAAAACAAAGGCATTTTGTTTATTTGCCTCAATAATCCCAGATAGAGAATCTTTTTGAACTAGTTTGTTTGCATCTTTAAGAAAAACAGCATTAAAATGGCCTGATGGAGATATGTCTCTAGTTATTTCAGACCCATTTATAATTCTTAATTTTTTTGAGTATTTATTATATTCTTTAGCTATATTAAATGGCCGGTTTCTATCTGGATAAGGTATATCCTCTCTATGAGGTAAGTATTCAATATGGTCAGTAATAGCTATTAAGTCTAGACCTTCCTTTAAAGCTTCTTTTACTCTTATGTTGGGCCAAACAGATCCATCAGAAAAAACAGTATGAATATGTAAGTCAGTACTAATGATTGAATATCCTGAAGGGGGTAAAAAAAAGCTTTTTTTGTCATCAATTTGCCCCCTGATAAATGAAAGATTTAAGGTTAAAAAAAAAAAATAAATAAAAAATTCTCATAAGACTATTATAATTTTAGAAAAAGGTTTAAAAACATGACATTTTCAATATAATAATATTTTAAATTATAAGCTATTAATTATTTGTATATATTTTTTTAAAAAATAATTGTATTTTAATACTCATTAAAAAAAAAAATTATGAAATATTTTACGTTATTATTATCGGTTACGTTCTTGTTAATAGGATGTCAGCAAGAAGTGAAGCCACCAGCAACAGCTGAAAAATCAAATGGAGAACCTGAAGGGCCTCACACATCCGTAGAATGGAGAGTTTGGGCATATAGTACAGCTGCTCCATCTTTTATAGCAGAAAATGCAACTGTCATTAGTGTTGACAATAAAGTTTTACGTGAGGGCACTAACGGTTGGACTTGTATGGCTGCTAATCCTCGAGGAATGTCCGATCCAGAAAATGGTTGGAAAGATCCTCATGAAGCAATGCCTATGTGTGGTGATGCTGAAACTATGAAATGGGCTATGGCCTACATGAGTGGTAAAAAACCGGAGTTAGATAGAGATGGATGGGCATACATGTTACATGGAGATATGGGAGAAGACAATACAACACCCTTAGTGTTAAATAAAGAAGATGCAAAAGATTCCAGTCAGTGGATTGAATCTGGACCACATTTAATGTTAATGCCAAAAGATCCAGCAAGTTTAGATGGCTATACAACTGATTTTAATGAAGGATCTCCTTATGTGATGTTTAAGGGAACACAATATGCACATATGATGATACCTGTTGAAGGTTATTATTCTTATCAAAGTAAAAAATAGCCTTTAATTTTTTTTCGAAATTAAATCCAGTCAAATAATTTGTCTGGATTTTTTTATGATTTTATTCCATATAATAACCTAAAAAAACACCCAGTGTTAAACCAACTATAGTTGCAACTATAAATGTTTTTCTAAATTTATTTTTGTCTGAATACAGTTTAAAGGCTAATTTGTTTAAAAAATCTAATTGAGAAGGATAAATTTTCTTATCCTCTAATCTTTGATATATTCTAACTGCTTTAATTAAAAAATATATACCAATTCCATTAAATATTAAAACTCCAAATAATTGAGGGATTTCAGGAAGTGTATTAATTCTAAAAAACAATAATATAAGTCCTATAATAATAAAACAGTATGCATATAAAATATTCCTCCAGTAATCGTTTTTTGTTTTCATCAATTTTTAAAAATTAAAAAACTAAATTAAATTAATTTTAAGGATAATCACTTTTTTTAAGATAAAGACTTATTTTCGAAAAAAATCAAAAAAATGAAAAGAGTTTTACTAATAATATTTTTTATAAATTCTTCATTATTATTTTCTCAAAATAATATTATTGAATTATGGGATGTAATTCCTAATCACATCAAGACTAATGAAAAAGAAATAGTAAGTAAAACAGATATTATTCGAATAAAAAATGTAATAAATCCAACAATAGAAGTTTTTTTACCAGCTAAGCAAAATTCGACAGGAAAAGGTGTTTTGATTTGCCCTGGAGGTGGTTATGAAATTCTTGCTTATGACTGGGAAGGAACAGATATAGCAAAATGGTTTAATTCTAAAGGAATTGCAGCATTTGTTTTAAAATATAGGTTGCCAAATTCAAAGTCAGTTAAAGTATCTCATAAAGCTCCTCTTCAAGATGCTCAAAGGGCCATGAGAATAATTAGAAATAATCATAAAGAATATAATATAGATAAAGATAGGATAGGAGTAATGGGATTTTCAGCAGGAGGTCATTTAGCAAGCACTTTGGGAACTCAATTTAATAAACCCAATGATTTTAGTGAAAAAGAAATAGACAAGGTTTCAGCTAAACCAAATTTTATGATTTTAATTTATCCAGTTATTTCCATGAAAAAAAATATAACTCATATGGGGTCCAAAAATAATTTATTAGGATTAAACCCCTCTAAGAAGATGGTTTTAGATTTTTCTAATGAACTTAATGTAAATGAATTAACTCCAAGAACTTTTCTTCTACATTCACAAGATGATATGGGTGTTCCTGTTGAAAATAGTTTATTGTTTTATGAATCGCTTAAAAAACATAAAATTCCTTCAGAAATGAATTTATATTCATATGGAGGGCACGGTTATTCTTTAGCAATCGGAAATGGTCATCTTCAAAATTGGCCTGAAAGATTACATCAATGGATAATTGCATTAGACAATTAATTTAAAAGTTTTATTTGAAATTTTAGCAAATTTTATTGAAGCTATAAGACCAAACAAAGAAAAAACTACAAGCATACTAAATACGTATTGATGTCCAAGATCTCCAGGGTAATTGTCTAAAAAATAGCCCATAACAGGACTTGCGAAAATATCTGGAGTATAACCTACTACAGATATTATTCCAACAGCAGTTCCCATTATACCTATAGGAATATTTCCTTCTTGAAAAATAGCATAATATAAAGCCCTAGCTGCATATGTTCCAACCGCAACTATAATAAGTGATAATATAAAGATAAAATTCATTTTTGAATTTATTATTCCAACAGCAAATATTGATGCCCCAAATAACATGGTAATAAAACCTATTATTATCCATGAAGAGGAATTCGTTCTGTCTGCTAAAAATCCAATTAGGACACAAACTATAGGCCTTAAATATAATTGTAAAGATCCAACTTTTGAAGCATTAATTTGATCAAAAAACATAATATCAGATGCATAAAGAGAGTAAATATCAGTTGTTTTATATCCTACATATGCAGACATTATAATAATCATTAGTAACCAAACTGATTTTAGCTTTAAGACTTCTTTAATTTTTTTTATTGAATTTATTGAAGAATGATTAGCTGATCTAACATCTTCTTTTGTGTTCATAAATAAAAAAACTAATAATCCGACTATGGAAATTAAAAATGAAGAAAATAAAATAACATATTTAAAAGCTTCTTTACGTTCTATTATATTAGACGAACTTATATCATTTGTTAGGCTAATAGAAAAAATAAAAACACTAATACTTCCTATTAAAGCAGCAACTATTCCTCTTCCACCATCTAGATATCCATATGCTCGTCCTTGACTATTTAATCCGCCCCATAATCGTGTTGCCTTAATCATAGCACCCCAAAATAATAATACCGTTGTAATACCCCAATATCCATATATTATTTTTAAAATGTTAAATGATGGGAATGTAGCCAAGAAAATCCCTCCAAGTGCAGTTAAGAAAAGAGCTGTTGATATCAATTTTCTTGGCGATAAATTATCTGCAATAACTCCACCAAAAAGATATGAGAATATAGCAACAATCCCATAAACTGAAAACAAACTTCCTAATTCAAAATTTGATAAATTAAACACATCTAAAAATGTTGGCCGAAAAATTCTGGCTAGAACATAGGGAAGTATATAAATACATTCTCCAGAAAGAATTAAAAGAATTATAGTTGCTAAATCTTTTTCTTTTTTCATTAATATTTTAAATATAATTATTGAGGTTTTTTTATTTGCAATGTATAACATTATAATTTTAGATTAATTTTGTTTATTAATATTTAAATAAATAAAAATGAAAAGAAAAGTAAATGCAATTTGGAAAGGAAATGGAGCTGATGGAAATGGAACTTTAACAGCCCAAAGTGGGGCTTTTAATAATATGCCATATAGTTTCAAGACAAGATTTGAAAATGATAATGGTAGCCTTGGAACTAATCCAGAAGAACTAATAGCTGCTGCGCTTGCTGGCTGTTTTAATATGAAGTTGAGTTTCGTTTTGAATGATGCCGGTTTTAATCCTGAAGAATTAAATACTGAAGCTTTATTAACTTTCGAAGATGGAAAAGTCATATCAATAGAATTAGATTTAAAGGCAAAAGTGTTAGGTATAAAGGATGAAAAATTTATTGAATTGGCAGAGGATGCAAAAAATAATTGTCCCATTTCAGGAGTTTTAAAATGTGAAATTATTTTAAATGCGTCTTTAGTTTAGACTAATATTATTAATATTTATTTCCCTATACAAAACTTGGAAAAAATAGAACTTAGAATATCTTGATCTATATCAATTTTTCCTGATATTAGACCAATTTGGTATATAGATTCTTTAAGATCAATACTTAATAAATCTCCAGTTATATTATTATTTAAACTTTCGATTACATCATCAAGAGATTTTAGGGCTTTTTTTAAAGCATTATAATGTCTTTCATTAGAAATTATAACATCATCATTATTAATTAGTCCCTCAAAGTTTTGAATTAAGAGATTTTTTAAATTTTCAATGTGATTGTCATTAAAAGTTGACAAACCAATAAAATTTGAAATTGAGCTTTTATTTATTTCTTTACCTAAATTTTTATAAAATTGACTAGTTCCATAATTTTCAATTAAATCAATTTTGTTTTCTATCAAAATAATTAATAGATTTTCATGATATAGATCATTGTTTTCTTTTATTATTTCTTTTAAAGTAATATCATTTCTATCAAATAAATATAAAAGAACTTTTGCTTTTTTTATTTTTTCTTTAGCTTTTTTTATTCCTAAAGATTCTATTTTATCATTAGTTTTACGAAGTCCTGCAGTATCAATAAATCTAAATTTTAAACCATCAATAATTAAAGTATCTTCAATGACATCTCTAGTTGTTCCAGGAATATCAGACACAATGGCTTTATCCTCATTTAATAAAGCATTAATCAGAGAGGATTTACCCGAATTTGGCCTTCCTGCAATAGTAACAGGAATTCCATCTTTGATGACGTTACCATATTTAAAAGAATTAATCAAAGAATTTAATTTAACCTTTAAATTAGCAACAAGTTTATTTAAGTCTTTTCTGTTTGCAAATTTGACATCTTCTTCGCTAAAATCAAGCTCTAGTTCAATAAGCGATGTAAATTCAATTAATTTTTCTCTTATTAATTCTATAGCATTTGAAAAACCGCCTTTGATTTGATTCATTGCTATACTATGTTCTGATTTTGTTTCAGAAGAAATTAAGTCGGATACAGCTTCTGCCTGACTCAAATCAAGTTTTTTATTAAGATAAGCTCTTAGAGTAAATTCTCCTGGCTGAGCAAGTTCAGCTCCACTATCCATATAAGACTTAATTATTTTTTGTTTTATATAGCTAGAACCGTGGCATGATATTTCAACCACATCCTCTCCAGTATAAGAATTTGGATTTTTAAAAATTGAAATTAGTACCTCATCAATTGTTTCATTGTTAACAATAAAATCTCCTAAGATTAATTTTAAGGGTTTGGATTTAGATAATTTAATACCAGACCTGGATTTAAAAAAAAGATCAGTTAATCTTATGGATTCAGGCCCTGAAATTCTAATAATACATATAGCACCGGATCCAGGTGGAGTAGAGGTAGCTATTATTGTTCCATTAGATATCATAAACTTTATAGTTTTTTGCTAAAAGTAGCTCTTCTTTTATGAACTCTATTCTTATAATTTTTCCAATTATTTTGAATAGCAATGTTTTCCTCTAATTCTGGGTTTGTTTCTACAATAGAAATATTTCTTTTATTAAAAGTTTTTTGAATTTCATTAAATAAAATAGCAGTAATCCCTTTATTTTGAAAATCTGGTCTAATTCCAATTAAGTAAAAAGATGCTTTATCATAATAAAATGAAGCCTTTAGCAAATACAAAAAACCAAAAGGGAATAACTTTCCATTCACCTTTCTTAATGCTTTTGCGTATGAAGGCATAATTATTACGAAGCCTATTAAATCATTGTCTTTATCTACTACGCATTTAATTAAGTCAGGACTAATGTATTTTAAATACTTTTCTTTGTAATGTTTGATTTGATAATCTTGAATTGGAACATAGGTTTGAAGTGAATTATAAGTGCTGTCTAGGAGTTTAAACATTTGATCTACATATGGTAAAATCTGATTTTTTTTCTTAAAATTTAGTGCCTTTAAATTATATCGTTTCAAAATCAAATTTGAAAATTTTTTTACTTTTTCAGGTGCATTTTCAGAGGATGCAATTTTTATTTCATATTCTATCCAAACAGCTTCTTTTTTATAACCATGCTTTTTTAAATGTTTCGGATAATATGGGTAATTATATAGAGTGATCATTGTTCCCATTTCATTAAACCCTTCTATTAACATTCCAGCTTTATCTAAGTTCGAAAATCCCATTGGACCTTCAATTTTTTCTAATCCATTCTTTTTCCCAAAAGCTTCAACTGTATTAAGTAGAGCTTTGCTTACGGCTAGATCATCTATAAAATCAAACCATCCAAATCTAACTTTATTTTTTTTGATTTCTTTTACTTCTAACCAATTAATTATTGCAGCAATTCTTCCAACTATTTTTTTATTTCTATATGCCAAAAAAAACTTTGCATTAGAATTTTTGAAAACTGGATTTTTATTTGGATTAATTGTATCAATTTCTTCATTAATTATTGGGGGGATCCAGTAAAGGTTATCAGAATAAAGTCTAAACTGAAAATTCACAAACTTTTTATAATCAGAAATACTTTTTATTTCAACTATTTCTATTGATTCCTCCATTTAATTTTTTTTTCTTGCCCTTTTATTTCTTTTCTTTTCGGCTCTAGATGTTTTTCTTAAGGTCTTCTTTAATTCTTTTTCTTCCTTTTTTAATTTTTTGTCTTCGATTTCAGCTGAAGATTCATAATCTTTATGAAAGTCTAATCTATAAGAAGCGCCAAAATTAGCAAAAACCAAGGATGGAGATTCTTTAATATTCATTCCTAAACTAGTTTCAAAATGAAGATTATTTGAAAACAGAAACGCAACACCAGTTCTAAAAATAGTCATTCTGTATAAATCATTATAAGATCCCTCATTTTCAATATATATAGACCAAGAAGGTCTAAAATTATGGGTTAAAGTAAGAACATAACTTTTTTCAATGTTGTCTGACAAATATCTATTATAACTAAAATTAGTAACCAAGACCCATGTTCTTAGAAAATGTGATTGCGTTGCTATAGTGCCTCTTAAGTGAAAGAAAGGTTCTTCATCAACTTTGTCTCCAATATTTTGAAAAAAGATTGGTTTATAAAGTTTTGAAAATATATTTCCATATGGAAAAGGATTTTCTTTTTCAAAATTAATATTGGGACCAATAGTAATTGATATAGCAGGCAGTAACTCTCTTATTTTAAAGCGATTGTTAGCTTTCCAACTATATACATTTACTTTTCTTTCTTTTTTGAAAGGATCAAAAACTAAAAACTTTAACCCAACAAAATTTTGAAGCATTCCATTTAAATAATATTTATAGTTTGGAGAAGTCACCTTTGAGTCTAAACTTCCAAATCCATAAACTCCCTCATATGTTAATTCTAATTGCTCAAGTAAAAATCCCCATCTTAGAGACAAAAATGCATTTCCAGAATTAAAAGTTGAGGAGTTATATCCTGAATGTTTATAGCTTCTATACTCAATACCAGATTCAAATTGAATTACATTTTTTCCAACAGCAAAAGCACCTATTGAAGCTCCTGGTCTATTTGAATTAATTTGGTCAGTGTACTGAGATTTAATTGAAATTGAATTTAGTATTAAAATAAGTATACAAAATCTATGAAACATTTCTAAAACATAAGTAAACTAAACATTCAAATTTTGTGAGTTATTTATTTAATGCTTTAATTTATATATTAAACTTCAAATGTAATTACTTAATTTTGGATATAATATTTTAAGCTGTAATTATTTTTATGATAAAAATTTTTTTATTTATTATAATTGGATATTGTATTTTAAAATATGTATTTCCTTTTTTACTTAAGTTTTTAATTTCAAGAATAACTAGAGATGTTCATGAAGAATTTAGTAAAAAAAGTAATATGAATTCAACAAAGAATAAACCTAAATCATCCAATATTGGAGAATATATAGATTATGAGGAAGTTGATTAAATCTTCATTATTTAAAACAGTCATTCCGCATTTTATTATTACGCAGACTTTTGTCATAATTTCTTTGATTTTTTATTATCCCCTTCTAAGTGGAAAGAAATTAGTTCAATCAGATATTGTTCAATATAAAGGAATGTCGAAACAATTAAGTGATTATAGAAATTTAAATGGGGAAGAAACTTATTGGATTGATAATGCTTTTGGAGGTATGCCAACTTATCAATTAGGAGCTCAGTACCCTGCGGACTTTCTTTCACCTATATATAGTTTCATAAGATTAATTCCTAGACCAGCTCATATCCTTTTTCTTTATCTTTTTTCTGTATATGTTTTTTTAACAGTTTTAAAATTACCATGGAAATATTCTGTTTTTGGATCACTGGGATTTGGATTTTCAACATATCTGCTGATAATTCTGCAAGTTGGACATAACACAAAAGCTTTAGCAATTGCTTTTATCCCTTTGGTTTTGTCTGGTATTATTTTAATTTTTAGAAAAAAATATTTGTATGGTTTTATTTTAACTACAGTTTTTCTAGCTATGCAAATTAGATCAAATCATTATCAAATGACCTATTATATGATGTTTTTAGTAGGTTTATTGATTTTGTATTATTTCTATAACCTTATTAAAGAGAAAAAAAATAATCAATTGTTTATATGTTTAACTGTTTTATTTTTTTCAACTTTAATTTCCCTTGGCTTTAATTCAACACCAATTTTAACAACATATGAGTATTCAAAATTTAGCACAAGATCTGGTTCTGAGTTAAAATTTAATTTTGATGGAAGTGAGCGTGTAAAAACGGATGGCTTAGATTACGATTACATTACTGAATATAGTTACGGAATTTTTGAAAGTCTTGGCCTTTTAGCGCCAAGAATTCAAGGAGGTTCATCAGGAGAGGATTTAGGAAAAAATTCAGAAATATATAGCTTCTTAATCAAGAATGGAGTTAGTAAAGAACAAGCCGATAGTTTTATAAGCAATGTTCCAACCTATTGGGGAGAACAGCCTATTCTTGAAGCTCCTGCTTATATTGGAATAACAATTTTCTTTTTCGCAATGATTGCTGTTTTTTATAGTAATAATAAATTTAAATATTGGTTGATTTCTGGGGCTTTAATTTCTTTGTTATTGTCTTGGGGAAAAAACTTTCCTATTCTTACAGATGTTTTTATAGATTATTTTCCTTTCTACAATAAATTTAGAGCAGTTTCTTCAATTCAAATTATACTTGAATTTTGTTTTCCAGTTCTTGCTGCAATTGGAGTTTATACAATTGCTAACGAAAAAAAAGAGTTTTGGAAGGCTATTTTAAAAATATCATTAATAATATCTGGTATTTTATTTTTATTAATCTTATCCAAAAATTTCATTTCATTTTCAGGTATAAATGATCCTTATTTTAAATCAGTTTATGGAGATTTATTATTTGAGAAAATATTAGATGAAAGAAAATCAATATTTGTCTATGACATAGTTAGAGCTATTATTTTTTCTTTAGTACTGGCTTTAATTTCAATTTTATTTAAAACAGATAAAATCTCTTTAAATAAAATGATGTTTTTTATAACGAGTATTCTTTTAATTGACTTAATAGGCATATCCAATAGATATTTAGATCGTAATCAATTTGTTTCTGTAAAAAATCACGAAACACCTTTTAAAACCACAAGTGCTGATTTAGCAATAAAAAAAGACACTACAAAGTATAGAGTTTTTGAACCTAGATTCGGATTAACTGGATCTAGAACATCTTATTTTCATAATTCAATTGGAGGATATCACGCGGCAAAACCAAGAAGGTTTGAAGAGTTATATAAATTATATGAAGAAAGGGGAGTAGAATCTTTTTTAAATATGATGAATGTAAAATATATTATCAATTCTGATGAGAATACCCTAAGACCATATAGAAATCCGAATAATTATGGTAATGCTTGGTTTGTATCTGAGCTAAAAAAAGTATCATCTGCAGATTCTGTTATTAATTTTTTAGAGAATAATGATTTAAAAAAATCAGCAGTAATAATTAAAAATTCATTCAAAAATGAACTTCCTACTAAATTCATTAAAGATTCATTATCTTCAATTAAATTGGTAAAATCGAAGCCTAATTATTTGGAGTATTCATTTAATTCTATTAATGATCAATTAATTGTTTTTTCCGAAATTTTTTATCCTAATGGATGGACACTGAAAGTAAACAATAAGTCTAAAGAAATTTTAAACTTAAACTACATACTAAGAGGAGCTTACGTTACGGCAGGAATTCATAAATTAGTTTTTGAATTTAAACCTGAAATAGTTAAAGTAGGCACAAATATAAGGTGGTTAACATTGATCCTTTTCATTTCATTTTTAATAGGTTTGTTTAAGTTTGAATCATATTTATATAAGAGGTCATTATAATGAGTTTAATTGCTAAACAATCAATTTATAATTTTATTACAATATCTATTGCTTTTATTATTGGAGCAATTAACACTCTATTTCTTTATCCAACATNTCCTGGTAAAGAGTTCCAGGGGCTTGTTGTTGCTCTTCTGGCTACATCAAATTTATTGCAGCCCTTTATTTCATTCGGAGTTCAACATGCTCTAATAAAATTTTATTCATCTTATTCAAATAAACAGGATAGAGACAATTTATTATGGTTCTCAGTTTATTTTCCAATGATTATAATAATCGCTTTGATTCCGGTTTTTGTTTTTTTAAAGCCTCAAATAATTTCTTTTCTCACAAGTGTTAACCAAGAAATTGAAAAGTATTTTACAATGATATTCTATATAGCAATTTTAACTGCTTATTTTGAAATATTTTTTAGCTGGCTAAGAATTCAATTAAAAACTATTTTTGGAAATTTTTTAAAAGAATTTTATCCTCGTTTATTGATTTTCTNTTTATTGTTATTTTACATATTTGGTTTTATTGACCTTAATGAATTTGTTGATTTTTTATTAANAGGTTACTTGATTAGGCTTTTAATTNTTGTTTTTTATAGTTTTTATATATACACACCTTCTTTTAGAATAAATCTTCCAGAAAATTTATTGACTATTTTGAAATATAATTTTTTGATTTTTCTATCAGGAGCAGCTGCCAGCATTATATTGGATATAGATAAATCAATGATTTATTCAATATTGAAAGTTGAAAATGTAGCTTATTATGTTGTTGCTCTTTACATTGCAACAGTTATTGAGGCTCCAGGCAGAGGTCTTTTTCAAATATCAAGTCCCTTAGTAGCCTCGGCAATAAATAAAAAAGATATTGAAAGACTAGAAGTTTTATTAAAAAAAACTTCTATTAATTTAATAATAGTATGTGGATTTGTTTTCATTGTTATTAATTCTAACCTTTCTGAATTATATCAGGTTATTAATCAGGAAGGTTATTCTAATGCAATTTCAGTGATTTGGATAGTTTCTGTTGGAAAGTTGTTCAGCATGTCAATGGGTTGTATAAATAACATTATTAGTAATTCAAAATATTACCCTTATATTTTTTGGTTTTCTTTATTATCAGGTTTTTTAGCTGTTATTTTAAATTTATTATTAATTGAAAAGCATGGTATTATCGGGGCTGCCTACGCGACATTGTCAGTTATAATTTTTATTAATATTTGTAAGCTTATATTGATTTTAGTAAAATTTAAAATTCATCCATANAGTGTCAAAACAATTTATGCTTTTGTNTTAATAATATTTGTTTTTTATTTAATTAACCAAATATATTTTGAATTAAATCCTTTATTGTCTATCTTTTTAAAAACCACAATATCTTTTATTATATTTTCTTTTTTAATTATTAAATTCAAAATTTCTGAGAATATTAATCAAATTTATAATAAAGGATTTATAGATTTAATTCAACTGTTTCAAAAGATATTTTCCAGTAAATGACTTTTTATTATTTATAATTTTTTTCAAATTACCTTCTGCAATAATTTCACCTCCCTTTTCTCCAGCTTCAGGACCAAGGTCAATAATGTGATCTGCAATCTTAATTAAATCTATATTGTGTTCGACAACTATTANACTATGTCCTTTTTCAATTAAATGATAAAAAGAGTTTACAAGCTTNTTAATGTCATGAAAATGCAGTCCTGTAGTGGGTTCATCAAAAATAAANAATATGTTATTTTCAAAATTCCTATTGCTTAAAAAGGAGGCTAGTTTAATTCGTTGTGCTTCACCCCCTGATAAGGTAGATGATGACTGACCTAAAGTTACATAACCTAGTCCAACGTCACTAAGAGGTTTGAGTTTTTGAGCAATTTTATTTTCATTATTAGACTGAAAAAAAACAATTGAATCGTCAACAGTCATATTTAAAAGTTCATTAATTGATTTTCCATTATACTGAACTTCACAAATTTCATTTTTAAATCGAGTTCCTTTACATTCATTACATTCAACAACTACATCTGCCATAAACTGCATTTCTATTGTTAAAGATCCCTCTCCTTTGCAATTTTCACATCTACCTCCATCGACATTGAAGGAAAAATGTTTGGGTTTATAATTTCTTATTTTAGATAACTCTAATGATGCGAATAAATTTCTAATATCATCGTANACCTTNATGTAGGTAACTGGATTAGANCTAGATGATTTTCCTATAGGGTTTTGATCTATATATTCAACTCCTTTAAGTTTATCAAAATTCCCTTCTAAGGATGAAAAGTTTCCTGGTTTAGAACTATAGTTACCAAATCTTCTTTGTAAAGTAGGGTATAAAATATTTTTAACTAAAGTTGTTTTGCCACTTCCGGAAATACCAGTAATTAATGTTAAACAGTCTAAAGGAAATTTTACATCAATGTTTTTTAAATTATTTTCTCTTGCTCCTTTTAAATAAAGAAAACTTTCGCTTGTTTCCTTTTGTTTTTTCTTTACAATTTTTAAATTTCCAGAAAGATATTTTGATGTTAATGTTTCTTTTTTTAAAAATTCACTTAATGTTCCATAAGCATTAATTTCTCCACCTAAACTTCCTGCATATGGACCAATATCAATTATATAGTCGGCAGATTTAATTATTGACTCATCATGCTCAACAACAATNATTGTNTTTCCNAGATCTCTNANTNTNNTTAANACTTTAATTAGATTTTCTGTNTCNTTNGAATGNAGCCCNACNGANGGTTCATCNANAACATAAATAGATCCNACNAANTTACTNCCAAGNGATGCNGCTANTTGAATTCTTTGNGATTCTCCTCCNGAAAGAGNNTTTGATTTTCTNTTTANAGTTAAATAACCNAAACCAACATCNTTTAAATATTGAAGTCTNTTTTTAATTTCAATTAATANTGTNNTTGAAATTTCTTTTTCATTTNTAGANANANTNATNGAANTAAAGTNNTTTNNAAGANTANTTATTGATTNATTNAGNAAATCAGANAATGTNNTATTTGAAATTTTAACATAATTNNTTTCTTTTCTNAANCTNGANCCNTTACANTCANTACANTTTGTTTTNCCTCTATANCTNGANAGNANGACNCTGTTTTGNATTTTATAAGNTTTAGCTTNAATTTTTNTAAAAAANNNTTTTATACCTATAAAATGGCTATTTCCTTCCCATAAAGTTTTAATATCATTTTGTTTTAATTCATGAAATGGTTTATGAATAGGAAAATTAAATTTATGTGAATTATCAATTAATTTTTTATAATATTTTTTATATGAATTACCTCTCCATGGAACTATTGCATGATCAAATATTGATAATGTTTTATTTGGAATTACAAGGTCAATATCAATATCAATAATATCTCCATATCCACTGCATTTTTTACATGCTCCGTAGGGATTATTAAAATTAAAAAAATGGATATTTGGGTTTAAAAACTTAATTCCATCCAATTCAAACTTGTTTGAAAAGTCTGTTCTTTTATTATCATTTAAATTAAAAAGAGAGCAATTCCCTTTTCCTTCATAGAAGGCAATTTCAACTGAGTCAGATAATTCCTTGTATAAATCAGAGTTTTTATTTGATATGAATCTATCAATCACAATATCAATACTATCAATACTTTCATCAATAATATTATCAATATCAATGATTTCGTTTTTGACAAAAATTCTAACATAACCCTGTTGCTTTAATGTTTTTATTTGATTTACAAGACTTTTAGTTTTGTCTATATAGAAGGGTGCTAAAAGTAAATATTTTTGTTTAGATATACTTGATTTTATATAATCTATTACTGATTCAACAGTATCTTTTTTAACTTCTTTACCAGAAACTGGAGAAAAAGTTTTTCCAATTCTTGAATATAATAACTTTAGATAATCATAAATCTCTGTCTTTGTTCCAACAGTTGACCGTGGGTTAGTATTATTTATTTTTTGTTGAATTGCAATGGAAGGAGACAATCCTTTAATGTAATCTACTTTTGGTTTGTTATGTCTTCCCATAAATTGTCTCACATAAGAAGATAAACTTTCTACATATCTTCTTTGTCCTTCAGCATAAACAGTATCAAAGGCTAATGTCGATTTTCCAGATCCAGAAAGTCCCGTAAAAACAGTTAATTTATTTCTAGGGATTAAAACATCAATATTTTTAAGATTATTAAGTTTTGCACCCTTAACAATTATATATTCTTTAGGATCATAATCTTTAATTTCCTTCATTAGGTTTTAAAAAAAATACAAAATTACAACTATTATAAATATTTATTTCATTGTTCTTATTTCAAATGAACTATAACCTATATTAAAAAATAATTATATTTGTAAAAAATACTGCCTATAACATAAAACTACTTTTTTAAACAAATATTAAAATTAACTTCCTTTTTAAAGGGAACAAAGTAGTTATTATGAAAAATAAAATCACACCTGAAACATCAGATTCTATATTAATTGAGCATTATTTAGATGGAAATGAAATTGCTTTAGAATATATTATTAATAAACATCAACAAAAGATATTTAATTTTATTTATTCGAAAGTTCATGATCGGGACATATCTGAAGATATTTTTCAAGAAACATTCATTAAGGTTATTAAAACTTTAAAGAACGGAGTTTATAATGAAGAAGGAAAGTTTTTGCCTTGGGTTATGAGGATTTCTCATAATTTAGTTATTGACTTTTTTAGAAAAAATAATAGAATTAAGACTATAAATAGTAAAGAAGAAATTGATATTTTTCAATTTATAAGCGATGGTTCTCCAAATGCTGAAAGTGTGCTTATAAATGATCAAATTATTAAAGACATTCAAAAGTTAATACAGGAACTGCCTGATGATCAAAAAGAAGTTTTAGTTATGAGATTATATAGGGATATGAGTTTCAAAGAAATTGCAGAAAACACAAAAGTTAGTATAAATACTGCTTTAGGAAGGATGAGGTATGCAATAATTAATCTAAGAAAATTGATCAAAGAAAATAATATTTTTTTAACAACTAAATAGCACAATTATTTTAAGTTTTTTTCGTTCTGTAAGTAAAGCATTTATATGACAAAAAATTACAACGAAAAAAATGATTTAAAAAAAGTCCCTAGAAGTATAGTTTTAAAAAGAATTTTAGCTTTTTCAAAATCTTATAATAACTCTTCTAAGGATTTGAAGATCAGTTCTTTAAAAAATTAGTAGATTTTATAGCGATTTTCTCCCTATTTTTTTAGTAATAAAATCTTTTTCTTTTTTCCAACCTCTTGCAGGAGAGTATTCTCTACCATACCATATAATTTGAAGATGTAGATCATTCCATTTATTTTTTGGAAACAATCTTTTTGCATCTTTTTCAGTTTGAACTACGTTTTTGCCATTTGATAGACCCCATCGATACATTAACCTATGGATATGAGTATCTACAGGGAATGCTGGAACACCAAATGCTTGAGACATGACGACACTTGCAGTTTTATGTCCTACTCCTGGTAATGATTCTAGATCTGTAAAGTTTTTTGGAATTTCTCCTTTAAAATCATTGATAATTATTTTAGAAAGGTTGTATATGGCCTTAGATTTTGTTGGGGATAACCCGACAGGTCTGATGATTTTACGAATCTTATTAACACCTAATTTTATCATTTTCTTTGGATCGTTTGCTTCTTTAAATAAAATTGATGTTATTTTATTAACCCTTACATCAGTTGATTGTGCAGACAATAAAACAGCAATTAAAAGTGTATATGGGTCAATGTGATTTAAGGGTATGGGTATCTTGGGATATAATTTATCTAAAGCTTTTATTAAAAAATTAATTTTATCTTTCTTTAACATCTTATTATTTTTACAGTTCTAATTTAATAAAATCAAAATGATGAACATGTTAAAAATAGGAGATGTTGTTCCAAAAAATAAATTTGTTGATAATTTAGGGAATACTCATTCTTTTGAAGATTATAAAGGATCAAAAATTATTCTCTTTTTTTACCCAAGAGCAAACACACCTGGATGTACTGCTCAAGCTTGTAATTTAAGAGATAATTATCAAAAATTAATTGAAAAAGGATATACTGTTTTTGGAGTTAGTGCAGATAACGTTTCACAACAAAATAGATTTTCTGAAAAATACTCATTTCAATATTTATTGATAGCAGACAATGAAAAGGATTTAATTAACGCATTTGGCGTTTGGGGCCCAAAAAAATTTCAAGGAAGAGAATACCAGGGGATTCACAGAACAACATTTTTAATCGACGAAAATGGGGTGATAACTAATGTTATTAATAAGGTTAAAACAAAAGACCATGCAGCTCAAATTTTGAATGAAGTTTAAAGGTTTGATTACTTATTTTTTTTTGTAACCAAACATTTTTTGTTTAGTAATTAAATCAGAAATACCTTCAGGAAGTTTTTCTTCCCAACCTTTTTCACCTTTTTTAATTTTTTCAAGAATATCCCTGGAAAATATTGATAAATGTTTAGACTCAAAATCAAATATATCTACAATTTTACCATTGTATTTGAAAAATTTATAAAACTCTTTCATTCTCGGGTGAAGAATAAGGTTGTTGCTATTAATGATTTCATTGGTTTCTTGATTTTTCATTGGATATAGGTATACCTTTAAGTTGTTATGAAACATTTTACCAAAAGCTTCTAGTATACCACCACTTAAATCGTTGTAATAATTTTCATCAAATATATCTACAAAATTGTTAACACCTATTGTAAGACCAACTTGTTCAGAGGTATAATTAGAGAAGTAATCTACTAATTTATAATATTCTTTAAATTTTGAGATCATTACTGTATGACCGAGAGAACATAGAAGCTTGGCTCTATCCATAAAGTCACTTTCATCAATTTCACCATTGGCACTCAAATTTGAAAGAGTTATTTCAAAAATGACTTCTGTATTTTTAAAATCAACATTATTTTCTTTTTGAAAAATTTCGAATGATTTTTCAAACATGTCTATATTAACTTTTGTGACAGGACGAAAACTTCCTCTCAATGCTAAAATATTTTTTTTATAAAGAATTCTAGCTGGTAAAATATTATTGCCATTTGAGTCAAACATTACTGCATCAGTCATTCCATTTCGAATTAATTCAAGACTCATCAATCTGTTATCAACATCTTTAAAAACTGGGCCTGAAAAGTTTATAGTATCAATTTCTATTGGAAGAAATCCTGCATTGAGCCCATCAGTATCTATATGATCATAAAGATATCTTAATAAACGTTTTGGGTCATTATGCTTATAAAAAGCTCCATAAACTAAATTAACTCCCATATAACCTAAAACTTCTTGCTGAAGTCTAGCTTCTTGATGATGAAATCTTATATGAAGACTTATTTCACTGTAAGGTTCATTAGATTTTGTTTGAAAACGAATTCCCATCCAACCATGTCCTTTATATTTTTTTGCAAAATCAATAGTTGTAACAGTATTTGCAAGAGTAAAAAATAATTTATTTGGATGGTCTTTTTTAGGAATTCTATCTTCTAAAAGAGCCATTTCATGATCCAACATTTTTTTTAATCTTGTTTCAGTTACATATCTCTTATCATCTTCTTCTCCATATATATTATCACTGAAATTTTTGTCATACGCGCTTATGGTTTTAGCTATAGTCCCAGAAGCTCCTCCAACTCTAAAAAAATGCCTAGCAACTTCTTGTCCAGCACCGATTTCAGCAAAAGTTCCATATATAAATTCATTTAAATTAATTCTTAGAGCTTTAGCATCAATCGAAGGTCTGTTATCAAAACCTACATCTCCTGGTATTTCAGCTACCATAGTTTAAATTTTAATTATTTGGTTCAAAAATACAAACTTCCTATCATTACTTAACAATTATTTAAATTTGTTTTAAATGTTAGATATTTCTTTTTTAGGAACAGGAACTTCTCAAGGTGTGCCAATCATAGGTAGTGACCATCCTGTTTGTTTAAGTTCAGATAAAAGAGATAAAAGACTGAGAGTTTCCGTTTTAATTCAATGGAAAGATTTTAATATTGTAATTGATTGTGGACCAGACTTTAGACAACAAATGCTTTTAAATAATATTAAAAAATTAGATGCATTGTTTTTTACTCATGAACATGCAGATCATACTGCGGGATTAGATGATATAAGACCTTTTTACTTTAAACAAGGAGATATTTCAATTTATGGAACAAAAAGAGTAATAAAGGATTTATCCAAAAGATTTAGTTATATTTTTTCAAATAAAGATAAATACCCAGGAGCACCTTCAGTTAAGATTAATTATATAAAACCTAATGAATTGATTAATTTGTTTGGCAAAAAAATTATCCCTATTAATTTTATGCATAACTCAATACCAGTAACGGGTTATAGAATTGATGATTTTGCCTATTTAACAGATATTAAAACAATTAAAGAAAAAGAATTAAAAAAACTTAAAAAACTTGATGTTTTGGTTATTAGCTCATTAAGAAAAAAAGAACACCCAAATCATATGAATCTTGAAGAATCAATTTCTTTAATAAAAAAAATCAATCCCAATAAAGCTTATTTAACCCATATAAGCCATTTAATGGGCTTTCATGAGGAAGTTTCTAAAACACTACCTAAAAACATTTTTTTAGCATATGATAATTTAAAAATAAAATCTAATTAAAAGAAGTTTTTTTTATCCAATTTAAAAAATCTATTAAATTTTTTTCCGATAAAGTATGACCTTCATCGTATTCATTATAAATTAAATCTTCACAACCTTTTTTTATATGTTTTTTTATTGTATTTCTAGCCCAATTAACTGGTATTATGGGATCTACTGTTCCGTGAGAAGAAAATGCTTTGAAAGTAATATCATTTTTAGTAATTAATTCTTCATTAATATAACCACTTAGAGCTATAATTCTTCTTATAAATTTTGGATAATTAAAGCCAATAGCCCAACTTAAAATGGCTCCTTGACTAAAACCTATAAGAGTAATATCATGATTATTTAAATTATGTTTATTTATAAGAAAATTTATTGTCTCATAGATTTTTTTTATTGATTTTATAGCTTCTTCATTATTTGACCATTTTTCAAAATTTTGATTATAATTAATAGAATACCATGCAAAACTTTCTGTTTCAATTTGAATTGGAGCTTCTAACGAAATTATTGTAAGATTTTTGGGTAAATAAGCTTTAAAAGAAAAAAGATCTTCAGAATTACTTCCATAACCATGAATTAAAAAAATTGCACCACATTTATTAGGGAATTTATCTGCTTTTTGAATTTTATAATTTAAAATCTCACTCACTATTTGTTACTAATTTTTCTCCATTAATTATGCCAAAAACTTTTCCTTTTAGTGATGAATTGATAAAAGCGCAGTTTTTTGATTTAGATATAATATCTTTTTCATTAAACTCATAAATTGTATCAGGACAAAACATTGTTAAACAAGCTTTTTCTCCGATTTCTAATTTTGAATTTTTAATATTGAATAAATTTTTTCCATTAGTTAAAAATGAAATAGTTTTTTCAAGAGTAAATATGTTGTTTAGTATGCCAAAAAAAGATTCTAAACCAATTGACCCTTCTATTGCCCTAGAAAATTCAACTTTTTTATTTTCAATATTTATTGGCTCATGCATACTAGAAACTAAATCAATAGTTCCGTCTAATAAACCTTTTCTAAGAGCTTCCCTGTCTTTTTTAGTTCTTAATGGAGGAAATATTTTGAAATTAGAATTGTAGGAAATAAGAGATTCTTCAGTATAATAAAGGTGTGCAATAGACACACCACAAGTTACATTTAAACCATTTTTTTTTGCCTTTCTAATCATATTTAAACTTTTTTCACATGAAATAAATGGGAAGTGAATTTTTCCATTAGTATATTCTAGAATTTCTAAATTTCTCGCTAAAATTGATGTTTCAGCAATTTCAGGAATACCTTTAAGACCAAGGTTTAAACTAATTTCCCCTTCATGCATCAGCCCTTCTTTACTAAGATTAAAATCACACGGATAGGACATTATTAAACCATTAAAACTTTGAACATAATCAAGAGCTATTCTCATAATATTAGAATTATTTAATGTTTTTTTATAATCTCCAAAAGCTACAGCTCCAGCAATATGCATATCATATAGTTCAGCCATTTCATCTCCTAAACATTGCTTTGTTATAGAACCTAAAACATGAACCTTAGTAGCTGAATTATTTGTTTTTTTATATATATGACTAACAGACGAATGAGAGTCAATTACAGGATTTGTATTAGGATTTAAAATGATATCAGTAAACCCTGATTTACTTGATGCTTTAAGACCATTTTCTAGAGTTTCTCTCTCTTCAAAACCTGGTTCCCCAAATGAAACGGAACTATCAAACCATCCATTTGAAACATGAAGATTTTTAAATGATATTACTTTTTCATCATTTAATTTAATGTCATTATCAATTTCTTTAATTATTCCAGATTCAATTAAAATGTCTTTTTTTTGGAAATGAAATTTGCTCTTAGAATCTACTATAATTGCATTTTTTAGGATCAGATTCATGCTAATGCTAAGAGTCTTTCTTTGTATATTTTGTAAAAATAATAAACAATTCTTTATACAGTCTTTTTTTTATATAAAGATTTAAATAATTTTAAATTTTATAACATCATTTACTTTTTTTTGAGCAATAAGATTTATAGACTCTTCTTTTAATTGAAAAATTCTAGGATAACCCCCAGTTACTTGAGAGTCTTTCATTAATATAATTATTTCTCCCCCAGGAGTTAACTGAATTGTTCCAGGTAATACTGGAGAGGTAATTATTGATTTTAATTTATTTTTTAGCTTTTCTTTGAGTTTATATGCCATTCTATTATTCTCATTTGAAATTCTAAAGTAATTTTTAAGTAAGAAATTTTTTTCATTTTCAGATAGATATTTGAATTCTGGTCCTTTAAAAACCGAAAGAGATTTATTTTTATAATTGGCTTTTAGGTTAATTTTTGAAAGAGTATTTAATTTCTTATAAATTGAAGTTATTAAATATTCATCTCCTTTCTCTAATTTAAATTTTGGACTAATTCCATGATAAAAACTCCTGCTTCCTAACATTAAGTCAGATTTTATGCCATCTTTAACTGCTATATATGACCTTAATCCATTTTTAGAATTACCTAAATTTAAAACATCACCTTTGTGAATATTTATAGCTTTATTCATCAATACTTTTTTATTATTAATTGATGGATTCATATCAGCACCTGTAATTGAAATATATGTAGGCACATTAAATAATATTTTAGGGCCAAATTGAGTTGCTTCAATAAGAGCAGCATTTTCTGGATTATTTAATAAAAAGTTAGCAAAATTTGATGATTTTACATCCATACAGCCAGAAATAGGAACTCCATATTTTTGAAAATTATCTCTCCCTTTATCTTGAATTGAAGAGTATAAACCTGGTTCTAAAATTTTAATCATTTAAATCATTTATAAAATTTAAATTGTCTTTTGATTTTTGTTTTATAAGATTATATTCTTTTTCATTAATTGAATAAAACTCTATAGTATCACCACTTTTAGCAAAACATGGTTGTGTAGATGATGGATCAAAAAGAGTGATGGGAGTATTTCCAATAATGTTCCATCCTCCAGGACTAATATTAGGATAAATTCCTGTCTGATTATCAGCAATTCCAACAGATCCAGGCTGATAATTTGTTGAAGGACTTGTTTTTCTGGGAATTTTAAGTTTATTGTGAAGCTTTCCTAAGTATAAAAATCCAGGAAGAAAGCCTATGAAAAACAACCTGTACTTTTTTAAACTATGAAGTCTTACAATTTCTTTTAATGATAAATTAAGTTTTTTTGAAACATAAGATATATCTGGAGCATGTTTTTTTTCATAACATACTGGAATTTTCCAATTTTTATTATTTAAGATTAAATTTCTTAATTTATTTTCATACAAGCTTTTTAGTTTAAAAATTTCTTTATCAAATGACATAATATTTGATTTATATATAATTAATAATGAGTTGTATCCATTTATTGTTGAATGAATAGTCTTAAGTTTTAGAAGTTTGTTTGAAAAATTTAAGATATCTTTTAGAATATTTTCACTAATAATTTTTGGCCACTCAATTATAATAGAATTTTCATTATATAAAAAAAAAGACAATTTATATTCTTTTGTTTTCATTTTAAACTAATCTTATGTGAATTTAAAAATGATATTAATGACTTCATGATAACTAGTGCATTAGGATTATCACCATGAATACAGTAAGTATCTGCTTTAACTTTCATTACAACGTTATTAATACTAGTTATTAATTTATTTTTAATAATATTTAATACCTTTTTATTAATTATGTTGAGATCATGAGTTATAGCATTTTTATTTTCTCTACTAACAAGAGATAAATCATCATTATATTCTCTATCAATAAAAACTTCATTATAAATTTTAATTCCATTTTCACCTGCTAAACTTGAAAGTAATGACTTGTATTGAGAAAATAAAGTAACTTCATAGGGTAATTTTTTTATACAACTAATAATTGTTTCACAAGTTTTAAAATCATAAAATGCCTTATTATAAAGGGCTCCATGAGGTTTTACGTGATGAATTCTTTTATTATGATCTTTTGCAATTTTAATTACCAAATTTATTTGAGATGTTAAGCTTCTTTCCAAATCACTACTTGAAATTTTTATTATTTTTCTTCCAAAATTTAATTTATCAGGAAATGATGGATGAGCACCAATTTTAACATCATGATTAATAGCCAGTTTAATTGATTTTTTTATTGATATATCATCTCCAATATGACCACCGCAAGCTATATTACATGAAGATATTAATGAAAATAACTCTTCATAATCAAGGCAACCTTCTCCTACGTCAGCATTTATATCAATTTTCATTTTATATTTAAATTAAGGTAGATATGGATTTTATACTCAAGAAAATAGTTAAAAAAACTATTAAAAAACCAATCAAATTTTGAAAAAATGAATTTGAATAAGATCCAAATATTTTCTTATTATTCATTATATAATACAATATAAATATAATTACTGGTAATAATACTGCATTTGCTATTTGTGCAAATTGAATAATTAGGACTAATTTAATTCCGGTACTGGAAATAATAGTTCCAATTATTAAAATTATAATCCAAATAGATCTAAATTTTAATGATTTAAGATCGGTTCTCCAACCAAAGCAGCCGCATGCAACAAATGATGCTGCTAAAGGAGCTGTAATTGCACTTGTCAAACCTGCTGAAATCATTCCTAATGATATTAAAAATTTAGAAAAACTACCATAAATAGGTTCAAGACTTAAAGCTAAATCTGCTGCACTTGAAATAGAGATTGAAGAAATACTTGCTGATGTTATGATAATGCTTATTGAAATTAGACCTCCCATAATAATCGCTATTAATAAATCTATTTTAGCTATTTTCAGATCTTTTGGATTTTTCCATTTTTTTTTTACCAATGACGAATGCAAGAAGATATTATATGGAACAACAGTTGTTCCAATTAAACCTAAAATTGTTAAAAAACTATTTTCAGGAGTTTTTAATGTAATAAAACCTTCGATTACTTTATTTATATCTGGTTTTGTTATAATTGCAGATATGACAAAAGAAAAACTCATTATTATGACTATAGAAATTAAAATTTTTTCTAATAATTTATAATTTCCAATAAATAATACTAAAAATGCTAATGACCCTATAATAAGACTTAACAAGTTTATATTAAAATCTCTAAAATTATATGAAAGAGTTCCAGTTAATGATTCCATACCAAGAATTGCACCACTAATATTTCCTGCTTCATATGCTGTATTTCCTATAATAATTGCAGTAAAAATTAAAATAAGCAAAGTGTTTTTTAAATATGAATTTTTAGTTTCATCCTTTATTAATTCTGTTAGTCCTTTTTTAGTAATTATACCAACTCTTATAGACATCTCCTGTAGTATAAAAGCAATGATTAATGATGTAAATATTGCCCATAAAAGGGAATAGCCAAAACTGTTTCCGGCGATAGAGCAAACAGTAACTGTTCCAGGCCCTATGAATGCTGCTGCTATCAAAGCTCCTGGTCCAATTTTTGATATTTTATCAGACAAATTTCTCATTAAGTTTTAATGAAATTTTTCATATTTACTTAACCCAAATAATGCAAAATCATATTTTACAGGATCTCTATAGTCAAACTTGCGAAGTATTGAATCCAATTCCATTAACGCTAAATTATCATTTTGTTTTCTTTTAATAAGAGATAATGATCTCGCTACTCTACCAGAATGAATATCTAAAGGACAAGAAAGTTGTCCAGAGTCAATATTTTTCCATAAACCAAAATCTACACCTTTTTTTGGAGATCTTACCATCCATCTTAAAAACATATTTATTCTTTTTGCAGCAGAACCTTTTAAAGGGTCTGAAATATGTTTTTCAGTTCTTTTTTGATGAGGAATAGAAAAGAAAATATTTTTAAAATTGTGGATTACATGATTTAAGTTTTTAAATTCTTTATTTGTTTTGAAAACATTTTCTAAACCTCCATTATTTTTATATATGTTATAAAGTGATTTAATAAAAAAACATAAATCTTGATTATTAAATGTTCTATGAACAAATTTATTAAGAGTATTTAAATCATTTTTGTTGTGATTAAGAATAAAATCGAACGGAGAGTTATCCATTAAATTCATAAGCGAATTTGCATTTTTTATTATAATTTTTCTATTACCCCAAGAAATAATTGCAGTTAAAAAACCGGAAATTTCAATATCTTCCTTTTTAGAAAACTTATGAGGTATTTGAATAGGATCTTCGTTTATAAATAAAGGAGATTCATACTCAAAAGCTTTATCATCTAAAAAAGATTTAATTTCAAATCTTTTCATTNTATAATTNTCCCATCTTTTAGAGAAATTATTTGNTCNGATTTTTTTGTTAAANNNTNNTTATGTGTTACAATNACAAAACTNCANCCAATNNTGTCTNTTANNGTNANAAATAATTGATGTAATATTTCTGCATTTTCAGAATCTAAATTACCAGTTGGTTCATCAGCAAATATAATTTTAGGATTATTTATCAAAGCCCTTGCTACAGCTACTCTTTGTTGTTCTCCGCCAGACAGTTCTGAGGGCTTATGGTTAATTCTGTTTTTTAGACCAAGATCACTTAAAAGTTCAATACCCTTAGTACGAGATTTATAAAAGCTTTCTCCAGAAATTAATTTAGGAATACATACATTTTCTAGGGCAGAAAATTCAGGAAGTAATTCGTGAAATTGAAAAATGAAACCTATTTTTTTATTTCTGAACTTTGAAAGGTCATTGTTTTTTAATTTAAAAATATTAATATTATCAATTTCAAGAGAAGGGTTTTTTAAATCATCTGGTTTGTTTAGAGTACCTAAAATTTGGAGCAATGTAGTTTTTCCTGCTCCGGAAGGACCTACTATGGTGGTTATTTGATTGCTTTTTATTTTTAAGTTTATGTCATTAAGCACATTAATATTATTGTAACTTTTATTTATATTTTTTGCTGATAAAATATATGACATAAATTAAAACTAATTTAGTTATTTAAATGATTACTTGTTAAAAAATCAAATTACAAATTTAGTTATATTTAAAAATTATGAATTCTAAAATTTACTTAGCAGGAGGATGTTTTTGGTGTACTGAAGCTATATTTACTAGGGTAGATGGGGTAAAAAAAGTAATTCCTGGTTATATTGGAGGTAATATAAAAAACCCATCATATAAGGAGGTTTGTTCAGGTAGAACTGGTCATGCTGAGGCTATTTCTATAGAATTTGATAAGAATATTATTTCGTTAGATAAATTATTATTAATATTTTTTCAAACACATGATCCTACTCAATTAAATAGACAGGGAAATGATTTTGGAACTCAATATCGATCAGCAGTTTTTTATACTGATTTAAAACAAAAAAAAATTACAGAAAATATTATCAAAAAATTATCACAATCAATATTTAAGAATAAAGAGATTGTAACTAAAATTGAATTAGCAAAAGATTTTTTTGAAGCTGAAAAGGAACACATTAACTATTATGACTTAAACTCTAATCAACCCTACTGTCAATTGGTAATTAATCCTAAAATTCAAAAACTTAAAAGTTTAATTTAAATAATTTTCAAAAAAACTTTTTAAAACCTATTTTTTTTAATAATTGCTTTTCTATATTCCAAAAAAAAGTAAACTGAAAGAAAATAGCTCCAAAAATTAATAGTAAAACTTGATAAAGTGGAAAGATTAAAATGATTTTAATAAATATAAAAATGTATTTGCCTAGATAAATATCCATAAATAAATCTTCGTTAATATTTAAAAAAGAGAGTAGGGGTTCTCCTAAAAAAATACTTGCAGATCCAGTAACTCCAAATACTATGAAGATTATTGCTAATTGAAAATTAGATTTAATTCCCCATTTATGTTTAAACTTATTAATGTTCAAAATAATTATTGAAATAAATTAATAATTTGGTTTGCTAATTCTTCACCAATTCTATCTTGAGCTTGACCTGTAGCTGCACCAATATGAGGAGAAAGAGATACTTTAGGGTGCATTAAAAGCTTAACATTTGGATTTGGTTCGTTTTCAAATGTATCAAAAGCGGCAAAGGAAACTTTTTTTGAATCAAGAGCCTCAATAAGGTCAGTTTCATTGATTATGCCTCCTCTTGCAGCATTAATTATTCCAACACCATCTTTCATTAAGTTTATACTTTCTTTATTAATAATATATTCTCTTTGTGATGGTATGTGTAAAGTTATAAAGTCTGCATCTCGGTATAATGAATTTAAAGATTGTGTTTTCACTTCAAAAGACATGGATTCATTATTATAAAAGTCAATTTTAATATTACCCATATCAATAAATTTATCTGATGCAATTACTTTCATACCAATTCCTAAAGCAAGTTTAGCAACTTCTTGACCTATTCTTCCAAAACCTATTATACCAAGGGTTTTTCCTCTTAACTCTATTCCTTTTGAGTATATTTTTTTTAAATTTTTAAAATTTTTATCACCTTCTAAAGGCATGTTTCTATTTGAATCGTAAAGAAACCTAACACAACCATAAAGATGCGCTATAACTAACTCTGCTACTGATGAAGATGATGCGGCTGGAGTATTTATAACATGTATGTTTTTTGATTTTGCATAGTCTACATCAATGTTATCCATTCCCACTCCACCTCTTCCTATTAATTTTAATTTAGGGCATGAATCAATTAAATCTTTTCTTGCTTGTGTCGCACTTCTAACAAGTAAACATGAAACATTATTATTATTAATATATTTTATTAATTGATTTTGAGCAATATTTACTGTGATTACTTCGAAGCCAGCTTTTGATAATAAATCAATTCCTGTATCAGAAATTCCATCGTTTGCTAAGATTTTCATATAATTATAATTTTTCAAATTTTTTCATACAATCAACTAAAACTTCTACACTTTCTATAGCCATTGCATTATATATAGAAGCTCTATATCCTCCAACAGACCTATGTCCATTTATTCCGACTATATTATTCTCTTCACAAATTTTGTCAAAAATATCTTTTTCTTCTGAATTTGTTAAATTAAAAGTAACATTCATAAAACTTCTATCATCCTTTTCAGCAAAACCTATAAATTTTGAGTTATTATCGATTTCATTATAGATTAAATTAGCTTTTTCTCTATTTTGATTTTCTATGTTTTTAATTCCTCCATTTTTTTTAATCCACCTGAGATTTAACATTGCAGTATAAATTGGAAAAACAGGAGGAGTATTAAACATACTTTCTTTATCTGCATGAATTTTATAACTTAACATTGAAGGTACATTTTTATTTATTTCAGACAATAGAGATTCTTTAAGAATAACAAGTGTAGTTCCTGCTGGACCTGTATTTTTTTGAGCTCCTGCATAAAATAAGTCAAATTTAGAGTAATCTATAGTTCGTGAAAAAATATCTGAACTCATGTCAGAAATTAAACTTGAATTAGTGTCAGGAAAATTATGAAACTGAGTCCCAAATATTGTATTATTTGTAGTTAAATGAACATAATCAAAATTATTATCAATTTTAATTTCTTTTGGTATGTAATTAAAATTTTTATCCTTTGAGGAAGCAATTTCAATAACTTCTCCAAATAATTTTGCTTCTTTAATAGCTTTTTCTGACCATGTTCCAGTATTTATGTAACCTGCTTTTGTTTTTAGAAAGTTATAGGCAACCATTAAAAATTGCAGGCTCGCCCCACCTTGAAGAAAAACAGCTTTATAACCATTGTTCTTCAAATCAGTTAATTCGAGTGCTAATGAACATGCTTCATCCATTATAGAGATAAAATCATTACTTCTGTGAGAAATTTCAAGAACAGATAAATTTTTATTGTTAAGATTGATTACTGCTTTGGAGGCTTCTTCAAATACTTCTTTTGGAAGAATTGATGGACCTGCACTAAAATTATGTTTCTTCATTTTACACTTAATTTAATTACTAAGTTTAATTTAAAAGTGCAAATATTGCTAATAGTTTTTTATTATTAAAATTAGTATATATTAATTTTAAAATCTTTTTTAACATTTAAATGTTTATTAAAAATTTAACTGTATCAATATTGTCTGCATAATCTTGAAGAGAAGGTTTTTGAGTTGATCCAAAAGAAATGCCTTTTAAAATTTTATTTTTGGAAACTATACACTGAAGATTGTCCCTAATATTATGTAATTTTCTTTTAAGATCTTCAATGTCATCATAAAACTCATAAAAAGCACATGAAATTGGCGCATAAAGCTTTAAATCTTTTTTTAAAAGAAAAAATCCATTATCTAAAAAATTATATTTATTTATTAAAAAAATAGATTTATTATAGTAATAATTGTTAGCATATTTAGAATTATTAATAATGTGAGATAAAGCTTCAATGCCTTTAAATATTTTTTTTAAATTAAACCCTTTTGGGATATATATTTTAGAAACATTCCTACAACCAAGACCATAATAAAGTAAGATATCCTTACCTAAATTATTTAATTCTAATTCTGTTTCNTCTCCTTCTAAAACGGCAACTGACGTTCTGTTTTTCCTAATAATATTAGGGTATTTAGAGAAATAATATTCAAAGTATACTGATGAGTTGTTTGATCCTGTTGCTATGACAGCATCAAATTTTTTAATGCTTGAGGTAGTATATAAAAATGATTTAAATCCACTTTTCTTTTCTAAATAGTCAGTTAAGAAAGGAATTAAAACATCATCTTTAGAAGATAGTTTNACAATNCCTTTNTAATCTAAAATCCATANGCANAAAATATCATGAAANCCNACTAATGGNATATTCCCNGGAAGNATNAATGCNATAGTTTTCTTTTTTTNNATAGAACTNAGTTTATATNTNTCTANCCATTTTTCTATTAAATCTGACTTTANCAAATNACTCCATNCTTTNAGAGAATANATTATNGATTTNTCATCAAACCATCTATTTTTATTNATTATTNATTNAGTTANNTTNTCTAAANTTTGATTTAGGATTATTAGTTATAATATTTGAAATATAAACGCCCAATCCATTTAAAATTTTAATTTTTAAATTAAGATCAATCATTTTATTTGTTAAAAAATTATATACATATTACTTTTGCAACAAATTTATATAAGAATTTTAATTAATGGCTATAATAATTACGGAAGACTGTATTAATTGCGGAGCATGTGAACCTGAATGTCCTAACACTGCTATTTATGAAGGTGCAGAAGATTGGAGATATAAAGATGGGACTTCCTTAAAGGGTGACATAGTTCTTCCAAATGGTAAAAATGTAAATGCAGAAGAATTTCAGATGCCTATTTCTGATGAATTTTATTTTATAGCTTCTGATAAATGCACAGAATGCAAAGGGTTCCATGAAGAACCTCAATGCGCAGCTGTTTGTCCTGTTGATTGTTGTATACCAGATGAAAAAAATGTTGAAACTGAAGAAGAATTGTTAGGAAAACAAAGTTTTATGCACAAATAATAATAAAACTTTTCAAATGAAAGCAGGAATAGTAGGATTGCCAAATGTAGGAAAGTCAACTTTATTTAACTGTTTAACTAACGCTAAAGTACAAAGTGCTAATTTCCCTTTTTGTACAATTGAACCAAATATAGGTATTGTAAATGTTCCTGATAAAAGACTTGAAATCCTTGAGTCAATTGTTAATCCTGAAAAGGTTATTCCTGCAACAATTGAAATTTTAGACATTGCAGGTTTAGTTAAGGGAGCAAGTAGAGGAGAGGGTTTAGGAAATCAATTTTTATCTAATATTAGAGAAACTGATGCTATTATACATGTTTTAAGATGTTTTGATAATGATAAAATAATACATGTTGAGGGTTCAATAGATCCAATTAGAGATAAGGAAACAATCGATATGGAGTTAAAACTAAAAGATTTAGAAACAGTAGAAAAAAAAATTGAAAAATTAAAAAGAGTAATCAAAACAGGAGAAAAAAATGCTGTAATTGAAAATGAGATCTTAATTGAAATTAAATTATCACTGGAAAAATCAAAAAATGTTAGAGATATAGATTTTACAGAAGAAGATTATATTCAATTTGTTAAACCTTTACAATTGCTTACTGATAAACCTGTATTATACGTTTGTAATGTTGATGAACTTTCCGCTTCAAAGGGAAATGGTTATGTAGATAAAATTAAAAGTTTGATATTAAATGAAAATTCTAATTTGATATATTTATCAGTTGGTATAGAAGCTGAGATAAGTGAATTTGATAATTTTGATGAGAAAAAAATATTTTTAGATGATTTAGGTTTAAAAGAATCCGGGGGTATTAAATTAATTCAATCAACATATGAATTATTAAATAAACAAACTTTCTTTACAGCAGGAAAAAAAGAGGTTAGAGCCTGGACAATTAACAAAGATGATAAAGCCCCTAAAGCAGCTTCAGTAATTCATTCTGATTTTGAAAAAGGATTCATTTGTGCAGAAGTTATAAATTTTTCAGATTTTAAAAAATACGGTTCAGAAGTCAAAGTAAAAGAGGCTGGTAAAATGAAAATTGAAGGTAAAGAATATCAAGTTAATGATGGGGATGTTATACATTTTAGATTTAATGTCTAATTTTAAGATAGTTTTTATTTTAAGTAGTTCTTAACAATCTTTTTATATTTTGTTGATTTCTTATATATAATAGGGGATAACTATACAATTTCAATAATTATATTAGCCCAAATTATTCATGGGAAAATCAATTTCATATACAGAAGAAAATATTCGTTCGCTCGATTGGAGAGAACATATAAGGTTACGACCTGGCATGTATATTGGTAAATTAGGTGACGGTTCTTCGCCCGATGATGGAATTTATATTTTACTAAAAGAAATAATTGATAATTGCATTGATGAGTTTGTAATGGGTGCAGGCAAATCAATTGATATTACAATTAAAGATCAGAATGTTACAGTAAGAGATTATGGAAGAGGAATTCCTCAAGGAAAACTAGTTGATGTTGTTTCGAAAATGAACACAGGCGGAAAATACGACACTAGAGCTTTTAAGAAAGCTGTTGGGTTAAATGGCGTAGGAACTAAGGCTGTAAACGCTTTATCTTCTGATTTTAGGGTTGAATCATTTAGAGATGATAAATATAAATTTGCATTATTTGAAGATGGTAATCTATTAGAGGAATCAAATCTCCAGTCTTCCTCAAAGAGAAAGGGAACCAAGGTTGTTTTTAGACCAGATTCTAAAATATTTAAAAATTTTAAGTATAGATTAGAGTATGTAGAAAGAATGCTTAAAAATTATGTTTTTTTAAATCCTGGATTAACAATTAACCTTAACGGAGTTAAATATTACTCAGAAAATGGTTTAAAAGACCTTCTTATTGATCAAACAAATTCTGAAGATTTATTATATCCGATTATTCATTTAAAAGGAACAGATATTGAAGTGGCTATTACCCATAGTAAAACTCAATACAGTGAAGAATATTATTCATTTGTTAATGGACAATATACCACTCAAGGCGGAACTCATCAGTCTGCATTTAGAGAGGGTATAGTAAAAACTATTAGAGAACATTATGGGAAAAATTATGACTCTTCTGACATAAGAAAATCAATCATATCTGCTATAAGCATTAAAGTTATGGAGCCCGTTTTCGAGTCTCAGACTAAAACTAAATTAGGATCTACTGAAATGGGAGGAGATTTACAGTCTGTAAGGGTTCATATAATAGATTTTTTAAACAATGAACTAGATAATTTTTTACATAAAAACTCTGAAATTTCTGAACTTATTCAAAAAAAAATAATTCAAGCAGAAAAGGAAAGAAAAGAATTATCAGGAATAAGAAAACTTGCAAGAGATAGAGCGAAAAAAGCAAATCTTCATAATAAAAAATTAAGAGATTGTCGAGTGCATTTGTCAGATTTAAAAAATGAAAATAGACTAAACTCTACTTTGTTTATTACTGAGGGGGATTCAGCTAGCGGATCAATTACTAAATCTAGAAATGTTAATACTCAAGCAGTATTTAGTTTGAGAGGTAAGCCCTTAAACTGTTATGGTATGTCAAAAAAGATTGTTTATGAAAATGAAGAATTTAATTTATTGCAATCAGCTTTAAATATAGAGGAAAGTATAGAAAATCTTAGATATAATAACATTGTTATTGCAACCGATGCTGATGTAGACGGGATGCATATTAGACTTCTTTTAATAACATTTTTCCTTCAATTTTTTCCTGAACTAATAAAAGAAGGTCATTTATATATTTTACAGACACCTTTGTTTCGTGTAAGGGATAAAAAAGAGACAATTTATTGTTACAGTGAAGAAGAAAGAAATAATGCACTAAATAAATTGAAAGGTAAACCTGAAATTACAAGATTTAAAGGGCTAGGTGAAATTTCTCCTGACGAATTTAAATATTTTATTGGGGAGAATATAAAACTAGATCCAGTTATGCTTGATAAAGAAACAACCATCGAAAAGCTTTTAGATTTTTATATGGGCAAAAATACTTTGAATAGACAAGAGTTTATAATAAACAATCTTAAGGTTGAATTAGATTTAATCGATAAAAAAACTAATTAATGAATGACCAAGACCTTATTGATAATAATTATGAAGATGAGAAAATTGTCAAGGTAACTGGAATGTATCAAGATTGGTTTCTTGATTATGCTTCATATGTTATTTTAGAAAGAGCAATACCTTCCATTGAAGATGGTTTAAAGCCAGTTCAAAGAAGAATTTTGCATTCTATGAAAGATTTAGATGATGGAAGATACAGTAAAGTTGCTAATATAGTAGGGCATACCATGCAATATCATCCTCATGGAGATGCAAGTATTGCTGATGCAATGGTTCAGATTGGTCAAAAAGAATTGCTTATAGATATGCAAGGAAATTGGGGTAATGTTTTAACTGGAGATAGTGCTGCTGCTTCAAGATATATTGAAGCTAGACTTTCAAAATTTGCATTAGAAGTTGTTTATAGTCCAAAAGTTACTCAATGGCAATTATCTTATGATGGAAGAAAAAAAGAACCTGTATACTTGCCTATAAAATTCCCTCTTTTGTTAGCTCAAGGTGCAGAAGGAATAGCTGTAGGATTATCAACTAAAATATTACCTCATAATTTTAATGAGTTAATTCAAGCTAGCATAAATCATTTAAAAGGAAAAAAAATAAGTTTATATCCAGACTTTCAAACTGGGGGCATTATAGATGTTCAAAATTATAATGATGGGGAAAGAGGAGGTAAGATTCGAGTAAGAGCAAAAATTAGTCAATTAAATAAAAATACTTTAATAATTTCTGAAATTCCATACACTACAACAACATCTAGTTTAATAGAGAGTATTATTAAGTCAAATGAAAAGGGAAAAATAAAAATAAAAAAAATAGAGGACAATACCTCGTCTGAAGTAGAAATCTTAATTCATTTACCAAATGGAATTTCACCTGATAAGACTATAGATGCTCTATATGCTTTTACGTCTTGCGAAACTTCTGTCTCTCCTTTGGGTTGTCTTATTATTGATAACAAGCCGCACTTTATGGGAGTTAGTGAAATTTTAAAGATTTCAACAGATAATACCGTTCAGCTTTTAAAATCAGAATTAGAAGTTCAGTTACAGGATTTAGAGAATCAATGGCACTCATTAACATTGGAAAGAATTTTTATTGAAGAAAGAATTTATAGAAATATTGAAGAAGAAAAAACATGGGATGGAGTTTTAAGGTCAATAGATGATGGTATTAAGCCATATAAAAATGTTTTAAAAAGAAATGTGAATGAAGAAGATTTGATAAAATTAACTGAAATTAAAATAAAAAGAATTTCAAAATTTGATATTGATAAAGTCCAGGAAAAAATTCAAAATTTAGAGATAAATATTGAAGAGGTAAAAAACAACTTAGATCACATAATAGACTATAGTATTAGATATTTTAATCATTTAAAGAAAACTTACGGTGAAAATAAAACAAGGAAATCTGAAATAAGAATTTTTGATGATGTTGATGTAAAAAAGGTTGTTGTTAGAAATCAAAAACTATATTTAAATAGAGAAGAAGGTTTTATTGGAACTTCACTGAAGAAAGATGAATTTGTTTGTGAATGTTCAGATATTGATGATGTAATAGTTTTTAATAAAAATGGAGAAATGAGAGTAGTAAAAGTTGATTCAAAAGTTTTTGTTGGTAAAGACGTTATACATGCAGCTGTTTTTAAGAAAAAAGATTCTAGGACAATTTATAATATGATATATAGAGATGGTAAAAAAGGCACCTCATTTATTAAAAGGTTTGCTGTTGAGGGAGTTACAAGAGATAAGCTTTATAACTTAACCCAAGGTAATCCTGAATCAGAAATTCTTTATTTTACATCAAATCCTAATGGTGAAGCTGAAATAGTAATGATAACTTTAAAAAATTTAGCAAAAATTAAAAAGTTAAAATGGGATTTAGATTTTGCTGATCTCCAAGTTAAAGGAAGAGCTTCGAGAGGAAATATTGTCACAAAATATCAAGTAAAAAAAATTGATTTAAAACAAAAGGGTATATCCACATTAAAGCCAAGAAGAATTTGGTTTGATGACACTGTAAGAAGATTGAATATTGAAGAAAGAGGAGTTTTATTAGGAGAATTTAAGGGTAATGAAAAAATATTAATGATTTCTAATTCTGGATCCTCAAGAGTAGTTCACCCAGAAATTACATTGCATTTTGATGATAATATTACTCATATTGAAAAATGGATACCAAATAAACCAATATCAGCTATTTATTTTAGCAATAACAAAAGAAAATATTTTTTAAAAAGATTTTTGATCGAAAATCAATCTAAGGAAGATTTTTTTGTAGAAAAAGAAGACAAATTAATTCATGTTGATTTAAATTGGAGGCCAATTTTGATGTTAAATTTTGAAAAAGTTAGAGGTAAGACCCCTTTTCCTGATTTTGAGATAAATGTTGAAGAATTTATTAGTGTAAAAGGATATAAAGCCCAGGGTAATCAATTAACCTCAAAAAAGATTAAAAAAGTTGAATTAAAAGAATTGCTGCCATATGTTAATTCTAATGAAAAAAATATTAATGAGATTGAAGTCTTAAATGAAGAACATATTTCTTCCGATAATGAGTCTCAAATTAAAATGGATATTTAATACTATTTAATCTTTACAATTTTACCTCTTCTAATATTTTTAAGATCTCCAACTAAGGAATATTCAAAAACATAAGAATCTTTTTCTGTAGAAATTATTTTAATTTGAATAGGTCTTTTTTCTTGATTAGACACAGGGTTTAATTTGGTTAAAACACACTCACATTCATTAACCCATCTTATCTTTGCTGTATCAACTTTATTTTCAAAAACCTCAATTTCAATATTCTTTTTTCTTATGAACTTTGATGTTTTTATCTCACCATTAATTATAGATTCAAACAAGAACTCTCCCTCGTGAAAGTCTTTACAATTTCTAGAAACACTGTAACAAGAGGTAAAAAGAAACATTAGAATGTAAATAAATTTATTCAATTTTATTTTTTTGGGAAATATACATTAAAAGATCCATCCTCATAAAGGTGAATGATCTCTTTTATTTTACTTACTTTAAAATCGTGGGAGTCTTTTTTTAAAGTTAAATCAGTAGAATTTAGATTTTTTTCATTTTTTACTTTAATGTCTTCAAACGATGATTTGCCAAATAGCAACCAATTCAAGTCAATTTTTTCGAAATTTCTTTCAATTTTTAATATAAAGTCGAGACTAGGTTTATTTCTTTTTGATAAAATATGAGAAAGTGATGATCTTTGAACTCCAATTTTATCTGCAAGGGAAGAAGCGTTTAATTGATATTCTTCCATCAACTCATTTATTCTACTTATAAATTCGTCTACGTTTAACACTGTAACTTTTTCATATAAATATAATTAAAAAATATAATATTGAAGTCAATTATAGTCCTAAATAAAATTAAACTACTATTTTAATTAATTTTTTTAAAACACTCATTATCAATAACTTAAAAATTAATTTTTAACATTGTTTACAAATGTTAAATATTAGATTATATGACATGTCTAAAGAGTTATATTATTGTATACATTTGTAAACTTATTCATTCTTATTTTTACTTTTTTTAAATATGATTGAAGAACGATATTTTTCGCCTAATAAACTTTATGATAAGATTTTAAATCTTAATAAAGTTATTAATGTTAGTATAATTGGTAAATCTGTTCAGAAAAAACCCATTTATCTATTAAAATTAGGTTCAGGCTCAAAAAAAATTCTTTTTTGGTCACAAATGCATGGAAACGAGACCACAACAACTAAAGCCATATTTGACTATATTTCTTGGCTTATTCTAAAAACCAATAAAAACTACCTTAATGTTTTTAGTTTTTATATAGTACCACAATTAAACCCTGATGGAGCAAAATTATACACAAGAAATAATTATAATGATATTGATCTAAACAGAGATGCTATAAAAATGTCTCAACCAGAAAGTTCATGTCTTGTTAATTTATATAAAAAAATAAACCCTGAGTTTTGTTTCAATTTACATGGTCAAAAGACAACTTATTCCGTCGGCATGTCTAACAAGAGTTCTGTAGTTTCTTATTTAGCGCCCTCTATTAGTGATGATAATCAAATTAATGAAGCTAGAAGAAGATCAATTTTACTGATTATTTCTTTGTTTAATAAGCTTAATATTGATATTAAAGGTCATATATCAAGATATAAAGATGATTTTAATGAAAACTGCATGGGAGATTATTTTACAATTAATAATACACCAACAATATTAATTGAAGCGGGACATTTTCCAAATGATTATAAAAGAGAAATTACAAAAAAATATATTTTGAAATCTTTAGTTTATTCAACTATGTTATTATATGATGAAGATTATTTAAAAAATTCGATTGATGATTATTTTAAAATTCCAGAAAATAATGAAAAGTTTGTAGACTTGATTTTAAGTGGAGTAACAATAATTGATAATGGAAAAATTTATAAAGGTCAGACACTTGCTTTAAACTATAATGAATCACTAAAAAATGGGAAAATACATTTTAATCCATATTTTGTTTCGTTTGGAAAAAAGCTAAATTACTTTGGCCATAAATACATCAATCTTAATAATGAAAAAACTAATTCTTTTAATTTTAAATTAGGATTTCCTCTAAAAAAAGATGAAATAACTGATTTATTATCAATAAAATAAGCAATTTTCCAACAATAATTTAATATAATTCTCTTAATTCATTAAATTTGTTAAAATTATTTACAATGGCTAAAATTAATCTTGATGAAATAGATCATCAAATATTAGATATTTTAATTGACAACACAAGGGTTCCTTTTACGGAAATATCAAAACGCCTTTTAATCTCTGCTGGAACTGTTCACGTAAGAGTAAAAAAAATGGAAGATGCAGGAATCATTAAGGGATCTTCATTAAATCTTGATTATGTAAAATTAGGATATTCTTTTATCGCTTATGTTGGAATTTTTTTAGAAAAAACTCAAAAAACAGAATTTGTATTAGAAGAATTAAATAAAATACCATATGTAACAGTTGCTCATATAACTACTGGTAAATTTAATATATTTTGTAAAGTTAGAGCTAGAAATACTAAAAATGCAAAGGACATAATTTTTATGATTGACGACATAGAGGGTGTTTTAAGAACAGAAACAATGATATCTCTCGAAGAAAGTATAAATGATAAAAAAAGATTAATGCATACAATATTTAATGAACTTCAATAAGTTGTAGATTAATGGCCAGAAAACCGAAAATTGAAAGATTCAATGAAAAAGTCCTTTCAAAATTTCATATTTATAATAGTTTGTTTTTGACTTTACCATTTAAGTCAATAAAAAACACATCAATTTTACTTCCTTTATTTGCAGATCATTGCAAAACTTGTTTTGATTCTAATAAAAGTCCGAAACTTATAGTTGAAACTTTTTTTGATAAACATCTCCCTTATATAAAAGAGAAAGATAAATATGATTTATTATTTAGATTCATTCAGTTTATTGAAAGACAAGTTGTACTATTTGATGCTATTGAAGATGCTGCTTTTCCTTATGTAAATAATATGCATGGTAGAGGAACTTTAAGGCATATAAAAGAAGAGGCATATAACAAACAAAACCTAGATGAATTAATTAATCATTTAAATAAATTTAAATTAAGAATTGTTTTAACCGCCCACCCCACACAGTTTTATCCTGATAATGTTTTAGTTATAATCAACGAATTGTCAAAAGCAATTTCTTCAGATAATTTAGATAAAACTAAAACTCTTCTAGCTCAACTTGGCAAAACACCTTTCTACAAAAAAGTTAAACCTACTCCGTTTGATGAAGCTGTAAGTTTAATTTGGTATTTAGAAAATATATTTTACAACTCTGCTTCAATAATATTCAATTACATTGAAAAGAACTTTAAATCAAAAAAAAATTTTAATAATTCAATTTTTGATTTTGGGTTTTGGCCCGGTGGGGATAGAGATGGAAATCCATATGTGACTCATAAAACAACCATAAAAACGGCAAATAGGCTTAGATTTTCTATAATCAGAAATTACTATAGGGATTTAAGAAAATTAAGAAAAAAATTAACTTTTAGAGAGGTAGAAAATAAAGTTAAAGAATTAGAGGAAGTATTATTTAATGAGCTTTTTAATCCCGGAAAAAACAAAAATCTTAGTCCTGACTTTCTAACTAGTGAATTGGAGGAAATTTTAGAAATTTTAAATAATGTTCATGAGGGAATTTATTCTGAAAATGTTAAAGATTTAATTCATAAATTAAAATTATTTGGATTTTATTTTGCAAGTTTAGATATAAGACAAGACTCAAGAATACATGATAAAGTATTTAATGACATTTTATCTAATTCTAAATTAAAAAATTACATCTCTGAATTTCCTCAAAACTACTCTAAATTAGACTTAAAAAGGAAATATAGTTTTTTATCAAGAATTAAAGGAGATGTTCCGGTTTCTATTTTTGAAAATGAATTAACAAAAAAAACACTTTCTTCAATAAGGATAATGAAAAAAATTCAATCTAAAAATGGTGAAAAAGGTTGTAATAGATATATAATAAGTAATTGTAAAACTTTGGAAAATATTCTTCAATTATTTGCTCTACACAGAATTTGTAATTGGGATGAGCCTTCAGTTGATTTTATTCCACTTTTCGAATCAATAAAAGACCTTGAAAACTCTTCAAATGTATTAGAAGAATTATTTTCAAATTCTATTTATTATGATCACTTAAAAAGAAGAAGAAATAAACAAACAGTTATGCTTGGTTTTTCTGATGGAACAAAAGATGGAGGATATTTTATGGCTAATTGGAGTATATATAAAGCCAAAGAAAATATAAGTAAAATAGCTAAGAAATATAAAATTGAAATTTCATTTTTTGATGGCAGAGGAGGCCCTCCAGCTAGAGGAGGAGGAAATACTCATAAATTTTATGCATCCATGGGTGGATTAATTCAAGCGAATGAAATACAATTAACTATTCAAGGACAAACTATAAGTTCTAATTTTGGGACAATAGATTCCTCACAATATAACTTAGAGCAATTATTAAGTTCTGGGATTTCTAACATTACAGAAGGGGCTAGAGTAAATAACTTAACACCAATAGATAGAAAAACACTTGATTTTCTTGCAAAAAAGAGCTTTGAAGAATATGAAAATTTTAAAAATCATCCAAAATTTTTACCTTATCTAGAACATATGTCAACTTTGCCATATTATTCCAAAACTAATATTGGAAGTAGACCTTCAAAAAGAAATATTTCAGATTCATTAATTTTTTCTGACTTACGAGCTATTCCTTTTGTTGGCAGCTGGAGTCAATTAAAGCAAAATGTGCCGGGTTTTTTTGGAGTAGGAAGTGCTATTAGTGTTATAGACAAAAAAGGGGAAATCAAATCAGTAAAAAAACTATTTAAAAACTCTTTGTTTTTCAGAACTTTAGTTTTTAACAGCATGATGAGTATGACAAAATCTTTTTTTGAGCTTACATCATATATGGAAAACGATAAAGAATTTGGTGAATTTTGGAAATTAATTTATGATGAATATAAATTGACAAAAAAAATGTTATTAAAAATTTCAGGATTTAAAGAATTAATGGAAAATGAGCCAGCTGGTAAATCATCAATAAAAGCAAGAGAAGAAATAGTTCAGCCATTATTGACGATTCAGCAATTTGCTTTAATTAAGATTAAAGAACTTGAAAGTAAAGGTGATTTTTCAAAAAAACAACTTAAAACACTGGAAGCCTTAGTAACAAGATCTTTATTTGGAAATATTAATGCAAGCAGAAACTCAGCTTAAATTATTGTAAAATTTAAAGGCATCATTTATTAAGCTTTTATCAACTAAAACGTCAATTTTTGTATCACTTATTCCATTTAGTAATACAAAATTAATTTTACCTTCTACAGTCTTTTTGTCATGTTTAAGCAAATTTAATATTTCAATAATTTGTGAATTCTCTATTTTGATTTTTTTAAAAAAATAAATTATTGTTTTAGTTATATTAATGAGATCCTCATAACTAAGTCTTAAAATTTTGTAAGAAAGGAATGATTCTAAAATCATACCAATAGCTATTGCTTCTCCATGAAGCAGTTCTTGCTTGCTTCCTAAATAACTAGATTCAACAGCATGGCCTAGGGTATGTCCAAAATTTAAGACTTTCCTAATGTTTTTTTCTTTTAAATCTTTTAGTACTATTGAATTTTTAAAAACTACAGAATTGTATATCATTTTATCAATATTATTTATGTCTACAGTTTTTAAAGAAGATAATTTATCCCAATATATTTTATCTAAGATTAATCCATGTTTTAACATTTCTGCAAAACCACTTAGAATTTGTCTTTTATCAAGTGTTTTTAACCATTTGGAAAAAATTAAAACCATTTTAGGTTCATTGAAAACACCTATTTGATTCTTTAATAAACCAAAATCAATACCTGTTTTTCCACCAACAGATGCGTCTACCATTGATAATAATGTAGTAGGGACGTTGTAAAAAGAAATCCCTCTTTTGAATGTACTTGCAACAAACCCCCCAAGATCGCAAATAACTCCTCCCCCTAAGTTAATAAGAGCGCTTTTTCTGTCCGCTCCTTGATTAGATAATTCATTCCATAAATATTCACATGTTTGTGTGTTTTTATTTACTTCTCCAGACTTAATTTCTAGAACATTAATTTTAAAAGAGTTTTCAAGCTGTTTTAAAAAAAAAGAAAGACAATTTTTTTTAGTGTTTTCATCAACTAAAACAAATAATTTTGAATAATTATTTTTAAGTATTAAGCTTTTTAAAAGTTCTAGTCCCTTATTTCCAAAAACAATTAATGAATTATTAGATTTTATTGTATCCATGTGTTTATAAAAATATTCATTGCAAAAATAAGGATTTATATTTCCTTAAATATTATAAAACATATAGTTAACTAATTGAATGAAATAAATTAATTTTATTTGAAATATTCACTTAAAATAATTTAATGTTATTTGATAATACGAAAAGAGCTTTTCATCTTAAAACTGATTATGATCTTAAAAAAGCTTTAATAATTTTCAAATTAATCTCTAGCAAGAGACTAGTAAGTATTGGAAGTCGTTTAGTCTATTTTTTATATAAAATAAATATGTCAATTAATTTTTTATTTAAAGATACTGTCTTCAAACAATTTTGTGCAGGAACCAATAAGCAAGAAACCTTAGAAATAGTAGATCAATTATCTAAATCTAAGATATATTCATATGTTCATTATGCCTCAGAAAATATAAAAACAGATGAAGATTTAGATTTATCTTTAAAAAAAATTCTTTCATCTTTTGCTTTTTCTAAATTAAATAAAAATATTTCATTTGTTGTTTTTAAACCAACATCACTTGGTTTTTCAGATATTTATCAAAAACATAGTCTAAATAAATCCTTAAATTCTACAGAAAAAAAATCCTTAAATAAGATTAAATTTAGATTTGAGGCTTGTTGTAAAAAGGCTAAGGATCTTAAAGTAAAATTACTTATAGATGCTGAGGAAAGTTGGATTCAAGATTCTATTGATAATTTAACCGAAAGTTTAATGGAAAAGTACAATAAAAAAAATGTTATTGTATATACTACCATTCAGATGTACAGAAAAGACAGATATGATTACTTAATTAATTTGCATAAAAAAGCATTGATTAAAAAATTTAAAATTGGTGTTAAACTCGTAAGGGGAGCTTACATTGAAAAAGAATTCAATAGATCAAGATTATTAGGTTATGAAAATCCAATTTATTCAACTAAGAAAGAAACTGATAAAAGTTTTAATAAAGCTGTAAATTTTATTTTAAATAGATTAGAAGTTTTTAGTTTATTTCAGGCAACTCATAATGAGAAAAGTATTTATAATGTAATTAAATTCATGAGTAAACATAATATTTCTAAAAAAAGAGAAATTTACTTTTCACAACTCTATGGAATGGGTGACAACATTACCTTTAATCTTTCTCATCTAAATTATAAAGTAGTGAAATACTTACCTTATGGACCAATAAAAGATGTTATTCCATATTTAATAAGGAGGGCAGAGGAGAACACTTCTGTGTCTGGTCAAACTTCAAGAGAAATGCAGTTGATAAAAAAAGAAATTAAAAGAAGAAAACTCAATTAAAATTATAGGATTTTAAAAATATATTTTCTGGACAGTTTTTTATATCCATTTTATATATTTTTTTTGATTCATTTAATTCAAGTCTGTATGTATTGCAAGTATCACTTTCATTAACATTACTTTCTGAAAATATAATTTCACCTATACTAATTTGAGAATATAATATTGAATCATTAAGAAAAACAAATTCTTGTTTTAAATGGTTTGGAATAATAATTTGTTTTTTTAATAAATCATTTTTAACTCTTTTAGATGGAAAATAATTACAACTGGTTTTTTTTCCACTAAAAAAAAACATCAAAAAAAACATGCCAATTACAAAACCAAATAAATAATAAGAAAGTCTGTACAAAAAATTCATTTATAACTTTATTTTATTTAATTTTCTAGTGCTCTCATTTATTTTATGTAAAGAAAAAAAATCATATTTTTCAGGAAGATATTCACTAATTATCTGTCCCCATTCAAGAATACACAAATGATTAGATTCTAAATAGTCTTCTAGCCCAATGTCTAGGGCTTCCTCTGGATTTTCTATTCTATAAAAATCAAAATGAAATATTTTCTTTTTTGTGTTAATTAAGTATTCATTAACCAAAGAAAAGGTAGGACTGTTTACGTTTTCACTTACACCTAAAGATTTACATAAGGATTTGATTAATGTAGTTTTACCTGATCCAATTTCACCATCAATTCTAATAATTGAAAATTTTTTATTTTCTAAAATAAAATTTACAGCAGTTTTGATTTGATTTTCGTTGTAAATAATTTCCATTGATTATTTTGGTTTTAAAAAAACAAAAGGAACAATCATTTCTTCCATAGATATACCTCCATGTTGAAAAGAATTTTTATAATAATTAGCATATTTGTTGAAATTGTTTTTGTAAATAAAATATTGATTTTGATTAGCAAAATAATAAGAACTGTTTATTGAAACTTTTGGAAGCTCAAAATCTTCTGGATTGTCAATTTTTAATACTTTTTTTGAATTAACCGTTAAATTTCTCCCTGTTTTATATCTTAAATTAGAACTAGAATTTCTGTCTGAAATCGTTTCTACAGGCGTTTCGACGTTAATAGTTCCATGGTCTGAAGTTAAAATTAAATTAAAACCTAATTCACTTGCTCTAATAATTAGTTCTTTTAGAGGACTATTTTTAAACCAACTAAGTATAAGAGATCTATAAGCCCTAATGTCAGGAGCTAATTCTTTTATCATTTTCATCTCAGTTTTTGCATGTGAAATGATATCTATAATATTCACAACAAAAACAGTTAAAGATTCATTCAAATTATTATTTAAATTGCTTATTAATTCTTTGAACTTTATAGATTCAGTAATTTTATTATATGAAAATTTAATATTTTGATTAAGTCTTTTTAATTGATTTTCAAGCAGTTCTTTTTCAAAAAGATTTTTACTATTACCTTCATTATCATTAATCCAAAAGTGAGGTAATTTTTTACTTATTTCTAAAGGAGTCATTCCTGAAAATATCGAATTCCTTGAATATTGTGTAGATGAGGGGAGTATACTCATAAAAGATGATTCTGATTCAATTTTATAAAATTCCGTTATTTCAGAAGAGATAATTTTCCACTGATCATATCTTAAGTTATCAATTAAAAGTAGAATACATGGTTTATTATTTTCAATTTTCGGGGATATTTTTTTCTTAAAAAGTTGATGAGATAAAATAGGAGATTTATCCTCCCTGAGCCATTTATTATAATTTTCGCTAATAAAATGGAAAAACTTCAAATTAGCTTCTTTAAACTGATTTTTAAAAATATCAATCATACTTTTATCATTTGATGATTCTAATTCAAGTTCCCAAAAAATCATTTTTTTATAAAATTTTTCCCATTCATCAAAAGAATTAATTTCATCTAATTCTTTGGTTATTAAAGAGAATTGTTTTTGATAGTCTTGACTTATTTTTTCTGAAATAATATTTTTTTTACTAAATATTTTTTTTAGTGCAAGCAGTATTTGATTAGGATTTACTGGTTTAATAAGATAATCAGCTATTTTTCTTCCAATAGCTTCATTCATTATGTGTTCTGCTTCATTTTTAGTAATCATTATAACTGGTAATTCATTTTTTAATTTTTTAATTTCAGTTAATGTCTCTAAACCATTAAGTCCAGGCATATTTTCATCAAGGAGAACAATGTCAAAGGATTCACTTTTGATTAGGTCAAGGGCATCTTGACCATTTGAACAAGGCTTAGTTATGTAGCCTCTATCCTTAAGAAATAAAAAATGGGGGGTAAGCAAGTCTATTTCATCATCAACCCATAAAATTTTTACATCAGTCATTATTTATTTCAATTTATGTATTTATTGGAGTGTAAATTATTTTGTCAATATACATGATTCCTTTAAATGGGAAAAATCTAAAAAAGTATATTTGGTTATAAATTCATATTTTTGCAGTCATGAAATTTACAGCTGAACAAATTGCTAAAAAAGTTAATGGTAATATTGAAGGTAACTCAAAAGTTGAACTTTTTGCATTATCTAAAATTGAAGAAGCAAAACAAGGCTCAATAACTTTTCTTTCAAACCCAAAGTATATACCATTCATATATAAAACTAAGGCATCTGCTGTAATTGTTGACAATAATTTTATTCCTGAAAATAAACTAGAAACAACATTAATTAGGGTTAAAGATGCATATAGTTCATTTACGAAAATTCTTGAGCTTTTTAATATGGAGGGTGACAAACTTTATGAAATTGACAAATCAGCACTAGTAAATAAAACGATTAAAATTCCAAAAAAAATATTTGTAGGAGCTTTAACTATAATTGAAAAAGGAGTTGTTTTGAGTGAGAATATTCAAATAAAAGCTCAATGTTATATAGGTGAAAATGTTAAAATTGGAAAAAACACTATAATTCAAAATGGCGTAAAAATTTTATCTAATTCAATAATCGGAAATAATTGTATCGTTAATGCTGGAGCAGTTATAGGTTGTGATGGTTTTGGTTTTGCTCCGCAAGAAAACGGAACTTACGCAAAAATTCCTCAAACTGGAAATGTTGTAATAGGAAATAACGTTGAAATAGGATCAAATTCAACTATTGATAGAGCCACTATGGGATCAACAATAATTCATGATGGAGTTAAAATTGATAATTTAGTTCAAATTGCTCATAATGCTGAAATAGGCAAGAATACAGTCTTCGCAGGACAATCTGGAGTTTCAGGATCTACTAAAATAGGAGAGAATTGTGTTATTGGTGGTCAAGCTGGTATAGCTGGTCATTTAAAAATTGGAAATAATGTTAGAATTCAAGGCCAGACAGGAGTTTTAAGAGACATTCCAGATAATAAGCAGATTCAAGGAACACCAGCTATAGAGTTTAATGATTATTATAGATCATATGCTTATTTTAAAAAGCTACCTGATTTTGAAAACAGATTAAAGAAAATTGAGAAAAAATGATTATTAAATCTGAAGTTCAAAAAACAATAATTAAAGAAGTTTCACTTAAAGGTGTTGGATTGCATACTGGCGAGGAAGTTGTATTAAATTTTAAACCTGCTTCAGCTAATACGGGATTTGTTTTTGTTAGAACTGACTTAAACCCTAACGTTTTTATACCTGCAGAAGCTCAATATGTAATTAATACTGATAGAGGCACAAATTTAGAAAAGGATGGGGCTAAAATTCAGACAAGTGAACATGTCCTTGCTGCCCTTGTTGGTATGGGAATTAACAATTGTTTAATTGAGATCAATAGCTCTGAACCACCAATAATGGATGGTTCATCAAAGTTTTTTGTTGAGTCATTAAAAAAAGCTGGTATAAAAAAACAAAATGAATATATGGAAGAATATGTGGTAGAAGATGTTATAAACCATGTTGATGAAAATGGAAGTGAAATAATTTTAATACCTTCAGATAAGTCGTCTATTTCTGTTTTAGTTGACTATAAAACAAAAGTATTAGGGACTCAAAATGCAACATTAGAGGACATAACTAATTTTGATAAAGAAATAGCTTCCTCCAGAACATTTAGTTTTCTTCACGAGTTAGAGACTTTGTTAGATAATGGTCTAATAAAAGGGGGAGATCTGAATAACGCGATTGTTTATGTTGATAAGCCTCTTTCTAAAACAAATATGGAAAAACTTAAGGTTGCATTTAAAAAAAATAAAATTTCAGTTAAACCAAATGGAATACTTGATAATCTTACGCTTCATCATAATAATGAGGCTGCAAGACACAAACTGCTTGATGTTATAGGGGATCTTGCTTTAATTGGAATGAAAATTAGAGGAAGAATATTTGCTTTCAAACCAGGGCATAAAATCAATACAGACTTCTCAAAAAAAATGTCTTTAATAATAAAAAATGAAAGAAGGCTTCAAGCTCCTAATATTAATTTTAATTCTAAACCTTTGATGGATATAACCCAAATAATGAAAATAATTCCTCATAGGCCACCTTTTTTGTTAGTTGATAAAATTTTTGAATTGTCTGAAACGCATGTTATTGGGATGAAAAATGTAACTATGAATGAGCCTTTTTTTCAAGGACATTTTCCTGGAGCTCCAATCATGCCAGGAGTTCTTCAAATTGAAGCTATGACTCAAGCAGGTGGTGTTTTACTTCTAAGCACAGTTCCTGACCCTGATAATTATTTAACTTTATTTATGAAAATTGACAATGCAAGATTTAAAAGACCTGTTTATCCTGGCGACTCTCTTTTATTCAAATTAGATTTAATAACCCCAATAAGGAGAGGTATATGTCATATGAAAGGAGTTATTTTTGCAAACGGAAATTTAGTAACTGAGGCAGAGTTGATGGCACAAATAATCCATAGAGATAAAGTAGAATCAAAATGAATCAACCATTAGCGTATGTACATCCTGGAGCCAAAATTGCAAAAAATGTAGTTATTGAACCTTTTGCAACTATTAATAATAACGTTATAATTGGTGAAGGAACATGGGTAGGTTCTAATGTTATAATTATGGAAGGAGCAAGAATTGGAAAAAATTGTTCAATATTTCCAGGATCAGTAATTTCTGCAATACCTCAAGATCTTAAGTTTAATGGTGAAGATTCTCTAGTTGTAATTAATGATAATACAACAATAAGAGAGTGTGTTACAATTAATAGAGGAACATCTGATAGAGGAGAAACAACTATTGGGAAAAATTGTTTGATAATGGCATATTGTCATGTAGCTCATGATTGTATTATTGGAGACAATTGTATTTTTTCTAATAACAGTACTCTTGCTGGTCATGTTTCAGTTGGCAATCATGCAATTTTAGCTGGATTTGTCGCGGTTCATCAGTTTTGTTCAATTGGAGATCATGCTTTTATAGCAGGAGGTTCATTAGTTAGAAAAGATATTCCTCCATATGTTAAAGCTGCAAGAGAACCTATTTCTTATGTTGGCATAAATTCTGTTGGTCTACGAAGAAGAGGTTTTAAAGCATCTAAAATTCAAGAAATTCAGAACATTTATAGAATTTTATTTCAAAATAAATATAATAATTCCCAGGCTGCAGATATAATTGAAGCTGAATTAGCTGCAACTCCAGAACGAGATGAAATCTTACAATTTATAAAGAATTCTCAAAGAGGAATAATGAAAGGTTATTTTCAAAAGAATTAAAATATGGCATCTACATCTGATATTAGAAAAGGATTGTGCATTAAGTATAGTAATGATATATATAAAATTGTTGATTTTTTGCATGTTAAACCAGGGAAAGGACCTGCGTTTGTCAGGACAAAGTTGAAAAGTGTTACAACTGGCAAAGTGATTGATAATACTTTTCCTGCAGGACATAAAATTGAAGATATTAGAGTTGAAACAAACAAATATCAATTTTTATATAATGATACAGAGGGATATCATTTCATGAATACAGAAGATTATAATCAAATAATAGTTAATAAAAATAATATAGATTCTCCAAATTTTTTAAAAGAATCTGAAATGGTTACAATATCAATAAATACTGAGGATGGAATGCCCTTATCTGTAGATATGCCTGCAAGCGTAATATTAGATGTAACTCATACTGAACCAGGGGTTAAAGGAAATACAGCAACTAATGCAACAAAACCTGCAACTTTAGAAACTGGAGCAAAAATTAATGTACCTTTATTTATTAATGAAGGAGATAAAATAAAAGTTGATCCAGAAAAAGGGAATTATATTGAACGTGTAAAAAATTAAATATATTAAAATGAGTGTTTTAGTAAACAAAAACTCTAAAATAATAGTACAAGGTTTCACAGGTAGTGAGGGTACTTTTCATTCTACCCAAATGATTGAATATGGGACTAATATAATAGGCGGAGTGACCCCAGGAAAAGGTGGTGAAACACATTTAGACAAACCTGTTTTTAATACTGTTTCTGAAGCAGTCAATAAACATGGTGCAGACACTACAATAATTTTTGTACCTCCTGCTTTTGCAGCAGATGCAATTTTTGAAGCTATAGATGCAGGGATAAAGGTTATAATCACCATAACTGAGGGAATACCTGTTAATGATATGACTAAAGTTAACATGTATTTAAAAGGCAAGGACTGTGTTTTGGTTGGACCAAATTGCCCTGGAGTTATTACACCTGATGAAGCTAAAGTAGGCATTATGCCTGGTTTTGTATTTAAGAAAGGTACAGTTGGAATTGTTTCAAAATCTGGAACACTTACTTATGAAGCATCTGATCAAGTTGTTAAGGAAGGATTGGGTGTTTCAACTGCAATTGGAATAGGAGGAGACCCCATAATTGGAACAACTACAAAAGATGCAATTGAGCTTTTTATGAATGATGATGAAACAAACTGCATAGTAATGATTGGAGAAATTGGAGGTCAATTAGAAGCTGACGCTGCCAGATGGGTAAAAGAAAATGGCAATAAAAAACCTGTTGTTGGTTTTATTGCAGGAGAAACTGCTCCAAAAGGAAGAACAATGGGACATGCAGGTGCAATAGTAGGAGGAAAAGATGATACTGCAGAAGCCAAAAAAAGAATAATGCGTGAATGTGGTATTCATGTAGTTGATTCTCCAGCACAAATTGGAAAAAAAGTTTTAGAAGTTTTAAGTTAAATTAAATGGGGTTGTTGAAAGACAAAATAGCTTTAATTACTGGAGCTAGTAGAGGTATCGGAAGAGGTATTGCTGCTGTTTTTGCAAATAACGGTTGTTCTGTTGCATTTACTTATAACAATAATAAAGAAATGGCAGATTCTCTAGAAAAAGAATTGGCAGTTTATAATATTAAAACAAAATCATATAAAATTGATGTTTCAAAATTTGATGATACTCAGAAATTAGTTGAAGATGTATTAAAGGATTTCGGATCTTTAGATATTCTAGTAAATAACGCAGGAATTACAAAGGACAATTTATTACTTAGAATGAATGAGGAAGACTTTAATAATGTTATTGATGTTAATTTAAAATCAGTATTTAATATGACTAAAGCTTCTCAAAAAGTATTTTTGAAGAACAGAAGTGGATCAATAATAAATATTAGTTCAGTTGTAGGTGTCAAAGGAAATGCTGGACAATCAAATTATGCTGCATCGAAATCTGGAATTATAGGTTTTTCAAAATCTATAGCATTAGAATTAGGTTCAAGAAATATAAGATGTAATGTTATAGCCCCTGGTTTTATTCAAACTGAAATGACTTCTAAACTTCCAGAAGAGGTAATTAAAAAGTGGGAAACTGCAATTCCATTAAAAAGAGGAGGAACTCCGCTTGATATTGGAAATTCTTGCGTATTTTTGGCTTCAGATTTATCCAGTTATATTACTGGTCAAGTTCTCCATGTGGATGGAGGCATGTTAACTTAAATTATTATTAATTATGAAAAATTTACCTAAAGTTGGACTGCCAGTGATTTTATTGGCATTTGTGTTAATTATTTTTATCTCTAAATCATCTATCAATATTGGATATGGTGAGGCTGGAGTTTTATTTAAAACTTTTGGAGGAGGTGTTGTAACTGACCAACAACCTCTTGGCGAAGGTTTTCATATAATCGCTCCTTGGAATCAAGTTTACATTTATAATGTTAAACAACAGGAGTTTTTTGAGGGTAATATGCAAGTTTTATCTTCAAATGGATTAGAAATTTCTTTGGATGTTTCTGTATTATATCAACCAGTTTATAATGAACTAGGCTTGCTTCATAAAACAAAAGGNGAAAATTATGTNAACATAGTTTTAATTCCTCAAATTAGAGCAGTTGCTAGAAGTGTTGTTGGAAGATATACGCCAGAACAACTTTATTCNACNAAAAGAGATGCTATCCAAAATGAAATTTTTGAAGAGACAGTNAAAAATGTTGTTAGTCAACATATTCAAGTAAATGCTGTTTTAGTAAGAGATGTTACTCTNCCANNAGCAATTAANGAGGCAATTGAAAGAAAACTTCGTCAGGAACAAGAAGCCNTAGAATATGAATTTAGAATTGATAAATCAANACAAGAAGCTGAAAGACAAAGAATAGAGGCAGAGGGTAAAGCCAAAGCAAATAGAATTTTAAGTGCATCTTTAACTGANAAGATTCTCCAAGAAAAAGGAATTGAAGCTACAATTAAGCTTTCAGAATCTCCTAATTCTAAAGTTATAGTAATTGGAACTGGNCAGGAGGGTATGCCAATTATATTAGGAGGAAACAATTAGTTTTAGGNCATTTAATAANAATTAAATATATTTGCCGCGATAATGATAAAAAATATTACACATAATCATCATGTTATAATCAGCTCAAGCGAGTTGTAATGTGATTATTTATGTCAATTATAAACCCGTTTGTGTTTCAAACGGGTTTTTTTATANATATAAACTATGATTAAAATNGCAATTCAAAAATCAGGAAGATTAAATCAATATTCATTAAATCTTTTAAAAGATTGTGGAATATTAATTGAAAATGAAAAAGATCAATTAAAAGTAGTATCTAGGAACTTTCCGGTTGAAGTTTTTTTNCTTAGAAATAGTGATATTCCTCAATANNTAAAAGATGGTGTTATTGATCTTGCAATTATAGGAGAAAACTTATTGTTTGAAAAAGGAAATGATATAGAAGTGATTGAAAANTTAGGATTTTCAAAATGNAGAGTTTCATTGGCTATTCCNAAGAACTCAAGTATTTCAAATTTAAAACATCTTAATGGAAAGAAAATAGCTACTTCATATCCTAATACTTTAAAATCTTTTTTAAAGAAAAACAATATTAAATGCGAAACACATATAATTAATGGCTCAGTTGAAATNGCACCAAATATTGGATTGGCTGATGCAATATGTGATATTGTTTCAAGNGGAAGNACTCTTTTTAAAAACAATTTAAAAGAACTNATNACCATNNTAAATTCAGANGCTGTACTNGCTATATCTCCCAAAGTTGAACCCAATAANCTTGAAATTATAAATAAAATCAGATTTAGGATTAAATCAGTNCTAAGTGCCAAAAACTCAAAATATATANTNATGAANGNTCCAAATAATAAAATTGAAAAAATTGGATCCATCTTACCTGTGNTAAAGAGTCCAACTATNATGCCTNTAGCAAAATCTGGCTGGAGTTCAGTTCATTCAGTTATTGAAGATGACAGTTTTTGGGATGTAATTGATAAGTTAAAGGATGCAGGAGCTGAAGGTATTATTGTTTGTCCAATTGAAAAGATGGTTTTATGATTACTGATTTTACAAACCCTGAAAGAAAAAAATGGTCAGAGATAACNAAAAGACCAGAGTTAGATCTTAAGAAAATAAAACCTTTAGTAAAAAANATTTTTAAAGATGTTANTAAAAATGGAGACAAATCTTTATATAAATACACTAAAGAATTTGATNAAATAGATATAAAATCAATTAAGACAAAAAGAAAAGATCTTTTAAATTCTGAAAATAAAGTTTCTNAAAAATTAAAACTTGCTATTAAATCAGCAAAAAAAAATATAGAAAAATTTCANGANGCTCAAAANGTTGTTTTTAAAAAAATTGAAACGGANNAAGGTGTNGAATGTTGGCAAGAAAAAAAAGCAATTGAAANGGTTGGTTTATATATACCTGGNGGTACAGCACCTCTTTTTTCAACAATTTTAATGTTGGCAATACCNGCAAAAATTGCTGNATGTAAAGAAATAATANTTTGTACACCTCCAGATAAAAANGGATATATTNCAAACGAAATATTATTTACAGCTAAATTATGTGGGGTTTCAAAAATTTATTGTNTTGGAGGNGCTCAGGCTATTGCTGCAATGACTTTTGGAACAGAATCTATTCCTAAAGTNTATAANATTTTCGGTCCAGGAAATCAATATGTTACNATNGCAAAACAATATTCTTTAAANTTTAATGTTTCTATTGATATGCCAGCAGGACCAAGTGAANTATTNGTTGTTGGAGATTCATCATCNAACGCTTCATTNATCGCATCAGATCTTCTTTCACAAGCTGAACATGGAATTGATAGTCAAGTGATTTTAGTTTCTACCTCTAAAGANTTAATAAANTCAGTCAAAAANNAGATTTTAATTCAAGTTAAATTATTAACTAGAAAAAATATTNNTGAAAAATCGTTAAAAAATGCAAAGTTTATTTATTTCNAATCNAAAAAAGACGCATCTGATTTTATAAACGAATATGCTCCTGAACACTATATNATATCAATAGAAAATGAAGATTATTTTNCCTCAAANATNATAAATGCAGGTTCAGTTTTTATTGGAAAGTATTCTCCAGAAAGTGCTGGAGATTATGCCTCAGGAACAAACCATACTTTACCAACCAATGGNTATTCTAAACAATATAGTGGNGTAAATGTTGATAGTTTNACAAAGACTATAACATTTCAAAAAATATCAAAATCTGGTNTGAGTAATTTGTCAGAGACAATTCAATTGATGGCTCAAGCTGAAAATTTAGAGGGACATAAAAAAGCTGTTTCAATAAGATTTAAATAATATATATGATTTTTAATATTAAAAAGTTTGCAAGAAAATNATTACTGGATTTAAAACCATACAAATCTGCAAGAGAAGAATATGTNAGAGATAATAAAAATATGGTTCTATTAGANGCAAATGAAAGTCCTTATAAATCTCTNACTAATAGGTATCCTGACCCATTACAAATNGAATTAAAGGAAAAGNTNTCAAAATGGAAAAGAATTTCNATNAATAAAATTTATTTAAGCAATGGTAGTGATGAATTTATATCTCAATCAATTTTAGGNTTTTGTGAGCCTGGNTTAGATCATATAATAATAACGTCTCCTACGTTTTTAATGTATAAAGTATCTGCCAATCTTCATGGTGTTGAAGTTAAGGATATTCCTCTTTTAAATGATTTCGAGTTAAATGTTAGTGAGATAATTAAAAAAAGTAATAATAATTCAAAAATTTTATTTATTGCCAGACCTAACAATCCCACTGGAAATAGCTATCAAGAAAAGGATTTAAAAAATATTTTAGAAAATTTTNCNGGATTAGTAATAGTTGATGAAGCTTATATAGAATATTCAAAACAGAAATCATTTATTAACTATTTGAATAAATACCCAAATTTAATTGTATGTCAAACATTTTCTAAAGCACAAGGTATGGCTGGAGCTCGAGTAGGTATGGCTTTTGCTCACGAAGAAATTATCTCCTTTTTAAATCAGCTTAAAGCTCCATATAACATAAATACCCTATCTCAAAAAGAAGCAATTAGTAAAATTAAGANTCAAAATAAAGTTTTATTAAAAACAAGAGCTATCCTNAAAGAAAGAGATGTTTTGGAATANAAAATGAAAAAAATACATTTTATAAAAAAAATATATACATCNGATGCAAATTTTTTCCTTTTAAAAGTTGATGATAGTTCTAAAAGATATAAGCAACTTATTGATAAAGGAATCGTAGTTAGAAATTCATCAAAGAATTTAAATTGCANCAATACTTTAAGAGTTACAGTGGGAACTTCTAAAGAAAATATNATGTTAATTAAAGCAATGAAAGAAATAGATAAATNACAATGAAAAAGATATTATTCATAGATAGAGATGGAACGCTAGTTAATGAACCAAAAGATTATCAATTAGATTCTTTTGAAAAACTATCTTTTTATCCAAAAGTNTTTAATTATTTAAGTAAAATTTATAATGAATTAGATTATAAACTTATTGTGGTTACNAANCAAGATGGCCTAGGAACTGATAGTTTTCCTTACAAAAACTTTACACCAGTAAATGATTTTATAATTAAATCATTCGAAAACGAAGGAGTTNTTTTTGATAATATTTGTATTGACAATAGCTTTCCTGAAGATAATTCAGCAAATCGAAAGCCTTCAACTGGAATGATTAAAAAGTATTTAAATAATAAAGATTACGATATTGATAATTCCTTTGTAATTGGTGACAGACTAACAGATATGGAATTGGCTAAAAATATATCTTGTTCAGGAATTTTTATAGATAATGATGCTGATTTAGGAAAAAGCGAAGTTAAAGATGTTAATCTTGATAATGTTATAAAACTTAAAACAAAATCATGGGAAGAAATTTATACATTTTTAAAAAAACAAAACAGAACTTCTAATATTCACAGAGTAACTGGAGAAACAAATGTTTTTGTTGAGTTAAATTTAGATGGTTCAGGAAATAGCGACATTAAGACTGGGATCAGTTTTTTTGATCATATGTTAGACCAATTAGCTAAACATTCTGGTGTTGATTTAATAATAGACACAAAGGGAGATTTAAATGTAGATGAACACCATACTATCGAGGATACTGGAATAACTTTAGGAAAAGCTTTTTTTGAAGCTTTAGGAAAAAAAATAGGTATTGAAAGATATGGCTTTTGCCTTCCAATGGATGATTGTTTGGCTCAAGTAAGTATTGATTTTGGTGGAAGAAACTGGATAGAATGGGATGTGGAATTTAAAAGGGAAATGATTGGCAAAATGCCAACTGAGATGTTTTTTCATTTTTTTAAATCTTTTAGTGACTCTGCAAAAGCCAATATAAATATAAAGGCAGATGGATTGAATGAACATCACAAAATAGAGTCAATTTTTAAGGCATTTGCAAAATCTATAAAAGCAGCAATAAAAAGAGATAAAGATAAAATGATATTACCATCAACTAAAGGTGAGTTATAAATGAATGTAGCAATTATTGATTATGATGCGGGTAATGTTCAGAGTTTAAAGTTCGCATTAGATAAATTAGGTGTAGATAGTATTTTAACAAAAGATAGAGAGTTTATTTCAAAGTCAGATAAGGTAATATTTCCTGGACAAGGTGCAGCAAAAAATGCCATGAACAAATTATATATTAATGATTTAGTAGATTTGATACCTAAACTTAAACAACCTGTTTTAGGGATTTGCTTGGGAATGCAATTGTTATTTGAAAAAACCGAAGAAGGAAACGTTAATGGTCTTGGCATAATTAAGGGTTATGTTAAAAAATTTTCTGAAAAGGTTAAAGTACCTCAAATGGGTTGGAACACTCTAGAGAATTTAGAATCAAAGCTATTTAATAATATAAATGAAGGAGAATATATGTATTTAGTTCATAGTTATTATGTTCCGATTGTTCCAGAAACTATTGGAATCTCTGAATATGATTTGAAATATAGTATTGCAGTTAAAAAAAACAATTTTTATGGTGTTCAATTTCATCCTGAAAAAAGTAGTTTTTCAGGAAATAAACTATTAAATAATTTTTTAAAACTATAAATATGTTAATAATACCAGCAATAGATATAATTAATGGCAAATGTGTAAGGTTAACAAAAGGAGATTATAAAACTTCTAAAATTTATAGTGAAAATCCTTTAGAAACTGCTAAAATCTATGAATCACATGGAATAAAGAATCTTCACCTAGTTGATTTAGACGGAGCAAAAGGTAAGGGGATAGTGAATCATAAAATTTTAGAAGAAATATCTTATAAAACTAATTTGATTATAGATTTTGGTGGTGGAATTAAATCAGATGAAGATATTAAAAATGCATTTGAATATGGTGCTGACATGGTAACCATTGGAAGTGTTGCAGTAAATTATCCTGAGATTGCTGAAAAAATGATTTTAAAGTATGGGTCTGAAAAAATAATTCTAGGAGCTGATACTAAAAACAACTTAATAGCTAAAGATGGTTGGATAAATATGTCAAATTATAATTTAATTGATTTTATTAAATATTATTTAAATAAAGGATTAAATAAAGTTATTTGCACAGATATCGATAAAGATGGAATGCTAAGTGGTCCTTCTATTGAATTATATAAAAAAATTATTTCAGGTTTTGATAAAATCAAATTAATTGCTTCCGGAGGTATAAAAAATATGGTTGATGTTAAAAAACTTTCGTCTACAGGTTGTTATGCCGCCATTATAGGTAAAGCTATATATGAAAAAACAATAGATTTAAAAGAAATAGAAAAATACATATTAGAATGTTAACCAAAAGAATTATCCCTTGTTTAGATATTAAAAATGGAAGGACTGTCAAAGGAGTAAATTTTTTAAATCTAAAAGATGCTGGAGACCCTATTGAGCTTGCTGTAAAACATGTTGATGATGGCGCTGACGAACTTGTTTTTTTAGATATTACAGCTACGGAACAAAAAAGAAAAACATTATCACGACTAGTTTATAATATTGCCTCAAAAATTAATATTCCATTTACAGTTGGAGGGGGTATCTCAAGTATAAGTGATGTTGATATACTTTTAAAAAATGGAGCTGATAAAGTTTCCGTTAATTCATCTGCTATAAAAAATCCTAATTTAATTAATGAGATTTCTGAAAAATATGGATCACAATGTTTAGTAATTGCGATAGACGCAAAAAAAGTAAACTCAAATTGGATAGTTTATTTAATGGGAGGAAAGACTATTACAGAATTAAATTTGTTTGATTGGGCAATTGAAGCAGAAAAAAGAGGTGCTGGAGAAATTTTGTTTACTTCAATGAATAATGATGGTACAAAAGATGGTTATGCAAATAAAGCTCTATTACGACTGTCTAAACTAATTAATATCCCAATTATAGCCTCTGGAGGAGCAGGCGAGATATATCATTTTATAGATGTTTTTAAACAAGGTAAAGCAGATGCAGCATTAGCAGCAAGTGTTTTTCATTACAATGAAATTTCAATAAATGAATTAAAAAAGAAGTTGAAAGCTGAAAAAATAAATGTTAGATTATAAATTTTAAATAATAAAAATGAAAATAGATTTTTCTAAAACAAATAATAAATTAATCCCTGCAATTATTCAAGATGATGAAACAAAATCCGTTTTGATGTTAGGTTACATGAATAAAGATTCAATAGATAAAACAAAAAAAACAAAAAAGGTTACCTTTTATAGTAGGTCAAAGAAAAGATTATGGACTAAAGGTGAAGAAAGTGGAAATTATTTAAATTTTATTTCTATGAAAATTGATTGTGATAATGATACATTGTTGATTAAGGCTAAACCTGATGGACCAACTTGTCATGAAGGATTTGATACTTGTTGGAAAGAAAACAATTGTATTTCATATGGTTTTTTATCTGACCTTGAGAAAGTTATTGAGGATAGATATAATGATATTAACAATAAAAAAAGTTATATTTCTTCATTATTTAAGGAAGGTATTAATAAAATAGCTCAAAAAGTAGGGGAGGAAGCAGTTGAAACAATAATAGAAGTAAAAAACAATGAAAAAGAAAGATTTTTAAATGAAAGTGCTGATTTATTGTTTCACTTATTAATACTTTTAAAGGCTAAAGGAGCAAAATTTGATGATGTTATTTCCGTTTTAAAATCACGTAATTAATTATTATTTTAAAAGTATAATGTTTAAGGTTTTAATCTATAATTTTTATGTATTTATATCTATAATTGGTTTAAATCAGATAACTCATGAGAAAATCCCATTAATCATAGATGCTGACACAGCAAATGAATTAGATGATTTATTTGCTATTGCAAGAGCAGTTTCTGAACCTAAGTTTAATATTTTAGCAATAAATTCTGCACAATTTAATAATTCACCCTTGGCTACTTCAAATTCTGTAAAGGAAAGTCAATTATTAAATGAGAAAATTTTAAGAATATTAAAGAGAAAAGAAATTATTCTTCCATTGGGGGCAAATAAAAAACTTGTCAATTATGAATCCCCTCAAACCTCAGAAGCTTCTGAATTAATAATAAGAAAAGCACATGAAATGAAAAAAGGGGAGAAGCTTAATATAGCTATCCTAGGCCCCTGTACAAATGTTGCATCTGCAATTATTAAAGACCCCTCGATTGTTCCAAAAATAAGAGTTTATTATTTAGGAATATGGCATAATCCAAAGACAAACTTTTATAATAAAAAGGAGTTTAATACAGGCAATGATCCTATTGCATTAGAAATTTTATTAAATAGTAAAGAATTAGATTTTAATTTAATGTCTGCAACAACTTCTCAAAAACTTATTTTTTTAAAAGATGAAGTAGAATTAAATTTTTCAAATAATAGTTCTCTTGGAAGTTTATTAATAAATCGATGGAAATCTTTTAATAGATGGTGGACAAAAGAAGATCCAGATAAAAAGAAATGGATTATGTGGGACTTAGCTTTAATTGAGGCTATTGCTAATCCTAAATTAGCAATTTCAGAGACTTTTTTTACACCAGATGAAAACGTTAAACGTGAAATAAAAATTTATACTTTAATTAATGTAATTGAGATGAAAAAAAAGTTTTGGAGTAATATAAAGCGTTATAATTAATTATAAAATGAAAGAAATATCCAAAAGATCTTCTTTATCTGAGATTGAAAAATATTTAAAAAAAGAATTAAACATTTTCAGTTTTGATGAACAAATTCATAACATCGAAGTCCCTGGCGAGGGGAATATGAATGTTGTATTAAGAATTGAAACTAATAAAAAATCATTTATACTTAAACAATCCAGACCCTATGTAAATAAATATCCTAATATTAAAAATTCTGAAAAAAGAATAATAGTAGAAGATCAGTTTTACGAACTCATTATAAAATCAGAAATACAAAAATTTTTCCCAAAAAAAATTGATTTTATAAAAAAAGATTTAATTCTATTAATAGAAGATCTTGGGCAATGCAGAGATATGAGCTATTTGTATTCAAGCAAAAATATAAATTTAGATCATTTTAATTCCTTGATATATATTCTGGAATCTATCCATAAAACAAAAGTAAATTCATTTCCCTCAAATTCTTCTCTAAAAGAATTAAATCATGAACATATATTTGTCCTTCCTTTTCAAAAAAATGATTTTCAGTTAGATGATATTCAAAGTGGTTTAAAAAAACTTTCAACTTTTATAACTAATGATTCTAATGTAAATGATGTTGTTAAACGAATAGGAGATATGTATTTAAAAGTTGGAAATACTTTATTGCATGGGGATTATTATCCTGGCAGTTGGATGGAAAAGGATGATAATGTATATGTAATAGATCCTGAATTTAGTCATTTAGGGTTTAAAGAGTTTGATTTGGGTGTTATGGCTGCTCATTTAACTATGATTACAGAAAGTGAAGATTATTTAAATAAAATAATAAAGGCTTATTCTGAAAACATAGACAAATCAATATTTTATAAAGTTTCAGGAATTGAAATTATAAGAAGAATTATAGGTTTAGCTCAACTACCTTTGGATATGTCCTTAAATGCTAAAGAAAAACTCTTAAACATTGCTAAAAAAATGATAATGAGTTAGTTTTTATAATTTAATTACAATGATTTAATCGTTTAAATTATGCATCTGATAAATTAAAATGGGTTTAAATAGAATATTTTATAATTTTAAGAAAATCATTTTGCATGAAGTTTTGTCATTTTTTAAAACATTATCTCCTTCCTTTTACTTTTGTTTTTATTACATATTCATGCGAATATTCAAAGACTAAATCATCATCCTTCAAATATAATATAGTATGGATTGTTTATGAAGATCAATCTCCTGAATTTTTCCCTCAATACGCTAATGTTCCAATAAAACTTCCAGCTATTCAATCACTTGCTGAAGATGGAGTTGTTTTTACCAATATGCATACACCTGCTCCAGTTTGTGCACCAGCCAGAAGTGCAATTATAACGGGTATGTACCCAACAACTCTTGGAACTCATAATATGAGGACATATAATGCATATAAACCAGAGAATGAGGCTTCAATTGGCATTCCAAGTTATTCTCCTAATTTTCCTAATTACATTAGACCATTTACCGAGTATCTTAGAAATGCTGGGTATTACTGTACAAATAATGCTAAAGAAGATTATAATTTTAAAATTTCTACTAATGCTTGGGATGAATCAAGCCAAAATGCACATTGGATAAATAATCCTAATGACTCTCCTTTTTTTGCTGTTTTTAATGATCATCATATGCATGAATCTGGTCTATGGAGACAAACTAACAATGAAATTCTTGTTGATAAATCAAAAATCACAATACCTCCATATTTTCCTGATACTGATATTGTCAGACATGATTTTGCTGTAAATTTTAGTAATTTAATTAGAGCTGATAAAAAAACTGCCAAAATTATAAAACAACTTAAAGACTCAGGTCAATATGATAATACATACATATTTTTCTATTCAGATCATGGAGGTCCATTTCCAAGACATAAAAGAGCAATTTATAGTTCTGGAACAAAAGTGCCATTTATAATTAAACCTCCAAAAGGAGTTTCTATTAGTGCTAAACCTGGTCAATTGTTAAGTTTTATCGATTTGGCACCAACTATTTTGTCAATAGCAGGGATTAAAATTCCTTCATATATACAAGGAAAAGCATTTCTAGGGGATCAAAAAGCAGAAGAAAATCAATTACTTTTTTTTGCAACTGATCGTTTTGACGAAGTCATAGATAGGTTAAGGGCTGTTTCTGATGGAAATTATAAATATGTACGAAATTATAACATTAATAAACCTCATGCATTAAACAATTCATATCGGATGCAAATTCCTATGATGAAAGAACTTCTAGAATTATATAATGATGGGGAATTAAATGAAACTCAATCTCTATGGTTGAAAAACCCAAAACCAGCAGAAGAACTATATGATTTAAATTCAGATCCACATGAAATAAATAACATTATTAATTCTAATTATAATTCTGATGTTTTAGTTAAACTAAGAAAAGATTTAGATAACTGGGTGATTGAAACTAATGATTTGGGTGAATTTCCAGAAATAGAATTAATTCCAAAGAAATATTTAAAATAAAAACATGAATTAATAAATATAATTATGAATTTAGAAATTCAGCTAAAAGCCTATGAAAATGATGTACACCTTTTTCTCTAGTAGGAGAGAAGCGGCCTGCTTGGTAAAAAGAGGAACTAATTCCTTTCTGGACACCCTCAACAACAATTTCATCCTCTCTTTCTACTTTATCTAAAATAGCTCCAGCTCCTTTATTTAATTTGGATTCATCATAAATGTAAGATCTAAAAGATACTTTTGTTTGGTTAATTGATATTGGTTTAACAATGTTTACTGATAAACCCCATGGGTAAAAGTTAAACATGAAATTTGGAAAAATCCAATAGTAATATGCTGCAACATTTTTTCCATGATCAGGATGATCCTTTGGTAAATCAAAAACTTCTTCACTTGAGTCTGCAAAACCTATTTGAAGGTTCATTTTATTATATACAATTGTCTCATAATTACCATAATCTAAAACATCATTAAGATCATCATGAACAAAAGGAATATGAAACCCCTCTAAATAATTATCACAATAAAGAGCCCAATTAGAATTTACTAAATAATCTTTGCTCTTATTTTTATCTAGTTTGAATTGATTAATTGGAAGGAAACTAATCCTTTCATTAATAATTTTAATTGTATCACTAATCTCAAATTTTGGATTAATTCCTGCAAATAAAAACGGCCCTAGATTTTCAATTCTAAATTCGTGTAAATGATCACATTCAGTAGGGAAGTCTTTTACATCTTGAAATTCAGGCATGGACATAAATTTTCCATTTAAATCAAACTTTCTTCCATGGTATCCACATACTAAATTTCTATATTTTCCTGGATCATTAATAACAATATTCCCCCTATGACTACAAACATTAGAAAAACATTTAATTTCATCTTTTTCATTTCTAACTAAAACTAATGGCTCACTTAGAAAATTATCTAATAAAATAAATGGGTATGCACTTTTTGAAAGTGGAATTAAACTATTTTCATCACCAATAAAATGCCAGCATTTTAAAAATATATTATCCTTAACATTTGAAAAAGTTTCAGAGGATTTGTAAAATGATGAAGGTAAAGTTTTAGCTTCTTCAATATTAGGGTTTACATAGTATTTTTCCATTTCTTTATTTTCTTTTAAACCAAAAATAAAAGGGAATTCCAGCAATTAACATAATCATTCCTAATTTAATAGTTTCTATTCCACAACCAATTATTATCCAAATTGAAAAAATAAATGCTAAAAAAGAAATAAATAGTCGATTAAATTTTCTTTTTGATAATATTGCTAAACTTGCTGTTGAGAACAAATAAGGAGTTATAACTGATAAAGTAGATAGTTTAATCATAAAAGTAAATGCTTCTACCAAAGTCTTCGAATAACTGAATAACAAAAGAATGGATATTAGTAAACTAGATAATATAATTCCAAAAACAGGAGATTTATTATTATTAGTTTTTGAAAAAAACTTAGGGAATAATTTATCCTTAGATGCTGCCATAGGAATTTGACCTTGTATTAATATCCAACCATTTAATGCACCTATAGTAGCAATTATAGCCCCTAAAGCAATAACTTTTCTCGAATAATCTCCTGCAATAACCTCAGCAGCATCTGCAAATGGAGCACTTGATTGGGCTAGAGTAGTGGGTGGGATTATTCCCATAATAGAAATACTGCTTAGTATATAAATTATTATAGTGAAAATTGTTCCATATAATGTTGCTTTTTTAATTATACTATTAGGTTTATTTATTTTATCACTTGGAATTGTAGCACTTTCCATTCCTAAAAAAGCGAAAAAGGTAAGGGTAGTAGTAACTGTTATTGAATTAAAACTAAAATCATTGCTTATTTCTAGTAAGTAAAAGTTATTAAAATCAATGAAGAAGATTCCTATAATACCGACAAAAATGATAGGAATTACCTTTAATATTACAGTTATTTTTTGAACAAAACCAATAGTTTTTATCTCTTTGGAATTTATCCACGTTAATAGCCATATAATCGATAAACCAGTAATTATTGAATATAAGGGAGATGTGTTAAGAGAGGGAATAAAAACACTTAAATACCCTAAAAAAGCAACAACAATAGCTGTATTTGTGGACCAAATAGAAATCCAATATCCCCAAGCAACAAGAAATGCAGGAAATTTACCAAAAACATTTCTTGTGAATTTATAAGGACCTCCTGGTTCCTTATTATATATTTTAGAGAGTTCTCCAAAAACAATAGCTAATAATATTGCTCCAATTGAAGCAGATAACCAACCAATAATACTAACTAGTCCATATAATGCCAAGCTTGCAGGAAGAAGAAATATTCCTGATCCTATCATATTACCAACTACTAGTGATGTACTTGACCAGAACCCTAAATTATCATTCTTATTTAAATTCATATGATTATTAAATGAATATACGAGTATTAGACAAAAACATAATTATATATCATTATTGATTTAAAATAAATAAAACTATAATTTATATTATGTTAAATAGAGTTTGTTTTTAATATAAAGCACTACTCTTTATAAATAAAAGTGTTAGATTAGAATTTTAAGTGGTTTATGGAAAATAAAATAAATTATTATTCAGAGGATAAAGAACAATTTGCTGAGGTATATATTAAAAATGATTTAATATTTAAATGTAGAGTAAATGGATTGAATAATTCTGGTTCAGCTGTAATTTTACTCCACGGATTTCCAGAAACATCTAAAATGTGGAGTAAACTAATTCAATTTTTATCAGATAATAATTATAAAGTTATTGCGCCAGATCAAAGAGGATACAGTCCTAATGCAAGACCTTCAAGTTTAAAAGAATATAAACTAGATAAATTAGGTCAAGATGTTATTGATATTGCAAATGCCTTTAATTTCAAAAAATTTCATTTAGTTGGGCATGATTGGGGTTCTGCTATAGGATGGTTTTTATGTGCTATTTATAGTAAAAAAATTATTACTTACACTCCCCTTTCAGTTCCTCATTTAGATGCATTTGGAGATGCAATTAAAAACGACATTATTCAAAAGAAAAAAAGTTTTTATTTAAAATGGTTTAGAATGAAGTTTCTTCCAGAATTTTATTTTAAGATTTTAAATTATAAGAATTTAAAATCTTTATGGAGAAGTTCTGATAAAAAAGAAATAGATAGTTACATAAAGGTTTTTAGACAAAAAAACACTTTAACAACTGCTTTAAATTGGTATAGAGCTAATAATTTTAAGGGAAAAAGAAAGATTGGCAAGATTAAAGTTCCAATCCTTATGATATACGGAACAAAAGATATGGCAATTGGAGAAAAAGCTATAGATGAAACTATAAATTATGTTGATGCTCCCTATAGACTATTAAAAATAAAAGCTTCGCATTGGTTAATTCAAGATTCATTTGATTTAATATCTAATGAGATTTTAAATCATTTAAAAGAATAAAACTTCATTATTGCTCCAATAAATATTATTTTGAAAAAAAATCCCAAATAATTTTACCAATATCATTTCCCTCAAAATTTATTTCAAACAAGTTTTTATGCCCTCCTCCAATTATCTTGATATGTTTTACAGTTGTATTTGAATTTCCGTTCGTATAAGTGTATTCTTCAATAATGTTTTGATTATCATTAAATTCATAGAACTTAGGGTTTACTGAAGTTTCATTAAATTCCACCCAATAATCAACAACATCCTGAATTGGAGTAAAACCTCCTCTACTACCATTATAAGGAATTGTGTCGTCATCAGAACCATGAATATTAATCATGGAGATGGGATGAGAAGGATTACACTCATTATATGTTTCATTTAACATTGTGCCAGCTATAGACGCAATACCTTTAATTTTATTAGAATAGCAGGCTAAAGCATAACTAAACATAGCTCCATTCGAATATCCTGAAGCATAAATTCTTTCAGAATCAATATTAAAATTATTTGAAAGATTAGTAATTAATTTATCTACAAAACCAAAATCATCAGCATTACTTTTATTATTTGGAGTATCTAAACCAGCGTTCCAATGAGGCAGTGGCCCTAATGAAGTTCCTTGAGCATAAACCAATATAAAGTTTTCTGAATTAGCTAAACTTCTTAAATCTACTTTATCAATATATGAATAAGCTGTTCCACCAAAACCATGAAAATTTAGTAAAAGAGGAAGTTTAGTATCGTTATTATAAGAATCAGGAATGAATAAGTAATACCCTCTTTCTATTTCATCATGAATCAATGTATAAAAATTGCTATTAGAATAAGCGGCATCAGGTTTTTCTTTATTACATGAACTTAGTAATAATAATAAAATAAAATTTATTTTAAAGAAGTCTTTCAATTTATTAATTTTTAAAAGAGTTTATTTCATTAATATAAGAAGCTTTTAAATATTTAGGGAGTCAAAAAGACTTGTTTCATGAAATTTTCGGCAAATTTAAATGATTTTTTTCTTGCTTCTGGATTCCCCCCAATATCTACACCTCGTTCAACGCAAAATAATAAACCAACTTTTTGAAGGATTGAGTTAGACATGGGTATTCTCAGGTAATTCATCAACACATCTCCTTCTGATGTTAAGTCAAATAGACAATCTTTGAAGCTATAACCTTTTTCATTTCTATGAACAGTTTCTTCACTATCAAACCCATGATGTGCATTAGGATAAACAGTAATCCCAATATTAGTATTTTTGGACAACTTGTTTACTAAATTTTCACATGGAGATGCCGGAGTCCAGTTATCATCTTCTCCAATTAATATGTGCATTGGAGCTTTAGTAAAAGATAAGTTTTCTGGATTTATAAAACATGGTGGATAAAAAGCCAAATGTGCAGCAAAACTATATTCGGTTGTGATTTTGTTTTTTAAGAGCTCCCAGCCAGAAAAAAGTGTTACTCCTCCTCCTAAGCTCCAACCGGTAATAGCAATTCTATCTTTATCAATATTAGAATGTTTAGATAATGTCTCTAGTGCACGATATGAATCAAGTATTATAGCAGCTATAGTTACTTGATCTTGAGAACCCACTGTAGAGGTTATTCCTCTACTTTTAAAGCTATTCAATTCAAATGTTGCAAAGCCTTGTTCCTGATACATTTTAATATAATCAAGGTGATGCTTTTTCCAGCCTCTACTCCCTGCAACTCCTATAATTAATGGATATTTTTCATTAGGATTCAAACTGTCTGTAGGGATTGTTAATTGGCCAAAAACTTTTTGCTTTTCTTGCTCATCTAGAGCTGTTATAATATCACTGAGTGAAAAGGGATTTGCACTTTCAAAACTAACTTGCTCTTGATGAAATTGACCACTAACACTCGCGGTAATTATATAAAGTAAAATAAAATATATTTTCAAGAAATCTTTCAATTCATTTTATTTAAAAGAATTTATTTAATAATTATAAGACGTTATTAAACTTTTTTAATATTATTCAACTCTATAAACTTTTCTATAAATATGAGTTTTGTCATCCATTGAGAAAAAATCACCTAATTCACCATCCCAAAAAGCAGCAAGATGCTTATCATAACTGTCACCTAAATTATGGGTCATTTCATAATGTTTGTCACTCGTGTAAGAACTGATTCTAAAGTATCTAAAAGTTTTAGCTTTATCATCACTTTTAACCTTGTAAACTTTATAAAAATTCTTTCCAAAACCTTCATTTTCAAGAATTAAATTCATCTTTTTTGTCCATTTCATAAATGCAGCTTCTTTCTCTGAAGGAAGATCAAAATAGTGAACACTTAGTCTTTCTTTATTTTGTGCAAAAAGAAAAGTTGAAAAAAGAATAAAAAAAGAAATTATAATATTTTTCATATTGTTTGTATTTGAAACTAAAGATAAAAAACTAAAGTTAACTAGAAGCCAGATTTTAATTTACAATTGTTTCTAAAGATTTCTTTAGCTGAAAAATATTCTAGATCAGATGCTTTTTTCAAATCATTACAGAAACCTTTTATATTTAAATTTTTCTTAATTAATCCTCTAATAAAATAAATAATTCCATTTGAATTAGGATTTAATTCAATTGATTTATTAAAATCTAAAAGTGCAGCTGATTCATTTTTAGATTTAAAAAACTTTATAAATCCATTTATTTCAAAGTCAGAAGAACTTTTGGGATTTTCAACAAAAACTGCATTCCAAGTAAAAAAATACTCCATTTCTTCAAAATCGTATTGTTCTTGAGCAATTTTATTTTTTATTATTTGAATCTTAGCAATACTATCTTTTTTCTTATTAGAATATACTTTTAACTTTTTGTTTATGTCTTTGATTTCTTCAATATAATTTGAATCAGAATTTATACTGACATATTTGTTGCTGCCGTCATCTAATACATCGTTAGATATAGAATATGTAATATAAAAATCTTCAATATCACCAAAATCATTTCTAACAAGATTTTCATAAGCTAAAGTATTCCCTTCGTTTTTTGTAATTCTTTGATAACCACACATTGTACATTCTAGTAAAGTTGATTCATCAGGAACTTCTTCAGCAAAAACTGAGTCAAAAATTGAATTTAATCCAAGTTGTTGTCTTTCACCAGATGGATTGTATGTTTCTATTTCAACCCATTCACCCTTTATCCCTTCTACTTCAAAAAACTCACCAGTTTTTTTTAAAATTTTTACAGTTATTCCATTTTCTAATTTATTAACTATTTTCCCTGATGTACTTGGACTTTCTCTTACATTCAAACCATTTTTAGCATTAATATCATATGTTTTATTTAAATTTTCAATTTTATCTTTAATAATAAAATAACCTTTATCATTGTAAAACTTTCCATTACCAGCACTTTTTTTTAAAAAGCCATCAAATACATACCCTTTTATTTCTTTTGTTGATTCTGAGTGTTTTATTGAAGAAAGTTTTCTAAATCTTAATGTTTTTAAACCATCAGTCCATATTGTGTTATTATATTTTTCCAAAAAAGTAAGATTAACTCCATCAAACTCATCCTCCTCATCATTCACTTTTTCAGGTTTATAATTGAGAGTATTCCCTCTACCAGTATAACTCAAACTCAATAATTCTTTACTGTATTCAATTATATAATATTCTAAATGCCCACTTTGTTCATTTGTTATTGTCAGATATTCAAGCGGCTTATATAAAGCCCCTGATTCCTGTATGAATTCTCTTCGTATTTTGAAATCGTAAACATTAGTAGATTCAGTTTCCCCTGTTTTATAAAACATAATCCATTTACCGTTTCTAATTTCAACTCCAGAAAGAGAATCAATTGTACTTATCCAACGTCCATTTTTAAATTCAGTCAGTTTTGCAATAGGTTTTTGTTCCTTTTCAATTCTATTTTTTTCCAGTTCCGGATGAGTAAAATAAAAATCCTTAATGTCTTTAGATAGAGTTATGTTCATATCTATTCCAAAACCCCCTTCAAGTATATTTCCATTTTCGTCAAAAGTTGTTTCAACAGCACCACCATTTTCAGCCACTATCATGTTTTTTACTTTCCCATTTTTATAAAAAGTGACAATAACGTCACTCCCCCAAAGGTCATCTTCTTTGTGTTCTTCAATTTTGTTTATATCCCCATCAGTGTCGTAAGTTATCTTTTTGATAACTCCTTCCTCTGAATAAAACACTTCTTCATTTATAACACCTGATTCAAAGTAATAAGTCCAGACACCTGGTTTATGTACTAAATATCTCTCTTCTTTAAGAAACCCATCAAAAACATATCCCTCAACACCAGAAGGTTCTATTAAATCTTCATAGTAACCTTTATCACCTGGACCTAGAAAAAATTTAGCTGCTATTTTAACCCATTTACCTTGAATGGATTTTGTGATTCCTGTTTCTTTGTCAGTATCAATTATTGTAAATTTTAAATCAGTTTTTGATTTAATAGAAACAAATGTTCCATAAGGGATTTTAGCTATTTTTTTTGATTTTATATCAGGGCTTTCCCTAAGGGTAAGTCCACTTTTTGCAGAAATTTTCCACTTAATTTCCTCAAAAAAACCCACGCCTGTAACTTTTAAATTACCATTTTCATAATATGATGTGTAAGAAGATTGCCCCAAAGAAAAAAGTGGAATAAGCAGTAAAAGAAATAATAGCTTTTTAATTTTGTTTGTATTTGAACTAAAGATAAAAAAAACAACATAAAATTAAATAGAGAGTTTATCTTTGTAATATTATGATAAAAAAAATATTTATTGCCTTAATAGGATTCTTCTTATTAATTGTATTTTACTTTACTTATGCAGTTATAATTAACCCTAAAAGTCCAAAGGGATATACTAATATTGTTGAAAATGATTTGGAATTAAATATTTCATATTCTAGACCTTATAAAAAAAACAGATTAATTTTNGGNGAAAAAAAAGANAGTGCTTTGGTNCCATATAATGAATACTGGAGNCTNGGTGCTAATTTCGCTACAGAATTATCTTTAAATAAACCTNTTTTATTTTCAGAAAANAATCTAAAACCNGGAAGTTATAGAATGTATGCTATTCCANANTCTCAATCCTGGGAGGTAGTTCTTAATTCTGANGCTGGTGCTTTTGGTTTTAATCCACCTGATAAANAAAACGATATATTAAGTGTAATAGTTCCCGTTCAGNAAATGGATGAATCTNTAGAGCAATTTACTATTGACTTTAATAAAGATACTTTAGGAATTAATTTAATAATGAGCTGGGATAAAACAAGGGTCATAGTCCCAATAAAACCNAACTAAATTGTTTTCGTTAGTTTCATTTAAAANTTTTTTNAAGCTATCTCTNTTTATATTTTTTATNGGGTTGATTTCCTATTTAACAATNGATTTTTTGCAAGAAAAAAAGAATCTTATGGATATAGAAGCTTATAATCCAAAATCAACATTAAAAGTAAAGGAAACTATTATAAAAAAATCAAAATATCCTTTTGTAGATGTTCATAATCATCAATTTGATATGCCAATTAAAGATCTTTCAAAATTAGTTTNTGAGATGGATAGTTTAAATATGGCATTTATGATTAATCTAAGTGGTTTTAGAGGCATTTATTTTCGAAAGTCTATGGAAAACATTAAANAAAACGCCCCTACTCGATTTGGTTTGTTTATAAATATTGATTTTGAGGAAATTGACGACCCTGACTTTATAAAAAAGAACATAGATTTAATTAATGAAACCTATTCAATGGGANCTATGGGGCTAAAAATATATAAGTCATTTGGATTAACAGACAGAGATAAAAATGGAGATAGAATAAAAATAAATGANCCTAGGTTAAACCCTATATGGAAAGAATTAGGAAAACTAAATTTGCCTGTTTTAATTCATTCTGGAGAACCATCATCATTCTGGGATCCTAAAGACGAGTATAATGAGAGATGGCTAGAGCTNAGACAAAAACCTAATAGATATAGAGATCCTGAAAAAAATCCANCATTTGAAGAGATTTTATCTGAACAACATGAAATGTTTANAAAAAATAAAAANACAATTTTTATAAATGCTCATTTAGGTTGGATGGGAAATGATCTTGATAGATTAAGTGATCATTTNGATGAATATCCAAATGTTTATACAGAAATAGGTGCAGTTCTAGCTGAGATTGGGAGACAGCCAATTAGAGCTAAGAAGTTTTTTGCAGATTATCAAGACAGAATACTTTTTGGTAAAGATTCATATAAAGTTTCAGAATATTATACTTATTTTAGAGTACTNGAAACNGATGATGAATATTTTGATTATTANAGGAAAAGACATGCGCATTGGAANTTATATGGTTTAAATCTTAANGATTCAATTTTGAAAAAAATNTATTATAAAAATGCATTGAAATTATTTCCTTCTATAAATAAATCACTCTTTAATTAAATAAATATGATAATTGTTACAACAGAAGAAATTCCAAATAAAAAAATAAAAGAAACACTAGGAATTGCAAGAGGCAGTACAGTTAGAGCGAGAAATATCGGNAGAGATATTTTTGCTGGAATAAAAAACTTAGTAGGTGGCGAAATATCTGAATATACTAGNCTTCANGCAGAATCAAGAGAACAAGCTATTCAAAGAATGAAAGATGATGCAGAAAAAATGGGGGCAAATGCCATTGTAAACATTAGATTAACAACTTCAATGGTAATGCAAGGTTGTTCTGAAATATTAGCATATGGAACTGCTGTAACTGTTGAATGATGATAGAATCTTTATTAATTTTTGTTTTCATTTGTTTGTTAATCTATTTTATAGTCAAAAGATTGATAGATAAAGACAATGAAGATTTTGAGAAAAGGGACTTTTAGTTACTTAACTTAGTTTTTCCNAGAAAAACATTTACTCCTTTTTGAATTGGATTTCCTGTAGTTCTTCTAAAAGAAACTATTTGACCTGTATGATANATCATATCAGCTATTTGACCATTTAATAAGTTCCAAAAAGGAAATGAAGCTTCTCTCCCACCTCTATTAAATATAATTTTAATNCTCTTTAAATCATCTTCATTTTTACTTATAATGATATCGTTAAATTTTTGCAAATTCATTAAAGTTTCTTCTCTTAATTCGTTATAAGATTTTGGCATTTTTTCTGATGGTCTATTATTAACTTTATTCAAAGCGGNATTCAATATAGTTTCAGATAAAACATATATATGTTCTAATGTCTGATATGATGANATTGATGAAGAGCTTGGTTTATAATCTAAATCTTTCTTTTTTAGATCTTTNGAAGCCCAATAATATCTATAACCNACTCCTTCAATTAANCTATAAATAATATTAGCTGATGTATATTGATTTTTTTCACTGCTAATTTCNNAAAANGGAAGATTATTATTTTGACCTTTCATANAAAAAGATAATATCAAAAATAGTAGTAAAAACCTCATTTTAACTAACTTTATTTAAAATAAATTTAATTATTAAATTCNTTTTAGTAATATTTTAATGAAAGAAAAAAAGTTAAATAATTTTGAAGATTTAAAAAAAATAAAATTTGAAAATTTATCTCCTGATCCTGATCCGGAAATTNTTCAAGNAAATAAGACCTCTTTAAACAAACAATNCTTAGAAGCNCATTTTAGCAGTAAAGGTCGTGCAGGTAAAATAGTNACAGTTATCAAGGGTTTTGNNGGNTCTATTAATGAAGTTAAAACAATTGAAAAAAAAATAAANAAAACAATTGGTGTTGGAGGGTCATTAAAAAATAATGAAATTATNATTCAAGGAAATTATAGAGANAAAATAATTTCTATTTTAAGAANAATGGGACATGAAGTAAAAAAAGTTGGAGGATAATGGAAATTGATAAAACAAATATTATATTAAACAATGACGGTAGTATATATCATTTAGGGTTATTTCCAAATGAAATAAATGATATTATATTTACTGTTGGCGATCCAGATAGAGTAAAGTTTGTGTCTCGTCATTTTAATTCAATCAATTTAAAAAAACAAAAGCGAGAATTTTTAATNCATAATGGTTTGTATAAAGGTGTTCCTGTATCAGTTTTATCAACTGGAATTGGAACAGNTAACATTGATATTGTAATTAATGAATTAGATATNATAAGTAATATTGATTTAAAAACAGGAAAACTTAATAATAAAAAGAAACAATTAAATATTATAAGATTAGGGACTTCAGCTAGNATTCAGCCAGAAATAAATATAGGAAGTATNCTTTTGTCAGAATTCGCAATTGGNTTTGATAATCTTTTAAATTTCTACTCCTATGAAAATGAATTTGAAGAATCATTGAGTATTAAATTAATGANGCATCTTAACATCGATGATGANAANATAAAACCATATGCCTTCAAATGTGATGATTATTTATTTAATAATTTTTCAAAAACATTTTCCAATAGCGGAATTACCNTAACAAATTCNGGCTTTTATGGCCCTCAAAGCAGAAATATCAGAATCCCTTTAAGATTTGAAAATTTAAATAATAAGCTTAANTCATTTGAATATTCTGAAAAAAAAATCACTAATCTAGANATGGAAACATCAGGTATATATGGACTGTGTAAGTTGCTTGGTCATAAGTCTCTATCANTNAATGCGATTTTAGCTAACAGAGCNACAGGNNATTTTGTAAAAGATCCTGATAAAACAATTGATTATATGATTGAACAAACTTTCAATCTAGTTGAATCAATTTAAAACTACCAAATTATAGGGGTTTTATTTTTTGAAATTAAATAATTATTAGTTTGACTAAAATGCTTATTATTAAACCAATAACCTCTNTTTGCACTTAAAGGTGANGGGTGCCCTGATATTAAAACACNATTCTTTTGTTCATCTATAAATTTAATTTTATTTTTTGCGTTATTACCCCACAATAAGAATACGATATTTGATGCATTTTTAGATATAATTTTTATNACTTCATTGGTAAAATCTTCCCATCCTATGCCCTTATGACTTAAAGGTTTATTNTCTACTACGGTTAAAATTGAATTTAATAGAAAAACTCCTTGAGTTGCCCAAATAGATAAATCACCATTATTAATGGATGTTTTCCCTATGTCTGATTTAACTTCTTTTAAAATATTTTTTAAAGAAGGGGGNATATTAATTCCTTCATTTACTGAAAAAGCTAAACCATTTGCTTCATTATACCCGTGGTATGGATCTTGACCAATAATTACTACTTTTAAGTCATTAAACTTACATAAGTTAAAAGCTTTAAATATATTATTTAAATCAGGATAACATTTTAGAGAATTATAATCGTCTAAAACTTTTTTTTCTAATTTTTTATAATAATCTAATTTAAATTGATTTGAAAGAACTTTTTCCCAATCTTGACTTAAAATTCGCTTCACTATTTTCTTATTTTTGTATGCTAATTTATAAAAAATGAAATGTCTTTAATTCCTGACAAAACTCTCGAGGATCTTGAATTTAGAGAAGTGTTAAATCATGTTTCTAAATATGCTTTAAACGATTTAGGGAAAAATTACTGTTTAAAGTTAAAACCATTATTTAATTCTAAAAAAATAGAGTTTAATTTAGATTTGGTAAGTGAGTTTAATTCTTCATTTCAAAATAAAAACATAATCCCTAATCATGACTTTTTTGATTGTAGCAACTATTTTAAAATATTGGAAATAGAAAACAGTGTATTAGAAATTAATTCTTATAATAAAATCTCTTCTAATATAAAGAAAGTAAACCAACTCATTAATTTTTTTTTAAAATTCAAAACTTATTATCCTAACCTATTTGATCTAACAAAAAATACTGAGTCAAATAAAGAAATAATAAATAAAATTAGCTCTATAATTAATTCTTTTGATGAAGTAAAAGACAAAGCTTCTACAGAATTATTCACAATAAGAAATAATATTAAAAAACTTAAAAACTTAATCACTATAAATTTCAACAAATCATTATCTAATTATAATAATCTGGGTTTTTTAGATGAGATTAAAGAATCAATTTATGACAACATAAGGGTTTTAGCTGTTAAAGCTATGCACAGAAGAAAAATAAAAGGGCAGATAGTCGGAGCTTCTAAAACTGGTAGTATTATTTTCATTGAACCTCAAAATATAGCCGATCACTCATTGGAACTTAAAAATTTATTTTTTGACGAAAAAGAAGAAGTAAGGAAAATTCTTTCAGATTTAACAGATTTTTTAAGGCCATATCTTTATTTATTTGAAACACATCAAAAATTTCTAATTCACATAGATTCTATTTATGCTCGTGCAAAGTATGCTGAAGAAATAAATGGAATCAAACCAGAACTTAACNCAAAAAAAACTTTAGAATTAAAAAAAGCATATCATCCTTTATTATTGATAAACAATAAAAAAGAAAAAAAAGAAACATTACCTCAGGATGTTANCATAAACAAAGAAAACAGNATTATTATCATTTCAGGACCTAATGCTGGGGGAAAAAGTATAACATTAAAAACAATTGGTTTATTNCAGTTAATGTTTCAAAGTGGAATNTTNATTCCTGNAGANAGAAAAAGTAGCTTNTTCTGTTACGATCAGATTTTAACTGATATTGGTGATAATCAATCAATAGAAAATCATTTAAGNACTTATTCATACAGATTAAATAAAATGAAATTTTTCTTAAAANAATGCAATNACAAAACATTNTTTCTTATTGATGAATTTGGAACAGGATCTGATCCAGAATTAGGGGGTGCTCTTGCGGAATCTTTATTAGAAAGTTTTTATNANAAAAACTCTCATGGTNTAATAACAACNCATTATTCAAATTTAAAAGCTTTAGCTAATGAACTNCCTGAAATGAGTAATGCAAACATGCAATTTAATAGTAANACTCTCAATCCTACATTTAAATTGATTATGGGNGAAGCTGGNGGTTCTTTTACTTTTGAAGTNGCTAANAAAAATGGAATACCAGATAAATTAATAAATAATGCTAAGAAAAAAATTGAAAAAGGAAAATTAAGGTTTGATGAAATNATTTCTAAACTTCAGAAACAAAGAATAAAAATGTCTAAAACTGAAATTCTTTTAAAAGAAAAAGAAANTATAGCTAGAAATGAAAATGAAAAATCAGAAANTCTTAATTTAAAATTAAAGAAGAAATTAGTTAATTATCANGAGCTTTATGACCATAATCAAAAAATGATTCTTTTAGGAAANAAGATTNACGANATAGCTGAGAAATACTTTATTAANAATAAAAAAAGAATTCTTGTTTCAGAATTAATTAAAGTTATAAANGCTGAAAATTCNAAAAGAAAAAAGAAAAAAACAAATAATNTAAAATCAAATAAATCAAAAAACAAAGNNCTTCAAAAAGAAATAGATCCAGAATTAGTTAAAATTAGAAAAGAAAAAAAGGTCACTAAAAAAAATAGTTTAAAATCTAAAAAAGAAAACTCTGCCAAACTNAAAGTNGGNGACCATGTTAGGCTTTATGACGGAAAATCTATNGGAAGTATAGATTCAATTAAAAAAGGTAAAGCAGTTGTAAATTATGGAAGTTTTGTAACTCATGTTGATATNAATTCATTAGAGTTAGTTTCTGAAAAATAAATTATCTACTATATTTTATTTTAAATCATTAGGCAATANNTTAAAAGGCCAATCTTGATAAGTAATTGGTCTTANCCAACGTTTAATTGAATCTAATCCTACAGATGTAAACCTTGANTCAGATGAGGCTGGATAAGGNCCNCCATGGGTCATTGCTTCAGTAACTTCAACTCCTGTGGGAACACCATTGAAGATAAGTCTNCCAACTTTATCNTTTAAAACATCAATAACNGGNNTAAANTCCTTAANTTCTGACTCTTCAGCAAATAAGCTTCCCGTTAATTGTCCTTCTANACTTTTTGTNACATTAATTAATTCATCATAATTTTCACATTTGACTATTAATGAAAATGGACCAAAAACTTCTTGATGCATTTTTGAGTTATTTAAAAANTCTTTNGCAAAAACAGAATTTATTTGNGGGGAAACAAAATTTCCTTTTAGTTTATTATTTGTTTTAGATAAAACTTCNATTCCTTCTTGATTAGAAAGAAACTCTATGTTTTTCAAAAAACTTTCTTTTATGTTTCTATGAATCATACACTGTGATTCTTTTGATGAAAGANTTCTTATCAAATTATTTGTAAAATTATTAGTGTTTTCATTTTCAATAATTATTATTAAGCCTGGATTTGTGCAAAATTGACCAGCTCCTAANATNATTGAACCTGAAAGTATATCTGAAATTTCTTCAAGTCTTGAGTTTATGAATTTTGGAGAAATGATTACAGGGTTAATACTACCCATTTCTGAAAAAACAGGAATTGGCTCTTCCCTANTAGCTCCAATATTATAAATGCTTCGTCCCCCAGATTTACTTCCAGTAAAACCAACACCTTTAATTTTTAAATTTTTTACTAAATCTTGTCCAACTTCAACACCTCCGTTAATGTTTGAATAAACNCCATTAGGCATTCCAGTTTTNTTCACGGCTTCAATTATTGCAGAAGAAACTAATTCTGCAGTTCCAAAATGCATATAATGTGCCTTGACTACGACTGAGCATCCAGANGCTAATGCACTTGCAGTATCACCTCCAGCACTAGAATATGCTAAGGGAAAATTACTTGGAGTAAAAACAGCTATTGGGCCAATTGGAATAAAAGTTTTTCGTAAGTCAGGTTTAGGATTTGGTTTTCTGTTTGGTAAACTTTGTTCAATAATATTATTTTTCCAATTGTCATTTTTAATCATTTCTGCAAAACTTTGTAACTGAAAAATTGTTCTACTTCTTTCTCCTAAAGCACGAGCTTCAGGTAGTCCGGATTCCAACATAAAAACTTCTATCAACTCGTCTCCTAAAGCTAAAATTTTGTCTGCAATACAGTTTAAAAAAATAGATTTTTCTTTACCGGAAACATTTTTATATACTTGAAAAGCTTCATCAGCTAAATCAACAGCTTGATTGACCTCTTTGGAAGTAGCTTCTATAAAATCAGTAGGATTTTCATTATTAGATTTAGAATTAAATGTTTTGTGAATCTTATTTCCTGTTCCTGATAAATTATTACCTATATAATTTTTACCTGTAATCATTTATATAAATTTTAATAGTTTGGCAATTTAGGTCTAGTCTTTAAACTTTTTTCAATTATTTCAATTACATTTTTTCTTTCCTTTCCTATTAATGGCAATCTGGGCTCCCTTACTTTTTCAGTACCAATTCCAGTTGCGACTTCTGCTAATTTTATATTTTGAACTAATTTTGAAGTTGTGTCAAGTTCTAAAAGGGGTAAAAACCATCTGTAAATTTCAATAGCTTCTTTAGTTCTTCCTGCTTTGTATAATTCATAGATTGCAACAGTTTCTTTTGGAAAGGCACATACTAATCCAGCAACCCATCCATCTGCACCCATCATTAAAGATTCTAATGCTAATGTATCTACACCAGCTAATATTTTGTATCTATCACCAAATTTTGCTTTCATTTTAGTGATATTAGATATATTTCTAGTGGATTCTTTGACAGCTACAATATTTTTAATTGACATCAATTCTTCAAACATTGATAACGTTACTTCTATTCCATAATCCACTGGATTATTATATATCATTATTTCCAAACTAGTTTTTGTAGCAATCTTTTTAAAAAACTCTAAAGTTTCCCTATTATCTGCTTTGTATTTCATTGGAGGAAGTATCATTAAACCTGAAGCACCATTTCTTTCAGCTAAAATCGCAGATTCAATTGCTTTTTTTGTTGAACTTGCAGCTATATTCATAATTACAGGAATTCTTCCCGAAACAATTTCAACGGTTTGATTTAATAATGTCTTTTTCTCACTCTCGTCTAAGGTGCTAGATTCTCCCAAAGATCCGCCTAAAACAATTCCATGCACACCTGCACTCAATTGTTCTTCAATATTAATTTTGAAGGTTTTTAAATCAAGTTTATCATTATCCAAAAACTTGGTTGTCACAGCCGGCATTATACCCTTCCATTTAAAATTCATATTAATTAAATTAAATGTTTGTTTAAATCAGTTATGTTTTTACAGGAAAGTTGTTCCATAATTTGATTCAATTGTCTTTTTAACATTAAAATACAATGGTCTCCTCCCCTTTTTCCAAGAGCAGAAACACTATACATAAAAGTTCTGCCTAAAAAAGTAAATTCAGCACCACAAGCTAAAACTCTTGCGATATCAGTACCTTCTCTTATGCCACTATCCATCATAATCTTCATTTTACCATTATAACTGCTTTTAATTCTCTTTAATGAATTAACTGTAGACTCTCCTATATCTATCTGTCTTCCACCATGATTTGAAACAATAACACCATCTAAACCTAATTTTTCAGAAATAGTTATATCTTCTAATGATTCTATGCCCTTGATAATTAGATTTCCTTTCCATAAATCTCTTAATCTGGATATCTTTTCCCCATTAAGAGCTCCTGAAAATGTAGCATCCATAAACTTTCCTAACTGTTTTAAACTTAAATTTTTTGACATGTAGGGCTTTAGGGTTTCAAATGATGGTTTACCCTTAAGAATTGTGTTAATTAACCAAGAAGGTTTAGACAGCATACTTTTAAAATTTGATAAAGTTAATTTTGGAGGTAACGAAAGCCCGTTTATGATTTCTCGATTCCTATATCCAAAAGTTGGAACATCTGCTAATATTACAAGGTTTTTTATTCCAGAATCTTCTGCTCTCTGCAAAATATTTCTTGTTATAGAATCTTCAGCTGGATGATATAGTTGAAACCATGCTTTACCTTCAGTTATTTTTGAAATCTTTTCAATATTCGATGTCGAAACTGTACTTAATATGAATGGAATATTATTGTCAAATGCTGCTTTTGCTAATATTTCTGGTGATTTTGGCCAAATTAGACCTTGAAGACCTATTGGAGCAACTCCAAAAGGCGCATCATATTCTATTCCAAATAATTTAGTTTTAATAGAAGTTTCTTTTTTATCAACAATATATTTTGGTTTAAGCTGAATATTTCTAATGTCATCAGTGTTCTTATATAAGCTTTCTTCATTATTGCATCCTCCATCTAAATATTCAAAGGCAAATTTGGGAATTCTCTTTTTTGCCTTTTCCCTTAAGTAAAAAACCGATGGATATTTTCTTTGAAATTTATCCATTTAACTATGATTCTAATTCATAAATTTTATCCATTATTTTCCATTTCTCATTTCCCTTAGTATTAGGGAGTTTTTTTTGATATTTTGACATCAAAACTTCCCATTTCTGTACTATTTTGTTTTCTGCATCTAAATTAGATTTATTTTCAAAAGAAAAATCTTTATTGACATATATAATCATGAATAATCTATCATATACAGAATAAATTTCCATTTTTTTTATTCCCGAATCAATAATGCTTGATTCAACTTCTGGCCAAACTGATTTGTGATGATTTATATACTCATCAATTAATTCTTTATTATTTACAAGATCTAATGCTAGACAAATTTTTTTCATAATATTAAAATTTTATAAAGCTCTATCTAAATGAGTATAACCTCCATCAACAAAAATTAATTGACCTGTTGTATGGCTTGATTTTTCAGATAACAAAAAAACAACAGTATCGGCAATCTCCTCAACAGTTGTCATTCTGTTTTGAAAAGGTATCCTTTTATTAATTTTTTCAAGTTTTGACTCTGGATTTTCTTGTTTTGTAATCCATCTTTTATACATTGGAGTATAACATTCAGCAACAATTACTGAATTTACTCTTATATCAAAAGGTAAAAGCTCTACGGCCCATTCTCTAGTTAATGAATTCCTAGCTCCGTTAGATGCAGCATATCCAGAAGTGCCACCTTGACCAGTAAATGAAGTTTTAGATCCTATATTAATTATCACTCCCTTACTTTTTTTTAACGAACTCAATGAGTAATGGGCAATAAGATAGTAATGAATTAAATTTTTATGCAAAGAGCTTACAAAATCTTTATAATTCCCCTTTTCTAAACTAACACCATCATTATCTCCAGCATTATTAACTATACCATCAATTCTACTATAAACATTAACAACCTCTTCCACAGCATTTTGACATTCTTTAGGGTTTGTTAGCTCAGCAATAAAATAATGTATTTGATGACCTTCTAATTTATGTTTCTTTACTACACTTTGTATACTTTTTTCATCTCTTCCAATAATAAAAGGTATTGCCTTTTCTTTAACTAGAGAATTAACAATCCCCAGTCCAATACCTTTAGAACCTCCTGAAACAATTATAACTTTGTTATCAAGGTTTAAATCCATCTTTTAAATATATAAAGAATATTTTCAAGGTATAAATTACAAATTATATGCTTTTATAGCATTTAAAGACATAATTTTATTTTTTTCATTATCTGAAAATGATGAAATATGATTTTTAACAATATTAATTGTATCCTCAAAGGTTGATGCTATCAAACAAACAGGCCAATCAGATCCATACATCACTCTATCAACTCCAAAACAGTCAAAAATTAAATCAAGAAAAGGTTTAAAATCATCTATCTCCCACTTAAAAAATTTGGTTTCAGTAACTAATCCTGAAATTTTACAAAACACATTCTCATTTAGAGATAATTCATTTATGTTTTTAATCCAAGTCGAATCAACATTTTTTGATATTTTAGGTTTACCTATGTGGTCTAGTATAAATATTTGATTGGGGTTTTTTTTAACCATTTTAATTGCTTGATCCATTTGGTGTTCTTTTATCAAAATATCATATGTCAAGTTATATTCTTCTAGACATGATAGTCCTCTTTGAAAATCTGATTTAAGCATGAAATTTACATCTTTCTCATTTTGAACTATATGCCTCAAACCTTTAAATGCAGAGTATTTTGTATAGTAAGATAATAAGTCATTTAATTTTGAGCTTTTTATATCAAGCCATCCTACAACTCCTTTTATAAAGCTGTTTTTAGAAGCTTGATCCAATAAAAAAATAGTTTCTTCTTCTGATTGGTCAGCCTGTACTGCAACACAACCCTCAATGGAATTAATTTGATATATTTTTTTTAAATCTTTAGGTAAAAAATTTCTTTTTAATACAGCCATTGAATTGTCAATCCAAATGTCTCTAATTGGATCATAATTCCAAAAATGTTGATGAGAATCAATTATCATTTATAATTAATACAGGTTTGTTTAGAGACACCTAAACCATCAATTCCTAATTCAACAACATCTCCTTCTTTCAAATATCTAGGAGGGTTTAAACCCATTCCAACTCCTTGGGGCGTTCCTGTAGATATAATATCTCCAGGTAACAAGGTCATAAAATTACTAATGTAACTAACAACATGTTCTATATCAAAAATGAAATCTGAAGTATTACTATTTTGCATTAAAGTACCATTTAATTTTAACCAAAGATTAAGGTTATTAGGATCATCTATTTCATCTGCGGTTACAATGTAAGGGCCTAGTGGAGCAAAAGAATCGCAACTTTTACCTTTAACCCATTGACCTGATCTCTCAAGCTGAAATTCTCTTTCACTTACATCATTATGTAATGCATAGCCAGCTATATAATTAAGGGAATCTTCTCTTTTAATATAGGATGCCTTTTTCCCAATTATTATAGCTAATTCTACTTCCCAATCAGTTTTATTACTTCCTTTAGGTATAATTATATTGTCATATGGACCTGTAAGAGCACTAGTTGATTTAAAAAACAAAATAGGTTCTTTTGGAATGTCCATTTTTCCCTCTAAAGCATGTTTTTCATAATTTAATCCAACGCAAATTATTTTTGAAGGATTAACAATTGGAAGTCCTAACCTTGAATCTTTATCAATTAATGGGCATATTGAAGAATTGTTTTCCAACCATTTTGATAAATTATTTAATCCATTATTTGCAAAGAAATTTTGATCATAATCGGAATTAAATTCTGAAACATCAATTTTATCTCCATTATTATTAATTATTCCAGGTTTTTCATAACCTATTTCTCCAAATCTGAATAGTTTCATATTAATATTAAGTATTTAGTTTAACAAAACCTCCATCTATCTGAAAATCAGATCCTGTTATAAATGAAGCCTCATCACTACATAAATACAAAACAAGAGAAGCTACTTCAGATGGTTTCGCCATTCTTCCCAAAGGCTGAGTTTTAGAAAGTTTTTCAAACATTTCCTCTTTATTATTAGGATAAAATTTCTCCAGATAAGAGTCTACAAATGGTGTATGAACTCTTCCTGGTGAAATACTGTTACATCTAATCCCATATGATAAATAATCTTTTGCAATTGAGTTTGTCATTGACATAACAGCTCCTTTACTAGCTGAATACGCAAATCTATCATCTAAACCAACAATTGCTGCAGTTGATGCCATATTAATTATTGATCCTCCATTTTGCTTCATCCTTGGAATAATTACTTTTGTTATGTTAAATAAACCTTTAACATTAACCTCAAAAATTTTATCAAAATCTTTTTCATCAGTATTTTCAATATTACCAACTAATCCAATGCCAGCATTATTTATAAGAATATCAATTTTTTTTGGTATTGAGTTTAAAATTTTGGTTACATCTTGATTATTTGTTATGTCAGTTATAATTGTTTTAGTTTTTAAATTATCCTTAACATCAATATTTACAACATTTGCTTTATTTTTTAATAAAAGGTCGATTATTGATTCACCTATTCCACTTGAACCTCCAGTTATAATAATGTTTTTGTCTTTTAAATTATAGGACATATACTATTTAAGTTTTCCCATTGATTTAGCAACTAACATAGAAACAGTCGCATCTCCACTTATATTTGTAATTGTTCTACACATATCAAGAGGTCTGTCAACAGCAAATATTAAAGCTAAACCAGCTTCTGGAATACCTGCTTGACCCAGAACTATCACAAGCATAATCATTCCAGCACTAGGAACAGCTGCAGCTCCGATAGAGGCTAAACTTGCAGTTACTATTATTCCTAATTGAGTTGAAATTGAAAGATCCATACCAAAAGCTTGAGCAATAAAAACTGCTGCAACTGCTTGATATACACTTGTGCCATCCATGTTTATTGTAGCCCCTATAGGAAGAACAAAACTCGATACTTCTTTATCAACTCCTAAATGTTTTTCTACTCTTTCCATTGTAACAGGAAGAGTTGCTGCACTTGAACTTGTGGAAAAAGCTACAAGTTGGGCTGGAGAGATCCCTTTCATAAAGTACAATGGACTTTTACCAGTAAAAATTTTAACAAGAATCATGTAAACAAAAATTAATAAAACTAAACCAATAATTAATGTTATAGCATACATTCCTAGGGCACGAAACAAATCCAGACTTGGAGATTCAACAACTAATGCTGCTAAAAGTGCAAAAATACCATATGGAGCTGTAATCATTATTAAATCAATAAATTTTAAAATTACATCGTTNAATGAATCAAAAAATTCTTTAACAGGTTTAGCCTTTTTCTCAGGTATTAAAATTAAGGCAATACCAAAAAAAATAGNAAAAAANATTACTTGAAGCATGTTTATNTTACTAGTAGTCGCNGCAAAAATATTATCAGGNACTAATTCAACNAAAGGTTGTAATGGNCCTGATTCTTTTTGTTCAAAAGCTGCATCTACTTTTTCTTTTGCATTTCCTTCATATGTAGCCATCANATCATTTCTAGTACTTTCTGTAATTGAATTTCCAGGGGNAATAGTNTTAACTAAAATTAACCCNATTATTACAGCTAAAACTGTNGTAAATANATAAATTCCTANTGTTCTGCCTCCCATNATAGAAAGTTTCGATATATCCTTTAAATCTGANACTCCTTTAATTAGNGANCCTAATATTAATGGCATNGCAATAAGCTTAAGAGCATTTATGAATATTGTNCCAAAAGGTTTAATCCAATCTGAAATAAAACTTGATCCAAATNCTGTATAAGACATTATAAANCCAAATAAAACGCCTAAAACCATTCCTAAAAGAATTTGCCAATGAAGTTCTAGTTTTTTCATCAATTACTTTTTAACTGTTCTNTTTATTAAAACAAAGTCAGCTATAACTAAAGCGGCCATAGCTTCNACAATTGGAACAGCTCTTGGAACAACACAAGGATCATGNCTTCCCTTGCCTAAAATATCAACTTTATTTCCTTTTTTNTCAATTGTTTCCTGAGGCTTCATAATAGTTGATACAGGTTTGAANGCAACTTTAAAATAAATATCCATACCATTTGATATACCACCCTGAATTCCTCCTGAATAATTTGTTTTTGTGGATCCATCNGAATTAAATAAATCATTGTGTTCACTTCCTTTCATTTTAGATCCTTTAAAGCCACTNCCAAATTCAAACCCTTTTACAGCATTTATAGAAAGCATTGCTTGTCCTAGTTTAGCATGTAATTTATCAAAAACGGGGTCTCCTANCCCAATAGGAACNTTTTTAATAATACAAGTAACAATTCCNCCAACTGTATCCCCCTNTTTTCTTACTTGCTTAATGTGTGATTCCATTTCTTTTGCAACTTTAGGATCAGGACATCTAACAATGTTTTTTTCAATTTCACTGAAGTTATATTNNTCATAATTATCNTCAATTGCTATANCTCCAACCTGAGANACAAATGCTTTAAAATCNATTGACTCCAAGAATTNTTTTGCNATTGCNCCNGCAACAACTCTTGANGCAGTTTCTCTTGCTGAACTTCTTCCTCCCCCTCTGTAATCTCTATGACCATATTTTTTATCATATACCATATCAGCATGAGAAGGNCTATAGTTATCTTTAATNTGACTATAGTCCTGAGACTTTTGATCTTTGTTTTTAATTAAAAATCCAATAGGTGATCCCGTAGTTTTATTTTCAAAAATTCCTGAATGAAAAATTACTGTATCTTCTTCCTTTCTCTGNGTAACTATATTTGATTGACCAGGTTTTCTTCTATCTAATTCANTCTGGATTTCTTCTAAATTTAAATTTATTCCAGAAGGGCAACCAGTAATAACTCCACCAATAGCTGGACCATGAGATTCCCCAAAAGAGGTTAGTTGAAATATTTTCCCAAAAGTATTAGCTGACATATNTTTATATTANTGCAAAGATACTGAAACTTTAAATTTTATTTNANTGCAGATTTTAGAATTGAAATCGGATGTAAACTCTTAATTTTAGTNCCATCATATATTTGATGTCTACAACTTGTTCCATTTGCAGCTAATAATTCATTTGAACCTAAGTTNTTAATTGAAGGATATAATCTTTCTTCAGCAATTTTTTGACTAATTTCATAATGTTCTTTTTCAAAACCAAAGGATCCTGCCATGCCGCAACAGCCAGTATTTANTATTGTTACATNATAATTTACTGGTAGATTTAAGATGTTAAAGGTGTCAANAATAGAACCTANGGCTTTTTGATAGCAATGTCCATGNATTTTAATTTTTTTTGGTNTTTCATGAAATGAANTNGNCTTAATATTTCCTTTTTTTATTTCATTTGCTAAAAANGTGTCAATCAAAAAGCAATTCTTAGCTAAATTAGTAGCCTTTTCTTTGTCATTGTATAATTTAGGATATTCATCATTAAANGTNTAAATAGCAGATGGTTCAATGCCTAATAANGGTGTGTTTTCATTAATTAAATCAGANTACAAATCAACATTATATTTAGCACATTTTTTTGCANTATCAAGAAANCCNTTTGAAATATATGTTCTACCACTTTCTGTTGGNTGTAAAAAATTAACTTTATANCCTAGTTTTTCAAGTAAATAAACACAATCANTTCCNATATCNGTTTCAATATAGTTTGTAAATTCATCTAAATACAAATAAACAGATTTTATTTCATTTTTTATNTTACTGATTTTCAAGTTTTTATATAATGATTTCTCAAGTTTTGGTATAGATCTNTTAGAGGGTATTTTAAGCCCTTTCTTTAACAAAAATNCTATAANTTTATTTGAAAANAGATAGTTGTAAACAGCTCTGTATGGTTGAATTAATTTATTTATTTTCCCAGTGTAAGCAAATATTTTATCTCTTAATGAAGATCCATAGATTTTATTGTAATTATGTTGGAATTCTGCTTTGTATANAGAAATATCAACACTACTNGGNCATTCAGTTGCACAGGCTTTACAACTTAAACACAAATCCATAGCATCTTTTAGCTCCTTNCTATCAAATTTGTTTTTATTTTTATTATTAGTTAATACCTCTCTTAAAACATTTGCTCTTCCTCTCGTGTTATGTAATTCATCTCTTGTAGCTCTATAACTTGGGCAAAGAGTTCCTTTNAATGAAATACTTCTNCAATTTCCAGCNCCATTACATTTTTCAGAAGCTCTTAATATNCCTTTATCACTTGAAAAATCAAAAGTTGTTTCAATTTTAGGTTCTTTTCTGTCNTTTTCATATCTAAGATTTTCATCCATNGGTATTGGGTTAACAATTTTTCCAGGATTGAATATACTTTCAGGGTCAAAAATCTGTTTAATTTCTTTTAAAAATCTATAATTTTCTTCTCCTATAATCCTTGAAATAAATTCAGANCTTACAATTCCATCACCATGTTCNCCACTTANAGAACCTTTATAATTTTTAACTAAATCAGCAACTGATGATGATATTTTTCTAAAATCTGAAACTCCNCTACTAGACTTTAAATTCAAAACTGGTCTTAAATGCAGTTCGCCAGCTCCTGCATGAGCATANTAAACAATTTCTTGGTTNAACTCCTTCATTAACTTTTGAAAATCTGANATATAATTTGAAAGCAGATNTAAAGGGACAGCAGTATCTTCAATACATGCTACAGCCTTTTTNTCTCCAATCATATTNCCTAGNAGTCCTAAACCTGCATGTCTAAGACTTAAAGCGGCATCAATTTCTTTTTNCCTAAGAACTACNTGAGAATAACTTAACTTTTTAATTAATTGATTATTCTTAATTAACTTTATCTGTTCTTCAATGTAATTAATATCATNATTTTTAAATTCTAACAATAAAATTGCTTTAGGNTCTCCACTAATAAAGAATCTGTTTTTTTTGTGTAAAGGATTATGNAAAGTACAATCTAAAATAGTTTTATCAATTAACTCACAAGTATCTAGATCAAATTTCATTAAATANTCTACAGATTCCATAGATTTTTGAATAGAATCAAAATGAAGAGCGAGCATGATGCCTTTTGANGGAGGCAAAGGATCTAATTTCAATGTAATTTCAGTTGTAAAAGCCAATGTTCCTTCACTACCACATAATATCTTTGATAAATTTAAATTATCACCATTTTTATTAAAAGGTTTTTGATTAACAATCGAATCTAAAGCATAACCTGTATTTCTTCTATGTATACTTTTNTCTGGATATCCNTCATTTATNATTCTTTGTNTTTTTTTATCATTAAATTTCTTTATAAAATACCTGTAAATATCTCCCTCNAAGGNTTTTAATTCTAACTTTTTTTCTATTTCAGAATTATTTAAANATCCNAANTNAGCTTTTGATCCATCTGAAAGAATAGTANATAAATTTATTACTTTNTCTCTTGTAACTCCATATTTTATTGATGTTGTTCCAGAGGANTTGTTTCCAACCATACCACCAATCATACAATAATTAGATGTTGATGTGTTTGGCCCAAAAAATAGNCCATATTTTTTTAAAAATAAATTNAGNTCATCTCTTATTACACCTGGCTGAACTGTTACTGTTTTGTTTATTTTNTCAATTGAAATAATTTTNTTTAAATATTTAGAAACATCAATTACAATTCCAGGTCCNACACATTGTCCAGCTAATGAAGTACCTGCTGCACGNGGAATAATTGATAATTTTTCTTTTAAACAAAAAGAAATTATTTTTTCTATNTCAGAATTNGTTTTTGGAAAAGCAACTGCTATTGGATATTTTTTATAAACAGAAGCATCAGTAGCATATAACTTTTTGTACAACAAANCATNTNTGATTTCACCATTTAATTCCTTATTTAATATGCTTATTTTGTTTTTANCCAAGCTATTGTTAATTATATAGCAAATTTAANAATAAGTTTTTCTACNTAAATTATTAATTTTACCAAGTTAAAAAACTAAAATGATCAAANGATTATTAATTTTATTATTTCTTTTTTATTCATGTAGCTCCGATAANAATTCATCAACTATTATTGGAAATATTGACAATAAATCAAAAACAAAANTTTTNCTTATTGANGCTGATTCAAATAATCAGCCAATTATAGTTGACTCTACAAATGCAATAGATGGATCNTTTAATTTTAAAAGAGAGGTGTTTATACCTAACATAAATTTTATNCAAGTTAAAGACTACACTGGAAACTTTCCTTTTGTNCTTGAAAAAGGAACTATANAGATNGAATTATACAAAGACAGNATNCCTTCTTCCACATCATACGGAACAAAATCAAANGATAGNTTTATGGAATATAAAACTAAAACAAAAGCTTANATAAAAACTTTAAATTCTATACAAAAAGAAATGCAAGAAGCGTCTTTTAANAANGANACCCTTTTATATTTAGATTTACAAGAAGAAATAAATGGNATAAGNGNTCAAATAAAAAANTATGAGCTTGAATTTATTAAACTTAATAACGATTCTTATATTTCAGTTTTAATTCTTGAACGTTTTTTAAACTCTAAATTAATTTCTCAAGATAGTGCAAAAACACATTATAAAAACTTCACTAAAAGAGTAGTAAACAGTCCTTCTGGTATAAATATCAATCAAATTTTAAAAGCACCTAAAGAACCNGCAAAAGTTGGTGAAATAGCTCCAAATTTTAATGGCCCAAAACCTAATGGAGATNTATTTTATTTAGATGANAATTTAAAAAAAATCACATTAATTGATTTTTGGGCAAGTTGGTGTAAACCATGTAGNATTGCNAATCCAGGACTAGTAAGCATGTACAANAAATATAAAAGCAAAGGNCTACAGATAATATCAGTTTCTTTGGANAGAGATAAAAATCAATGGCTTCAAGCAATNAANGATGATGGTTTATATTGGNATGCNCATGTTTCAAATTTAATGTTTTGGAAAGATCCNATTGCAGTACTTTACAAAGTTAACGCAATACCTGCTACATTTCTTTTAGATGAAAANGGAAAAATTATTGAGAAAAATTTGAGAGGAATTCAGCTTGAGAATAGAATAAGTCAGTTACTTAATTAATAAAATTCTATTTTTTTAATTTAAANAAATANAAACCNCTNATTAAAATTGTANCCAACAATATACTTAAAACCTCAAAAGATTCAATNAGTAATTGAGGCATNATAAACAANCTNAANAATATTCCAGAAATTGCTCCTCCAAAATGAGTGACATGTCCAATTGAATCAGATTGACTTTTCATTCCATATAAAGTATATATCATNTAGCCTATAACAAAAANATATCCTGGAATTGGAATTGGTATAAAGAATATAAATAATTCCATTTCAGGATATATTAATATTGAGCTAAATAANATTCCTGAAACTGCTCCACTTGCGCCAACAGCAGTGTAATTGTTNTCATTGAANTGNTAATAAAAAGAGGATAAATTNCCAATAATTAAACTACCTANNTATATAATTAAAAAAGAAAGNATTCCAAATTTAAATAATACAACTTGGGANAAAAAATANAGAGTAATCATATTAAAAATCAAATGAGTTGAATCAACATGAAGAAATCCAGATGAAATTAATCTATANTATTCTTTTTTTTTTAAATCATAGATNTTNAACTTATATTTTTNAAAAAANGAGTAGTTTTTAAANCCTTTAAAACTTATGTAAACATTTGATAAGATTATCAAAANTGTAATTAAAGAAATTGATTGCATTTAATTAAATANAAATATTTATATATCAAATTTAATTCCTTGCGCAAGAGGTAAATCCCCAGAAAAGTTAATCGTATTAGTTTGCCTTCTCATATAAACTTTCCATGCATCTGANCCACTCTCTCTNCCTCCTCCAGTNTCTTTNTCTCCACCAAAAGCACCCCCTATCTCAGCNCCAGATGTGCCAATATTNACATTAGCTATTCCACAATCACTNCCCCAATGTGATAAAAANGTTTCAACTTCTGTNAAGTTTTCTGATATAATTGCGGANGACAAACCTTGTGAAACATCATTTTGAATTTTAATAGCATTNGATATNNCTCCTGAATATTTAATCAAAAATAAAATCGGTGCAAAAGTCTCTTTTTGAACAATTGGTGCTTTATGATCAACTTCTGCAATAGCTGGTTTNACATAAAAACCTNCTGGAAACTCTTTNAATTTAACNTCTCCTCCTTCTACAACCCAATTTCCTCCTTGTTTATTAATTTCATTNATAGTATTNAAATATTCATTTTTAGAGTCTTTNTCAATAAGTGGTCCTACATGGTTATTTTCATTTAAAGGATTNCCNATTTTTAATTGNNTGTATGATTTTACTAACATTTTTAATACNACATCATATACTTCAGAATGAACTATTAACCTCCTTGTTGATGTACATCTTTGCCCACAAGTTCCGACTGCACCAAAAACTGAAGCTTTTAAAACAAGATCTAATTTTGAATGTTTTGATATTATAACTGCATTATTNCCTCCAAGTTCTAAAAGTGTTTTCCCAAGTCTNTTNGCCACAATACTNGCTACTTCTTTTCCCATTTTTGTNGAACCAGTAGCTGACACCANATTAATATTTTTATCCTCAGCAATTAATTNACCAATATCTACTCCTCCATTAACTAANNATGAAACNCCTTCAGGTAAATTNTTTTTAATTAAAACTTCACTTATAATTTTTTGACATGCAATACTACATATTGGAGTTTTTTCACTTGGTTTCCATATNCAAACATTNCCGCAAACCCATGCTAAGGAAACATTCCATGACCATACAGCTACAGGAAAATTGAATGCTGAAANNACTCCAACTATCCCCAATGGGTGATATTGTTCNTACATTCTATGTTTAGGCCTTTCNGAATGCATTGTAAANCCATGAAGTTGTCTTGATAGACCTTGGGCGAAATCACATATATCAATCATTTCTTGAACTTCACCAAGACCTTCTTGTAAAGACTTTCCCATCTCCCATGAAACCAAATGACCTAAAAGTTCTTTTTTTTCTCTCAAAGCCTCACCAAATTGCCTGACAATATCTCCTCTTTTTGGAGCTGGGATTTGTCTNAATTTTAAAAAAGCCTTTTTAGCTATTAAAACAACTTTTTCATAGTCTCTTTTTGAAGCTTCAGAAATTTCCNNAATTNTTTTTCCGTCAACTGGACTATATGAAATNTTTTTCCTNCCATTTGCAAACCAATTAGAGNCCTGTTGAGCANCCTTTATTANGATTTAAAANATTTAATTCTTTAAGTATTTTAGAGATGTCTTTCATTATTTTTTAACTTGATTAGAAAAAGTGCTTTCAAAAATTAAATCAGCGTTTCCAGTTTCAAAGCCATCNCTTCNATGNANGCTTTTAACTNTACNTGNTTTTAAATTTGCATATTCTGGAAGAACTTTTCTTTCTGCAAATTCAACATAACTTCCAGCAATATATGATTNNTCNTNATTNTTAAATCTTGCTAANACNCTATTTGCTATCGTNCTNCTTTGTTTAAGNAANCCATCTTTNCTTATTTTTAANAAACCTCCTGAATCATTTAATTTAATTCCNAAATTCAACAAAAAATCATTAAACTCCTCNAAAGTATTATANCCNTCTGGAAGTTCGTGCACACTTATAGTATAATGATTTAAATAATATCTATTGTAAATTACCCAAGAGGCATATTCACTTTCTTTTAATAAAATCTTATAATCTTTTAAAGATGGTAAATCCCATAAGGGTTTTCTAAAAAAGGAAATAACTTCTTTTACATCATTCANATTTACATCATCTACAGGNTCATTTTNAATATNATTAATATATGAACCTATAATTTGCTGACATTTNTTTGAAAGTTCATTTACACATAGTTCNCTAATAAAAATTCTAGGNANATTATATTCTGGAGGAGAATACCAATAAGCGTTTAATTTTTTTTTATTAAACCTATAAAAATCTCTCTTTTTGTATCCATAATGCAAGAATATTTTTTCAAAAGATTTAAGACCTAANTTTTTTANACCAAGAGTTCTAAAAGCAATATGATCATTAATTATTTNAGATTGGCTAGAAACTAATTTATTATCAATCATTGCNTTAGTGATTTTTTTTACATANGGGACNCTNTCTTTATATGTAGNAAATANACTTTCTAAAANNTGNNTTAGTGGTGANTTATTTATAAAATCCATTAAAAAANTTATTAACTTAAAACTCTTATAAAGTTATATTAAATTTTGGGGACTATATTAATTATCTTTGTCAATTATTTCTAATNAATAAATTTGCACGCTTTAACNTATTTTTTAGCCTATCCATTTTTATATATAATATCAANGNTGCCATTTTCANTATTCTATATNTTATCGGATTTACTTTCGTTTTTTNTGCAACATATNTTTAAATANCGAAAAGAGGTGATTAGAAAAAATNTAAANCTTGTTTTTCCAAANCTAAGTGATAAAGAAAAAAAAATTATAGAAAGAAAGGCATACAAACATCTTTGTGATTTATTTCTTGAAATTATTAAATCATTAGGAATGTCTAAGGAAGATATGACAAAAAGGTTCNTATTCAAAAATATNGANGTAATCAAAGAATTTGAAAATGANAATAGAAGTTGTTTTATTATGTGNGGNCANTATTCTAGTTGGGAATGGATGCTTTCAATAAGTTATTATATTGANATTCCTGGNATAGGNATATACTCTCCTNTAGAAAATCCATACTTTGACAATCTTGTNAAAAAAATGAGAAAAAAACATAAAGCTCTTCTTTTGTCNNGATATGATACAGTTGAATCAATAATTAAAAACGAAAAAAACAACTATAAAGCAGTATACGGTTTTGCAGCTGATCAATCTCCTAAACTAAGAAAAAAAACATATTGGACTAAATTCATGGGTNTTAATACNCCNTTTTTTACTGGAGCTGAACGTCTTTCAAGAAAATTAAATATTCCTGTAGTTTTTGCTGAAATCAAAAGAGTTAAAAGAGGNTATTATGAAGCTGAGTTTAAAGTTTTATCAAAAAACCCTGNTAAANCNAAAGAATTTGAAATAACAAATAAATTTATTGAATTAGTTGAAAATCAAATNAAATTAGATCCTTCTGAATATTTTTGGGCTCATAATAGATTTAAACATTCNAAATCTTTTAAATCTNNATAATTTTNTCAANAATCTCTTTTGATAAACTTTTGGCTTTATCCTCAGTTTTNGCTTCAGTATATATCCTAAGGATCATTTCAGTATTAGATTTCCTTATATGAGCCCAAGATTCTTTAAAATCAATTTTCAAACCATCTTCTTTANTAATCTTTTCATTTTTNTAAAAATTNTCGATTTTTTTTAAAAGATGANTTGTGTTAATNTTTTNNGATAACTNTANTTTACTTTTATTCATAAAATACTGAGGNTAAATTTTTTTTAACTCTGAAACTGATATNTTCTTTTCAACTAAATGNGATATAAAAAANATAATACCAATTAAAGCATCTCTTCCATAATGAGTTTTAGGATAAATTACACCACCATTACCNTCTCCTCCAATTACAGCATTGTTTTCCTTCATTTTTTTAACAACATTTACTTCTCCAACAGAACTTGAAAAATATTTTTNTCCATATTTTTNTGTTATATCTGACAAAGCTCTGGTTGAAGATAAATTGGAAACCGTGTTACCTGGTGTTTTACTTAAAATGTAATCTGCACAAACNACTAAAGTNTATTCTTCACCAAAAACNTCACCTTTTTCATCAACAAAAACTAATCTATCAACATCTGGATCNACAGCAATTCCAAAATCTGCNGAATTCAATTTTACACTTTCGCATAATTCTTTNAGATTCTCTTTAAGTGGNTCNGGGTTATGNGAAAANTTTCCATCAGGAATNCAATTTAATTCAANACANTTAATATTAAGTTTANTTAAAAGATAAGGNACAGCAATACCTCCNGNTGAATTAATCCCATCAATGACAACTNTGTANTTTTTAGACTTTATTTTATTAAGGTTNAAAAAAGGAATTTTTAAAATCTCATCAATATGGTTTTTATAATATGNTTCTTTGAANGTAATATTTCCAATTTTTTCTTTTTTAAAATCTTNAATNNTNATGGTATTTACTTTATCANCTATTAATTCACNAGCTTCTTTATNAATAAATTCTCCATTTNNATNAAGNAGNTTAAGAGCATTCCATTCTTTTGGGTTATGACTAGCTGTAATAATTATCCCTCCTTGAGATTTTGTTCTTGGAATAGAAAACCCTACTGATGGTGTTGTTGAAAGNCCAAGATCTAANACATTTATTCCNNNAGAAATTATTGTTTCATTNACTAATTTATGTATTTCTGGACCTGATTCTCNNCCATCTCTTCCAGTTACAATTCTTANATTNTTTAGATTTTTATTTGACAATAAAATCCANTGACAATAAGAAATAACAAATTTTTTAATATTNANTGGAGAAAGATTCTCTTTATCATCATNACCTACNGTTCCTCTTATACCTGAAATAGATTTTATTAGTGGCATANAACAAAGATANAAAGGTTATTAAGAAAAATTATATAATTTATTTTTATAATATTTTTAAAATTAAGTTAATTAATAATGTATTTTCANGCTNNATTATTAAAAAAAACTANTTAATGAAAAATNTTAAATTTTTNTTTANAATTNATTTAATCNTAATTCATTTTCTTGGATGTACGAATCNNNAANATGAGCCTANAGCAGCAGTAGTTTCAGCTAGAAANGAAGCNTCTGATATTGGAATTGCTATNATGNNAAAAGGAGGAAATGCATTTGACGCAATGATTGCTACTGATCTTGCATTATCAGTATGCTATCCTAATGCAGGAAACCTAGCAGGAGGTGGTTTTTTTGTTTTCAGAAAAGCAAATGGAGAAAAAGGAAGCTTAGATTACAGAGAAAAGGCTTCAGAGAATGCTNCAAAAAATATGTTTTTAGATAATAANGGGAATATCATTCCAGATAAAAGTACTCNTGGAGGNATGGCTNTTGGTGTTCCTGGAACTGTNGCAGGTTTGTATGAANTTTATGAGAAAATGGCAACTTTACCATGGGCTACTCTTGTCCAACCCGCTATNGATTTAGCAGAAAAAGGTTTTGTTGTGACAAAAAAGCAAGAAAATAGTTTAAATAGTAAAAGAAGNGATTTTATNAAAGTCAATGGTAAAGAAACTTTTTATGGANATAAATTTANAGCGGGAGATACTNTTAAAAATNATGCAATAGCTTCAACTTTAAAAATAATTCAAAAAAANGGNAAAAAAGGTTTTTATGAAGGNCCTATTGCTCAANTAATAGTTGATAAAGTTAAAAAAACNGGTGGNATAATTTCTTTAAANGACATGAAAAACTACTCTCCTGTTTGGAGAGATTTGATNAANTTTAAATATAAAGATTTAGANNTATTTTCAATGGGACCNCCNTCAAGCGGAGGTATNTGTCTNGGACAAATAATGAAAATGATAGAACCTTTTTCANTTAAAGAATNTGGTCATAATTCTNTAAAATATATTCAATTANTAACAGAAGCNCAGAGAAGATCATATGCCGACAGAAGTGAGTTTCTTGGAGACCCAGATTTNGTNAGNATTCCTCAATCTAAATTAATATCAAATAATTATTTAAAATCTAGAATGAATAACTTTTCNTTTGATANAGCAACTTCTTCATCNGAAATAANTTATGGGGAAATTTTTCCTNATGAAAGTAATGAAACTACTCATTATTCAATAATTGANCCTNAAGGAAATGCTGTTGCNGTTACNACAACTTTNAATGCNNGTTATGGNTCAAAAGTTTANNTNGAAAAAGGNGGATTTTTCTTAAATAATGAAATGGATGATTTTAGNAGTAAACCTGGAACTCCNAATATGTTTGGATTANTTGGNAGNGANGCCAATTCAATACNNCCTNNAAAAAGAATGTTAAGTTCTATGACTCCTACTATAATTGAAAAAAAAGGAAAAATATTAATGATTTTGGGAACTCCAGGAGGTTCAACAATTATTACTTCAGTTCTACAAACTATTTTAAATGTTTATGAATTCCAAATGAATATTCAAGAAGCAGTAAATGCTCCTAGGTTCCATCATCAGTGGCTCCCTGATGAAATTAGATTGGAGCCTGAAAAATTTGATCATTTAATTCCAAACTTATTAAACAAAGGTTATTTCATTAAACCCGAAAAAGAATTAATAGGGAGAGTAGATGCATTATATATTGACTCTAAAGGATTAATTCAAGCGGGAGCTGATCCTAGAGGAGATGATTTTGCTTCTTATTTATATTAATTTAAATTTTCAATTTCATTTAAGTAGCAAATTTTAAGCTTAATATCTTAATTTTGCAAACTTACTTTATGAAATCAAAAAACACAATTGAAATAGAAGGTGCTAGAGTTCACAATTTAAAAAATATAAACTTATCAATTCCAAGGGATAAATTTGTTGTAATTACTGGTTTATCAGGTAGCGGAAAATCTTCACTTGCATTTGACACTATATATTCAGAAAGCCAAAGAAGGTATATGGAAACCTTTTCAGCATATGTACGTCAATTTATAGGAAATATGGAAAGACCAGAAGTTGATAAAATTGAGGGGCTATCACCTGTAATTGCGATTGAACAAAAAACAACTTCTAAAAATCCAAGATCTACAGTTGGAACAGTTACAGAATTATATGATTTCATTAGACTTTTATATGCCAGATTAGGGGTTGCTTATAGTTCATTTAACAATAAAAAAATGGTTAGCTATACTGAAGACCAAATAATTCAATTAGTTAAAAAAGATTTTGAGTATAAAGAAATTTATATTTTATCACCAGTTGTAAAATCCAGAAAAGGTCATTACAGAGAATTGTTTGATTCATTTATAAAAAAAGGCTTTTTAAAATCTAGAATTAACGGAAATATTATTGATTTAAAGAAAGGAATGATGTTAGATAGATATAAAAATCATGATATCGAATTATTGATTGATAGAATAATAGTAAAAAATAATAAAGAATCGATTTCTAGATTAACAAATTCAATAAAAACAGCTCTTTATAATGGTGAAAATTCTGTTTTAATTATTAACCCTAAAACTAAAAAAGAAAAATATTACAGCAAAGATCTTGTCTGTCCTGATAGTGGAATTTCTTATAGTAAACCTGAACCCAATACATTTTCATTTAACTCTCCCAAAGGAATGTGCAAAACATGTAAGGGATTAGGTGTTCAATATATCATAAATAGAAAAAAAATCATACCAGATTATAATAAATCAATTAAAGATGGTGGTATTATTCCTTTAGGCACCAATAAAAGTTCATGGTCATATAAGCAAATTGAAACTATATCAAAGAAATATAACTTCTCACTAAAGGATCCTATTAAAAAAATTAAAACAAAAGCTCTTGATGTGATTTTAAATGGAGGTGTCGAAAATTTTGATATAGAATCTAAAACACTTGGAATCACAAGAAAATATAATATTAATTATGAGGGAATTGAAAATTTTATAAAAAACACCTATGAAAATTCAGAATCTTCCTCTTTAAAAAGATGGGCATCAAGTTTTATGGATCAAATTGAATGTGAAAAATGCAAAGGAAATCGATTACAAAATGAAGCTCTTCAATTTAAAATTGATAATAAAAATATTTCTCAATTGTCTAAAATGGATCTTTCTCAATTATATTCATGGTTGGATAGTTATTCAAAAAAAATTTTAGATAATGAAAAATTAATTGGAGAGGAAATTATCAAAGAAATCCTAACGAGAATTAAATTTTTATTAAATGTTGGACTAAGTTATTTAAATTTAAACCGACCTACTAAATCACTTTCTGGGGGAGAATCTCAAAGAATTAGACTGGCAACACAAATTGGTTCACAATTATTAGGAGTATTATATATTCTCGATGAGCCTAGTATAGGTTTACATCAAAGAGATAATATTAAATTAATAGATTCATTAAGATCTTTACGTGATATTGGAAATTCAATCATAGTAGTTGAACATGACAAAGACATTATGCTTAATTCAGATTATTTAATTGACATGGGGCCTTTCGCCGGCAATAATGGTGGTGAAATAATTTCTACCGGCCCCCCTACTCTTCTTAAGAAAAAAGGAACAATTACAGCTAAATATTTAAACGATACATTAAAAATTAAAATCCCAAATAAAAGAAGAATTGGAAACGGAAAGTTTATTGAACTAAAAGGATGTAATGGTAATAATTTAAAAAATCTTAATGTCTTATTTCCACTTGGATTAATGATATGTGTTACAGGGGTTTCAGGAAGTGGCAAATCAACTCTAATAAATGAAACTTTATACCCTATATTAAATAATAAAATTTTTAATGGTGTAAAAAAACCTTTATCCTATTCAGAAATTACTGGAGTTGAAAATATTGACAAAGTAATTGAAATTAATCAACAACCAATAGGAAGAACTCCAAGAAGTAATCCAGCAACTTATTGTGGTATATTTAGTGAAATAAGAAACTTGTTGTCAATGACACCTGAGGCTAAAATTAGAGGTTATAAGCCTGGCCGATTTAGTTTTAATGTTGTTGGAGGAAGGTGTGAAACATGTAAAGGTGCAGGTTTAAAAACAATTGAAATGAATTTTCTTCCTGATGTAAATGTTCAATGTGAGAGTTGTCAAGGCAAAAGATTTAACAGGGAAACTCTAGAAATAAGATACAAAGGAAAATCTATTTCTGATATATTGAAAATGACCATTAATGAAGCTTATATTTTTTTCAAATCAATTCCAAAAATCTCAAGAAAATTAAAAACAATAAAAGATGTTGGTCTTGGTTACATTTCTTTAGGTCAGTCATCTGTTACACTATCAGGTGGAGAAGCACAAAGAATAAAACTTTCAAGTGAACTTTCAAAAAAAGATACTGGCAATACTTTTTATATATTAGATGAACCAACAACAGGGCTTCATTTTGAAGATATTAGAGTCCTTTTAAATGTTTTAAATATCATTTTAGAAAGAGGAAATACTGTATTAATAATTGAACATAACATTGATGTTATAAAACAGGCTGACTATATTATTGATATTGGATTAGAGGGAGGAGAAAATGGTGGCAAAATCATATGTCAAGGAACTCCTGAAGAAATAATTAAAAACAAAAAAAGTTACACAGCGCCTTTTTTAATGAAAGAGCTTGTCAAATAAATGAAAAAACTTTCTAATTTAATATTTGCTTTCTTTCTGTTGATCAGTATTTATAATACTTCAGCTCAAGTAGATGTTAGTTACAAAATTAAAGCTAATCTAAATTTGCTAAATGAAACCATAGATATTTCACAAATAATCAGGTATAAAAATATAAGAAAAGAACAAACTAATGAGATTTACCTCTATGATTGGTCAAACTCTTATAAAGATACTAAAACTCCCTTATCAAATAGGTTAGCAGAAGAATATAACAGAAGTTTTTATTTATCTTCAAAAAACAAAAGAGGTTTTACTAAAATAGAGAATATTTCATTCGAAAATATTGATCTTGTATGGTTAAGAGAAAAAAATAAACCTGATATAATTAAGTTGTTTCTTCCTAAATTTATCGATAATAATGAAATAGTTGAAATTCACTTAAATTATTCAATTAAACTACCTGACCAAAAATTTACTGGTTTTGGAATTAAGAATAAAAAGTCAATAAATTTAAGATATTGGCATATATCACTAGCTCCATTTATTAAAGACAAATGGATAATTAATAGCAATCTTGATATAGATGACAACAGTTCATTACCATCAAATTTTATTATAAAATGGAATTATACTAATGAATTAAGTTTAATAAGCAACCTAGATAAAGTTAGTTCTGAAAACAAAAACAATAACCTTATAGAAGAGTATGAGGGTATAAATCAGGTAAGAGCTCAATTTATATTTAACAATGAAAATAAATTCAAATCAAATAAATTAAAAAACGGAAAAGTAATATTAACTGATCTAAATCATAAATTCAATGATTCAAATCAATTAAAAAAGAGTCAAAAAAAAATTGATTCATTTGTTTCCTCTCTAATAAAACCTTTCCCCCATAACAAGATTTTAGTATTAAAAAAAGACTATGACAAAAATCCATTTTATGGATTGAATCAACTACCAAAATTTCTTAATGTATATTCTGATAAATTTTATTATGAAATACGATTTTTAAAAGCATATTTAAACAACTACCTAAATGAAGTATTACATATAAACAAAAGAAAAGATCATTGGATAATAAATGGAATTAACACATATATAATGATGAAATATGTTGAAACCTTCTACCCTAATAAAAAACTTTTAGGGGAAATTGCAAACTATTCTTTGTTGAAGCCATTTAAATTATCAAAATTAAATTTTAATGATGGATATGAGTTTTTTTATGAGTTTTCTCAAAGATCAAATCTTCAACAACCTGATATTCTATCTAAGGATAAGCTAATAAAGTTTAATGAAAAAATTGCTTCTCCATCACATGTGGGTATAGGCCTAAATTATATTGAAAAAAATATAGGAGAAAAGAATTTTAATAAATATTTAAAAGAATATATTTCAAAATCAAAAATTAAAAATTTTGAAGAATTTTTTATAAAAAAAACTAATAAAAAAGCAGAATGGTTTTTTAAAACATACATTAGAGACAGAAAAGCCTATGATTTTAAAATCAAAGACATTGAATTAAACAAAGAAAACATATCTTTTAAAATAGAGGAGAAATCAAAAAGATCACTACCAATTAAAATTGCTTTGATTAAAAATGATTCAACTATTTTAAAAAAATGGATTTCTTTTAAAAATGACACAATTATTAAATTAAAAAGAATTGAAGCTGATTACATATCTCTTAATTCAGGGATAAATTTTCCTGAATCAAACAAAAAAAATAATTGGAAGTTTATAAAAAAACCCTCGAGAATTAAACCTTTAAAGTTTAATTTTTTAAAAGATGTTGAAGATCCAAAAAAAAATCAAGTTTTTTACACCCCTATTATAAATTTCAATAATAAATATGACGGTATTTCAGTTGGAATGCGATTATTTAATAAGAGAATAAAGTCTCAATCATTTACATTAGATACTTTTCCGGAATATTCATTTAACGAAAATACGTTGGTTGGTTCTTTTAGATCAGTTTTTAAATTTTATAACGATTATAATAACAATTATCTAACTCAATTTCAAATTTTTGGGAGTTCTTATCATTATAATTCCAATTTAAGGTATACTGTATTTGTTCCTAGTTTATCATGGGTTTTTAGAACACCTAATTTAAGATCAAATAAAAGACAGCTTCTAAATGTATCATGGTATAATGTTCATAGAGAAAAAGATTTGAATATTAAAACAGATCCTGATTATAGTATCTTAAATTTAAGATATGATTTTCATAATAAAGGGGCTATTAATTATCTTACATTTAGATCAAGTTTAGAATTATCAAAAAATTTTGGAAAAATAATTCTTGAAAATAATTACAGAAAACTATTTCCTAGTGGTAGACAACTTGAAATTCGGTTTTTTGTTGGAAAATTTCTTTGGTATGACTACTTCAATAAAGACAAATTCTTTGATTTTAATTTGAATAGAGTAACTGATTATCTTTTTCAATACAATTACCTTGGTAGATCAGAAAAAACTGGATTTTATAGTCAACAATTTATTCCTGCAGAAGGAGGTTTTAAATCAAAATTTGAACAATCTAATGCTAATGATTATATGTTTTCAACAAACCTATATATTGGTATATGGAAATGGATAGAATTATATACTGATTTCGGACTAATCAAAAGTAGAAATTTGAAGTTAAAAGGTTATTATGATTCTGGATTTAGAATAAATTTAGTACCTGATTACCTTGAGCTTTATTTTCCTTTAGCTTCATCAAATGGATTTGAAATTTCTCAGTTTAAATATAATTCTAAATTAAGATTTAAAATTCTTGTTGAACCTAGGACTCTTACGTCTTTATTTACCAGAAAATGGTTTTAACAAAAAAACTAATTAAAAATCTTCTTATATTACAATTCAAACTATTAAATGAGTCTTATTAAAAAAGAATTAGATAAAAAAATTTCATTTGATGCATTTAAAAAACAGGTGCTTCAAGATTATAAAATAATAGTTGAAAGCAGGGAATGTGCAATTCTAGGAAGAAGAGAAGTTCTTTCAGGGAAAGGGAATTTTGCCATTTTTGGAGATGGGAAGGAATTACCCCAAGTTGTTTTAAATCATTTTTTTCAAAACGGGGATTTTAGATCAGGATATTATAGAGACCAAACTATTCTTTTAGCTCAAAATAACTTATCTATTAAACAAATTTTCGCAGCTATATATGCTGATCTTGATATAGTTCGTGAACCGATGTCTGGAGGAAGGCAAATGGTTGGCCATTTTGTTACAAAAAGTAATATAAACAATGAGTTTGTTGATCTAATTAATCAAAAAAATCATGCTGCTGATGTTTCTCCAACAGCATCACAAATGCCTAAGTTAGTTGGCTTAGCCCAAGCATCAAAAATATATAGAAATCTTTCAACTAAAAATTCTAGTAAATTTTCAAATAATGGAAATGAAATAGCTTGGGGAACTATTGGTAATGCAAGTACTAGTGAAGGTGTTTTTTTTGAGGCAATTAATGCAGCTGGTGTTCTGCAAATCCCAATGGTAATAAGCATATGGGATGATGATTATGGAATCTCTGTTCACAATAAAGATCAAACAACTAAAGAAAGCATTTCAAAAGTATTAAAAGGTTTTCAAAAAACAGATAGTCAACCTGGTTTAGAAATAATTGAAGTTAAAGGATGGGATTATACGGCTCTTATTGATGCTTATAGCTACGCTTCAAAACTTGCAAGAAATGATCATATTCCTGTAATGGTCCATGTTACTGAGTTAACTCAACCTTTGGGGCATTCTTCATCTGGATCACATGAAAGATATAAAACAACAGAAAGGCTAGAATGGGAAAAAAAATATGACTGTAATTTAAAAATGAAGGAATGGATTTTATCAAATGGTATAGCAGATCATGATGATCTTGAATTAATTGAAAAAAATGCAAAAATAACAGTAAAAAATGAAAGAATCTCTGCATGGAATGAGTATCAAAAACCCATATTAAAACAAAGAGAAATTTTTTATAATTTTTATACTGATTTTATTGATAAAACTAATAATGATATAAATCTACAATTAATTAAGAAAGAATTAGTCTCAAATACTGAACCTTGTTATAATGATATAATCTCTTCGGCGAGAAAAAGTCAATATATTTTATCTAAATTTCCAAATATTAATTCTGAAAAATTCAAAAAATGGCTTAATAATCTCAAATCAGAGATTGAAGAAAAAGTTTCATCGAATTTATATTCATATAATCTTGATTTTTATAATAAAATTGAAATTACGCCATTAGAATATGACGAAAAACCTAAAATCGTTGATGGAAGAATCATAATTAGGGATAATTTTGAAGCTTTACTTAGTAAAAATGATGATTTATTAATTTTTGGAGAAGATGTAGGTAAAATTGGCGATGTAAATCAAGGTTTAGAAGGTCTTCAAGAAAAATTTGGAAAAATAAGAATAGCTGATACTGGCATAAGAGAAGCTACAATTGTTGGGCAAGGAATAGGTTTAGCTCTCAGAGGGTTCAGACCGATTGCTGAAATTCAATATTTAGATTACATTTTGTATTGTATTCAAATTTTGAGCGATGATTTAGCCTCATTAAACTATAGAACAAATGCACAGCAAATTGCACCTTTGATAATAAGAACTAGAGGACATAGACTAGAAGGAATTTGGCACTCTGGATCTCCAATGGCAGGTATGATTCATTTATTAAGAGGTATTCATATTATAGTTCCTAGAAATATGACGCAAGCAGCTGGGTTTTATAATTTTTTAATGACAATTCAACAACCAGCTGTTGTAATTGAGCCATTAAACTCCTATAGACTTAAAGAAAAACTCCCAAATAATTTAGGAGATTACACGATCAAACCAGGAGAAATTGAAATATTAAAAAAAGGTGAAGATATAACTATAATTTCATATGGCTCAACTCTGAGATTAGTTCAACAAGCTTCGAAAAAATTATTAAATAATGGAATAAGTGTTGAGGTAATTGATATTCAAACTTTAATTCCTTTTGATACTAATAAAAATATTTTTAAAAGCATTAATAAAACCAATAATCTTCTGATAGTAGACGAAGATGTCCCAGGTGGAGCTAGCGCATATATTTTACAGCAATTACTTGAAAAACAAAATATATTTAAACACCTTGATAGTAAACCCGTTCTTCTTTCAGCTAAATCTCATAGGCCAGCATACGGTTCTGATGGTGACTATTTTTCTAAACCATCATTTGATGATATCTACGATGCTGTTTACAACATTATGCATGATCAAAATCCAAATAAATTCCCAAGGATTTAATTATAAACTCATTATTTTTAATAAGACTTCTTTTAATAATTCATAATGATTAAAACCAGATGAATTTATTCCTTTAATTTTCAGATCTGATTCATAAATTATAGAAAGAGCATCTTCACATTGCTTTATTGAGTAATTATTTGACGCTATGGTATATTGTTTAATAAAAAAAGGATTAATACTTAATTTTGAAGGAGCTTCTTTTAATGGATTATTAAAACAATGAAAGATTAATACTTTTTGAAAAAAAGAATGCATTACCGAAAGCGTCAATACAATTGGATATTTTTTTGAATTATTACTTAAATATCTAATTATGTGAAATGCTTTAGAGAAGTTTTTTAACCCAATTTCATTTTGTAACTCAAAATTATTAAAATCTTTGCTAAAACCAATCTGACTTTCTATGATATCAGCAGTAATTTCCTTTTTTTCTTTTATAGCTAATTTAATTTTATTTAATCCTTTTTCAATAACACTAAGATCTGAACCTACTGAGTCTGCCAAAAATTTCGAATTTGATGGAGAAATAACCAAACTCATTGAATTTGATAATTCAGAAATAAATTGAGGCAATTGATACTCATATAATTTTTTAAACTCAAGTATTTTCCCATACTTAAAAGCAGATTTATATAGTTTTTTTCTTTTATCAAAAACTTTGTTCATATAACAAAAAACAATTATTGATCTTTGTGATGAATTTTCAACATATTTAGCTAAGTCATCTAACCCTTTATCTATATATTGTGCCTCTTTTACAATAATTAAATTATATTTTGATACTAAAGGAAATCTTCTAGCAACCTCTATCAAATTGTTTACAGTTGTTTCTTTTCCATATAAAACAAAATAATCAAAGTTTTTAGATTCTTCAGTTACAATTTTATCGACTAAAAGCTTTACTAATCTTTTGATAAAAAATTCTTCAGTTCCCGATAATAAGTAAAATGAATGGAATACACCTTTTTCTATATCAGAAATTGCTAATTTATAATCATTCATATTAAAAAATTATGCAATTTTACCATATGTACAAATTAAATTTTCCATTATATCAAATCCCTCTCAAAAATAAAGAAAATAAAACGTTGGTATTCGATTCTATAAGAAAAAAATGGCTAAAACTTGTTCCTGAAGAATGGGTTAGATTAAATTGTATTGAGTTTTTAATAAATGAAAAAAAAATTTCTAGATCATTAATTTCTGTTGAAAAAGAATTCAAATTAAATAACTTAAAAAAAAGATTTGATATTGTAGTTTTTAATAAAAAAGGTGAAATTTATTTACTCGTTGAATGTAAAGCTCCAAATGTCAAAATAAGTCAATCTGTTTTTAATCAAATCACTAAATATAATTTAGTTTTAAAAAGTAAATTTTTAATGATCTCAAATGGAATTAATCATTATTTTTTTTCAATGAATTTTGAAAGTCAAAAAATTGAATTTTTAAAAGAACTCCCCTATTATGATTTATAAATTATCAAATATTGGAATTGTAATTTTAAATTATAATGGAGAGAATTTTTTAAAAAAATTTCTTCCTGATATATTAAAATATAGTCCAAATTCTAAAATTTATATAATTGATAACTGTTCTGAAGATAATTCTATCGAATTAATTAAGAATAATTTTAAAAAAATTAACATAATTCAATTAAAAAAAAACTACGGATACTCAAAAGGATATAATTTAGGTTTAAAAAATATAAAAGAAAAAATTTTATGTTTAATCAATAACGATGTTAAAGTAAGTAAAGGTTGGATTAATCCAATTCTCGCTTTTTTTAATAAAAACAAGAAAGCAGCAATTTTACAACCTCACATAATGAGTTATTTAAATAACAATAAATTTGAATATGCAGGAGCAGCAGGAGGATTTATTGATAAATTAGGATATCCTTTTTGTAAAGGAAGAATTTTTAATTATTTAGAAGAAAACAAAAAACAATATGACAAAAATTGTCAAATATTTTGGGCAAGCGGATCATGTTTTTTTATTAAAAATGATCTATTTAGAGAGTTAAATGGCTTTGATGATGATTTTTTTGCCCATCAAGAAGAAATTGATTTATGTTGGAGAACTAAAATAAGAGGAAATGAAATTTGGTCAATTTACAACTCTAAAGTTTATCATTTAGGAGGTGGAACCATTAGTTATAATAGTTCACATAAAACTTTTTTAAATCATCGAAATAATATTTTAATGCTCATTAAAAATCTTCCTAATAATTTGTTTTTTAATGTGTTATTTAAAAGATTTATTTTAGATTTTATCACATCTCTTTGGCATTTACTTAATTTTAGACCAAGACATTCATTCTCAATAATTAAGGCATACTGGCATTTAATCTTCTTGTTTAATCGGTTCAAAAAAAAACGACACAAGTCTAATAATTACGATAAGTACTTTAAAATCAATAACTTGCCATATAATTACTTTGTTAAAGGGCTAAAAAAATTTACAGACTTGAAGGTGAATAATAATAATTTGTGTTAATTTGTAAAAAAAATTTAAAAATCATAATAATGAAAAAGGTACTAGCTCTGATACTTACGGTTTTTTTAGCCTCTTGTGTATCACAAAAGAAATTTACAGAACTTGAACAACTTCAACAAAACACGAAAAGTTTATTAGACACAACAACCATTAAAATGAATGCTTGTGAAGAAGAAAAAGAAGCAGCTTTAGCTTCTTTAGAAACATTAAAAGAGCAAAATAAATTCTTGAATGCAAATAACCAAGACTTAATCAATAATATTGGAAATCTTACTACTCTTTCTCAAAAAGGAGCTGAAAATCTGGAAAGATCTTTAGAAAGTATGAAAGAAAAAGATTTAAGAATTGAAAAAATGCAAGATGCCGTTACCAAAAAAGATTCTGTTACTCTAGCTTTAGTAACAAGTCTTAAAGGTGTTCTTGGAAATATGAGTGATGATGACATAGAAATAAATGTAGAAAAAGGTGTTGTTTATGTTTCAATTTCAGATAAATTACTCTTTAGAAGCGGAAGTTACACTGTTACTTCAAGAGCAAAGGCTGTATTAGGCAAAGTTGCAAAAGTTGTAAACGACAAACCTGAGATAGAATTTATGGTTGAAGGCCATACTGATAATGTTCCGATTAAAGCTGATGGAATTCTTGATAATTGGGATCTAAGTGTTAAAAGAGCTACAGCTGTAATTAGAATTTTACAAAACGACTTTGATGTCAGCCCTGAAAGAATGACTGCCTCTGGAAGAAGCTATTATGTTCCTATTGCTGACAATGATACTGCTCGTAATAGAGCTAAAAACAGAAGGACAAGAATAGTTATTCTTCCAAAACTAGATCAATTTTACGACCTAATAGATCAAGGAATGAACTCTAGTAAATAATTTTAAAAAAGACTAATTGATAAAACACGCTTATTTAAGCGTGTTTTTTTTTAACTAGTTTTTAATTTTGCAAATCTTAATAATAATTTTTTAACACCAATGCCTTTAAAATCAATAGAAGCTATTTTATCTTTTCCTTTACCATCAATTCCTATTATGATTCCATATCCAAATCTTTCATGAGAAACCTCTTGGTTAATTTTTAAAGAATTGTTTTTAATTGAAAAATCAGATATTTTACCAACATTATTTATTGTTTTTAATCTCTTATTATTAGTTGTGTAAAAATTGCTTAGTGAATTTATTTTTTTTTCTTTTTTTCGAGTTCCTCCATAAGATGGAAAGAAAGTTTCTTCATTATTATTAAATTCTAAATATTCAGTATCCATTTCTTCAATGAATCTGCTAGCTTCGACATCTATAATTTTACCCCACCTATATCTTGACAAAGTATAAGATAAAAAGGCCTGCTTTTCAGCTCTTGTTAATGCTACATAAAATAATCTTCTTTCTTCTTCTAATTCACTTCTACTATTAAGACTTAGAGCTGAAGGAAAAAGATCTTCTTCCAAACCAACAATAAAAACATAAGGAAATTCAAGTCCTTTTGACAAATGAATTGTCATAAGTGAAACTTCATCTTTTTCATAATTATTATTTATATCAAAATCAGTTACTAAAGAAATATCTTGAATAAAATTTGCAAGACTTGTATCAGCATCCGCTAATTCAACTTGACCCTCTATAAAATCTCTTATTCCATTTAACAATTCTTCAATGTTTTCAATTCTTGTTAAAGATTCTGGAGTAAAATCTTTTTTTAATTCTTGAATTATACCTGATTTTTTAAAAACTAAGTCACATATTTCAAATGCATTTAATTTTTGATTTTCAATTCTAAACATTTCAATTAAAAAATAAAATTTTGATAATCTCTCTAAAACGCCTTTATTAAATATATTTTTTATTTTATTTGAATCGCTAATTGATTCATATATACTAATATTATTCTCATTAGAGTAAAAAATAAGTTTATCCAAGGTCGATTGACCTATTCCTCTTGCAGGATAATTAATAATTCTTTTTAAACTTTCTTCATCCTTTGGATTAATTATCAATCTCAAATAAGCCAAAACATCCTTAATTTCTTTTCTTTTATAAAAGGAAAGGCCTCCATAAATTCTATAAGGAATTGATTTTTTTCTTAATGAATCTTCAATTGCCCTTGATTGAGCATTTGTTCTATAAAGAATTGCAAAATCTTTATTCTTTAAAAGATTTTTAGTTTTAATCTCTTCAATTTTTGAGGCAACATATCTACCCTCCTCTGCATCTGAATGCATTTTACTAACTAAAATTTTTTCTCCATTATCATTATGAGTCCAAACAGATTTTTCAATTTTAGATAGATTATGCTTTATTACAGAATTAGCAAGATTGACAATGTTTTTAGTTGATCTATAATTTTGTTCTAATCTATATAGATTTACATCTTCATAATCTTTTTGAAAATTTAATATATTATTAATATTTGCACCTCTAAAAGAATAAATGCTTTGAGAATCATCCCCAACAACACAAATGTTTTGATATCTATCTGATAAAGCCTTAACAATAAGATATTGAGAATGATTAGTATCTTGATACTCATCAACTAAAATGTATTTAAATCTTTCCTGATATTTGGCTAGAACATCTGGGAATTTGTTCAATAGCTCATTAGTTTTAAGTAATAAATCATCAAAATCCATTACACCTGCCTTAAATGTTCTCTCAACATATTCCTTATATATTTCACCGATTTTAGGTCTTTTAGACATTAAATCTGCTTCCATAAGCTCAGGGTTATTGAAATAAGCATTAACAGTTATCAAATTGTTTTTAAATGTAGAAATACGACTTCTAATTTGTTTATACTTATATAAATCTTTATCAAAGTTTTTTTCTTTAATTATTGAGGAAATTAGTCTTTCCGAATCCTGGGTATCATATATAGTAAAATTCGAAGGATATCCAAGTTTATTTGACTCTGCTCTTAAAATTCTTGCAAAAACAGAATGAAAGGTCCCCATCCATAAATTCATTGCTTCACTCTGACCAACAACTTTTGAAATCCTATCTTTCATTTCTCTAGCAGCTTTATTAGTAAAAGTCAATGCCAAAATTGAAAAAGGATCAATACCTTGATCCATTAAATATGCGATTCTATATGTTAAAACTCTAGTTTTTCCTGATCCTGCACCAGCAATAACAATTAAGGGACCCTCTTTTTGAATTACAGGAGCTTTTTGAGCTTCATTTAAATCTGAAAGATATTCTTTGTCCTCTTTGATTTGCATATATTATAAATTTAATTAATTATTGATTTTCCAACCCTGATTAAAAAAATAAATTATAAACATATATATTTAACTTTATATCAAAATGAATTAATTTGCACAAATGAAACTCATAAAAATTATATTCTTATTAATTTTATTAAGCTTTAACTATACTATTACAGGACAATATGAAAAAGAAATATTTAATAAAATTGAAAATAAAGTAATTAAATGGAGACACCATATTCATCAAAACCCAGAACTTTCTAACAGAGAATTTGAAACGGCAAAATTTGTTTCCAAACATTTAAAATCACTTGGTATAAAAGTAACTGAAAACGTTGCTCATACTGGAGTAGTAGGAATTTTAAAAGGTACATCTCCAGGAAAAGTTTTAGCATTAAGAGCAGATATGGATGCTCTTCCAGTAACAGAAAGAAATAATTTACCATATAAGTCAACTAAAACAACATTATATAATGATCAAAAAACTGGAATTATGCATGCTTGTGGTCATGATACCCATGTTGCAATATTAATGGGAGTAGCAGAATTGTTATCAAAAAATAATGATTTTCCAGGTACAATTAAATTTATTTTTCAACCTGCTGAAGAAGGTCCTCCTCCTGGAGAAGAGGGAGGTGCAAAATTAATGATAAAAGAAGGTGTTTTAGAAAATCCAAAAGTTGATGCAATCTTTGGGCTACATATAAATTCTGGCACCCATGTTGGAAAAATAAAGTATAAACCTGGAGGAATGATGGCTTCATCTCAAAGGTTTGTAATTAAAGTTAAAGGTAAACAAGCACATGGTTCCAGACCATGGCAAAGTGTTGATCCTATAACAATTTCAGCCCAAATAATTAACAGTTTGCAAACTTTAGTAAGTAGAGAATCTGAACTAACCAAAGAAGCTGTTGTAATAAGTGTTGGTTCAATCCACTCTGGAATAAGATTTAATATAATTCCTGAAGAATTGGAAATGATTGGAACTATTAGAACATTAGACAAAGAAATGAAAGAATATATAAGAAACAGAATTAAAAATATGGTGCCAAATATAGCTAATGCTTATAGAGCCTCTGCCAGTGTTGAAATAGTTGATGGTGCAGATATTACTTATAATGATCCAATGTTAACTAAAAAAATGATTCCTTCATTAGAAAAAGTTGTTGGAGAAGAAAATGTTATAGAAATTTCTGCTGTTACTGGAGCCGAAGATTTTTCATATTTTCAATCTAAAATTCCTGGATTTTATTTCTTTTTAGGAGGGACACCATTAGATATTAATGAAAATATGGCGCCTTCCCACCACACACCAGATTTTTTTGTTGATGACAAAGCCCTAATAATTGGAGTTAAAGCTTTAACACAATTGTCAATTGACTATTTATCAAATTAAGTTCAATGGATCAACTCCAGACTTCAATTGAATACGTTAAAGGTGTTGGTCCAAATAGGGCAAAATTATTAAAAGAAGAATTAAATATTTTAACTTATAGAGATCTTTTAACTTTTTTTCCTTTCAGATATATAGATAGAAGTAAATTTTATAAAATATCTGAAATACCAAAAAACAATATTGAAATTCAAATAATAGGTCAAATAATTGATATTAAAATTATTGATCAAAGAAAAGGGAAAAGAATGGTTGCTATACTAAAAGATTTTTCAGGAGAAATTGATCTTGTTTGGTTTAAAGGTTATAAATGGATTAAACAAAGTCTTATTAAATACAAAAACTATGTCATATTTGGAAAAATAAATTGGTTTAAAGGCAGAGCCTCAATCCCACACCCTGAAATACAAACAGAAGAAGATTTTAAAAAAAAAATAGGGAATAAACTTCATCCTATTTATCCTTCTACTGAAAAACTTACTAATTCTGGATTTACTCAAAGGACTATTAAAAATATAGTTTTTGAATTATTAAAAATAAACAGTTCTAAAATAAAAGAAAACTTACCAAAAAATTTAATTAATAAATTAAAATTAATATCTAATTCAGAGGCAATAAAACAAATTCATTTTCCAGAAAACAATTCAATATTAGCTAAAGCTCAATTTAGATTGAAATTTGAAGAACTTTTTATTCTTCAAATGAAGATGTTAATTAAAAATATTGAAAGAAAGGAAAAAATTAAAGGATTTAAGTTTCAAAAAATAGGAAAATCATTTAATTCCTTTTACAAGGAACATCTTCCTTTTAGCCTGACATCATCACAAAAAAAGGTTATGAAAGAGATAAGACAAGATTTATCAAAAGGAATTCAAATGAATCGTCTTCTTCAAGGTGATGTTGGTTCAGGCAAAACTATTATAGCTGTTTTATCTTCTTTAATTGCTATTGATAATGATTTTCAGTCAACCATTGTTGCGCCAACTGAAATTTTAGCTCAGCAACATTATAATTCATTTAAGTCATTATTAATAAAGACAAGTATTAATTGTTACTTACTTACAGGCAGTTCTACAAAAAAAGAAAGAATTGAAATAAAAAATAACCTAAAAAACGGCACACTAAATATTTTGATTGGAACTCATGCTGTTCTTGAAAGTAATGTTGAGTTTAAAAATCTAGGTCTCGCTATAATTGATGAACAACACAGATTTGGTGTAGCTCAAAGATCTAAGTTATGGTTAAAAAATAATCTTCCTCCTCATATTTTAGTCATGACCGCTACTCCAATTCCAAGAACATTAGCAATGAGTATTTATGGTGACCTTGACATATCCATTATAAATGAACTTCCTCCTGGAAGAATACCTGTTAAAACTTTCCACAGATATGAAAATAAACGACTACAAGTTTTTAAATTTATTAAAAATCAAATAGATAAAAACGAACAAGTTTATATTGTTTACCCACTTATAGAAGAATCCTCAAAATTAGACTATAAAGATCTAATGGATGGATACGAAAGTATTTCTAGATATTTTTCAAAACCCAAATATCAAATTAGTATTGTTCATGGAAAAATGAATGCTGAAGAAAAAAAAATTGAAATGGATAGATTCGTAAAGAATCAAACTCAAATAATGGTTGCAACAACTGTTATAGAGGTCGGAGTTGATGTCCCAAATGCTTCACTAATTTTAATTGAAAGTGCTGAAAGATTTGGATTATCTCAACTTCATCAACTAAGAGGAAGAGTTGGAAGAGGAAAAAAACAAAGCTATTGTATTTTAATGAGTTCAAATAAATTATCTGAGAATGGAAAGGTAAGGTTAAAAACAATGGTGGATACAAACAATGGTTTTAATATAGCAGAGGTTGATTTAAATCTTAGAGGTCCTGGAGATTTATTAGGAACACAACAAAGTGGAATTATTAAATTAAAAATTTCTGACCTAGTAAAAGACTCAGAGTTAATCCTATTAGCAAGAAATGAAGCTATTAAAATATTAAAAAATGATCCTAGCCTTTCAAGTAAAGAAAATTTGGTATTAAATAGAACTATTTCAAAATTGGAACTAGATAAAAGTTTTTGGAATCTTGTAAGCTAATATAGATTAGTATATTTGTTGAAAATTTTAGACTCTTGAAAGTATCTTATAACTGGTTAAAAGATTTTATAGATTTCGATGTTTCTCCTAATCACTTATCAGAGATTTTAACTAATCTAGGCCTAGAAGTTGAAAAAACAAAGAAAATTGAATCTATAAAAGGAGGTCTTGAGGGGATTTTTGTTGGTCACGTAATCGAATGCTATAAACATCCCAATGCTGATCGATTAAAGTTAACAAAAGTTAAAATAGATAAAGACAATATTTTACAAATAATTTGTGGCGCTCCAAATGTTTCTTCCAATCAAAAAGTTGCAGTTGCAACCGTTGGCACAATTTTATATGATCAATATGGGAAAGAGTTTAAAATAACCAAGAGCAAAATAAGAGGAGAATTAAGTATGGGTATGATATGCTCTGAAAAAGAATTAGGAATAAGTGATAACCATGATGGCATATTTGTTTTAAAAAGTTCAATTAAAGCTGGAACACCATTAAAAGAAATAATAAAATCTGAAACTGACCATGTTTTTGATATTGGATTAACTCCAAATAGGTCAGATGCAATGAGTCATATGGGTATAGCAAGAGATTTAAAAGCTGTATTTAACTTTAAGAATATAAATTATAAGAACAAAAAATATGACGTAAATGCATTTAAAATTGATAGTAATTCTAATAATATTCCTGTCGAAATATTAAATCCAAAAAAATGTTATAATTATCATGGTTTAACTATTAGCAATGTAATTGTAGAGGAATCACCTGAGTGGTTAAAAAACAGATTAACTTCCATCGATATAACTCCAAAAAACAATATTGTCGATATTACAAATTATGTTTTACATCATTTAGGACAACCTCTTCACGCATTTAACGCTGACATAATCAAAAACAAAATTGTTGTTAAGGAATGTGATTCAAAAACAAAATTTAAAACTTTAGATGGTGTTGAAAGGCTTTTAGACAAAGAAGATTTAATGATTTGTGATGATGAAAAACCATTATGTATTGCTGGAGTATTTGGAGGAGAAAATTCTGGAATCAATAATAATACAACTAATATTTTTTTAGAAAGTGCTTGTTTTGAACCTAAAACAATTAGAAAAACTGCTAAAAGACATTTCCTTAGTACAGATGCTTCATATAGATTTGAAAGAGGTGTAGATCCAGAATTGACTCTTTTTACATTGAAGTTTGCAGCTTCTCTTATAAAATCAATATGTGGTGGAAAAATTTCCAGTGAAATTCAATCTTTTTCTAATCATCCAAAAGAAAAAGAAATAGTTGATTTGAAGTTAAGAAGTATTGACTCTTTAATTGGTGAAAAAATCTCATTAAAATTTATTATTTCTATTTTAGAGTCTTTAGAAATTAAAATAGTTAAAGAATCAAAAGAAAACCTTTTATTAAAAATTCCATATTACAGAGTTGATGTTACAAGACCTGCAGATGTTATTGAAGAAATTCTTAGGATATATGGTTATAATAATTTAAAATCTTCAAATTTAAAACACCAATTTAAACCTAAATTTGATTTATTTGAACCAGCAAAAGTTGAAAAGTCAATTTCAAATTTTTTGATTTCCAATGGATTCAATGAAGTATTGAACAATTCTTTAACATCCTCTAAAAAAACAAAAGATAAATTAAATGATTCCATAACTATTTTAAACCCTCTTAGTAGTGAAACTTCTTCTCTAAGACAGTCAATGATAAATTCAATTTTAGGATCCATTTCATATAACATAAACAGGCAAAACAGAGATTTAAAATTATTTGAGTTTGGAAACGTATATTTTAAAAAAGAAAAATATATTGAAACACAAAAATTATGTATTTCTTTATTTGGAAATATTTTTGATGAAAATTGGAATGTAACTTTTTCAGTGTCAAAATTTTACTATCTAAAAGGTGTTATATCAAATATTTTAGATTTACTTAAAATTTATAATTATAATGTTGAATATTTTAAAAATAGTTTTTTTTTAGAAGGAGTCTTCTATAAAACAAAGGGGTTAAAATTAATTGAAATGGGATTATTAGATAACAAACTTCTTAATAACTATGATATAAAAGGGTCAGTATACGTTGCTGAATTTGATTGGAATAATATTTTAAAACTTGCATATAAACAACCAATTAAATATAAAAATCTTTCAAAGCATCCATCTTCAAGAAGAGATTTTTCTCTTTTAATAAATGATTCAGTCAACTTTAATTCAATAAAAAAAATTGCGTTCAAAACTGATAACAGCATATTAAAAAATGTAAGTTTATTTGACTATTACAAAGGCAAAGAGATTCCTTCTGGAAAAAAGTCTTATGGAGTTAGCTTTAGTTTTCAGGATGAAAAAAGAACATTAACTGATAAAGAAATTGATTTTATAATGGATAAACTTTTTGTAAATTTGCAAAAAGAATTAAAAGCTGAATTAAGATAAATGAAAAACTATAACATTCTAAAAAAAACAAATATTCAAAAAGTCTTAGAAAAAGAAAAAAAATCCAACTTTGACTTTACTCTTAAAGAATTACTTAAAGAGTTTAAAATTAAAAGAAAAAATAATTTTAATATTAAACTCTTAGACAGGAACAGGATATACCATATAAATCAAATTAAAAAAGTCTGTATAGACTATAGATTAAGATTTTTAGATATTAAATACTTTAAAAATAAAATACCTATTGAAGCGTCAAGTCAAATCAAATTATTAGAAGAAGTTCATAATAATTCAATTTCTGATTACAAAATAATGGCTCCTTCAAAGTTATTTAGATTAATAAGAAAAGATGATCCATTACTTTTTGCTCCATTAGGTAACGGATACTTTTATCTTATTCACAAATGGGGAAATGACTTGAACCCAATAAGAAAAATTTTAATGTGGCCATTAAAAAACATTAAAAATCTATTTATTACAATTTTTTCTCTGACTCTTATTTTAACTTTAATTACCCCACAAAACCTATTTACCAAAAACCCCTCTTTATCATCATTCTGGTTACTTTATTTTTTTAATTTAAAAGCTGTAATGTTTGTTTTCTTTTTTTATGGTATTTCAATGGGCAAAAATTTTAGCAAATTTATTTGGAATAGTAAGTATAACAAAAGTTAAATTTATTGAAAAAAGATAGTTACTGTAAAATATTTTCAGGTCAACTAATTGAAATTATCAAAGTTAAAGCAGAATTAAAAAAATTTAATATAATTCCAATAATAAAAGACAAGAATGAATCTGCAAGACTAGCTGGTTTTGGCTCAATTTTCAATGTAATTGAAGTTTTTGTTCATAATGACGAATTAAATAAATCTCTAGAAATAATTTCTGAATTAAATATTAAATAGAATATAATTTTTGTCTAAGTTCCTTAATTTTAGGATCAGCCATATAATCTTCAAACATTGAATATCTGTCAATTACACCATTTGGTGTTAATTCAATTATTCTATTACCTAGTGTTTGAGCAAAAGTATGGTCGCTAGTACTAAAAATCAAAGTTCCTTTATAATTTTTTAATGAATTATTAAATGCAGTTATAGATTCTAAATCTAGATGATTAGTTGGTTCATTTATTAATAATACATTAGCCTTTTCCATCATTATTTTTGAAAGCATACATCTAACTTTTTCTCCACCTGATAAAACATTAACATTTTTTAATGCTTCATCGCCACTAAATAACATTTTTCCTAAAAACCCTCTTATAAAAACCTCTTCTTTTTCCTCATCAGATTTTGAATATTGTCTTAACCAATCTATTAAAGAAATCTCTCCTTTAAAATAAGAATCATTTTCTGATGGGAGAAATGCCTTTTTTGTTGTAATTCCCCATTCAAATTTACCTTTATCAGCAACTAAACTACCTTCTAATATTTCGTAAAAAGCTTTAATAGCTCTAGAATCTTTAGAAAAAAGAACTACTTTATCTGATTTCATTAAGCTGAAATTTATTTTCTTAAATAAAATATCATTATCAAAACTATATGTCAAATTATCAACATTAAGAATTTGATTCCCAGCCTCTCTTTCTTGTTCAAAAATAATAGCAGGATATCTTCTAGATGAGGGTTTTATATCTTCAAAATTTAATTTATTAATCATTTTCTTTCTTGATGTAGCTTGTTTTGATTTAGAAACATTTGCTGAAAATCTAGCAATAAACTCCTCTAATTCTTTCTTCTTTTCTTCAGCTTTCTTATTTATTTGATTTTTTTGTCTTAAAGCTAATTGACTAGATTCGTGCCAAAATGTATAATTTCCTGTATAATGGTTGATTTTTCCATAATCTATATCTGAAATATGAGTGCAGACCGAATCTAAAAAATGTCTGTCATGAGAAACAATAATAACCGTATTTTCATAACTAGATAAAAAATCTTCTAACCACATTATTGTGTAATAATCCAAATCATTAGTAGGCTCATCCATAATTAAAATGTCTGGGTTTCCAAATAAAGATTGGGCTAACAGAACTCTAACCTTTTGTTTTCCATCTAAATCTCCCATATTTAAATGATGAAGATTTTCATTAATATCTATATTTGATAATAAATTAGCTGCATCACTTTCTGCACTCCACCCTCCTATTTCTTCATATTTTGTCTGAAGTTTTCCAACTAAATCACCATCATCATCTGAAAAGTTTTCCTTAGAGTATAATTCCTCCATTTTCTTTTTAATATCAAATAGTTTTTTATTACCCATTAAAACAGCATCTAAAACACTATGATTGTCATAAATATTATGATTTTGTTCTAAAACTGATAATCTTTTCCCTGGTTCAATATTTACAGATCCAGAATTTGGTTCTAAATCTCCAGACAAGATTTTCAAAAAGGTTGATTTTCCAGCTCCATTCGCTCCTATTATTCCGTAACAATTTCCTGGAGTAAAAGTTATATTAACCTCATCAAATAAAACTCTTTTTCCAAATTGTAAAGAAAGATTTGATACCGTAAGCATATTTAATATTTATTTTTCGGCAAATTTATAAAAATAGATTATTTAAGATTTTATTAATTTTATTATTTAATTAAATATTAAACTTTGATAATCAAAACACCTCCTTTTCATATATTTTTAATTTTCATCTTGTTGTCGTGTGAAAATGAGAAATCAAAAGGAGTTTTTTTTGGAGGACATATAATAAATCCCTCATCTAATTATGTATCGCTTTATAAAGGAAATATTAGTATAGATACTTTTAATCTAAATAAGGATTATAAATTTATCAAAAAATATGACACCATCTCAGATGGAATTTATGAATTGGAGCATATGCCAGAACATCAAACAATCTTATTAGAAAATGGAGATAGTATATGGGCTAGAATAAATGCTTCTTCTTTTGATGAATCTATTTATTTTTCAGGTAAAGGTTCTTCTAAAAATAATTTCTTAATTGAATCAATGCTTAATGAAAAAAATGATGATAAATACCTTTCTACAAAATATTCTACAAATAGTATTGATTTTAACTTAATAATTGATTCTTTGATAATGAAGCATAAGAATTCTTGGATTATAATGGATTCTTTAAATGAACTATCTGAAATTGCTCAAAAAATCACACAAGCCTCATATATATATCCTTATGCAACAAAAAGAGAAAGGTATGCTCTATTAAGAGGAACAAATTGGTCAAAAAAAGAAGATAGTGTTTTTTTTGATTACAGAAAATATTTGAATTACGGTGACAACGATTTGGCTTTTTTTAATCCATATATAAATTACACAATAAACTATATTAATGAAAAAGCTTTAGATAGTGGTCAATTATATTTTAATGAAAAGTCATTAACTAAATTTAATATTAAAAGACTTAAAATGATTGACAAATTAATTTCTGGGGATCTTCTCAGGAATAATTTAGCTAGAGCAATTGCATTTGAAGAAATATTAAATTTTGATAATCATAATAATCATAATGAATTTCTTGAAATTTACTCCGAGATTAACACTTCTAAAAATTATATATCTGAAGTTTTAGAAATGCATTCTGATATTACGAAAATGGGATACGGCAAAAGATTACCTAGAATTCAACTTAATAATACAGATGGTCAAATAACAAACAGTTCTCAAATATTGAATGGAAGACCAACTGTTTTTTATTTTTGGTCACAAACTCAAATGAATCATTACAGAAACACAATAGAAAAAGTCTTTTTTCTTCAGAAAAAATATCCAAAATATAGATTCATTGGAATTTGTATTCAGCCTTTTAACTCCATGATATCTAAGGTCTTAAATATGATGAATATTAACTTGCAAAATCAATTTTCAATATCAAATTTTGAAAGAGCAAGTAAAAGATGGGTTTTAACTCTACTTAACAAAGCAATTGTTGTTGATTCTAGGGGTAGAATAAAACAAGGGTTTGCGAATTTCTCGGAAGAAAATTTTGAAGAAAACCTCTAGAATTAATTGTTTTTTTTATGGTCAGCAAGAAACTTTGCTAAACCAATATCTGTTAATGGGTGTTTTAAAAGTCCTTTTATTGCAGATATAGGACCAGTCATAACATCAGCTCCAATCTTTGCGCAATTAATAATATGCATTGTGTGTCTAATAGATGCAGCTAAAATTTCTGTTTCATAGGCATAATTATCATAAATATCTCTAATCTCACTAATTAAATTTAATCCATCAGTAGATACATCATCTAATCTTCCAATAAAAGGCGAAACATAAGTTGCTCCAGCTTTTGCTGCAAGAAGAGCTTGACCAGCAGAAAAAATTAGAGTGCAATTTGTTTTTATTCCTTTATCTGAAAAATATCTTAATGCTTTAACTCCTTCTTCAATCATTGGAACTTTAACAACTATTTGCGAATGTAATGAAGCTAATTTTTCACCTTCTTCAACAATTCCTTCAAAATCGACTGAAATAACCTCTGCAGACACATCTCCTTTAACTAAATTACAAATGTTAACATAATGATTTAATATATCTTTTTCTCCACTAATACCCTCTTTCGCCATTAAACTAGGATTGGTAGTTACACCATCTAAAATACCAAGAGATTGTGCTTCTTTGATTTCTTCTAAATTAGCTGTGTCAATAAAAAATTTCATATTACAAATTTAAAGTTTATAATGATTCATTAATAATCTTTGATAAATTTTTTCTGGTAAAATCTTTTTTAAAAAAACACTAATCTTCTGTAAAAAAGGACCAATTATATAATGGATTTTTGGATTTTTCGATTTTATAACTTTTTCAACAAGGTTAGCTACTTCAATAGGGTTTCTGGATCTACTCATATTTAAACTCCACTGATCAATGCAGTCTTTATAGACATTGTAATAAGGTGAATTTTTAGATAGATTAGTATCATTACGATTATAAATTATATTGGTTTTATAATCTCCTGGTGCAATATTTACAACCCTTATTCGAAACTTATTCAATTCCATATTTAAAGCTTCACCTAAATACTCCATTGAGGCTTTAGAAGCACTATATATGCTGCCAAAAGGGATTCCTTGATAGCCTGCAATTGAAGTTATATTTATAATAAGACCAGATTTATTTTTTCTCATTATTGGTAGAACTGATTGAACAATATCAATATGACCAAAATAATTTGTATCAAATACTCTCTTAATATCTTTGATTAAAATTTCTTCAATTGGCCCAGTAAACCCTATCCCAGCATTATTAATTAAAACGTCAATTCTTTCATTCTCAGATACTATTTTTTCAACAAGTTTTTTTGATTCTTTAAATGAAGTAATATCAAATTTTAATAATTTATAATTTTTAGGTTCAGGATATTTTTCAGGATTTCTGCTCGTTCCATATACCGTATTTCCAGATTTGGATAATTTTTCAGCTATAACTTGGCCAAAACCAGATGAGGCTCCTGTAATTAAAATAACTTTATTCATAAATAAACACAAAAAAGGCAAGCTACCTACATCACACCGCTACAACCGTATACCCTTGCTGCGTTCCCGCCCTGGGGGATTAAACAGGAGCTGGTTGTGTAGGACTTGCCATAACAAATATAAGCTCTTACATTGATTTCAACAATCATTTTATTTGCTTAATTTTGAAAAAAAAAAAAATGAAAGTTTCATTATTAAGTTTAATTTTAATCTTATTTCTTAAATGTAATAGTGAAATTCAGGAAAATTTTTCTCTTAAAATTGATTCTCCAAATAAAAAAATCAAAATTAATGACTCTATAAATTTAAATGTCATTAATAAGAACAATATAGAAATTGATTCAATTCATTTTTTTCTTAATGAAATGAAAATTGACCAAACTTACACTCTAAAAAATATAAGTACAGGAGAAAATAAAATTAAAGTAATCGTTTATCAGAATAAACAAGAAACCATTTTGAATCAAAAAATAATTATCTTTTCAAAAAATCCCCCTAAACTATATAGCTATAAAATAATTAACGAGTTCCCGCATGACCAACAAGCTTACACTCAGGGGCTTGAATTTGATGGTGATGAATTATATGAAAGTACTGGTTTAAATGGAAAATCTTCATTAAGAAAAATCTCTTTTGAAAATGGTGAAATAAAGAAAAATGTACCATTAAACCAGTCTTATTTTGGTGAAGGTTTGACAATAATTAATAATAAAATAATACAGTTAACATGGAAATCAAAAATTGGTTTTGTTTATGACAAAATAACCATGGATTTAAAAAGCTCCTTTCAGTATAAAGAAAGTGCTGAAGGATGGGGCCTATGTAATGATGGGGAATTTTTATACAAATCAGACGGAACAAATAAAATATGGAAATTAGATCCTAACTCCTATCAAGAAATTAGTTATATAGAAGTTTATACTAATAAATCAAAATTGAATAAATTAAATGAATTGGAGTGGGTTAATGGTGACATTTATGCAAATACTTATCAATTTAAAAAAGATGTTGTTGTAATAATTAATCCAGTTAATGGGTCTGTTAAAGGAGTAGTTGATTTTTCTGGTTTAAAAAATAAAGTTAATCAACATCCAAACTTAAATGTTCTAAATGGAATAGCTTTCAGCAAAAAAAGAAACAGTTTTTTTATAACAGGAAAAAATTGGAATAAAATTTTTGAAGTTTTAATATTTGAAAAATGATTTCAAAAAAATTTGAAATTGAAAAGACAGTACAAAAAAAGCATTTAGACGACTTAAACCACGTAAATAACGTTCAATATCTTTACTGGGTTCAAGAAGTTTCTCAAGCTCATTGGGATAATTTAATAAACAAAAAAAAAATTCTAGAAAAAGGTTTATGGGTTGTAAGAAGTCATAAAATTGAATATAAAAATTTAACCAAACTCAATGATAAAATTATAATTTCAACATATGTTAAAAATGTAAAAGGTTACTTATCAGAACGAAGTGTTGTGATAAAATTAAAAAAAACAGAGAAAATTTTAGTTAAGTGCTTAACTGAATGGTGTTTTATTGACTTAAAAACTCAAAAATTAAAAAAAATTCCTCAAGAAATTATAAAATTATTTAATGACATAAATTAAAAATAAAATAATTTCCTTGATGACATCATTGAGTTAACATCCAGTTTAACTTTTTTAATTATCTCATTATCATTAGGATTTTTAATAACTTTGTCGATTAATCCTACAATAACCTTCATATCAAAATCGACTAAACCTCTTGTAGTTATAGCAGCTGTGCCAATTCTTATTCCAGATGTAACAAAAGGAGATTTATCATCATACGGAACCATATTCTTGTTTAAAGTGATATCAGCCTTAACTAAAGTTTCTTCAGCATCTTTTCCACTGATACCTTTATTCCTTAAATCAATAAGCATTAAATGATTATCTGTTCCTCCAGAAATTAATTTATAATCCTTTTTTAAAAATTCATCTGCCATAACTCTTGCATTAATTTGAACCTTTTTCATGTAATCTTTAAATTCAGAAGTTAAAACTTCGCCAAAAGATATTGCTTTTGCTGCAATTATATGCATAAGTGGCCCTCCCTGATTGCCTGGAAAAACGGACAAATCAATGAGGTTTGACATTTTTTTTAAATTTCCATTTTTTAATCTTAATCCAAAAGGGTTTTCAAAATCATTTCCCATTAATATTAACCCTCCTCTTGCCCCTCTCAATGTTTTGTGAGTTGTAGTAGTAACTACATGACAATGTTTAATTGGATTATTTAAAAGACCTGCAGCTATTAATCCTGATGGATGTGCTATGTCAGCCAAAAGAAATGACCCTACTTCATCTGCAATTTCTCTGAATTTTTTAAAATTCATATCCCTTGAATAAGCAGAAGCACCTGCAATAATCATTTTAGGTTTGTTTTTTTTAGCTAATTCAAAAATTTTATCATAATCTAAAAGACCACTTTCTTTATCTACACCATAAAAATATGCTTCATATAATTTGCCTGAAAAATTAACTGGAGAACCATGAGTTAAATGACCTCCATGTGCTAAATCAAAGCCTAGTATTTTATCTCCTGGATTTAAAAAAGCTTGAAAAACAGCTGAATTTGCTTGAGAGCCTGAATGAGGTTGAACATTAGCATATTCGGCCCCAAAAATTTTTTTTGCTCTGTCAATTGCAATTTGTTCTATGACATCCACTACTTCACATCCTCCATAATACCTTTTTGCAGGATAACCTTCTGCATATTTGTTTGTAAGAACAGAACCTTGAGCCTTCATAACTGCGGGACTGACAAAGTTTTCAGAAGCAATTAACTCTATTCCATTTATCTGCCTATTTCTCTCGGATTCAATTAGGCTAAAAACTTTTTTATCTATTTCCATTTTTTTTGCTAAAATACATAATAGGGTGATTGATAAAAAAACTATATTATTTATTTTTAAAAAAATCAATTAACATTTTTTAATAATTGTAAATTTGAAAAGTGCAAAAACAAATTAATATCCAAAACAAAAAAGCAAAATATGAGTATAGTTTTATTCAAAATTATACAGCTGGAATTGTATTGACTGGTAGTGAAATAAAATCTATTAGAAATGGAGAAGCTTCAATCAATAATAGTTTTTGTGAATTTAATGATAGGCAAGAGTTATTTATTATAAACATGCAAATAAATAAATATTCTGCAAGCTCAATTTTTAATCACAATCCAAAAGCTTCAAGAAAATTGCTTTTAAAAAAAAATGAATTAAAAAAACTATCAAAAGAGGTTAAATCAAATGGTTTAACTATAATACCAATTAAATTATACATAAATGAAAAAGGAATTGCCAAATTACTTATTTCTCTTGCTAAAGGAAAAAAATTATATGATAAAAGAGTTAATATAAAAAACAGGGAAATAAAAAGAGATCTAGACAGATTAAACAAATCTTTTAAAAATAAAAATTAGATTTTATCCTTAAGAAGTGGGACAAACCTAAATTCTCCAAAAGTTTCTTTTGTAAATTTTTTTTCTTCTTCTCTTTTAACCCTTGTCATAACTTGAGTTTTAATTCCAACAGGTATGACTAAACAACCTCCTAATTTTATTTGTGATAAAAGAGCTTTTGGAATTTCCTCTGATCCAGCTGTTACAATAATACCATCATAAGGAGCAAATTCAGGCAACCCTTTATAACCATCTCCAAAAATTATTTTTTTTGGCATGTAACCTATTTTTGACAATAAAAGATTTGTTTTTTTAAATAATTTTGATTGTCTTTCGATTGAATATACTTTGCAACCCAAGTTAACTAAAATAGATGTTTGATAACCAGAACCTGTTCCAATTTCTAAAACCTTGTCGCCTTTTTTTAAATTTAATAATTCTGTTTGAAAAGCTACTGTATAAGGTTGTGATATTGTTTGTTCTGCAGCAATTGGATAGGCTTTATCCTCATATGCAAAAGGTTCTAAGCCCTTTTCCATAAAAAGATGCCTTGGAATTGATTTAATTGAATTTAGAACATCTTTGTTAGAAATACCTTTATTAATTAACTTTTTAACCAATTGCCTTCTTAAACCTTTGTGTTTATTATTATCAACCATAATGCAAAAATAGCTCAGAAAAGCTAAATTATAATTATAAGATTGTACTTTTGATCGTAATAAAAAAAATATGATAAAAATTGGTGTTTTTGGCGCTGGACATTTAGGAAGAATCCATATTAATTTATTGAATTCCTCAAATAAATTTAAACTTGTTGGTTTTTATGATCCGGATAAAAATTCCATAAATAAACTAAATGAGAAAAATAATTTTAAATGTTATGACTCTCCCCTTAAATTAATTAAAGAAGTTGACGTAATTGATATTGTTTCTCCAACTTCTTCTCATCTTGAAATGGCCATGTTGGCAATAGATAATAAAAAACACGTCTTCATTGAGAAACCGATTTCCTATTCTATTAACGATGCAAATAAAATTATTAGAAATGCAAAAAAAAATAATGTTATCGGTCAAGTCGGTCATGTTGAAAGGTTTAACCCTGCTTTTAAAGCAGTTAAAAAATTAATTGATAAACCAATGTTTATTGAATGTCATAGACTTTCAGAATTTAATCCAAGAGGAACAGATGTTTCTGTTGTACTGGACTTAATGATCCATGATATTGATATTATTTTAAACCTAGTCAATTCAAAAATTAAATCTATTGAAGCTTCAGGTGTTTCAGTTGTTAGTAAAAGTCCTGACATATGTAATGCTCGAATTTTATTCGAATCTGGATGTGTTGCAAATTTGACATCAAGTAGAATATCATTAAAGAAAATGAGAAAGGCACGATTTTTTCAAAAAGACGCGTATATTTCAATTGATTATTTATTCAAAAAAGTTGAAGTTGTTAAAATTAAAGATTATGACGGAGCTTCTAATGATTTACCTTTAATTATTCAAAATGCAGAAGGAGAAAAAAAACGAATATTTTTTGAAAATCCACCAATAATTGAATCAAATGCTATTCTAGAAGAATTAGAATCTTTCGCTGATTCAATAAATCAAAACACACCCCCACTTGTATCTCTTGAAGATGGGAAGAATGCGATTGAAATAGCTAATAAAATTATTAGTAAAATAACTTCGTAATGGATATTGTTAAAAACTTTAAATTAATTAAAAAAACTATCACTGATAATGTTCAAATTATTGCTGTTTCAAAAACAAAATCAAAAGATGAAATTCTTAAAATTTATAATATAGGTCACAAAAATTTTGGCGAAAATAAAATCCAAGAGTTAAAAGAGAAATACAATCAACTTCCAAAGGACATAAAGTGGCATATGATAGGTCATGTTCAAAGAAACAAAGTAAAATATATTGCGCCTTTTATTGAATTAATTCACTCAGTAGATTCACTTAAGTTAATGCTAGAGATCAACAAACAGGGGGAAAAAAATAAAAGAACAATAAAATGTTTACTGCAAATTAAAATAGCAAATGAAGAAAATAAGTTCGGTCTTTTTAAAGATGAAGTTGAAAATTTAATATCGCTCTCAAATAACTTAAATTATATTAAAATAATTGGCCTTATGGGAATGGCCACATACACAAATAATGATAAAATTATAGATAGAGAATTTAAAGAAATCTATAACTTATTTAAAATACTTAAAATTTCATACAAACAACTTTCTATTCTATCAATTGGAATGAGTAATGATTATTTAATCGCAATAAATAATGGAAGTAATATGGTTAGAATAGGAAGTCAAATTTTTGGTGAAAGAAATTAACGCAATGTATGCAATAATAGATATTGAAACAACTGGAGGTAAATTTGACTGTGAAAGTATAACTGAAATTGCAATAATAAAATATAATGGAGAAAAACTCTTAGATCAATTTTCTTCACTTGTAAATCCTGAAAAAAAAATTGACAGTTTTGTGGAAAAACTAACTGGTATTAACAGTAAAATATTAAAGAATGCTCCAAAATTTTATAACATTGCGAAAAGAATAATAGACATAACAGATAATTGTGTTTTAGTTGCTCATAATGCTTCATTTGACTACAGAATACTTAAAACTGAATTTAGAAGATTAGGTTATAACTACAATAAAAAAACCTTATGTACTGTTAATCTTTCAAAAAAATTAATTCCAAATAAAAAATCATATAATTTAGAGAAATTAACTAAATCTTTGGGAATTCCTCTAAAAAGAAATCATAGGGCTTTAGATGATGCAATTGCAACTTTCAAACTATTTAAATTACTTAAAGATCTTGATTTAGAAAAAACCATTTTAAAAACAGAAACAAAAAACTTAAAATTAAATTCTATATCTATTAATATTTTGAAAAATATTGATAAGATTCCTTCTAAAATTGGACTATATTACTTTTACAATCAAAAAAAAGAAATAATTTTTATTGGAATATCATCAAATTTAAAAAAGAAAATTCTTAATCATTTTTTAAAAAATAATACTAAAAATCATGGTATTAATAAAGAAACGAAAAAAATTTCTTATTCATTAACTGGAAATAAAACAATAGCTCTTTTAAAAATGAAAAACGAAATTAAAAAACACATTCCTGTTTACAACAAAAAAGAAAATAAACTATCAAAAAAAATTAAAGTTTCTAATAAAAATTTAAAATATCCTTTTTATAATTTTTTAATAATTGACAAAGGAAGAGAAATTGACGAATTTTCATTTATTCATATAAAAAGCAGAAAAATTAAAGGGTATGGTTTTTTTGATTTGAATCATCAGATAAAAAATGATTTTAACATTAATTCTAGAACTATAAAAATAATTGAGAATACAGAGATAAGTAATATTATTACTAATTTAATTTTAAAAAAAAATTATCTAAAAATAATTTCATTAGAAAATTAATATTCATGAATCATTTTTTGTAATCATGAAAAAAAAGACACTAATTTATATTACTGGGGCAACTGGTATAGGAAAGACAAAGGTTAGCATTTTACTTGCTAATAAACTAAACTCAGAAATTATATCAAGTGATTCAAGACAATTTTATAAGGAGATGACTGTTGGAACTTCTGTGCCTTCAGCAAATGACTTAAAAACAGTAAAACATCATTTTATTCAACACATGAGTGTTGTTGAAGATTATTCAATTGGAAATTATGAAAAAGATTGTATTAAAATAATCAATGAAAAGTTTAAAATTCATGATTTATTAATTATGACTGGAGGTTCTGGAATGTATGCTGATTCAGTTTTATATGGCTTAGATGAATTTCCTAATATTAATAAAAAAATAAGAAATAACTTAATTTCATTATTTAGAAAAAAAGGTATAGGATGTCTTCAAGAAAAACTTAAAGAAAAAGATCCAATATATTATAGAAAAATAGATCTAAACAATCATCAAAGAATAATTAGGGCTTTAGAGGTTTGTATTTTTACAGGAAAAACTTATTCTAGTTTTTTAAAAAAAAGAAAAGCAAATAGAATATTTAATATTAAAATTTTAATTATTGAAGAAGACAGGAATAAACTTTATAAAAAAATTAATAATAGAGTTGATTTAATGATTAAAAATGGGCTTGAAAAAGAAGCAAAATCTCTAATAAAATACCGAGATAAAAACTCTCTTCAAACAGTTGGCTATAAAGAATTTTTTGATTTTTTTAATGGAAATATAACTAAGGATGAAGCAATTTTAAAAATAAAGAAAAACACTAGGAATTATGCTAAAAGACAAATTACATGGAATAAAAAATATAAAAATGCAATTAGAATTTCTCCAAACACTTCTTTAAATAAAATTTTAAAATTAATTAACTAAGTATTTTTTTAGGTTTTCTTCAATTCTTAAATTGATATTTTCAATATTTCCTTTTTGAAAACTTTCATTAGTTATTTTTTCATACAACTCTATATATCTGTTAGAAATATTATTAATAACATGATCATCTATTTCTGGCAAAGCTTGACCTTCTAACCCTTGAAAATCTCTTTCTATCAACCATTGTCTTACAAATTCTTTTGATAATTGTTTTTGAGGTTTACCTTTTTTTTGAAGTTCTTCATATGTGTTTTTATAAAAATATCTAGATGAATCTGGTGTATGCAATTCATCAATCAACATAATTCTTCCATCTCTTGATTTTCCAAACTCATACTTAGTGTCTACTAGAATTAGACCTTTTTTATCAGCTAACTCTGTTCCTTTTTTAAATAACTTATAGGTATAATTCTCAATAATATTATAATCATCCTCAGACACAATTCCTTTTTCTATAATATCTTCTTTTGAAATATCTTCGTCATGACCTTTATCTGCCTTTGTAGCAGGTGTTATTATGGGCGTGTCAAACCTGTCATTTTCAATCATGCCTTTAGGCATGGAAACTCCACATATTTCTCTATCTCCACTCTTATATTTTCTTGCTGCATGTCCTGACAAATAACCTCTTATAACCATCTCTACTTTAAAAGGGGAACATTTAATTCCAACAGACACATTTTCATCAGGTATAGATATTAACCAATTTGGAACAATGTCTGAAGTTTCTTTTAACATTTTATTAGCAATTTGATTTAAAATTTGACCTTTAAAAGGTATTCCTCTTGGCATCACTATATCAAAAGCAGATAGTCTGTCAGTTGAGATAACAATTAAAGTGTCGTTTTCCAAAAAATACACATCTCTTACCTTTCCAGTGTACTTTGAAACCTGGCCTCTAAAATTAAAATTGGTATCAATTAAAGTATTATGATTTCTATTAATCATTTTTCTTTTTATAAGCTTTGATTATTTTATCAACAAGTTTATGTCTAATTATATCACTCTCATTTAAATTTACAATTTCTATCCCTTTTATATTTTTTAAAATTAAAAGAGCTTCATTCAATCCTGAAACTAACTTTTTTGGTAAGTCAATCTGACCTGGATCACCTGTTAAAATAAATTTTGCATTCTTACCCATTCTAGTTAAAAACATTTTCATTTGGGCATGAGTAGTGTTTTGAGCTTCATCCAAAACTACAAATGCATCATCTAAAGTTCTTCCTCTCATAAAAGCCAATGGAGCAATTTGAATTATTCCTTTTTCAATATAGCTGATCAATTTACCATGCGGAATCATATCCTTTAAAGAATCATATAAAGGTTGCATATAGGGGTCTAATTTATCTTTCAAATCACCAGGTAAAAAACCTAAATTTTCTCCTGCTTCAACTGCAGGTCTTGTTAAAATTATTCTTTTGACCTCTCTTTCTTTTAAAGCTTTAACTGCCATGGAAATAGCAGTATATGTTTTTCCAGTTCCAGCTGGTCCTATTGCAAAAACTAATGAATTCTGTTTAATAGTTTCAACTAATTTAATTTGATTTAAAGTAAGAGCTTTGATTATTTTTCCATTTACACCATGCAAGATTATTGAATTATTTTCTTCTTTATATTTTAAAAAATCAATCTTATTATTTGAAGAAACAACTTCTTCTATAAACTTTGAATCTAAAGAATTATACATACCATAATAATCAATTAGGGAATTTACACACTGATTAAATTCCTTTAAAACTTTTGTTTCACCGTAAGCTCTCAATAAATTTCCCCTAGCTACAAGCTTTAATTTTGGAAAATATGATTTTAGTTTATTTAGATGGGAATTTTGATCACCAAAAAAGTCTTGTGGATTTATATTTTTTAATTCAATTTTAATATCATTCAAAGGCTAATCAATTAAAAAAAATTAATTTTAACATGTTTTAAGAATTTTTAGTAAAAATATGTAAATTTTAATTTAATTCAAGAAAGATTTAATAGTTTATGAATTTTATAACCTTAACTACTGACTTTGGTTACAAAGATTTTTCAGTAGCTATTACTAAAGCAAATATTTACAATAATATCAATAATGCCGTAATTGTAGACATTTCACACCAAATTAGTCCATTCAATAATACTCAGGCTGCTTATATTTTAAAAAATTCTTATAAATCTTTTCCAAAAGGAACAATTCATATAATTGGAATTGAGTCTGAGCTTACACCTGAAAACTCTCATTTAGCAATGGATTTTGATGACCATTACTTTATTGGAGCAAATAATGGAATTTTTTCTTTAATTACTGAAGATTTAATGCCAGATAAAATAGTAGAAATTAATATTCATAAGAACATAATTAGTAACTTTCCTGTTATAGATGTTTTTGTTAAAGTTGCTAAACATTTGTCTTCAAATGGCTCATTAGATGTAATTGGAAAGGAAATTAAAAAAATTAAACAATTAACTGATATAAAACCTGTTATAAACCAAAATAAAGATCAAATATTAGGAAGTGTAATTTATATTGATAATTATGGTAATGTAGTAACAAATATTACAAATAAAATTTTTAATGAAATAGGAAAATCAAGACCCTATATAATTGAAGCAAGAAGAATTAAGTTCAAAAAAATTTTTAAAAGTTACAGTCAAGCCATTAATTTTTCAATAAAAAAAGAAAAAAGAGAAGAAGATGGAAAAAAATTAGCATTATTTAATACCGCAGGTCATCTGGAGTTAGCAATATACAAGAGTAATCCTGAAACTGTTGGTAGCGCAAGTTCTCTTTTTGGTCTTAATTATAGAGATCCAATAACTATTTTTTTTGAATAAAATATGAGAGCCATAATTATTAAAGAATTAAAAAGTTTCTTTTTATCTACAATTGGATTAATTTTAATTTGCTCATACCTCTTAATTAATAGTTTAATATTAGTTTTTTTTGAAACAAACTATAATTTGATAAAATTTAATTTAATTGATTTGAATTCATTTTTTAAGCTTTCACCTTGGATACTTTTATTTATAATTCCCTCAATATGTATGAGAAATTTCTCGGAAGAAATTTCAAATGGAACACTTGAGATTCTAATTACTAAACCAATCTCATTAGCAAAAATATTATTAGCAAAATACTTTTCAGTTCAATTTATTATTATATTTTGTTTTTTATTATGTATTCCTTATTTACTTTTTGTAAATAATTTAATTAGTTCTAAATCAAATATAGATACTGGCGTTATATTTTTTGGATTTATTGCATTAACACTTCTATCTAGTGTTTTTATTTTAATTTCCACTTATGTTTCATTAAGATTTAAATCCCAATTCAATGTTTTTCTTGTTTCTTTTTTAATTTGTTTTTTTGACTATTATTTAATTAATGTCATTTCGGAATATTCTAGTAATAGTAATTTATATAACTTCATAAACAACATTGGAATTCAAATTCACTATCAAAGATTAAGTTTAGGAATTATAAACTCCTATGATATAAGTTATTTTATTTTAAATATATTTTTATTTTATTTAATAGGGTTAAAATCAATAAAAAAAATGAAATGAAAAAAATAGACTTTTTTGTATTATTCATTATTTTCTTAATTCTTTTTACTTCAATTCCTAATATATTTAGTTACAAATCTATTGACATTACAACCGATAAAAAATTCACATTAAGCAAAACAACTATTTCTAAAATTAAAGAATTAGAAAAACCATTAATAATAGACATTTTACTCGAAGGCTCAATGCCAAACTATTACTATACCTTTCAGAATCAAATAAAAGAAACTATTAAACTTTTTATAAATGAAAATGATCTGATATCCTATAATTTTGTTGATCCTTATGATGTAAAACAAAAAAAATTATTTTTTCAAAAAATGGCTGATTTTGGTATTGATCCTGAAATTTTAATATTAAATAAAAACAACAATAGAAAAGAATACAAAATTTATCCATGGGCAATACTTACATATAATAAAAAATCAGTTAAAATTAAATTGATTGAGGACAAAATTGGTGATAGTGAAGAAGATAAAATTATCAGATCAACAGAATTGTTAGAACACAAATTAATAGATGGTTTAATTAAATTAACAATTGAAAATAAGCCAAAAATATCATTTTTAAATTCTCATGGGACATCTGAAGAAATAAAGATTTTTGATTTTAAAAATAGTATTTCAAAATATTATGATGTTTCATACTTTAATTTAAAAAAATCTTTAAATGCAATTGATGCTCTAAATTTTCTTAAAGACAAAAAAACTCTTATTATTTCGAATCCAACTGAAAATTTTAGTGAAAAAGAAAAATTTATTTTAGATCAATATTCACTTAATGGAGGTAAAATTATTTGGTTAATAAATGCAGTTATTATGAATTTAGAAATGCTGTATAATGAAAATTCAAAAGCATTAGCAATTGCAAATGAATTAAATTTAGAAGATTTATTTTTTCATAATGGGATAAAATTAAGAAAGGAATTAATAAAAGATTTATATTGTGCTCCTATAGTTGTTGCTACTGGTTCTTCTAACTCTCAATACATACCATACCCTTGGTTATATTTTCCTATTATTAAATACAAAAATCAATCCAACGAAAATAATTTAGACCTACTAACAAATTTTGTGAGTCCTATTGACACAATTAAAACAACCTTAAATAGGAAAATAATTTTAAAATCTTCAGATTACACAAAGATATTAACAATTCCAAATTATATAAATTTAAGTGAAGTTAATAATAAAATAAACCCCTCTTCATTTGACAATAAAAATTATATTATTGGAATAGAATTAAGCGGAAACTTTGTCTCGTTTTATAAAAATAAAACTGTAGGTCAAAAAATAAAAAATAAAATTTATGAAGGAGTTTCAAAATGGCTAATTATTAGCGACGGCAATATAGCTGAGAATCAAATTGACAAAAACAAACCCCTAAAATTGGGTTATGATAAATGGACAAATAATAGTTATTCAAACAAGGAGTTTTTAATAACTAAAATCCATGAATTTTCAGACAATAAAAGTCTTCTAAATCCAAAAAGTAAAAAAATTAATAGATTTGAAGTTGATAAGTTTAAATTAAATAAAAATTTGAATTTTTGGAGGTTTTCATTAATTATCTATCCCTTTTTTATATCCTCATTATTATATTTATTAATGACTCTGTATTTAAAATCAAAGTTTAGAATTTAACTGTTAATAAGTTTCTTTTTCAAATAAGTAGCTTTAAAATATATTTGAATTAAATTACATACATGAAATTTATTGTTTCAAGCTTTTCTCTATTAAAACAACTTCAAATTATAAGTGGAATAATAAACAATAATAATACATTACCTATCCTAGATAATTTTTTGTTTGAAATAGAAAAAAACGAGCTTACAATAACTGCATCTGATCTTGAAAGCACCTTTTCAACAAAATTAAAAATAGAATCTAAAGAAATTGGAAAGATTGGATTACCTGCAAAACTATTATTAGATACCCTAAAAACATTTCCTGAACAACCGCTTACTTTTATTAAAACTGATAAAAACTCTTTTGATATTATTGCAAATAATGGTAAATATTCTTTAGCTTACATTAATGGAGAAGACTTTCCAAATCAAAATATTTTAAAAGATTTTAGTCAATTAACTTTGAAATCAAATGTGCTTTTAAATGCTATCAATTCAACTATTTTTGCTAGTGGAAATGATGATTTAAGACCTGTAATGAGTGGGGTGTTTTTTGAACTAAATTCAAATTCAATAAATTTTGTTGCGACAGATGCGCATAAATTAGTAAAGTATACAAGAAATGATTCTAATGTAAGTGAAAATGCTGAATTTATAATGCCTAAAAAACCTTTGCAATTACTAAAAAATGTGTTGCAAGATAATGAAGATGAAGTGATAATTGAATACAATGAAACAAATGCTCAATTTAGTTTTAAGGACTCTATTCTTATTTCAAGGCTAATTGATGGAAAATACCCAAATTATGAAGCAGTTATTCCTAAAGAAAATCCTAATGAGTTAACTATTGAAAAAAATATTTTTTTAAATTCTTTAAAAAGAGTTAGTATTTTTTCAAATAAAACAACTCATCAAATAAAATTAAAAATTACGGGGTCAATTCTCAATATTTCAGCTGAAGATCTTGATTATAATAATAGTGCAGAAGAAACCTTAAATTGTGACTATAAAGGAGATGATATTCAAATTGGATTTAATTCAAGATTTTTGATTGAAATGTTAAACAATATTGATCAAGATGAAATTAAATTATTTATGTCGCTCCCAAATAGAGCTGGGATAATTAAACCTTCTAAAGAAAACTTAGATTCTGAAGAAATAACAATGTTGGTAATGCCAGTAATGTTAAACGACTAAATAAATTTTATTTTACTTTTGTTTTTAACTTATATACTCCTCTTTTAAGCCTTTCTCTTATTTTAGAAAAAGCATCTAAAGTTTCATTAATATCTTCTTTTGTATGAGTTGCTGTAGGGATTAACCTCAACAAAATAAGTCCTTTTGGAATAACAGGGTATACTACTATTGAGCAGAAAACGCCAAAATTTTCTCTCAAATCTTTTACCAAACTCATTGCTTCTGGAATACTTCCTTCAAGATAAACAGGAGTTACACAACTTTGAGTATTACCAATATTAAAACCATTATTCTTTAATCCGTTTTGTAACATTAGAACATTTTCCCACAACTTGTTTTTTAATTCAGGCCTACTTTTAAGAATACTTAATCTTTTTAAAGCACCTATTACAAGTTGAGTTTGTAAAGACTTAGCAAACATTTGTGACCTCATATTATATTTTAAATAGTCAATAACTTCTTTCTCAGAAGCTATAAAAGCTCCAGTAGAAGCCATTGATTTTGCAAAAGTTGCGAAATAAACATCAATTTCATTCTGAATACCTTGTTCAAACCCAGTACCAGCTCCAGTTTTTCCTAATGTTCCAAAACCATGAGCATCATCTACTAAAAATCTAAAATTAAATTTTTTCTTTAATTCGCAAATTTCTTTTAAACAACCTTGCTCTCCCCTCATTCCAAAAACTCCTTCTGAAATAACAAGTATTCCACCACCCGTTTGCTCAATTATTTTTGAGGCTCTTATTAAATTTTTTTCAAGACTTAAAATATCGTTATGCTTATAAGTAAATCTTTTTCCTATATGAAGTCTTACTCCATCAACTATACAAGCGTGAGAATCAACATCATAAACTATAACATCATTTTTTCCAACCAATGCATCAATAGTAGACAAAATACCTTGGTAACCAAAATTTAATAAATATGCTGATTCCTTCTCAACAAATTGAGCTAACTCATTTTCAAGTTTTTCATGAAGATCCGTGTGTCCAGACATCATTCTGGCTCCCATAGGATAAGCAGAACCATAATCATATGCAGCTTTAAAATCTATTTCTCTAACTTCTGAAAGGTTTGACAATCCTAAATAGTCATTAATACTCCAAGTAATAACCTCTTTGCCTTTAAATTTCATTCTATTGCTTATTGGACCTTCTAATTTTGGAAAAACAAAATACCCTTCAGCTTGAGATGCCCACATTCCAAGAGGTCCTTTATTTTTATATATTCTGTCAAATAAATCTCTCATTTTTTTTCAGAAGAATTATCAATAAACTCAATTTTTTGACGGTGATTTTTAGATGAATTCATAAAACCTTGATTTTCCATCCAATTTTCATTGTAAATTTGACTCATATATCTAGAACCATGATCAGGAAAAATAATAACAACCCTACTTTCATTATTAAAATATTTATTAGAATTTAACTGATAAAGAGCCTGCATTGCTGCTCCAGAAGTATATCCGACTAGGATTCCTTCAGAACTTGTTACTTTTCTTGCTCGATGAGCACTTTCTTCATCAGAAACTTTTTCAAAATGGTCAATCAAATCAAAATATGTTGTTGAGGGAATTAAATTTTTTCCAATACCAGTTATTCTATATGGGTATATTTCATTTAAATCTAATTCTTTTGTTTCATGAAATTTTTTTAAAACTGAACCATAAGCATCTACTCCAATTATTTTAATCTCTGGGTTTTTTTCTTTTAAAAATTTAGCACAACCTGAAATAGTTCCTCCAGTACCACTACATGCAACTAAATGGGTGATTTCACCACTAGTTTGCTCCCATATTTCTTTTCCTGTAGTCATATAGTGTGCTTCTGTATTCAAATCGTTAAAATATTGATTTATGTATATAGAGTCTTTTATTTCATTATTAAGTCTTTTAGCAACTTGATAGTAAGATCTAGGATCTTGTGGAGAGACGTTAGCAGGACAAACATAAATTGTTGCTCCCATTGCTCTTAACATATCAATTTTATCCGTAGAAGATTTAGATGTAACTGCTAAAACACATTCATATCCTTTAATTATTGATACCATAGCTAAGCTAAAGCCGGTGTTTCCTGATGTAGTTTCTATTATAGTTGATCCTGGTTTTAAAATACCATTTTTTTCAAGTTTTTCAATTATATAAAGAGAAATTCTATCTTTACTTGAGTGTCCAGGATTATAAGCCTCATATTTGGCAAAATACTTGCCACTAAAGTTTTTAACAGACTTATTTAACTTAATTAAAGGAGTTTTGCCTATCATCTGCAGAACATTTTGATAGACAGATTTGTTATTTTTCATATAACAGTTTTTCTCTCTTAAAAACGCACAAATTTAAAAAAAATTATTTAGTTATTAATTCCTTCTAAACTAAGTAAAAAAGAATATTTTTCTGCTATTTCATAAATGGAACTATACCTTCCTGAAGCCCCACTATGTCCAGCTTTCATATTAGTTTTAAAAAAAAGTAGATTATCATCAGTTTTAAATTCTCTTAATTTTGCCACCCACTTTGCAGGTTCCCAATATTGAACTTGTGAATCATGATAACCTGCTGTAACAAATAAATTTGGATATCTTTTCTTTTCAATATTGTCGTATGGAGAATAAGATTTCATATAATCATAATATTTTTTATTATTAGGATTACCCCATTCATCATACTCAGAGGTTGTTAAAGGAATCTTATCGTCCAACATAGTAGTTATTACATCTACAAATGGAACTGAAGCAATAACACTAGAATATAACTCAGGATTTTTATTAAGAACAACTCCCATTAATAGCCCTCCAGCAGAACCACCGTATGCATGTAGATTATTTTCGCTTGTATATTTATTTTCAATTAAAAATTTTGAGCAGTCAATAAAATCATTAAATGTATTCCATTTTTTTAGAAGCTTTCCTCCTTCGTACCAATTTCTACCTAAATACTCACTTCCTCTAATATGAGAAATTGCAAAAATAAATCCTCTGTTCAAAAGAGTTAATCTTGTAGAAGAAAATGACGGGTCAATAGTTGATCCATATGAACCATAACCGTATTGTAACAATGGGTTTTTGCCATTTAATCTAATTCCTTTTTTATGTACAATTGAAATAGGAATTTTTAAACCATCTCTTGAATTGGCCCATATTCTTTTTTCAATATAATTTGATTCATTAAATGTTTTATCTAAGACTTTGTTTTTCTTTAAAACTTTTTTTGATTTTTTTAAAACATCATATTCATAAACAGTTCTTGGTGAAACAAGTGAACTAAAAATATATCTTAATTTATTTGAATTAAATTGAGGATTATAACCAACATATGAGGAGTAAGTTTCTCCTTTCATTGGAATATAATAATCGTCAAAACTATTATTCCAACTTTTTACAAGAAGTTTATTTAATCCATTTCTTCTTTCGGATATTATATAAAAGTTATCAAAAACATCAATGTCCTCAATTAATATATCTTCTTGATGATCTATGAAATTTTCCCAATTTGCAATACCGGGATTTTTAATTGAAGTTTTTACAATCTTGTTGTTAAAAGAATTATCATGGTTTGTCAATATATAAAAATTGTTTTTATAATGTTTCACATCATACTCAAGTCCATTAATTCTAGATTGTATAAGATTAAATTTGTTTAATGGTTTACTTGAATTTAAATATCGATGTTCAGATGTTAATGTACTATATGAAGAAATAAAAATAAATTTCCTAGATTTAGAACTACTTACATAAGTAGAATACGTAGAATCTTTTTCATGATATACTAAAAACTCTTTTTTTCTGTCATTTATATTACGCCTATAAATCTTTTCGGTTCTTAATGTTTTAGGATTTTTTTTTACATAAAAAAAATGTTTACTATCTGCAGCCCATGCACTACCTCCACTGGTATTTTTAATCGAAAAATTTAATGATTTTTTAGTTTTAAGATCTTTAACATACATTGAATACTTTCTTCTTGAATTAACATCTATTGCATAAATGACTTTTGTGTTATCAGGGCTAACATTAATTCCTACTAAACTAAAGTAATCATAACCTTTTGCCATTTCATTGCAGTCAAATAATATTTCTTCTTTTGAATTAAGTGATTCTTTTTTCCTTGTGTAGATTGGGTATTCTTTTCCTTTTTCATATCTAGTTATGTACCAATAATCATTATAAAAATATGGAGCTGAAGTATCGTTTTTTTTAATTCTACTTTTCATCTCAAGAAACAGATTTTCTTTAAACTCTTTTTGATTTTTAGTCTGGTTTTTATAATAATTGTTTTCCTTTTCTAAATATTCAATAACGTCCTTATCATCTCTATTTTTTAACCAGAAATAATTATCTTCTCTAGTATAGTTATGTTCTTTGTGAATAACTTTTATTTTTTTTGCAAATGGAATATTATTCATGTTTTTTTGTTTTGGGTCAATTTCAAATAAATTACAAGAGAATATAATTGTAAGAAAAAAAAAGGTGGCAAAAATTTTTTTAATCAATGTTTTAAAATTTAATTTTTTTAATTGTTGACAAAAAATAATTATGATGATTATCAGTATAATCTCTATGAGTCACAATTCTTAACTTATTATTACCAAGAGAGATTATAAAAATATTATTTTCTTTCATTTTGTTTATAAAATAATTTTGATCAATTTCTTCAATTAAAGAAAATATAATAATATTAGTTGAAACTGGTTCAACCTTCTTTATGAAATTTAACTTTTCAAGAACATTTCCAATTTCTTTAGCTTTTATATGATCTTTTTTTAAATCTTCAATTTGATTTTCAATTGCAAAAATTGCTGCAGAGGCTAAATATCCACTCTGTCTCATTCCACCTCCTAAAATTTTTCTAATTCTTAAAGCTTTATTGATTTTTTCCTCATTTCCTACTAAAATTGATCCTACTGGACACCCTAGTCCTTTTGAAAAACAAAGTGAAATAGTATCAAAAATATCTCCATAATCATTTGTTTTTAGATCTGTTTCCACTAAAGCATTCCATAACCTTGCACCATCCAAATGAAGCATTATATTATGTTTATCACATAAAGTTTTAATTTTTGTTATTTCATTAAAATCATATATTGATCCTCCCCCCTTATTAGTTGTATTTTCTAAACAAACTAAAGTGGTCTTCGGACTATGATAAAAATCAGGTTTATTAATATTTTTTTCTATTTGTTCAGAAGATATTCTGCCTCGATCTCCTCTAATTAACTTACATGATACACCTGAATTAAAACTTGCACCACCTCCTTCATAATTATAAATATGTGAAAAATGATCACATATTAACTCATCTCCAGGTTCAGTGTTAATTTTAATTGCAACCTGATTTGTCATTGTTCCTGAAGGAAAAAATAAAGCAGAAGATTTATTAAACTTTTTAGCGATTATTTCTTCTAATTTATTAACTGAAGGATCCTCTTTAAAAACATCATCTCCAACTTGAGCATTTAGCATTGCATCAAGCATTCCTTTTGATGGTTTTGTTACAGTATCGCTTATTAAATTAACTTTCATATTAATAATCACAAGAAAAATTTCCAATTGGAGATCCGTCAGGCATTCTGTTACTAGGATTTGGTTTAAAGTAACTAGGGTTGTTAAAATATTTTTGAATCTCATTACGATAATAGTTACTATATACTGAATCTTCTTTATCAGCTAAAAAATTATCTAAAGATTCAAGTTTTGAAAAAATTATTGCTTTTATTTCTGGATAAGCTTTTGGATTTTGACCTAGACTAAAAATATTTTTCAAAATGTTGTGTTTTACCACTTCATTAATTTGTCTATTATGATTATCACTATATCTTTTTTTAAAACTTACAGCAAAAAGACTTTCTAAAACTTCTTCAAAAGACAACTGGCCAACTTCAAATCCTGACTGCTGAATCAATCTAGATACTCTTTCAGGGTTCAATAAAAGTTCCAATAAATTATCTGATAAAGTATTTGCTGAACCAATAAAATCAAATACTACTCCTGTTTGTGTTAAAAAATTTTCACGAGTAATTTTTGATCCAAATGCTTTAGGAAAAAGTATTTTTCTTAAATTATTTGGAAATTTTAATTTTTCAGGTGTAAGTAATTGAATAAAATTATTTAAAGCCTCTCTTTGTTTAACTTTATCAATTGTTTTAATCTCGTATTTTATATTTCCTTTTACAGCATAATCATAATCAAATCCAGCAATTAGCTTGACAACAGCCTCTGATTGATATCTATGCAATAAATATATTGGAACAATAATGTCTTGCAGGTTTGAATACGGTTCTCCTTTTTTTAAATGATCTAAAGAAATATTTTGCAGGGCTATATCTCTTACTTTCATTATTTTTTTCAACTCAATTATAGCATCTTCTCCATTATCCCATAAATGAGCTAAAGGATGAGAACTTCCTTTTGGTCTTGAATCTTTATCACTAATAAAACGGAGATTATTTTTGTATGCATTTTCTAAAATCTTATTTAACTCTATATTTTCATCTTCTGATTCATCAAATTCCGAATATGAGTAGGCAACACTAACTTTGTCCCATTCTCCAATTCCTGAAGAATATGCATTTTTAATGTCAATTTTATTGTTCTTTATATTTATAATTGGATGAGGATAATCCATTACAGATGAATTTTTATTAGAACTAGCTAAAAAATTATGAGAAAATCCTAAAGTATGACCAATTTCATGAGCTGACAATTGTTTTATTCTTGAAAGGGCCATATCTAATGCAATCTTTTCTTTGTTACCTGTCGATTTATACGGAGCCTCTAATAAACCAATTGCAATCATAAAATCCTGCCTAATTCTCAAGCTTCCAAGGCTGACATGGCCTTTTATAATCTCTCCAGTTCTAGGATCAACCACAGATGAACCATAACTCCATCCTCTTGTTGATCTATGAACCCACTGTATTACATTATATCTTATATCTAATGGATCTACATTTTTTGGTAAAATTTTTATTTTAAATGCGTTTTTAAAACCTATTTTTTCAAAAGCTTCATTCCACCATTCACCTCCTTCAATTAATGCAGATCTAACTGGTTCAGGCACTCCATTATCCAAATAATAAATTATAGGTTTTAAGGGTTCACTTAAAGTTAAGTTTTTATCTTTTTTAATTAATCTATGTCTTAAGATATATTGCTTTAATGTTTTTTCAGTGACTGGTGATGCATAGTCAAAAAAACTTATTGAATTAGCTCCAGATCTGGGGTCAAAGATTCTAGGTGAATATTTATTATCAGGTAATGCTATAAAAGAGTGATGCTGAAAAACAGTTAAATTGTTTGAAGATGGTGTAACCGACTTTATAAAATTTCCTTCAGCATTTCCAACAAAAGTTAATAATACATCAAATTCAATATTTTTTTCAAAAGCTTTAGTTCGATCCAAATTTATGGATGACATAGATTTATCAATAATATATTCTCCTTGATTTCTATCAACTAATCTTTGTGTTATTCCATGTCTGTCTTTCAATAAAAAAGGGGTTATATCAATTTTATATGAACCGTTTTTATAATCAATTATTTTAAAACCGTGTAAAACAGACTTAGCAAAAGCCTCATTAACTGATTTTTTTTCTAACGGATTATTTGTTTCTGCAATATATTTTAAATTCGGTTCTATTAACAAAAGTTTATTTCCTGTTTTTTTAAAAAAAACTATTTTTCTTACACCTAATTGACCTCTATCAAGGCCTATATCATTACTTCCTATTCCTTGACTTAAAGCGCTTACATACAAAAATTGTTTATTCAAAGAATTTACCTCCAAATAAATTCTGTCTTTATTTTCAGAATATGAAAAATTAAAAAAACCTTTAAAATTAATTAAGTTATTATTGCTTTCTTTTATTTTATTTTGAGCAAACGATAAATTAATAATAAATAAAAAGATAGAAAAATTTATAAATTTTATCATAAAATCTTTTTAAAGTTCCTTCAATATTAAAGAAAAAAATATATATATTCAATTAACTATATTTGAAAAAATGATTTCAACAGATAATTATAAAAATTTAATTGATCGCCATGGTGCGTTAAGGAGGTATCTTTGACATAGATTCAAAAATTATTGAACTAAAAAATAAAGAAGAAATAACATCTGATCCATTATTTTGGAATGATAAAAAAAATGCTGAAAAAAACCTCAAAGCTATAAGTTACTTAAAACAATGGATTGATCAATTTAATGAAATTACTTCTAAACTTGAAGATCTAGAAGTTTTATTTGAATTTCAAAAAAATGGAGAATTAGAATATTCAGAATTAGAAGAAAGTTATAATACAGCATTAGAATTAATTGAGTCATTAGAATATAGAAATATGTTGTCTAATGAGGGTGATGATCTGTTTGCTGTGCTTCAAATAACTTCTGGAGCCGGAGGTACCGAAAGTTGTGATTGGTCTGAAATGCTAATGAGAATGTATATTATGTGGGCAGAAAAAAAAGGATTTAAAATAAAAGAGCTAAATAATCAACCGGGCGACGTAGCTGGGATTAAAACGGTAACATTACAAATTGATGGGGCATATGCTTTTGGATGGTTAAAAGGAGAAAATGGTGTGCACAGACTTGTTCGTATTTCTCCTTTTGATAGTAATGCCAAAAGACATACTTCTTTTGCTTCTGTATATGTATATCCATTAGTAGATGAAGATATTGAAATTGAAATTTTATCTTCTGACATTACATGGGAGACTATGAGGTCAAGTGGCGCTGGTGGGCAGAGTGTTAATAAAATAGAAACAGCAGTAAGATTAAAACATAAACCTTCAGGTATCGTTATAGAAAATTCTGAAACTAGATCTCAACTAGAAAATAAAAATAAAGCTCTACAGCTTCTAAAATCACAACTTTATGAAATTGAATTGCAAAAAAAAATGAAAGAAAGAGATAAAATAGAAGACTCTAAAATGAAAATTGAATGGGGATCTCAAATTAGAAACTATGTTATGCATCCATACAAGCTTGTCAAAGATGTAAGAACCCAAAAAGAAATAAAGGATGTTGAAAGTATAATGAATGGAAACATAGATCCTTTTTTAAAATCATATTTAATGATGAAAGGTAATAATTAAATTTATAAAATGATAAAGAATATAATTTTTGATCTAGGAGGAGTATTGATTGACTGGAACCCAGAATACGTATATTTAGATGTTTTTAAAGGAAATAAAAAAAAGATGAATTGGTTTTTTAAGACTATTTGTACTGAGGAATGGAATTTAAATCAAGATGCAGGATATCCATTAGAAAAAGCAACTAACGATTTGATAAAATTACACCCAAATTATAAAAGTTATATTGAGATGTATTACGGAAGATGGGAAGACATGTTAGGTGGTGAAATTAAAAAAAGTGTGTGGATTCTTAAAAAATTGATTTTAAAATTTAAAGTTTATGCCCTCACTAATTGGAGTGCAGAAACTTTTCCAGTTGCTCTAAATAGATTTAAATTTTTAGAATCATTTAATGATATAATTGTTTCTGGAAAAGAAAAATTAATTAAACCTGATCCAAAAATATTTGAGTTAGCAATTATTAGATTTAAAATAAAACCAAGTGAAACACTATTTATTGATGATAACTTAAATAATATAATTTCTGCAAATAATATGAACTTTATTACTCATCATTTTAAGAATCCTGAACAATTACTTATTGATTTAAACAGAAAAGGAATTAAATTCTAAAAAGGAGGATTGTTTTCGTCTATGTTTTGAATATTACTATCCATATCTTTATTTTTGTATTTACCACTATTGATACTTGAATCATATTTTAAAGAAGTCTCATTAAAATTATTTAAATCCTCAAACTTACCAAGACTAGAAATAAACTTTAATCTAATTGAATCTAAAGCTCCATTTCTGTGTTTTGAAACAATAAATTCAGCTTGGCCTTCAGCTGAGGACCTTTCATCATCATCCCATTCATCCATTCCATAGTACTCTGGTCTATAAATAAATGATACAATATCGGCATCTTGTTCTATAGCTCCTGACTCTCTCAAATCTGAAAGCATTGGTCTTTTAGTTCCTCCTCTAGTTTCAACGGCTCTAGATAATTGAGATAAAGCAATTACGGGAATATCTAGTTCTTTAGCAAGGGCTTTAAGGTTTCTTGATATTGTTGAAATTTCCTGTTCTCTATTTCCAGTCTTATTGTTTGATCCTATTGTCATTAGCTGTAAATAATCAACTATAATCAATTTTATTTTGTGCTGAGATGATAATCTTCTTGCTTTAGCTCTCAAATCAAATATTGAAAGAGAAGGGGTATCGTCAATAAATAATGGAGCTTTTTCTAAAAAACCAACTTTTGAATTTAATTGTTGCCATTCATAATCTTTTAATTTTCCAGTTCTAAGTTTTTCTGATGACAATCCTGTTTCTGAAGAAATTAATCTAGTAATTAATTGTAAGGAAGACATCTCAAGAGAGAAAAAAGCAACAGGTATATTTTTTATAACTGAAATATTTCTTGCCATAGACAAAGTTAAAGCAGTTTTTCCCATACCTGGTCTTGAAGCAATTATAATTAAGTCACTAGGTTGCCAACCAGAAGTTAATTTATCTAATTTTTGAAAACCTGTACTAACTCCACTTAATCCATCTTTTTTTGAAATTTCTTCAATTCTTTTTTTAGCCTTAATAACTAAATTTTGTGCAGATAAAGATGGATTTTTTATATTACCCTGAGTAACATCATAAAGTTTTGATTCAGCTTCATCTAATAAATCAAAAACATCAGTTGATTCTTTGTATGAACTTTCAATAATTTCATTTGAAATTTTAATTAGACTTCTTTGAATAAATTTCTGTAAAATAATTCTTGCATGAAACTCAATATGAGCTGAAGAAGAAACTTTTTGGGATAATTGAACTAAATAAAATTCTCCTCCAATAGAGTCCAGTTTTCCGTTTTTTCTCAAAGAAGCGGATACGGTCAATAAATCAATAGGTTCTGAAGATTTAAATAACTCAAATATAGATTCAAAAATATATTGATGAGAAGTTTTATAAAAAGCTTCAGGCTGCAAAATATCAATAACTTCATCAACTCCTTTTTTGTCTATTAACATAGCCCCTAAAACGGCTTCCTCTAGATCTAATGCTTGAGGTGGAATCTTTCCTTGACTCAAATTAATAATATTAGAATCTCTTTTTTGATGAATATTTAAAGGTTCCTTATCTTCCATTTAGCTAAATTAAAATGTTTAAAACAGAATGTGTTAAAAAAACGAAAACCTTATTACATAAATATGAAAAATTGAATGTTTATAAAAAAAAATAAATGTTAATAAGTATTAAAAACTACTCTAAAAAACTACCCATAGAAATAAACTTGTTTCTTCTTCTATTGATTAACTTTTCATAAGAAAACTTTTTAGTTTCTTGAAAAGCCATAATGATTTCATTTTTAACATCTTTGAAAATTTTATCTCTATCAAAATGAGCACCTCCAAGAGGCTCTTTTATTATTTTATCAATTAATTTGGCTTTCAACATATCTTTTGCAGTCAACTTTAAAACTTCAGCAGCTTTTTCCTTATGCTCCCAACTTCTCCATAGTATTGAAGAGCATGATTCGGGAGAAATTACAGAATACCATGTGTTTTCTAGCATAAATATATTATCACCTACTCCAATTCCTAATGCTCCACCAGAAGCACCTTCTCCTATTATAATAACAGTAATTGGAACCTTAATGGATGACATTTCAAAAATGTTTCTAGCAATTGCCTCACCTTGACCTCTTTCCTCTGCTTCAATTCCTGGAAAAGCACCAGGAGTATCAATCAAGCTAACAATTGGTATATTGAACTTTTCTGCAGATTTCATTAATCTTAAAGCTTTTCTGTAACCCTCTGGATTTGACATACCAAAATTTCTAAATTGTCTGGTTTTTGTATTGTAACCCTTTTGAGTTCCAATAAACATAAACGACTGATCATCTATTTTCCCAAGACCCCCAATCATTGCTTTATCATCTCCAAAATTTCTGTCACCATGTAATTCTAAAAAAGAATCTCCACAAATAGCTTTTATATAATCTAAAGTATAAGGTCTAGAAGGATGTCTAGATAACTGAACTCTTTGCCATGCAGTTAAATTACTATAAATTTTCTTTTTAATATAAACCAGTTTTTTGTTTATTGATTTATATGTTTCAGAAACATCAACTTCACTTTCACTTGCAATTTTTTTAAAATTTTCAAGCTGATCATTTAACTCTTTAATAGGCAATTCAAAATCTAAATATTCCATATATAAAATTGTAATTTATAAAAAATACTTTTTAAAAATATGAGATTTTATTTTTTTTTGAATTTAAAAAAACCATTTATAATTACTGCAATTAATATTATAATAAATCCAATATAAAAATTAATTGACAAATACTCACTTTCACCAAAAATTATTAGAGAGATAAAAATAGCATAAACGGGTTCCATGTTTATTATCATCATAATTGTGAAAGGTTTTAAATACTTAATTAAATCTACAGATTTTGTAAAAGCATAAGAAGTACATGCAATCGCCAATATTAATAATAACATAAAATCTTGGCTACTTATTTCTTTTAACGAAAAAGATTTATCAATAAACAAATAATAACATAAAAATGAAAATAAAAACCCTATAAACAATTCATAAAAAGAAATTGTAAGAGATGAATTATTTACAATAATTCTGCTGTTTAATATTGTAAAAACAGAAATTAGAATTGCAGAAATTAAGGCAACTATTAACCCATCAATAAATTTTATTTCTGCATTAAAGATAATTGAAACGCCAAATAAAGATAAAATTCCCAAAATTAATTCGTAGAATAAAAATTTTTTCTTAAAAAACAAAGGCTCAATAAGTGATGTCAAAAATGCTGCAGAAGACATCATAGAAACTGTTATAGAAACATTAGAGATCTTAATAGCATAAAAAAAAGTTATCCAGTGAAGCGCAATTATCAGCCCGCAAATAAAAACTTTTTTTATTAAAGCTTTTTTTAATATTATTTTTTTTTTATCGTAAAAAAAAATAAATAAAGCTAAAAACAAGACTGCAATTCCCATTCTAAATATTGTTAATTTAATTGCAGATATAGAAATTAATGCTCCCAAAACTGAAGTGAAGCCAAAAAGAAAAACAATAAAGTGAAGTTGTAATATGTTTTTTGCTCTATTGTCTTGCATATTTCAATAAAAAATATCCTAAAAACCCAAAAATTATCAATGGAAGCCAAGCAGCTAAAAAGGGAGAGAAAGTTGATTTAGCTACTAATACACCAAAAATTTTATCAAAAAAAACAAAAATAAAACCAAGAGAAATTCCAAAAGCAAGATTAAAACCCATACCTCCCCTTCTTTTAAAAGATGAAACAGAAACAGCTATAATTGTTAAAATAAAAACAGAAAAAGGTGTGCTCCATCTCTTATGTCTAACCAAAAGATGTTCATTTATAAGATTTGATCCTCTAACTTTTTCATCACTAATAAACTTGTTTAAATCAAAAAATGTTAAAGTTTCAGCTAAATAAGTAACTGGAGCTAAATCATCAATAGAAAAATCTAAAAGAGTATCTTTTCTAGATAGTTTTTCATAAATCTCTTTATCTGAAATAAAGGTTCTTTTAGAATAATTTGAGAGTCTAAACAAACTGTCTCTTTCAATCCATCTAATAGTTTTAGCTTTAATTTTAAATTTCAATTTATTACCTTCAAAATGTTCAAGAGTAAAATTGTTGGCTCTTTTTCTTCTTGGATCATAATTACTTACATAAATAAATTCATTTTCATTAATTTGTTGAAAAACATTTGATGTGTTTCTTTCTTTTTTCTTGTTTATATACTTGTATCTAAATTCATTATAACCAAGATTAGATTTTGGAATTATAAATGACCCTGCAATAAATGAAAAAACAAAAATTATACTTGACGAAATTAAATATGGTTTTAAAAAACGAGAAAAAGATATTCCAGATCCCAAAATAGCAATAATCTCTGTATTACTTGCTAGTTTTGAGGTAAACCATATAACTGAAAGAAAAAGGAAAACAGGATAAAGAATATTTGCAAAGTGCCATGTAAAATCAAGATAATAATTTATTATTTCATTAAAAGGAACTTCTTTTTCTCGAAACTTGTCTATTTTTTCTGCAATATCAACCATTACTCCTATAGGTATAAATAATAATAACATTACAAAAAATGTTGTCAAGTATTTTTTTATAATATATCTATCAATAATTTTCATAACCTATTGCCCAATTTACTAATCATTTTTGATTTCCATAAAGAAAATGTACCCTCTAAAATTTGTTTTCGTGATTCATTTAACAACCAATTATAAAAACCTAAGTTATGAATTGAAGCTATTTGTTTCCCTAAAATCTCATTTATAGAAAATAAATGCCTTAAATAAGCTTTCGAATATTCATGGTCAACAAAAGTATAATTTTTATTATCTATGACTGAAAAATCATTTTCCCATTTTTTGTTTTTAATATTTATTGTTCCTTCTGAAGTAAAAAGCATTCCATTTCGAGCATTTCTAGTAGGCATAACACAATCAAACATGTCTACACCTAAAGATATATTTTCAAGAATATTAATAGGGGTTCCAACTCCCATTAAATAACGAGGCTTATTTTCAGGCAGAATAGAACAAACGGTTTCTACCATTTCATACATTTCCTCATCAGGCTCACCTACAGATAACCCTCCAATTGCATTTCCTTTACAATTTTTTTCTGAAATAAAATTTGCTGATATTTTCCTTAACTCTTTATTTGTTGATCCTTGAACTATAGGAAAAAGAGTTTGTAACCACTCGTATTTATATGACAATTTTTTATGATGAATTAAACACCTTTTCAACCATCTATGAGTTCTTTCCATAGAATCTTTATTATAGTTGTAATTTTTAGAATATGGTGGACATTCATCAAATGCCATTATTATGTCTGCTCCTATTGACCTTTGAATTTCTATTACATTTTCTGGTGTAAAAAAATGATAAGATCCGTCAATATGTGATTTGAATTTCACTCCACTCTCTTTAATTTTTCTGTTACTAGACAAAGAATATACTTGATATCCGCCTGAATCAGTCAAAATAGGTTTATTCCAATTCATAAAACTGGATAGTCCCCCAGCATTTTCAATTATTTTTATACCAGGTCTTAAATACAAATGATATGTATTAGCTAAAATAATGTCTGGTTTTATATCATTCTTTAGTTCTCTTTGATGAATACCCTTTACATTTGCTGATGTTCCAACTGGCATAAAAACTGGAGTTTTAATTATTCCGTTTGATGTTTTAATTAAACCAGCTCTTGCAGAAGATAATTTGTCTTTTGATACTAAGTCAAATTCCATTAAAACAAATATACTTATTGAAAAAAATAAAATGAAATTGTTGATAATTAATATGATTATTGTAATAAACTTTATAATCTATCTTTTGAGATTGATTTTGTATGAATTAAATTAGCTCCCAAGATTCCAATACATGTCAAATATCAAAAAACTTCAAGACATAGTTATTCAAGTAAGAAGAGATATTTTAAGAATGGTCCATAAAGTTAATTCGGGTCACCCAGGTGGTTCTCTTGGCTGTGCTGAATTTTTTGTTGCATTATTTTATGATATAATGGAAATTAAAATGCCCTTTGATATGAATGGAATAAATCAAGATGTTTTTTTTCTTTCTAATGGTCATATATCCCCTGTTTTTTATAGTGTTTTATCTAGAAAAGGATTTTTTCCTATTAAAGAATTGGAAACTTTTAGATTAATTAATTCAAGACTTCAAGGTCATCCTACAACACATGAGGGACTTCCTGGAATTAGAGTAGCATCTGGATCTTTAGGTCAAGGATTATCTGTTTCGATTGGCGCTTCTATATCCAAAAAATTAAATAAAGATTCTAAAACAGTATACGTTTTACTCGGAGATGGTGAACTGCAAGAAGGACAAAATTGGGAAGCTATCATGTTTGCAGCTGCAAATAATGTTGATAATTTAATTGCTACTGTAGATGTTAATGGAAAACAAATTGATGGAACAACTGATGAGGTTTTAAACTTAGGAAATCTCAAAATGAAATTTACATCATTTGGATGGGAAGTAATACTTTTAAATAAAGGTAATAATATTTCTGAGGTGATAAAATCTCTAAATGAAGCTAAATCAAAATTAGGTAATGGTAAGCCTATTGTTATATTGATGAAAACAGAAATGGGAAATGGAGTTGATTTTATGATGAACACCCATGCCTGGCACGGTATTGCCCCTAATGATCAACAATTAAAAATTGGACTTAAACAAAACCCTGAAACTATAGGTGATTATTAAAAATCATGAAGAAAATTATAAACTTTGGAGATAAAGATACGCGATCAGGGTTCGGGGAGGGCTTAACGGAGCTTGGAAGAATAAACCCTAATATTGTTGCATTATGTGCTGATTTAACTGGATCTTTAAAAATGCAAAATTTCAAAGAAGAAAACCCCGAAAGATTTTATCAAGTTGGTGTAGCTGAAGCAAATATGATGGGTATTGCTGCTGGATTAACTATTGGAGGTAAAATACCATTTACAGGAACCTTTGCTAATTTTTCTACAGGAAGAGTTTATGATCAAATTAGACAATCTATTGCATACTCCTCTAAAAATGTTAAAATATGCGCTTCTCATGCTGGACTTACTCTTGGAGAAGATGGAGCTACTCATCAAATTTTAGAAGATATAGGATTAATGAAAATGCTTCCTGGCATGACAGTTATAAATCCTTGTGATTTTAATCAAACAAAATTATCAACTATTGCTATATCTAAACACAAAGGGCCTGTATACCTTAGATTCGGAAGACCTAAAGTTCCAAACTTTACTGACGATAAATCAAACTTTGAAATTGGAAAAGGAATTTTATTAAATGAAGGCTCTGATGTGACATTAATTGCTACAGGGCATTTAGTTTGGGAAGCAATTCAAGCTGCTGAAGAAATTAAAGAACAAAACATTAATGTAGAGGTTATTAATATTCATACAATTAAACCTTTAGACGATAAAATAATAATTGACTCTGTAAAAAAAACAGGATGTTTGGTTACGGCTGAAGAACATAATTATATTGGAGGTCTTGGAGAAAGTATATCAGGTATGTTATCTAAAAAACACCCAACCCCTCAAGAATTTGTTGCAGTTAATGATTCTTTTGGAGAGTCAGGAACTCCTAGTCAATTAATGGAGAAATATGGATTAAATAAAAAAACAATAATTCAAAAAATAAAAAAGGTAATTAATAGAAAAATATAAGTTATTGAAAAAGTTTTATTTTATTTTAATTTTTTTATTTAGCATAGAATTAATAAATTCTCAATTTGATTATGGTGTTAATGGAGGGATATCAATGAGTTCAAAGGATGCGATTAAAATCGATAATTTTGAAAACAACATTAGAGGGTTTTACGCTGGTATTTATGGAGAAGTCAATTTCTTAGTTTTGTATGTTCGGCCAGAAATAAATATTATTAGGTCTTCCTCTAAAATTAATTCAAAGGAATATATAGAATCAAATATAGAAATACCCGTATCTCTTGGCTATAAACTTTTTCCTTTATTTAGCATTTATGGAGGTCCCACATTTATATCTAACTTAAATAGGAATTATAATGATTTAAATTTAAGTGAAGTAAACGATAAAAAAAATACTAGTTTTCATTTAGGAACAAGATTTTCTTTCGGTCCTTTATCAATAAATTTAACATATAATCAAGGAAGAAATAACACTCGGTTATCTTCAAATGATTTAAACATAGAAACTGGCAAAATAGATAAATCTAATAGATTTTTAAAAATAGGACTCTCCTATTCTCTAGATTAATCCTTGTCTAAATAATCTAAAATACCGTCTCCATCTGAATCATCAGGTACACCATCATTATCAATATCATATTCATCAATAGTAAGTATCCCATCACCATCATGATCAGTCTTTTTAATTGTAAATAATGAAATTTTAAAAATCAAAGGAGAATATTCAGGAATTAAAGATGAGCTTTGAGCAAAATATCCTAAACCTGAAGGAATGAAAATTAATCCCTGTCCATAATTTTGGTAATTTATAGTGTTATCATCATTTACAGAAAAATCGCCAGGCTTAAATTCAGAAACTCCTTCTTTAAACCCCATTACAACACTAGTTAAATCAAACCAAATTGGAATATTGCTTCTGTCAAAAATTGAACCGTCTAACAAACTACCTTCATATGAAACATATACAGAATCAACTTTAGATGGATTTTCTCCATTTCCTTCCCTAACTGGTAAATAATATAAAGTATGATTAATTGGTCCATTATCTGATTCAATAGGTATATTTTTTTTAAAAACTTTATTAATTAAAGGGGTCTTGTTAATATTATCATCAAATATTGAGTCTATAATTATGTCTAAATTTTCAAAATCATCTAATTTTTCAAAATCTTCATAATTATAAAAATGAGTTTCTAAAAAATTTTTTAAATCTGTATCATCAGCTAAAGCTTGATCTGCCACATCTCTAATTTTAACAGAATCATCATCTTTCTTGCAAGATTTACTGATTAGAATTATTAATAAACTGTAAAAAATAATTTTTTTCAAAAAAAGATTTTTTTGTTAAGCAAGATACAATTTACTTTATTTTTGTTTAAAATAAATTAGTTCTTTTTTATGAGAATAGACCAATTTTTATGGAATATTAGATATTTCAAATCAAGAAGTCAATCAACTAATGCTTGTAAAAAAGGGAAAATTAAACTAAATAACAAAATCATAAAGCCTTCCAAAGAAATTGGAATTGGAGAAATAATTGAAATAAGAAAAAAACAAAATAATTTTAAGATAAAAATATCAGATATTCCAAAAAAAAGAGTTGGCCCAAAAATCAGCAATCTATATTTTGAGGATTTAACTGATTATTCTATCTTAAAGAAAAATCAAATGATTAATATTTCAAAAAAAATTGAAAGAAATGAAAAAGGAAGGCCAACAAAAAAACAAAGAAGAGAGATCGACAATTTTTTAAATTAAAAATGAATTCTAAAAAAACTAAAATAAAAGATATAGCTAACATAGAAATGTATTTAAAGAGAATAGCTTATCAGATTTACGAGGATAATCACGAAGAAGATAATTCTCTTATTATAGTTGGTGTTGAAAAAAACGGAAAAATACTAGCTGATAAAATATTTGAAATATTAAAAAATATTTCAAGTTTTGATTTAACATTAATGTCAATTCAAATAAATAAAAAAAACCCAACAAATAATATTTCATCTTCTATTGATGAAAATAAATGCTTAAATAAAAATATTATAATTGTTGATGATGTTCTTAATACAGGAAAAACACTAATTTATGCCGTTGATTTTTTCTTGAAAATTCCTGTTAAAAAAATACAAACTGCTGTTATAATCAACAGAAATCATAAAAAATTTCCAATTAAAGCTGATTTTAAAGGAATTTCACTATCAACTTCAATCAAAGAACATATTGATGTAGTCCTTGATGGATCAAAAAAAGGTATATATTTAAGTTAATTTTTCTTTTATTTCAGAAATAACTTCACTAGTATTTTTATTTTCAATATCAATTATATAATCAGCTTGATTATAAAAAACATTTCTTTCAAATAAATGTTTGGAAATAAAACTATTTAAATCTTTTTTTGAATTTATATTTGAAATTAAAGGTCTTTTTTCTTTTTCATAAAACAATCTATTTGTTAATTGATTACTTGAGGATTTCAAATAAAAAGATTTTAATTGTTTATTATTCTTAATCAATTCTATATTATTTGAATAACATGGTGTTCCTCCTCCTGTTGAAATAACATATTTAATGTTTTTATCTAATATCGATTCTAAATATTTATTTTCAATATTCCTAAAATAAATTTCTCCTCTTTCAAAAAATATATCACTAATTGATTTTTTTTCATAAGATTCAATATAACTATCTAAATCAAAAAAATCTATCATAAATTCTTTAGATAGTTTTCTTCCAATATAAGATTTCCCAACCCCCATATATCCAATAAGAATAATTGAATAATTTATCATTATAATAAAAATTATGTAGCAAATTTATATTAATTAGCCATTATAAATTAATAATAGATAATTATATTTGCAGGCTCAAAAGATTCGGTAGCTCAGTTGGTAGAGCATCTCCCTTTTAAGGAGAGGGTCCTGGGTTCGAGACCCAGCCGAATCACAAAGTAAGACTTGGTAGCTCAGTTGGTAGAGCATCTCCCTTTTAAGGAGAGGGTCCTGGGTTCGAGACCCAGCCAAGTCACTTAAAATTGCGCATGTGGCGGAATTGGTATACGCGCTAGGTTGAGGGCCTAGTGGGGTTTATTCCCCATGGAAGTTCGAGTCTTCTCATGCGCACATTATTACTTCTATAATTCCTATATTTGATTGTTTAATATTTAAAAAATGATAAGTCTCTTCAATAATATTAGTCAGGAATTTAGCAAACAAGTGACAATTAAATATAGCACATCATTTTCCTTAGCTACTAAAACATTAGATTCTTCAATCAGAAATCATATATATAACATTTATGGTTTTGTCCGTTTTGCAGATGAAATAGTTGACACTTTTCATGACTTTCCTAAAAAAGAGCTTTTAGAAAATTTTGAAAAAAATTTATTGATGGCATTAGATAATAAAATTAGCTTAAATCCTATTTTAAATTCATTTCAAATTACTGTTAATAAATTTAATATTGATTACTCTTTAATTGAAGCTTTTTTAAAAAGCATGAGGTGGGATTTAAATAAAAAAGAATATAAATCACAAAAAGAATATAAAAAATATATATATGGATCTGCAGATGTAGTTGGTCTAATGTGTTTAAAAGTTTTTGTTAATGGAGATCAATTAAAATATGATGAGCTAATGCCAAATGCAATGGCTCTTGGATCAGCATTTCAAAAAGTGAATTTTTTAAGAGACTTAAAAAATGATTTTGAAAATTTAAATAGATCTTATTTTCCAAATATTGATTTTACTAACTTTTCTGAAGAATCAAAAAAAAGAATAATTAATGAAATTAAAAATGATTTTAATTTAGCATTAAAAGGAATCAAAAAGCTCCCTAATACTTCTAAATTAGGAGTTTATACTGCGTATAAATATTATTACAAATTACTCAATAAGTTAGAAAACACTCCTTCTGTTAAAATTAAATCTACAAGAATTAGAATACCAAATTATCAAAAAATTAAACTTTTATTGTACTCTTATTTTCAACATCAATTTAAATTTATATAATTTTATATCATGATAATTCTATGGATAATAATTTTAATTTTTTCTTTTCTTTTTATGGAACTTAATGCATGGTTTACTCATAAATATATAATGCATGGTTTTTTATGGTCCATACACAAGGATCATCATAAAAAACATGGAAAATCTTGGTTTGAAAGAAATGATTTGTTTTTCATCTACTATGCTCTCGTTAGTTTCGGGTTTGTTATTTTATGGGGAGAGTATAACTTTTGGCCTGGATTACCTATTGCTATAGGAATTTTTCTTTATGGTCTTTGTTATTTTATTGTTCATGATATTTTTATTCACCAAAGGTTTAAATTATTTAGAAACATTGACAATAAATATGCTAGGGGAATAAGAAGAGCTCATAAAGTTCATCACAAAAATATTAATAAAAATAATGGTGAATGTTTTGGAATGTTATGGGTTCCAAAAAAATATTTTAAATAATTATAATTTTAGCCAATTATTTACAAAAACACATTTTCGACTATCCTTGTTTATGTTAATATATGTTTCCTCAATTTTTTCTTCCATCCAAGTCTGAATTATCTTAATTTGTTTTTCCTTTAACGCAAGGTCTTTAATTTTAGAATAGTCTAATGAATAATCAGCTTTATGTTCATCAAATCGATTACTAATCAACAAAATCTTATATTTTTTTAATCCTGATCTATCTTCATCTAAAATTGGATATGAAATCTCTCCATCTTTCAAGTTTCTAATTTGATTATATAAAACAGGATCCAGTTTAGTTAGCTCAAATTTATTATCTCCAGTTTCTGGGTTTATAAGGACACCACCATTAAATTTAGTTTCCTTTTCAGTTGAAAAAGCTAAAGCTGCTTTCTCAAAAGAAATTTCTTTGTTAATTATTCTTGTTCTAATTGTGTCAATAATTTTTTTTGCTTCTAACAACTGAGGAGGATCAATCTTTGGAGTTAATAAAATATGTCTAATATCAACTTCTTGTCCTCTAATTTTATCTACTAAAATAATATGCCATCCAAAATCAGATTTAAAAGGTTCCGAAATTTCTCCTTCCTGCAACCTAAAGGCAACATCTCTAAATTCTTTTACCATTCTTGGTTTTTTTCTATGTAAAGTATATTTTCCACCACTAGATCTGGAACCAGGATCTTGAGAATATAAAATAGCCTTTGACGAAAAGCTTGATCCGTTTTCTAAAATATCTTCTTTAAATGACTTTAACAAATTGATTATTCTATTTTCTTCATTTTTAGAAACTTTAGGCTCTATAACAATTTGTGAAATTTCCAGTTCAGTACCTATAACTGGAAGATCTATTTCAGGTATTGAATTAAAAAAAAGTCTTACCTCTTCTGGTGTAATCTCAATATCTTGGATTATTTCAGCTTGCATTAAAGATGATAATTTTTGAGTCTTATTAATTTCAAAAATTTCTTGTCTAAATGAAGGTTCATCTTCCTTATTATAAAACTCTAAAACCTTTTCAATACTACCTAGTTGATTAATAAAATTATCAATAATTCGATCAACCATACTATAAACTTCTTCAACACTTACCTCTAAACTATCCTGAATTGCATGATGAGCATATAATTTGTCCTCCATTAATTTTCCTAGTAATTGACATCTTGAAATGCCCTTAGTTGAAATTCCTTGAGATTCCATATCAATTAATGTTTTATCAATATCAGAATCTAAAATCACATAATCTCCAATAACAGCAGACACTCCGTCAACCTTTAATTTATTAACTGAATTTTGAGAAAAAGAAAAATTAAATACTAAAAACAATATAAACAAAAGTTTTTTTTCCATATTATTTATATATTTCAAATTTCTTAGATTTAATTGCATCTTGAATTATGTCTCTATCAATTATTTTTGAAAACTCAATTTTATTTTTATTTAAAATTATATTTTTAACACTTGAAATAACATGAGATAATGGTGCTATTTCCCCATTTTTTTTATAATCTAACATATACAATAAATATAGTTCTAATGAATCTTTATATTCAAAATAATTCATTTTTTTAACATATTTTTTTAAATTATTATTGTTTATAAATGGAACAGAATTAATTAATTTTTTTTTTGTAATCCAATTTGAGTCTGAAAATATCTTGTTATTAAATTGATAAGATAAAGAATCCAAAAATTTCTTATCAATTTTATTATATCTAATAAAACTCTTTATAATTTCATTTTTATCAACGTTATCAATAGGAAACTGAATAAAACGAATTTTATACAAAGATTCATTTAATTTAAAAATATCATAATTCTCCTCATAAAATAAATTAATTTTTTTTTCTAAAGATAATGTGTCTAATGCTTTTTTTAATAGTTTTTCTTTATATACTGACCCATATAAATCATATCTGTAATTATTAATTAAATTCTCAAGATTATCAATTCTATATTCAGGAAGATTAATTAAAGCTTTTTGATATAAAAGATTTTTTCTTGCCCATTTATCAATAAAATTTCTAACCTTTAAAATACTATCTTTCTTGTTGTCGAAAGAATTAAACTTCAATTTTATATCAGATTTATAAAGATATTTATCTTCCACTCTTGCAATTACTTCATCTTGTCTGTCATTACAACTAAAAAAAACAACAGAAAACAAAATAAAATTTATCAACCAATTCAATCTTATATAATTGTTATTAACAATACTATTAACATTTTTAACAAATTTTCTTAATAAATCAAATAACACCTTGTAAAACAATGACTTAATATGTTTATATTTTTTGTAGATTAATTTTTTTATTGTAAATTGCATAAAAATAATAACATTTGAGATTAATTTTATTATTTATTTTATTGATATCATTTTCTAAGGCCTCTTCAGCTCATAAAAATATTTTCTCCCCAAATTTAACCCCAGTTCTTCAAGAATCAAAATCAATAATCTACAAATTAGGTATTCTCTCATTAAAAGGTTTTGTAGGAAAAGGATCTATTCAAGTATACTCTATTATAGGAAATAAAATAACTGATATTGAAGTACAAAACCTATCAGAATTTAATTTACAAATTGATCTTCGAAAAAACAACATGTATGTAATTAGAGTATTGAATAATTCTGATATTAAAACTTTTAAAATTATTGTAGATTAAAAATTAAGGACTATAATTTGGAGCCTCTTTAGTTATAGTAATATTGTGAGGATGACTTTCCTTAACTGAAGCTGTTGTTATTTTTACAAATTTTGATTTCGATTGTAATGTTTTAATATCTTTAGCTCCACAATATCCCATTCCAGATCTTAAACCTCCCACAAACTGATGTATACTTTCTTCTAAATTCCCCTTAAAAGGAACTCTTCCAACAATTCCTTCAGGAACTAATTTATTAAGATCTTCTTCAACATCTTGAAAATATCGATCTTTACTTCCTTGTTTCATTGCCTCTACTGAGCCCATACCTCGGTAAGTTTTATATTTTCTACCTTCATAAATTACTGTTTCCCCAGGCGACTCTTTTGTTCCAGCTAATAATGAACCAAGCATTACAGAATCAGCTCCTGCAGCTATTGCTTTTGGGATATCTCCCGTATATCTAACCCCACCATCTGCAATGACAGGAACGTCTTTGTTTTTTAATGCTTTTGACACCTCTAAAATAGCTGAAAGCTGAGGGAATCCAACTCCAGAAATAACCCTAGTCGTACAGATTGAACCAGGACCTATTCCAACTTTAACTGCGTCAGCTCCTTCATTTGCCAAATAAATTGCAGCCTCCGCTGTTGAAATGTTTCCAACTATAATATCTATATCAGAAAACTTGTTTTTTATTTTTTTTAAAACTTCAACAACATTTTTTGAATGAGCATGAGCTGTATCAACAACAATTGCATCAACATCAGATTTTTTTAACAGGGATACTCTTTCTAATACATCATTAGTAATTCCAACTGCTGCTGAAACTCTAAGCCTTCCATATTTATCTTTATTTGCTTTTGGTTTTTTGGTTTGTTTTGAAATATCTCTAAAAGTAATCAACCCGACAAGTCTATTATCTTGAGAAACTACAGGTAATTTCTCAATTTTATTTTTTTCAAGAATTTTCTCAGCTTCTTTTAAAGTAATTCCATCATTAACAGTTATAATATTTTGCGAAGTCATCACTTCTTCAATTGGTCTATTATTATTTTTTTCAAATCTTAAATCACGATTAGTTACTATTCCTTTTAAATTTCCATTTTCATCTATTATTGGAATCCCACCAATTTTATAGATTCTCATTTTTTCTTTTGCATCTATAACTAAAGATTTATCACTTAACGTAACAGGATCCATTATCATTCCTGACTCAGATCGTTTTACAGTCCTTACCTGTTCTGCCTGATCTTCAATCGACATGTTTTTATGTAAAACTCCAATACCTCCTTCTCTTGCAATCGCTATAGCCATACTGCTCTCCGTTACAGTATCCATGGCAGCAGACGAAATAGGTATGTTTAAATGAATATTTCTGCTAAACTTAGAATTAATTGAAACGTCTCTTGGCAAAACATCTGAGTACGAAGGCACTAAAAGAACGTCGTCATATGTTAACCCTTTACCAAAAAATTTATTTGAAGACATCAGCAATTAATTTTAAATTAATTGCATGTAAATATACAAATTTTCATTTAAGGATTTTTTGCTGACTCTTAAAATTTAATTAATGCTCTAAAATTATTGATAGCATTTTCAAAACGAGAAATATTTAAGTTGATATTATTTTCTTTATTATTAAAAAAAGTAATAAGTTTTTCTGTAGCAATATTGCCAATTAGTCTATTTGAAGCCATAGGACAACCACCATAACCCATAATTGTACCATCAAACCTATTACAACCTGAAGAATAAGCAGATTTAATTTTATTATACCACTCATTTGGCATAGAATGAAAATGTGCCCCAAATTCAATCTCCCTATATTCGCTATTTACAGCTTTAAATAATTTTTTTATTTGATTAGTTTTTGAAATCCCAATAGTATCTGACAATGAAATAGTTTTAATTCCTAATAGTTTTAATTTATGAATCCAATCTAAAACAATTTCAATATTCCAAGGGTCTCCATAAGGATTTCCATAGGCCATAGACAAATAAACTACAACTTCCTTATTTGTTTTGTCTGATATTTCAATAATATTATTAAGCACATTAATAGATTCTTTAGTAGTTTTATTTGTATTTCTAATTTGAAAATTTTCTGAAATTGAAAAAGGATATCCTAAAATATCAATTTGATTATAATTTGAAGCATCCAAGGCCCCTCTTTCGTTAGCTACTATTACAATAATTTTAGTTTTAGACTTTCCCTTATTTAAACTTTTAATTACATAAGGAGTATCAGACATTTGTGGAACCATTTTTTCTGAAACAAAACTTCCACAATCAATAGCATAAAAACCTACTTTCAACAAATTGTTTATATAATTAATCTTTTTTTCTGATTCAACAAATTTTGAATAACCTTGCATAGCATCCCTGGGACATTCAATAAGTTTTATTTTTTTCATAGTAAGATTAATAACAATGCAATAAAAACTAAAACTGAAGACTGTAAATAATTAAAAAAAATATTTATTTTTTTTGAAAAAATATTTTTTCCAACAAATGAAGAAAAAAATGAAACTAATGAGAAAATAAAAATTGCTTGAACTATAAAAATAATTCCTAAAATAAAAAATTGAATCTTGACATCAAGTATTTCATCAAAAAGAAATAATGGAAAAATACTAATAAAAAACAAACTAACTTTTGGATTAATAATATTCATAATTAGACCAGTAGAATAATTATTTATCAATGTGTTTTGATTTTTTTTAATTACTTTAACTTCCCTTTTTTTTATAATTAGATTAACTGCTATATATATTAAATATAATGCTCCAAAATATTTAATAAACTTAAAGATATTTGGGTATTCTGTAATAAGAAAACCAAATCCTAGTGATATAAAAGCAGTATGAAAAAAAAGTCCAGAAACTAAACCTAAACTAACTGAAAAGCCACTTCTAAAACCATAATTTAGACTTTGAGACAATACATATAAAATATCTGGACCAGGACTTAATGTAAGTGTGATTGAAGTCATTAGAAATAAAAATAAAATATCAAAATCCATTTTATCTCTTTTATAATATTGATTTATATTTGCTAACTTAAAAAATAGATCATTACAAATGATAAATTTGTTTGAACAAGAACTAGCTCCTTATAGAAAAAAACTTAAAGAACATGAATTATATTCATCCATAAAATCTATTGAAAATATTCAAGTTTTTACTGAATATCATGTCTTTGCTGTATGGGATTTCATGTCTTTGTTAAAAAAGTTGCAATTACAATTAACCTGTGTTTCAATACCATGGAAACCAAAAGGCTTTCAAAAAGCATCTAGGCTTATAAATGAAATAGTTTGGGGAGAAGAGTCAGATATAGATCATAAAGGAAATCCCATGAGTCACTATGAAATGTACTTAAATTCAATGGATTTAATTAAAAGTGATTCTAGTAAAATAAAATCTTTAATTAAAAACTGGGATATTAATTTAACATCACACAAAAATATTGAAAATGAAAATCTTCCTTTATTTATTGAAAATTTTTTAAAATTTACTTTTAATATTATTTCATTAAATGAGCCTCATATAACATCTGCTGTTTTTACTTTTGGTAGAGAAGATTTGATTCCAGATATGTTTATTGAGATTATAAAAAACATAAAGACTAATGATAAAATAAATATTCAGCCTCTAATTTATTATTTTGAAAGACATGTTGAATTGGATTCAGACGAACACGGTCCATTAGCTTTAGAAATGGTTAATGATTTATGTGGATCAGATAAGAAAAAATGGCATGAAGCTTTAGATTATTCAAAAAAAGCAATGGAAATGAGAATTAAGCTATGGGATGGAATCTTAAAAATTATTTCTAAGTAATATTATATTTTAATAAATTAAACAAAAAATATTATGAAAAAATTTATCTTTTGTTTCTTATTCTGCTTTTACCTCTTTTCCCAATCTGATTTATCGATAAATTACTCCAATAAAATTACATCAGAGGAGCTAAAAGAGTTATTATATGTTTTTGCCTCAGATTATTTTGGAGGAAGAGAAGTAGGTTCAAAAGGACAAAAAATTGCCGTTGATTTTTTAAGAGAATTTTATATAAGAAATTCCATTGATCCCGCTAAAGGAACAGACAATTACTTTCAATACATTAAAAATATTAAAACTAGAAAATACTACCTTGGTAAACAATTCATTAGATCTGGTGTCTTTGACTCAGAAAATGTCGTATCAATAATTCGTGGTTCAGAGTTTCCAAACGAATATATTGTTATATCTGCACATCTTGACGCCCATGGAACTCATGATGGAAAAATTTATAATGGTGCTGATGATGATGGCTCAGGTAATGTTTCTATTCTTGAAATAGCTCAAAGTTTCGCTCTTGCCGTTAAAGACGGACACGCTCCAAAAAGATCAATTATTTTTTTACATGTAACAGCTGAAGAGAAAGGGCTTATTGGCTCTCAATATTATGTAAACAATCCTCTTTATCCTCTTGAGGATACGATGGCTAATTTAAATATAGATATGATTGGTAGGGTTGATCCTAAAAGAAAAGACAAAGATCCAAATTACATATATTTAATTGGTTCAGATAAAATCAGTCAAGAACTTCATGATATTTCTGAAAATATTAATTCTAAGTATACACAGTTAAAACTAGATTATAAATATAATGATGATAATGATCCCAACCGGTTCTATTATAGAAGTGACCATTATAATTTTGCAAAAAATAATATTCCAGTTATTTTTTATTTTAACGGTACTCATGAAGATTATCATGAACCCTCAGATACTGCTGATAAAATAAACTACAAGTTACTTGAAAAAAGAACAAAATTAATTTTTCATACAGCTTGGGAGCTTGCAAATAGAAAAAACAGATTATCTATTAATAATTAGTTTATTTTTTTTTTATTAAAAATTCCATAAATATTTTGGTCTATAAATTTATCTGGAAATTTTTCATCTCCTTTAAAACCTAAAACTACATTTCCACTATCTTCAGGTACGTAATTTGTTCTAAAAATATAATCCCAAATACTTAAGCTAATTGCAAAATTGACCCCTACTCTATTTTGAGGAGTGTTCTTTGCATGATGATATAAATGCATTATTGGGTTATTAAATATATATTTTAAGGGTCCCCATGAAATTTTTATGTTTGAATGATTAAAATGACCAATTGTAATTGCAATAAAATGAACTATATAGGCTTGTTCAGGTTCAAACCCTCCAATCAACATTACACCAATAGTTTTAAATGGTTTATAAATAACATTTTCCATCCAATGGTATCTCATATGAGACGAAAAACTCATCTCCTTTACAGAATGGTGTACTTTGTGAAAATTCCACAAAAAATCAATTTTGTGAAGAAAAAAATGGGCAATCCATTGAAAAAAATCAACTATTACAAAAAATATCAATAATTGAATTGAAATATGAAAAGAGCTTAAATCAATAATTTTTAAAGCATTCATTTCAATTCCTTGAGAGATGAAAAATTGATAAATTATTTCATAAACACCACTTATTATAATTGAAAAAATAAAAAAATTAAAAACTAAATAGAAGCCGTCAAGCCAAAAATCTTTCCTAATAATTTTTTGATTTTTCCTCCATGGAAAAATTATTTCAAGTAACCATACAATTAAAGAAATTAAAATAATTCCCCAAAAGAAATTTTCATACCATATTCCATCAAAAATAATTAAACCAATAAGCCATTGAAAAGAAGAAATAAAAGAATTAAAAAATATTTCAAAATAAGAATTAATTAACATGTACTAATTAAAATAAAAATTATTGACAAATACTACTCATAATGTGCCCAAACACTTGATTTTCCATTAGAATCAATTGCAAAAACATCAAAGTTTGCTTTTTCATTATTAACTTCCATTCCTGGAACATTAATTCCTGCAGGCATTCCAGGAACTGTCAAACCAATTATACCATCAGGAGCTTCTTTTAATAGTCTTTTAACATCTTGTGCAGGTACGTGACCTTCAATAAAATATCCTTTAATTAGAGCTGTATGGCAAGAAGCCAAATCAATTGGAAGACCAGCATTTATTTTAATGTCATACATGTTTGCATCCATGTTCTTTTCTAAAACAAAATCATTACTTTCCATATGCGAAATCCAATCATGACAACACCCACAGTCAGGAGATAAATAAACAATATCTTTTTTTTTGTCTACTGATTCTTTGCAAGAGAAAATAAAAACCAAAATAATAAGTAAAGAATACTTTTTCATCTCTGCAAAATTATAAAAAAATAACCAATTCTACTCTCCTCCACCAGCTCCTCCACCTCCATCCATTCCGCCCATTCCAGAATCTCCATAATTGGCTCCAGAATCTCCAGCGTAAATTATTGCTGAATCATGTGAGTTTGATAAAGAATTTACATTAATTTGAAACTCATCTAATATTGATGTGATTTTAGATGGGTTAAGAGAAAAAGGTAATTTTGTTTTATCAAAATTTTTAGTTGATTCATTAAAAACAAATGTTTTTTTCTTTGTAAACAGAAAAAGTTTATTTGAGATTAAAGATAATTTTGGGGTGGCCCATGAAAAGGGAAGAGCCCCTCTATGTTTCTCCTCTCCATTAGATAAAGAAATCCAATTAAATTTACCCCATTTGTCAATGAAATAAATTGAATTATCATTAATTAAAATATTATAAAAATGTTTTTTTATTGTCCATAAAACCTTTCCGTTATTAAAATTTATTAATGAAGTCCAAACGGCCCATGTTGAAGAAAGAGTAGCAAAAACATGATCGTTTATTCTTGTCATACCCTTAATTTTTTTCTCAAATTTTATACTCCACAAAATTTTTGATTTAGAAGTATCAAATTTAATTAAATCCTTATCCTCTGCTATTAATATAATCGAATCTGTTTTCATGTAATTAGTTTTTAATTTCTATTTCGGATAAAATTAAAACTTCTTTATATGAATTTAAAATATCACTTAATTGTCTCTTATACATATTTGAATATAATTTAGCTTGAGATAATAATCCGTAAAATTGATTTGATAAATAATAAGGTTTATTAAAGATATAACTAGTTAAAGTTCTGTTACCATAAAATTTTCCCTCAAGTAAATTATAATCAAATCTTATTTTAAACCTTTGATAAGGGATGCTTCTAAAATTCAAATTAAAATTATCAATTTCAAGAGAAGTTGCATAATTTCTAGCTTTTTGATGATTATATATTTCTAATAAATTCGTCTTTAATTTTTTGCTTTTTATTAATTCAAATGTACCAGTAGAAATCATTTGATTAAAAACCCCTTCTTTAGGAAAAAAAGAAAAACCAACCTCAATATCAATTAACTTATCAATTACCTGTTTATCATTAAGTATTTTATGATTTAAATCAATATCATTTTGCAAATCATTAATATAAGTTTCGGATTTATAAAGTATTTCTAATAAACTTTCTATTTGACCTATATCTTCTTTAAGAACTTCTATTAAATCGCTTATATATTGATTTTTCTTTTCAAAATTTGATCTTTGAATATTTAAATTACCTAGATAAAGTGACAATAAAACACTAGAAAATATTACAATACCTTCAAAAATATATTTCTTTAAAGACTTCAATATATAATTTTATAAAAATTAAGTAAATTTAAAATAACCCTCTGTTTAGCAGAGGGTTATTATATCATAAAATAAAAATTAATTCCAAGATTTTACATTTCTCAATGTAATTGTTCCTAAATATTCTGAGGAGGAGCTAATTTTTTGTTGGAATTTAATAAAAGCAGCTTGTTCTTTTTCATTTCTTGGCCCCCAAGATAATGCAGAAGAATAATCTTTATGAGTAGTGTATATATAATGAGATTCTCCATTTGAACTTCCTCCATGACTAATTAAACCAACAGATAAATATCCGTCTTGAGGAAAAGATCTAGCCAAAGAGCTAAATTCATTAACAAAAACTTGAGGATCTTCAACTCCAAATTGCCAAATTTGAGATATTGGATAGTTTCCTTTATCTAAATTCATTCGCATTATGGTTGAACCAGATGTTATTGAAGTAATTTTTGAAAACTTCAACATATCTTGATTGTAGTTGTCATATACTTCTCCAGAGCGAAGTTCTCTGAGTTTCCCAAGATCTTCAGCAGATCCTGCAAAAGTCAAATAATGTGTAGTTTCATATCCTTCTGGTTTATACCAAACAGCATCAAGTGAAATTGCTACACCCTCTGGTTTTTCAATACTCGTATAAAAAGCTTCAACAAGTTCTAAAACAAAACCAGAAGTTCCTTGATTAACTTTTAACCCTACCTGCTCCCAAACAATATTTTGAGCTGAAAGATTAATAGAAAAAGCTAATAAAAAAATAAATATAATTTTCTTCATTTTAAATTGATTTATAATTAAGTTATCAATGTAATAAAAAAAATTAAAACGGCTTGATTTCTCAAGCCGTTAATCATATTGGGTGGAAGAGCGGTCTCGAACCGCCGACCTCCTGAACCACAACCAGGCGCTCTAACCAACTGAGCTACAACCACCATAAAAGTTGTCAAATTTAATTTATTTTTTAAAGAGGAAAAAATACTACAAAAAGAAAATTAATAAACTATTTTAAAAAAGAGTTTAGATCACTTATAGATAAGATTTGCCTTGAATTAAAACCTTCTCCAGCTTCAGAATTAATCAACCTGCCCATATTTTTTGCCCTATAAGAAACACTTTCAATAAAATTTTTAGAACTTATGGGTGTTTCTTTTTCAGAACTATTTGGGTTAAATAATTGACTAGAATATGCTTTAACTGCATCTAATTTAATCTTTAAATAACCACTAATATCAAAAATAAAGTCTGGTTTAACCTCATTCCATTGAATGTACTCTAAAACAATTTTTGGACGCCAAACTTCTTGTTTGTTATTATTAAAGTCAAAGGTTTCAATTTTTTCTAATCCACTTAGAAAACATGAATCATTTACCAAATTGCTTCCCTTTCCGTGATCAATATGTCTGTCCTCAGCAGGGTTACACAAAACTATATCAGGTTTAAACTCTCTAATTTTAGATACAACAATTAACTGGCTTTTTTTATCATTTTTAAAAAAACCATCTTTTAAATCAAGATTTTCTCTATGATTAATTCCTAAAATTTTATTTGCTTTAGTTGATTCCTTATTTCTAATATCTATACTTCCTCGTGTTCCAAGTTCTCCCCTTGTAATGTCAATTATGGCAACTTTTTTTTTTTGATTTAAAGATTTTGCTATGGTTCCGCCACAACCTAACTCTACATCATCTGGATGAGCTCCAAAAGCTAATATATCATATTTCATAAACTCTTTTTTATGGCTTGAGACAAATCATTTTTTAAATCTCCAAAAGATTCTATTCCAGATGAAAATCTAATCATTTGATCATTTATTCCTTGTTCTTTTCTTTCAATATCAGTAAGCAATGAATGAGAAGTTAATTTCGGGCTTAAAACAGTGCTTTCTACTCCAGCCAAACTCATTGAAGGTTTTATAATCTTAAGTGAGTTTAAAAATTTTTTAACCTTTATTTTCTTATTTAAGTCAAAAGTTAACATCCCTCCAAAACCTTTCATTTGGCCCTTTGCTAATTCATAATCTGGATGATCCTTTAATCCTGGGTAATAAACTTTGTCAATACAACTATGAGATTTCAAAAATTCTGCCAATTTTATCGCATTATTATTTTGAGCTCTAACTCTTAAATATAAAGTTTTAATACTTCTTTCTAAAAGCCAAACGGTATAATCACTTAAATTTCCACCTAAATTTTTAGCTGATTGAAAAATTTTATCAATTTTATTCTTTTTACTTACTACTACACCTGCGCAAATATCACTATGACCTCCTAAATATTTTGTTGCACTATGAATAACTATATCAATTCCAAATAAAATAGGATTTTGATTAACAGGGCTAGCAAAAGTATTATCAATCATTGACCACAAATTATTAGATTTAGCAATTAACCCTATTTTTTTTAAATCAACTATTTTTAGTAATGGATTGCTTGGTGTTTCAATAAAAATACCTTTTGTATTATTTTTAATTTCTTTTTGAAAAGATTCGATTTCAAGACTTTTAGTGAAACTATATTCTATTTTATACTTTGGAAATTCTTTTTTGATAAAATTTCTTGTCCCACCATACAAATCTCCTTGAACTATTAAATGATCTCCAGAATTTAAATTTGAAAATAATGAAGTACTTATTGCCGCCATACCTGAACTGAAAATTAATCCAGTTTCAGCATGCTCAAGTGATGAGATTTTTTTTACTAATGCCCTTTGATTAGGTGTATTAAAATATCTAGGGTATTGTTTAACATCAACGTTATCAAAAGCGTACGAGGTTGACATAAATAAAGGAGATGTAGATCCTTTAAATTGAATGTCTTTAATTTCTCCTTCATGAACGCACAAAGTTTTAAATTTTTTTTTACTCATGACTTAAATTTAATTAATTTAAAATCCAATCAATAATTGTCTTGTCATCAGGTTGAATCCTGGGGGAAATCACTCTATTTAACTTACCATCTTCATCTAATAAATATTTTTGAAAATTCCATGTAACTCTCGAGTCTAAAACACCGTTTTTTTCTTTTTCGGTTAAAAATTTATAAACCGGGTGTTTATCACCACCTATAACTGATATTTTACTCATCATTGGAAAAGAAACACCATAATTAGATTTACAAAAACTAGAAATTTCTTCATTTGAGCCAGGTTCTTGAAATAAAAAATTATTGGACGGAAATCCTATTATTATAAATTTCTCATTACCATATTTTTCAAATAAAGATTGGAGCTTTTCATATTGAGGTGTTAACCCACATTTTGAAGCTGTATTAACTATCATGATTTTTTTACCTTTTAGAGAGGAAAAATCAAAACTATCCCCATAAATGTCTTCAACTTTAAATTGATGTATAGAATTCTCCATAGTTACTTGTGAATTTAAAATATTAATAAAAAACAAAACTGTAATTAAATAAATCATTTTATGAAATTTAAATTTTTGCAAATATCTCAATTTTAATGATTATAATAAATAAAATTTCAGCTAATTTCTGCGGAAAGACCTGCGTCCAAGAGAGCAGAACAAATAGGAACCAATTCTTCTAAAGAACCTGTTTTTACAACACATTTTCCTGAAAAATGTACAATATAGGCACATTGCTCTGCTTGCTGATATGAGTGTTTACAAACTTTTACTAAAGTTTCAATAACATGCTGAAAAGTATTAACGTCATCGTTATAAAGAATTATTTGATGTTTTTCAACGTCTTTTATTAAAACATCTTCATCTAGAACAGGATTTATTTTTTCTTTTTTACTCACTCTAAAATAATGATCTTTAAACTTTAATATTTTATATTAAAAAGAATTAATTATCTCTATGAAATCGTTATGATTTAATGAAGCTCCTCCAATTAGACCTCCGTCCACATCAGGTTGAGAGAAAATTTCAGATGCATTATTTGGTTTCACACTTCCTCCATACAAAATAGGAACTGTATTTGAAATTTTTGATCCATAATTTATCTTAACCCAATTTCTTACATGAAAATGCATCTCTTGTGCTTGTTTAGGAGTTGCATTTTCTCCAGTTCCAATTGCCCAAACTGGCTCGTAAGCTAGAATAATATTTTCCCAATCTGATTTTTTTAAATCTAGCAATGTATTGGAAAGTTGGTTGTTAACAAGCTCAAATTGTTGATTATTCTCTCTATCGTTTATTTTCTCTCCAAAACAAAAAATTATTTTTAACTTATTATTTAATGCATTATTTATTTTTTTCTTAAGCATATTGTCTGTTTCATTATAAATAGATCTTCTTTCAGAATGACCTATTATTGATCTTGAAACACCAATACTTTTTAACATTGAGGATGAAACCTCACCTGTAAAAGCACCTTTTTCTGATTCATTCACGTTTTGAGCTATTACCTCTATTTTTGAATCACTTAAATATATTACACTATTTTGAAGATTTGTAAATGATGGAGAAACCATTATGGCTACATCATTGTTAAAATCATATTTTATCAGTTTATTTAATAAAGTCTTTGTCTCGAATGAATCATTGTTCATCTTCCAATTACCTATAACAATTTTTTTTCTCATATCAATAGTATTTAATTCTTGGATCTAGATATAAATGAGTAATATCAACTAAAATATTAATAATTATAAAAAGAAATGCAATAATAAAAGTTGATCCCATAATAACAGGAATATCCATATGATTTAAAGCGAAAATAATTTCTTTCCCTAAGCCATTCCAACCAAAAATATACTCAACAAAAACTGATCCTGCTAAAAGTGAAGCAAACCACCCTGAAAGAACAGTTATAACCGGATTCAATGAGTTTTTTAAAGAATGACTATAAATTATCTTAAACATAGAAAGGCCTTTGGCTTTTGCAGTTCTTATATATTCTTGATTTAAAACATTTATTAAACTAGTCCTCATTAATTGAATAATAACAGAAAGAGGTCTTATTCCCAAAACAAAAGCTGGTAAAATCAAGTTTTTCAATTTTAATTCTTCAACTTCTCCGTAATCATCTAACTCAAATAAACTTCCAGTCATATTTAAGTTTGTATAATCAGTTAAAATATATCCAAAAAACCAAGAAAATAAAATAGCACTAAAAAAAGAAGGCATACTCATTCCGATAGTACAAATAAACTGCAATAATTTATCAGTTAAGTTTTGTTTGTTAAGAGCAGAAATAATTCCTAAAAAAATTCCACAAATTGTAGCAATTATAATAGATGCTATTGCTAAAACAAATGTGTTAGGTAAGGTTTCTTTTATTATATCAAAAACTGGTTTGCCTGATTTTTGATAAGAGGTTCTTAAGTAAGGAACTTTTAGGATTAAAAAATAGCCATATGACGAAAAAAAAACTAATCCATTGTATTTATTTTTATCATAATAATTAAAATCTTTAATATCATTTGTATGAATAGATATAGGAGACAAATCATTCAAATAAAAAAAATACTGTTTTTCTATTGGTAAGTCGAATCCAAATTTTTTTTCAATATTTTTAATTTGTTCTTTATTTTCTATTTGACCTAACATCATTTGAGCTGGATCAGAAGGGATTATATTAAATAGAAAAAAAATTATTGTTACAACACCAAAAATTGCTAAAAATATGTTTAAAACCCTTTTAAATAAAAAATTTATCATTCGCCAAGTAAAATTAATGCGAAAACTGAATAATTAATAATATCCTGATAATTTGCTTCAATTCCCTCACTAATAATGGTCTTACCTTTATTATCTTCAATTTGTTTAACTCTTAATAATTTTTGTATAATCAAATCAGTTAAAGAGCTAACTCTCATTTCTCTCCATGCTTCACCATAATCATAATTTTTTTTTAACATCAAATCGTAGGTGCTTTTAATTTTTTTATCATAAATTTTTAGTGCTTCAGAAATATTTATATCAGGTTGTTCAACAATACCCTTTTCAATTTGAATTAGAGCCATAATAGAGTAATTTACTATTCCAATAAACTCTGAATTTATTCCTTCATCTATTTTTTGATCAATATTTTTTTGAATACTTCTAATTCTTTGAGCCTTAATAAAAATTTGATCTGTCAAAGAAGACATTCTAAGTATTCTCCATGCTGAACCATAATCTTTCATTTTTTTTTCAAACAACAATCTTGATTTATAAATTATTTTCTGATACTGATCTTTTGTTGATTCCATTTAATATTAAATTTGCATAAATTTCGTTTTTATTTTTTAAGTACCGTTAACTAATATAAATATTTTAAAAAAAATTGGATAATTTATCTTTAAATATCAAAGGAAAACTAGTTGATTTAAAAAAACCAAAAATTATGGGGATTTTAAATCTTAGTAGAGATTCCTTCTATGATGGCGGTAAGTATAGTTCAAAAGATAAAGCACTAAAACAAACTGAAAAAATGTTTAATGAAGGTGCTGATATAATTGACATAGGAGCTTTTACGAGTAAACCTGGAAGTGTATTACTCTCTGCTGAAAAAGAAAAACAGATTTTATTTCCTATTCTTGAAGCGTTAACAAATGAATTTCCAGAGTCATTTTTTTCAATAGACACATTTAGAAGTGAAATAGCAAAAATTTCAATTGAAATTGGAGCAAGTATAATTAATGATATATCTGGAGGTAAATTTGATAAAAAGATGTTTGAAGTTATAGCAAAAAATAAAGTTCCCTATGTAATGATGCACATGAAAGGAACTCCCATGACAATGCAATTAAACCCTGAATATAAAAATGTTGTGATTGATGTTTTAAACTTTTTTGTTAAACAAGTTAAAATAGCTCAGGATATTGGAGTAACAGATATAATTATTGATCCTGGTTTTGGCTTTGGAAAATCTTTAGATCACAATTTTGAGTTATTAAAAGGGCTAAATTTATTTAAGAAAATCAGTTGTCCAATTTTAATTGGTTTGTCCAGAAAGTCAATGATATATAATATATTGAATGGAAATCCTAATAAGTCATTAAATGGAACTACAATCCTTAACACTTTTGCCCTAATCAATGGAGCTAACATAATTAGGGTTCATGATGTAAAAGAAGCAAAAGAATGCATTACATTGTGTGAATATTTGTATTAGTTTCTTAATTTTATTAAAAATTATAATCCTGAAGTCGCTAGAATATTTTCAATTCTCTTTTACTGATGTAATAGATATAGTTCTTGTTGCTATCCTTCTTTTTTATTTATATAGACTTGTAAAAGGAACTGTTGCAATAAACATATTAATAGGTATAATAATTATCTATATTATATGGAAAATAACCGATTTGCTAAAAATGGATGTTTTAAGTAATATTCTTGGAAATTTTATTAGTGTTGGTTTTTTTGCCTTAATTGTTGTTTTTCAGCAGGAAATAAGAAAATTTTTATTACTGATAGGATCTCCAAATTTTGCTGCTAGAAGAAATTTAATTAAATATTTTAATTTTTTAAATCAAAACAGTTATAATAAAAAATTTGATATAAAATTATTTCTTGATGATTGCTATTCAATGTCTAAAAAAAAGACAGGTGCTATTATTGTTATTGAAAGAGGCAACAGTTTAGAGTTTTTGATTACTTCAGGAAATAATGTAAACATTAAGCTTTCATCCCAAATATTAGAAACTATTTTTTTTAAAAATAATCCTTTGCATGATGGAGCTGTTTTAATAAGATCAAATTATATTGTAGCTACTAGAGTTGTGCTTCCAGTTTCAGAATCAACTTCTATACCATCTAGGTTTGGTTTACGTCATAGAGCTGCAATTGGAATTACTGAAAAGACTGATGCAATAGCGATTGTGATATCCGAACAAACTGGAGAAATATCATATGTGAAAGATGGAGTTATTGCTAATTATAAAAACCAAAATGAACTTAATAAGCTTTTATTAGAAGATCTCTTATAATTAATTTATAAATTCTTTACCAAATTTAATGGTTTCTTTATATTAAATTTCTTAAAATAACTATTTTTTGATTTTAATAAATCGTTGTAAACTCCTTCTTCAACAATCTTTCCTCTATCTAATACAATTATTTTATCTGAATTTTTTATTGTGTCTAACCTATGTGCTATTATGATTGATGTTTTTCCTTTTGTTAACTTATTAATGGCATTCTGAATTATTTCTTCAGAATAAGAGTCAACTGAAGAAGTTGCTTCATCTAAAATCAACAATTTTGGATTTCTTATGTAAACTCTTAAGAATGCAATTAATTGTCTCTGACCTGATGACAACATTTGTCCTCTCTCTTGAATATTAAAATCATATCCGTTTGGCAATGTCATTATAAAATCATGTATACCAATTTCCTTAGCTGAATTAATTACTTCAGATTTTTTTATTGAACTATCAAACAACGTTATATTATTATATATTGAATCTGCATATAGAAAAACTTCTTGTAAAACAATTCCAATATTTTTTCTTAAGCTATTTAATTCAATATTTTGTATTGAAAAACCATCAATATGAATTTTTCCAGAATCAATATCATAAAATCTTGAAATTAAATTTATAATTGTAGACTTTCCAGCTCCAGTTGGTCCAACAATAGCAGTTTTTTGTCCAGGTTCTATTTTTAATGAGATTCCTTTAATTACCTCTTCTCCCTTATTGTATGAAAATTTTACGTTTTTAAAAAAAATCAACCCTTTAATTGATTTTAAAATAATTTTCCCGTTATCAATAATTTTAAAATCTAATTCCAAAATCTTAAATACCCTTTCAACAGAAACCATACCCATTTGAAGAGTGTTAAATTTATCTGCAATCTGTCTTAATGGTCTAAATAACATCTGTGACATCTGAATAAACAAAAAAATCATCCCAATCGTAATTGTTGGATCAGTAATAATATTATAACCCCCATACCATACAATTAATCCAATTAAAACTGAAGAAGAAATTTCGGCAACTGGAAAAAAAATTGAATTAATCCAAACAGTTTTTAACCATGCATTTCGATGAAAACGATTTATTACTTTAAATTTTTCATACTCTTCATTTTCTCTATTAAAAATTTGTACAATCTTCATACCACTAATTCTTTCCTGAACATAAGAATTCAAATTAGCAACCTGAAATCTTACTTCTTCAAATGCTTTTTTCATAGATTTTTGAAAAAGTTTTGTAGCATAAAGAACTACAGGTAGAATTGAAAAAACAATTAATGATAATTCAAAATTAACATAAAGCATTACTATTATAACTAAAAACATTTGTAATAAATCTGCAATAATCAAAAATAAACCTTGAGAAAAAATACTAGCAATTGTTTCAATGTCATTGACAGTTCTAGTAACCAGTCTCCCTATAGGGTTTTTTTTAAAATAATCTAATTTAAAATCAAGTATCCTTTTAAACAATTTAACTCTAAGATCATTAATGACTTTCTGCCCTAAAAAATTAGCAAAATAAACAAAGAGTATTTGAAAAATTACTGTTAAAAACAACGAAATAAGCATAAATAATATAATAATTTTCATTCCTTGATAATCTTTTGGCCTTATATAATCATCTACAATTATTTTTAACAAATAAGGAGTTACAATAGAAAAAACAGACAATAAAATAGCGGTAATTAATACTAAATGATAATAAAAACGATATGGTTTAACAAAAACCATTAATTTTTTAAAAAGTTTTAAGTTAAATATTTTACCTTTTAAATTTTTCTTCATTTAAATATATCTTTAGGATAGGTAATTTTTTTTAAAAAAAGTCCTTTAGCAGGTACAGAATATCCTGCCATAGATCTATTTTTACTATTAATAATTTCAAAAAAATTATTAATAGATGTTTTACCTCTTCCAACATCAATTAATGTACCAACAATAGATCTAACCATATTTCTTAAAAAACGATTTGCTGTTATTTCAAAAACATATTTATTATCAAATTCCATCCATTTAGAGTTTAGGATGTTACAAAGGTAATTAGTAACGTCAGTTTTTGATTTAGTGAAACATTTAAAATTATTATTATTGATTATAATTTTAATTGCTTCGTTAATTTTTTTAATATTTAATGAATGGTTTAAATAATAGCTATATTCATCTAAAAAAACATCCTTTTCTTTAGATATATTATATATATAAGTTCTTGAAATAGCATCAAATCTAGCATGAGCATTTTTCTTAACAGTTTTTAATGATTTTACAGAAATATCATTAGATAAAAATTGATTTAATTTAAAAATAATATTATTTGGATTTTCAAAATGCTCATTAACATCAAAATGAGCAACCATCTCTTTTGCATGAACACCAGCATCTGTTCTTCCTGCACCAGTTACTTCAATTTTGTTTTTTAATAAAACACTTAATGATTCTTCAATTTTCTCTTGAACTGTAATAGAATTTTTTTGCTTTTGCCATCCATGATAAAACTTGCCATTAAAAGAAAAATAAATAAAATATCTCAAAATTTTTTTTCGCTAATATAAAAGCAATTTATATTTGAATAACATCTATTTAATAAATATTCAATTTTGAAGATATTAATTCTTTCTGACACACATGGTCACTTAGATGATCGAATAATTCATTATTCTAATAAAGTTGATGAAATATGGCATGCTGGAGATATAGGGTCTCTAGAATTAATTGAACTCTTAAAAAAAAAAAAGAAGGTAAATGCTGTCTATGGAAACATAGATGGAATAAAAATAAGATCTTTGTTTAATGAATATTTATCTTTTTTTTGTGAAAAAATATCTATTCTATTAATTCATATAGCTGGAAAACCACTTTTTTACAATAAAAAAACAAATGAATTAATTAAAAAATATAACCCTAAAATATTAGTTTGCGGACATTCTCATATTTTAAAAATAATAAATGATAAAAAAAATAATTTATTACATATAAACCCAGGAGCAGCTGGCATATTTGGTTTTCACAAAAAAAGAACTATGATAAAACTTGAAATAATTAATGAAGATGTAAAAAGATTAGAAGTTATAGAATTAAATGAATACAAAAAAAAACTACCTTAGTCTGTTTATTGAATCAATTAATTTTTTATCCTTTGAAATTGATTTATTAGCAAAAATTATAAGAATTAAATTAATAAGTGCTGAAGATAAAATTTTGTAATGATTCATATCAAAATTATATTTGTTATACAAAACAAAGCTTATTGCAAATAAACAAATCAACAACATAGAAACCCTATTTAAGTATATTTGTAATCCTCTCTTTCTAAACAATAGCATACTTACAAAACTTATAATTGAAATTAAAACAAAAACATATTTTTCAAAGATTAATAGATAATCAACTCCAAAAAAATTCTTTTTTTCTAATTCTAAAGGAAATAGATAAAAAGTTAAAATACAGATTAAAATAGAAAAAAATAAATACAGAGTTTGGACTCTTTGAATCATAGCTTTAGAAAAGATTTAAAAATTAAAAACGTAAATTAAAATAAAATTTGTATTATTGTCGCATACTTAGTCTGAAAAAATTCCTAAAATTTCAAAAAACGTATCAAAGACTTCAATAACACTTTACATACATGTTAGAAATAGCTAAACTCAAAACAAAAAAAATTTCTGATTTACAAAAAATTGCAGAAGAAATTGGATTAAAAAATTTTAAAGATTTAAAAAAAACTGATTTAATTTATCAGATTATTGACCAAGCAGCATCAAAAAAAGATTCTACTTTAAAAGATATCCCTGATGAAAAAAAATTAACAAAGGTGCTCAAACCTAATTCTTCTAGATTTTCCTCAAATAAAAATGAAAAAATAATCAAAAAAAATACTGATAAACATAATAAAAAATTAGAAGTAAACCATAATAGAGACAATAGAAATAAATATAGAGAACCTGATTTTGAGTTTGATGGATTCGTTGAAGCAGAAGGAGTTCTTGAAATTATGGGTGAAGGCTACGGGTTTTTAAGATCTTCAGATTACAACTATTTATCTTCTCCAGATGATGTATATGTCTCTCAATCTCAAATTAGACTTTTTGGTTTAAAGACAGGTGATACGGTTTTAGGCTTTGTTAGACCTCCAAAAGAAGGCGAAAAATATTTTCCGCTTATAAAGATCGAAAAATTAAATGGTCTAGATCCTAAAATTGTAAGAGATAGAGTGTCTTTTCAGCATTTAACCCCTTTATTTCCTGAAGAAAAGTTTAATATTGCTGAAAAACAAAGTACTATTTCTACAAGAATCATAGACTTATTTTCACCTATTGGTAAAGGGCAAAGAGGAATGATTGTCTCTCAACCAAAAACTGGTAAAACAATGCTCTTAAAAGAAATTGCAAATGCGATAGCTGCCAATCATCCTGAGGTTTATCAATTAATTTTATTAATTGATGAACGCCCTGAAGAGGTAACAGATATGCAGAGAAATGTTGACGGAGAAGTTGTCGCTTCAACCTTTGATGAACCTGCTGATAGACATGTAAGAGTTGCGAATATTGTATTAGAAAAAGCAAAAAGATTAGTTGAATGTGGACATGATGTTGTCATATTACTGGACTCTATAACAAGGTTAGCTAGAGCATATAATACGGTTCAACCTGCTTCTGGAAAAATATTAAGCGGAGGTGTCGATGCTAATGCTCTTCATAAACCAAAAAGATTTTTTGGAGCAGCCAGAAAAATTGAAAATGGAGGATCTCTTTCTATAATTGCAACTGCTTTAACAGAGACTGGTTCTAAAATGGATGAAGTTATTTTTGAAGAATTTAAAGGAACAGGAAATATGGAGCTCCAATTAGACAGAAGGATCTCTAATAGGAGAATTTTCCCTGCAATTGATCTTGTTTCATCAAGTACAAGAAGGGATGATTTATTATTAGATGAAAATACAATTCAAAGAATGTGGGTAATGAGAAAATATTTAGCTGACATGAACCCCGTAGAAGCTATGGAATTTATTAATGATCGTTTTAGAAAAACTACAAGCAATGAGGAATTTCTTATTTCAATGAATTCCTAAGTATTACTTTAATTTAGCGAGATGTGCAGCTAATTTTGATTTCAAGTTTGCTGCCTTATTAGAGTGAATGATATTCTTTTTAGAAAGTTTGTCAATTAAAGATATTATACCAGGAAAAGATTTTAACGCTTCCTTTTTCTTATTTATTTCTTTAAAATCCCTAATAGAATTTCGAGCTGTTTTATGCTGATATCTATTTAAAAGTCTCTTTTTAGAATTAGATCTAACTCTTTTAATTGCAGATTTATGATTTGCCATTATTTAAAATTTAGTAGCCCGTAGGGGAATCGAACCCCTCTTTCTAGGATGAAAACCTAACGTCCTAACCGATAGACGAACGGGCCGTTTTTTCGAGCGCAAATGTACATGTAAAATTCATATTATACAAAACAATATGAACAATGAATTATTTGATTAATAAGATATTGCAAATAAAACTCTTTGAGAAGAAGGTTTTCCAGAAATTATACACTTTCCTTTTTCGGAAATCTTATCTATTGGAATACACCTAATAGTAGCTTTAGTTTCATTTTTGATTTTTTCTTCAGTTTTTAAACTGCCATCCCAATGAGCTGAAATAAACCCACCTTTAGTTTTTAATATTTTTTTAAATGATCCATAATCATCAACTTCAGTAATTAAACTATCTCTAAAGCTTTTTGCTTTTTTAAATAAAGCTAATTGAATATCATTTAAAATTTCTTCAATTTTTGAAAACAATTTATCATCATTACTAACTGTGCTTTTAATTAAAGTGTCTCTTCTTGATATCTCAACGGTATTGTTTTCTATATCTTTTGGCCCTACAACAATTCTTATTGGAATTCCTTTTAATTCATATTCATTAAATTTATATCCAGGTTTAAAATTTTCTCTATCATCATACTTTAAGCTAATTCCTTTAACTTTTAATCCTTCTGTAATTTTATTTACAACTTTATTAATCAATTCAAGTTCAGATCTTGATTTATAAATCGGTACAATTACAACTTGAATTGGAGCTAATTTAGGTGGTAAAACTAAACCGTTATCATCACCATGTGTCATAATTAGAGCGCCCATTAATCTTGTAGACACACCCCAAGAGGTTGCCCAAACATGTTCTAAATCACCTTTTTTATTTGCAAATCTTACATCAAATGCTTTTGCAAAATTTTGTCCTAAAAAATGTGATGTGCCTGCTTGTAAAGCTTTTCCATCTTGCATCAAAGCTTCTACACAAAATGTTTCAACAGCCCCAGCAAAACGTTCACTTTCACTTTTTAATCCTTGAATGATAGGAATAGCCATATAATTCTGTATAAAATTTGCATATAAATTATTTATAAGCCTAGCTTCATCTATTGCTTCATCTTTTGATTCATGAGCTGTATGACCTTCCTGCCATAGAAATTCAGATGTTCTTAAAAAAAGTCTTGTTCTCATTTCCCATCTAACAACATTTGCCCATTGATTAATTTTAATTGGAAGATCTCTATATGACTGAATCCATTTCTTATAAGTATTCCATATTATTGCTTCACTTGTAGGCCTTACTATAAGCTCTTCCTCTAATTTTGAATCTGGATCTACAATAAGTTTATTTTTATTTGTGTTATCATTTTTCAATCTATAATGTGTGACAATTGCACATTCTTTTGCGAAACCTTCAGCATTTTTTTCTTCAGCTTCAAATAAACTTTTTGGGACAAATAATGGAAAATAAGCATTTTGATGACCTGTTTCTTTAAACATTAAATCTAACTGAGATTGAATTTTTTCCCAAATAGCAAAACCATATGGCTTTATAACCATACAACCTCTTACAGCAGAATTTTCAGCTAAATCAGCTTTGACAACTAATTCATTATACCATTTAGAATAATCTTGATTTCTTTTTGAAAGATTCTTACTCATATTATTTCTTTGGCATAAAATTTGCCTTATATTTAATTGAAAACAAAATTAAACTATTTGATTGACACTTTTAGAACTTAACCAATTTATAATAATGAAAATTAAAAACTTTATTTTGTCTCTTTTCCTTTTAACATTTGTTTTAGGTTGTGGTAGCTTTCAAACCTCTTCATATTTTTTGTCTGATGGTATATATTATGAAAGTCCTAATCTAGTTAAAAAAAACAATTCTGATAAAACAAAATATTACTCAAAATATTTTCAAAATTTAGGAGATAATTATTCATCTTTAAATGGTAATGAGGAGTATTTTATTGATTCAGAAAATTATTTTTCCCCAAATTCAAATAATCAATTATTATGGGGTGATAATGTTTCTCAAACAGAAGTTATATTTATGAATTATGGATTTCCTAGATATTGGGGATTTTATAATCAAGGTTATTATAATCCTTTTTACTTTAACAGGTTCGGTTTTTATAATAGATATAATGGTCTTGCCTATGGATGGAGTTTTCATAATCCTTATTACAGTCCTTTTTACAATCCATATTATAGTCCATATTATTCCCCATTTTATAGACCTTTTTACAATCCTTTTTACAACCCTTATGACCCATTTTATGCTTCAAGAGGATATTATAATAGACAATATTATTCAGATATAGACTATAAAAAAAGAAAGTCATATAACCTATCTAAATCAAATAGCCGAAGAGGAGAGAAAAATTATCCCAATTCTAAAACAAATGATAAAGAAATATCTTCTAATTCGACTAATAAATCTGATTCAGAGTTAGATATAAGGACTGCCCTTAATAGATTAAATGTAGGAAGAGGTAGATACTTAGGTAGTAGAATTACTAGCAGTTTACGAAATTCTACTGATAACCAATTGGGGAGTAAATCAATTGGATCTTTAACTAAAAGGCCTCAAATATCTGGAAGAAACGTTAACACTTCTAAAGGATCTTCAATTAATAAAACAGGAAGAGGGTTTTCATCATCTTCAGTTAGAAACTATTCAAGAGAAATAAATAGATCCCGTGAAGTAAATTCCAATAGACAATATTATAGAGAAACTTATAGAAAACGTTATAGAGACAATAATTCCTCAAACAGAAATAATTTTCAAAGAAATAATAACTACAATAATACCCAAAGAAATTCTTCTTATCGAAGATCATATTCTCCTTCAAGATCTTACTCTTCTGGAAGATCTTCTGGTAACTCCTCTAATTCAAGATCAAGCTCTGGAGGATCTAGTAGAGGAAGTAGGCCTCAATAAAAATTAGTTTTAAATGATAAAAAAAAAGATACTCAACGTTTGTTTTGTGTTGTGCTTTAATTTAATTAATGCTCAATCAATTAATGATGCTATAACATATAATTTGTCAGATTTATCAGGTTCAGCAAGGTTTACTGCAATGGCAGGAGCATTTGGTGCTTCAGGAGGGGATCTTTCTGCAATTTCTATTAATCCTGCAAGCTCATCTGTATTTCTTGTAAATCAATTTAGTATTTCCTCTATTTCATATGAAAACAAGACAAATACCAGTTTTTCAAATAATGTTAATCAATATATTAGAACTGCTACAGGATCTATTCCTTATCCAACTTTTCATTTTAATCAACTTGGAGCCGTTTTTGTTTTTAACAATAACAATAAAAATGAAAATTGGTCTAGAATAAGTTTATCTTATAATTATGGTGATAAAAAAAGATACAATAACTCATATATTATTGAAGGAAATAACTCAAATGGTTTAGATAACTATTTTTTATTCTATGCCAATGGATTAAAATTAAGTGATTTAGATCTTTATGAGGGTGAAACTATATCTGAAGTTTATAGAATTCTTGGAAATGATATAGGCTTTGGAGCTCAACAAGCTTTTTTGGGATACCAAAGCTATTTAATTAATCCAGTTGATTTTAATCCTGATAATGACAAATATGTTTCAAATGCTATATATAATAATTTATCCAATTATATGAAAATAAATACAGAAGGTTATCATGGTGTTCATTCCATTAATTTATCTGGTTTATATAAAAACTTTATTCATCTTGGAATAAATATTAATCTTCACGAAATTAAATATGAAAAATATAGTCGTTTTATTGAACAAGGATTTTCTGAAAAATCAAATGTAACTGAAGTTGTCTTTGATAATAATCTTGAGTCTAATGGCGAAGGAATTTCTTTTCAAATAGGATTGATCGCAAAAATAAATAAAAATATCCGCCTTGGAGCCTATTATGACGGTCCTCAATGGATTAAAATAACAGAAAAGTATAAGCAAGAAATTGTTGTTGATTATATTGAAAACAAATCATATATATCCGAAAAGATCAAACCGGATGTAACAACAATTTACGATCCATATAAAATTCAAATTCCCTCAAAAAAAAATATAAGTCTTGCTTATATTTTTAAAAGAGGACTGATTAGTTTTGACTATGGAGTTAAAAATTATGGAAAAACTCTATTTAAAGAAACTTCAAATAAAGCAAGTAATTATTTAAATGACTTAAACAGTCAAATAAGTGATGAATTAAAATCAATAAACACCTTAAGAATTGGAGGTGAATATATAATCGGATTATTATCAATTAGAGCGGGTATTTTTAATGAAAAATCTTTTCAGAATAATATAACTTTAAATAATAAAGCTACATCCTGGGGCCTTGGACTTAATTTCAAAAGGAGTTCTATTGATATAGCTTTTATTGATAATAAAAACAAAAACTCATACAAAACATATCCAGTTGTTTTAACTGACAACTACTATTTAACCAATAATAAAAGTCAAATAATATTAACTTATAACTTAAAGTTTTAAATAAAATCAATTCTGAATATTGGTATATCAAAATTCAATTTATAATTATATTTGAGGGAAATTATTAATAATGAAAACAACTGTCTGTAGAAAAGCTCATTTTAATGCAGCTCATAAATTACACAATAAAAATTGGTCTAAAGAAAAAAACATAAATGTATTTGGAAAATGTTCTAATGAAAATTTTCATGGACACAACTATGAATTAATAGTAAAAATTTATGGTGAAATAGATCAAAATACTGGTATGGTAATTGATTTAAGTTATTTAAAAAAAATTATTGAAAAAGAAATTGAAGAAGAACTCGATCATAAAAATTTAAATTTAGACATTCCATATTTTAAAAATATAATTCCAACAACTGAGAATTTAGCTATTTATATATGGAAAAAGTTAAATAAAGCTATTGATTTAAATTGTAAAATTACAGTCGTTTTGTATGAAACTCCTAGAAACTTTGTTGAATATACAGGTTAAAAACACTAAGGGTTAGATAGTGATACAGGAATTACTTTTCCGTTAAAAAAACTAGAGCCTTTATTTGCAAAATCAAAAATAAATTTAGCCATATCCTTAGGTTTAACTTGCCCTTTATAACCTGGAAATGCCTCTTCTAACATTTTAGTCTGAACTGAACCTAAGCATAACGAATTAAACTTTGGCCCTGATTCCTTAAATTCTTCTGCTAATACCTCTGTTAAAATATTTAAAGCGCCTTTACTTGAAGAATAAGCTGTTAGACCATTAAATTTTGAACTTCCAATGATCCCCCCGATACTACTTATATTTACTACATGAGAGCTTTTGTTAAACATAGGGTATAGATTCTTAATTAGATTAGCTACTCCAAATAAATTAACTCTAAAAACAGAATCAAAGTCTTCCATAGACATGTCCAAAAAAGGTTTGTTAATTAATTTTCCCGCATTATTGATTAAAATATCAACTACTTTAAATTCTTTTTTAATTATGTTTTTTATGTTATCAATAGATTTTTGATCTGTAATATCGAAGATTACATGATTAACGCCTTTAATGTTAATTTGAGATCTTGATAAAGACAAAATATTATACTTTTTTTTTGAATAAATTTTCACTAAATCAAAACCTATTCCAGAACTTGTACCTGTAATTACAACATTTTTCATTTAAATATCTAATTAAAACAAAAATAAAAGTTTAAAAAGTAATTTTTATATATAAAAGAAAGAAAAATTTATTATAACGTTATAAAGACTTAAAAAATAAAAAAATCAATTATTACAAAGGTTGTGACTCTCTCTAATTAATATTTATATTTGTAAAAATTTATATTTACTTATGAAAATTAAAAAGTTTATAACTAAAGAACTTTCAAGAATAGACGATGATCATTTTTCTGAATCATTAAAAACTCCATTAAGAAAAGATGCTTTTAAAATTCCAGATATTGAAAAAGTTAAACTGATTGAAGAAAAAGTACGAGATATTTTAGATATTTTAGGAATGGATTTAAAAGACGACAGTTTAGCTGGAACTCCAAAGAGAGTTGCTAAAATGTTTATAAACGAAATTTTTAGTGGGTTAAATCCTCTTAATAAACCAAACTCTTCAACATTTAAAAACAGTTATAAATATGGCGAAATGCTTGTTGAAAAAAATATTACTGTTAATTCTACATGCGAACACCACCTTCTGCCAATAATTGGTATTGCACACGTAGGATACATTTCTAAAGGAAAAGTCGTAGGTCTTTCAAAAATTAATAGAATTGTTGATTATTATTCTAGAAGACCGCAAGTCCAAGAAAGACTTACTCTTCAAGTTGTTAATGAACTGAAAAAAATTCTTAAAACTGATGATGTTGCATGTGTAATTGACGCAAAACATTTGTGTGTAAATTTAAGAGGGATTCGAGATATCCAAAGTAGCACTGTAACTACTGAGTTTTCTGGAAAATTCAAGGAAAAAGAAATAAAAAAAGAGTTTCTTGACTATATTAAATTAGAAGCTAATCTTTAATGAATTCATCTTTAACAATTTATAACTCTTTATCCGGCAAAACAGAACTTTTTAAATCTATATTTCCTAATAAAGTTGGAATGTATGTTTGCGGACCAACTGTTTATAATAATGTTCATTTAGGAAACTGCAGGACATTTATTTCATTTGATTTAATATATAGGTATCTAATTCACTTAGGTTATAAAGTTAGGTATGTAAGGAATATAACAGATGTTGGACATCTTGAATATGATGAAGATCAAGGAGAGGACAGAATTTCTAAAAAAGCAAGAAGCGAATCTATTGAACCAATGGAAGTTGTTCAAAAATATACAATAGATTTTCATAAAACTTTATCTAAATTTAATTTGTTTCCTCCAAGTATTGAGCCTACTGCCACAGGCCACATCATAGATCAAATAGAGCTGATAAAAAAAATTATTGATGCTGGTTATGCTTATGAAATTAATAACTCTGTCTATTTTGATGTATTAAAGTTCAATAAGAAGCATAAATATGGAAAACTAAGTGGTAGAAATATTGAGGATTTAATGCATAATACAAGGGATTTAGACGGGGTAAGTGATAAAAAAAATCCACAAGATTTTGCATTATGGAAAAAAGCAGAATTAATTCATATTATGAAATGGCCTTCACCTTGGGGAGAAGGGTTTCCAGGTTGGCATCTAGAATGTAGCGCTATGAGCTCAAAATATTTAGGAGATAAATTTGATATTCACGGAGGAGGAATGGATCTTAAGTTTCCACATCATGAATGTGAAATTGCGCAATCAGAATCAATAAACAAAGTATCCCCTGTTAAGTATTGGGTTCATGCAAATATGTTGACTCTTAATGGAAAAAAAATGTCAAAATCAACAGGAAATAATATTTTGCCTGGCGAAATTTTTAGTGGTAAAAATAAAATATTTAAAAAACCATTTAAACCTGAAGTTGTAAAGTTTTTCATTATGCAAGCCCATTACAGAAGTGTTTTAGACATTAGTGAAGATGCATTGAATGCTTCAGAAAAAGGATATAATAAACTAATGAGTGCTTTAAAATTATTGGATAATATTAACCCTTCTAAAAAAGACACTTCTTTTAATTTTGATGATTGGAATAAAAAATGTTATTCAGCATTGAATGATGATTTTAATAGTCCTGTATTGATTGCTAATTTATTTGATGCTGTAAAATTTATCAATTCAGTTAATAATAATCTTGACAATATATCAGCGGCTACGCTTATAAAATTNAAANCTTCATTNAANGNTTTTGTNAATGATATTCTNGGTCTTTATGGGNATNTCTCCTCCTNCTNTNATGANAAAAAATTAAAAGATATTTTGAATATTCTAATTGAATTAAGAAATTCATCAAGAAAAAACAAAGATTTTGAAACTTCTGATAAAATAAGAAATGAACTTAATAAAATTGGTATTAAATTAGAAGACAATACAGATGAAACGGAAATTAGACTAAATTAAAGTGTTAAAAAAAATTTCAATTTTCCCCTTTATATTTATAATAAAGATATATCAAAAATTAATCTCACCTATTCTATTGCCATCATGTCGATTTAATCCTACATGTTCTCAATATTCAATTCAATCCCTAAATAAATATGGCTTATTAAAAGGTATATGGCTTACATTAAAAAGGATAAGTAAATGTCATCCTTTTGGAAGTTCAGGTCATGATCCTGTGCCATAATTTCTAGATATTTTATTTTACTTATTTTTACCATCAATTTTTGTCAAATGTATTTACTAAAGGTTAATTGGTCTCCAAGTGAAACAATTTTTAATATTGGNGGATTTGGTGTTCATTATTATAGCCTAATGTTTATTATAGCTTTTTCCTTAGGGTTTTATATTATGAAAAGCATATATNATAAAGAAAAAGTTAATGTTGAATATGCTGAATCCCTTCTTGTGTACATGGTTTTTTCAGTTTTAATTGGAGCAAGACTTGGGGATGTTTTTTTCTATAGTTGGGATTATTATCAAAATCATTTAATAGAGATTCTTCTGCCTATTAGAGAAAAAAATGGTGCCTCAATGTTTTTTGGTTTAATTAAAAACTTTGAGTTTATTGGTTTTAGAGGTCTTGCAAGTCATGGAGCTGTTATAGGTGTATTAACAGGACTATATCTTTATCAAAGAAAATTTAAGTATAAACCTTTACTTTGGATACTTGATAGAGTAACAATTCCTATTTCACTTGGTGCTTGTTTTGTAAGAATTGGAAACTTATTTAACTCTGAAATTGTTGGTAATTATACNAATTCTAACTTTGGAGTAGTTTTTTTAAATAGAGGAGAAAGTATGCCTAGACATCCTGCTCAATTATACGAATCTATTGGATATCTTCTTCTATTTATCCTTCTAAGAAAAATTTATAGAGACAAAAAAATATTAAATGACGGCTATTTAATGGGCATATTTTTTACTGGAATGTTTTCAATACGTTTCTTAGTTGAATTTGTAAAAGAAAGTCAAGGTGGGTTTGAAGATGTTTTACCTATTTTGACTACTGGGCAGTGGTTAAGTATTCCTTTAATTATTCTTGGACTAATTTTTACCTTTTATTCCAAAATCAAAGTAAAAATATAAGTTGAGATTATTTATTTTGACTATTGATTTTTAGGGAATCATACATCACAGGTGTTGCAATAAAAACTGAAGAATAAGTTCCAACTAAAACACCAACTATTAAAGCAAACATAAATCCTCTAATTGATTCTCCTCCAAACACAAAAATTGAAATTAACACGATTAGTGTTGTTAATGAAGTATTTAAAGTTCTACTTAAGGTACTGTTAAGTGCAGAATCAACAGTAGCTTTAAATTCCCAATTAGAATGTTCATTTATATATTCACGAATTCGATCAAAAACTACAACNGTNTCATTCAGAGAGTATCCAATTACAGTTAAAATTGCTGCAATAAAAGCTTGATTTATTTCCATGTTAAAAGGCATAATTTTATATGCTATAGAAAAAATTCCTAAAACCAATAAAACATCATGAAAAACAGCAGCAACAGCTCCTAATGAAAATTGCCATCTTCTAAATCTAAGAAGTATATATAAAAAAACTACAATTAACGAACCTAATACTGCAAGAAAAGAATTCTTTTTAATATCATCTGCTATTGTTGGGCCTACTTTAATTGATGACATTATACCTATTTGTTTTTCTTCACTACCATTTACAAAAGAATCATAATCAACATCACTATTTAAATATGATTTTAGACCATTANAAAGCTTNTTTTGAATTTCATTATCAACTTCAATNCCCTCTACATCTACTTTATAATTTGTNGTAATTTTTAATTGATTATCATCACCAAAAGTCTTAACTTCAACACTTCCAAAAACATCTGTTAATGATCCTGANATTTCTGAAGGATTAACNTCTTTTTCAAACCTTACTACATAGGATCTTCCACCAACAAAATCAACTCCTTGATTAAGTCCTTGGAAAAATAAAGAAAATACACTTATTGAAATTAAAATAAAAGATATACCATATGCTACTTTTCTTTTTGTTAAGAATCCAATATTAATATTTGAAAACAAAGACATAGTAAGTTTTGTGCCAAAAGAAATTGATTTTCCTTTGTCATTTCTTGAATCTAAAAATATTCTTGTTATAAAAATTGCTGTAAAAAGAGATGTAGCAATCCCAATTAACAAAGTTGTAGCAAAACCTTTTATTGGACCTGTTCCAAAAATGAACAAAATTAAAGCTGTTAGCCCAGTAGTTATGTTGGCATCTAAAATTGAAGATAAAGCATTATTAAAACCATCAGAAATTGACTTTCTAATACCTTTTCCTTTTCTCACTTCCTCACGAACTCTTTCAAATATTAGTACATTTGCATCAACTGAAATTCCAATTGTTAAAACTATACCAGCAATTCCAGGAAGAGTTAATACAGCTCCTAATCCAGCTAGAATTCCAAAAATTAATAAAATATTTAAAACTAATGCTATATCTGCATACAATCCGGATCTTCCATAATAAAAAATCATCCAACACAACACAAAAATTAAAGCAATTAAAAATGAATTAATACCTGAATCAATGGCTTCTTGCCCTAATGAAGGACCAACAATTTCAGACTGAATAATTTCTGCTGATGCCGGTAATTTTCCTGCACGAAGTACATTTGCTAAATCAATAGCCTCATTTAAAGTAAAATTTCCAGATATTTCAGAACGTCCACCAGCAATAGCTCCATTTGATACACCTGGTGCTGAGTAAACTAAATCATCTAAAACAATAGCAATATTACTAGCTTCTTTAAATGCTTTTCCAGTTAAATTTTCCCAAATTCTCGCACCAGAGGCATTCATTTGCATTGAAACAGCAGGATTTCCTATTTGATCATAGGTTTGCAATGCATCAACAACAACTCCGCCTCCAATGGGTGGTTTATCATTTCTATTTGATCTTATAGCAAATAATTCAACTATATCTGTTGAAGGGTCGGACTTGCCCCATAAAAACTTTACATAACGAAACTCATTAGTTAATAATTTTCTAACCTCAGGCATATCCAAATATTGAATTATTTTTTCTTTGTCCTTAGATGAAAATTGAGCCAAAACAGGCCCTCCTTGAAAACCATAACCTTTGATTAGATCAACAATAGGGTTTGAAACATTATTGATTGTATCTTGAGATGATACATCTGCAAGTAATTCTTCTATTTGAGATTCATTTGTTTCAATATTGACTTTATTTTGATCAAAGTTTTCTTGATTAATTTTTTTTATCAAATCATTAGCCTCTAATAAAAAACCAATTAATTTATCGTTTTTAAAAGTTTCCCAAAACTCTAATTGAGCTGTACTTTGCAACAGGGACTTTATTCTCTCAACATCTTTAGCGCCAGGAAGTTCTACTAATATTCTTCCACTAGTACCAAGCCTTTGAATATTGGGCTGAGTAACACCAAATTTATCTATCCTTTTTCTTAAAACTTCAAATGCAGATACAATTGATTCATCAATTTTTCTTCTAATAACATTTTGAGTTTGATTATCCTCCATCTCAAAGTTAATTTCATCACTTAATGTCCTATTACCGAAAATTTCAGGGTCTGACAGTTTTTGAGATCCTTTTAAATTATCAAATGCTTGAAAAAACGATTCAATATATGGTTCGTCTGAATTTTTTTGGATGATATCAGCTTCAACTAGCGAGTTATTGAAAATAATATTTTGAGTATTTTCTGCTAAACCCTTTAAAATGTCTTTAATAGAAATTTGAAGAATTACATTTATGCCTCCTTTTAAGTCTAAACCTTTATTTAATTCTTTATTTTTAGCATCATCATATGAAGTTATTCCATATAATGATATCTGCCCAACTGAATCTAAATAATCACTTTCAATTTCATCTCTTAATTCTAAATAATTTGAAACTTCATCAGAAATGGATCCTTTTGCAAAAGTTTTAGCTTTTCTTTCCTCATTACTACTTATAAAAGTAAAAGAAAGCTGATAAATACTTACTATAACAAAAAGAATTGCAAAAATTCTTACTAAGGCATTATTCTGCATAACAATTATTTGGAATTATTAAAACCGAGCAAATATAATGTTAATGAAGATATTAGACAACTCTTAATAATTCTAATAAAAATATTATAGTTTTAAACTTTCATTCATAGACCTAACCGAATTTGAACTTTGATTAAAAAGATTTAATTCATCTTTATTTAATTTCAATTCAACAATTGACTCAACCCCTTTTGATCCTATAATGCATGGTACTCCAATACATATATCACTTTGACCATATTCTCCATTTAATAAAACAGAACAAGGAATCAATTTTTTATGATTATTTAAAATACTGTCTACAAGATAAGCAACTGATGCTCCTGGGGCATACCATGCAGAAGTACCTAAAAGTTTGGTTAATGAAGCTCCTCCAACCATAGTCTCTTTGGAAACATTATCCATTTCATCCTTATTTAAAAAATCTGATACTGGCAGACCATTATAACTTGCTAATCTAACTAAAGGAATCATCGTAGTATCTCCATGACCACCAATTACCATGGCATGAATATCGCATGATGGTTTATTAATTGATTTAGACAAGTAAGTTTTAAATCGAGAACTATCTAAAGCTCCTCCCATTCCAATAACTTTATTTTTAGGCAAGCCTGTAATTTTTAAAGTTAAATAAGTCATTGTATCCATTGGATTAGAAACAACAACTATTATAGTGTTNGGTGAATACTTTAAAATATTANTGGATACATCTTTNACAATCCCTGCATTTATTCCAATTAGTTCCTCTCTTGTCATNCCAGGTTTTCTAGGAATACCTGACGTAATTACAACTACATCACTATTTGAGGTTTTAGAGTAATCACTTGTAAAACCAATTATTCTAGTGTCAAATCCAAGAGTTGTAGAAGTTTGAGATAAATCTAGGGCTTTTCCTTCGGCTAAACCTTCCTTTATATCAAGAAGAATGACTTCACTTGCTATTCTTTTAATAGCTATATACTCNGCACAAGAAGCTCCAACATTTCCGGCTCCAACAACTGTTACTTTCATAATTAACCATATTAAAAATTACAATTAAATCATTATGCATCAATATTAGCATAAATAGCGTTATTTTCAATAAACTCCCTTCTAGGGGGGACCTCATCTCCCATTAACATAGAAAAAACTCTATCAGCTTCACCAGGATTTTCAATTGATACTCTCCTTAAAGTTCTTTGTTGAGGATTCATGGTTGTATCCCATAATTGCTCATGATTCATTTCTCCTAAACCTTTATATCTTTGAATTGAAGTGCCTTGCCCATATTCTTTAACTAAATTGTCTCTTTGATCATCTGACCATGCATAATCTTTTTTAGAACCTTTTTTAACGAGATATAAAGGAGGGGTTGCGATATAAACATGACCTAACTCGATTAACTCTCTCATGTATCTAAAGAAAAAAGTAAGTATCAAAGTAGAAATATGACTGCCATCAACATCAGCATCACACATAATAATNATTTTATGATATCTTAATTTTTCAATATTTAATGCTTTACTATCTTCTTCTGTNCCAATTGTAACCCCTAATGCAGTATAAATATTTCTGATTTCTTCATTTTCAAAAACCCTATGTTGCATTGCCTTTTCAACATTTAATATTTTTCCTCTTAGAGGTAAAATAGCTTGAAATTTTCTGTCACGACCTTGTTTAGCAGTACCGCCTGCAGAGTCTCCTTCAACTAAAAAAACCTCACATTTTTCAGGATCTTGTTCAGAACAATCGGACAATTTTCCTGGAAGACCACCTCCGCTCATTACAGTCTTTCTTTGTACCATTTCTCTTGCCTTCTTTGCAGCATGTCTAGCTTGAGCTGCAAGGATTACCTTTTGAACTATAACTTTAGCATCATTCGGATGTTCTTCAAGATAACTCTCAAGCATATCTGAAACAGATTGAGAAACTGCAGAAGTGACATCCCTGTTTCCTAGCTTAGTTTTTGTTTGTCCTTCAAATTGAGGTTCACTNACTTTCACAGAGATAATTGCGGTAAGACCCTCTCTAAAATCATCTCCAGCTATTTCAAACTTTAATTTATCTAACAATCCTGATGAGTCAGCATATTTTTTTAAAGTTGATGTAAGACCTCTTCTAAAACCAGCTAAGTGTGTTCCTCCCTCATGAGTATTAATATTATTTACAAATGAATGAAGATTTTCTGAATAAGAAGTATTATATATCATAGCTACCTCAACTGGAATTCCATTTTTTTCACCTTCCATTGAAATAACATTTCCAATTATTGATTCTCTAGTTTCATCAAGAAAACCAATAAACTCCTTTAACCCTTCTTTTGAGAAAAAATTCTCGCAAAAATAATTTCCTTTTTTATCCTTTTTTCTTTTATCAGTAATTGAGATCTTTATTCCCTTATTCAAATAAGATAATTCTCTCATTCTTAATGAAAGGGTTTCGTAGTTAAACTCAATTGTCTCTGCAAAAATCTCTTTATCCGGAAGAAAAGTAACAGATGTTCCATTTGATTTTGAATCTCCTATTTCTTTAACAGAATCTATAGCTTTTCCTCTTTCATATTTTTGTTCCCANATCTTACCATCTCTATATACTNTTGCAATTAATTTTTCAGATAAGGCGTTTACACAAGAAACACCAACACCATGCAAGCCACCAGAAACTTTATATGAATCTTTATCAAATTTNCCACCAGCTCCAATTTTAGTCATAACAACTTCTANAGCTGAAACACCTTCTTTTTTATGAATTCCAACTGGAATACCTCTTCCGTTGTCAAGAACAGTTATTGAGTTATCTTCATTTATTGTAAGATCTATTTTATCACAATAACCTCCCATTGCTTCATCAATTGAATTATCAATTACTTCATAAACCAAATGATGTAAACCCCTTGGCCCTACATCTCCTATATACATTGAAGGTCTTTTTCTTACATGTTCAATACCTTCAAGAGCCTGGATACTTTCAGCAGAATAGCTTTGTTTTGGAGATTCTTTATTGACGATTTTTTCTTCGTCAAATAAGCTTTCTTGTTCCATAATTACAAANATAATTATATAGTATGATTTATCATTGTAANCCCTTGTAAATAGTNAGAAGTTATCAACATTAAATGTGGAAAAGATTGATCTTTTNAATTAANGATCAATAAGACTTTTCATGAACTTTACTTACAGCTCTNCCGCTTGGATCATTTTGATTNTTAAAAGCTTTNTCCCANGCTAATGCAACNGGTGTNCTNCAAGCTACNGANGGNACAGANGGNACNNTNAANGCNGCNGCNTCACTTGAAAAATGACTNTCAAANATTGANCTNTAATAGAACTCNTCTTTATTTTGNGGNGTTTGAANAGGAAATCTNTAATGAGCATTTTTNATTTGTTCATCAGAAATTTCTTTATNNACNAANTCTTTTAAAGTATCNATCCAATNATAACCNACTCCATCNGAAAATTGTTCTTTTTGTCTCCATNNTACNTTNTTTGGAAGATATTTTTCAAAAGCTTTTCTTAAAACCCATTTTTCAATTCTGTCAGAGTTAATCATTTTATCTTTAGGATTAATTTTCATAGCAACATCAATAAACTTTTTATCCAAAAAAGGAACTCTTCCTTCAATACCCCATGCAGCTAATGATTTATTAGCTCTTAAACAATCATATTTATGTAAATTATCTAATTTTCTGACAGTTTCTTCATGAAATTCTTTTGCTGAGGGAGCCTTATGAAAATATAAATATCCACCAAATAACTCATCTGCTCCTTCTCCTGATAAAACCATCTTTATGCCTAAAGATTTTATTGATCTCGCCATTAAATACATTGGTGTTGAAGCTCTTATAGTAGTGACATCATAGGTTTCAAGATGATAAATAACTTCTCGAATAGCATCTAATCCTTCCTGAATTGTAAATTTAATTTCATGATGTACTGTTCCAATATGATTAGCAACTTCTTTTGCTGCTTTAAGATCTGGAGAGCCATCAAGTCCAACAGAAAAAGAATGTAATTGTGGCCACCAAGCAGATTGTTTACCTTCGGATTCAATTCTTATTGATGAAAATTTCTTCGCTAATGCAGAAGTAATTGATGAATCAAGACCTCCTGAGAGTAAAACACCATATGGAACATCACTCATTAGCTGTCTATAGACAGCATCAGATAATGAATCATGAATATTTTTAATATAAGTTTTATTGCTTTTTACATTTTCATATAATCTCCATTCAGGATTATACCATTTAATAAATTTTTTTGTTTTACTAGTGTAATAATTTCCCGGCGGAAAAAGCTCAATTTTATTACATGTTCCCTCTAATGCTTTTAATTCAGATGCAACATAAAAAGTCCCATTATTATCCCAACCAATATACAAGGGAATTATTCCTATATGATCCCTAGCAATAAAATATTCATCATTATCAATATCATATATAGCAAAGGCAAAAATTCCATTCAACTTTCTTAAAAAATCAACACCTTCTTCTTCATATAAAGCAAGTAAAATTTCACAATCTGACTTTGTTTTAAAATTATATTTTTTTTTTAATTTTTTTCTTAAATCAACATGATTATAAATTTCTCCATTAGCAGCTAAAACTATATTATTATTCTGACTATATAAAGGTTGTTTACCAGAAGTTGGATCAACAATAGCTAACCTCTCATGGGCTAAAATTGCATTTTTTGAATCAAAAATGCCATTCCAATCAGGCCCTCTATGTCTAACTTTTTTAGACATTTCTAGGACTTTAGGTCTCAAAGAAGATGATTTCTCTTTTAAGTCAAAAGCACAAACAATACCACACATTTAATTTTTTTTTTAGCAAAAGTAATTTAAATATTTAAAAAATTAAATAATAAATTATAAAAAGCTAATAAAATCAACTTAATTTGTTATATTTGTGTAAATATTTAATTATTATTATAAGTTTTAGTTTAAAAACTTAACATTTAAAACTTAATTAAACCTGTTGCTGTATACAATTTTTCCATCTACAATTGTAGCAACCACCTTTGTGGTTAAAATTCTTTTGTCAGGCTCATTCATAATATCTCTATCCAAAATTACAAAATCAGCTTTTTTGCCAACTTCTATACTCCCCTTTTCTTTTTCTTCAAAATTTGCTTTTGCTCCCCAAATTGTCATTCCTCTTAAAGCCTCTTCTCTAGTCAATGCATTTTCAAAATTAAAACCATCTTCAGGAAAATCATTTGCATCCCTTCTAGTAATAGCAGCATAAAATGTTAGAATTGGATTTACATTTTCAACAGGAAAATCTGTGCCTAAAGCTATACTTCCAGCCTCTTTTAATAACTTTTTGTATGGATATGCACCAACAATTCTTGAACTTCCAATTCTATCTTCAACCCAATACATGTCACTCGTAGCATGGGTAGGTTGAACTGATGGAATTATTTTTTTATTAAATAGACTTATGTCAGATGTGTCTATAATCTGAACATGCTCAATCCTCCACCTAGGATCATCTGAAAAAACCAAAGCTTTTCTATATGCGTCTAAAACCTCTGATATTGCTAAATCACCAATAGCATGCGTATTCATCTGAAAATCGGTTTGAGCTAATCTATATGCTAGCGATTCAATAGAATCAATAGGAGTTAAAAAAGCCCCTTTATGACCTTTTCTGTCTGAATAAGGTTTTTTTAATGCTGCACCTCTTGAGCCTAAAGCTCCATCTGCATATACTTTTACTGATCTTACATTTAAATTATTTGTTTTAATAATTCCTCTTTTAAGAAAATAATCCAAAGATTCTTTATTGTTTGAAATCATAGCGTAAACTTTGATTTGGAGTACACCTTTAGATTGAAGACTATCAATTAATAAAATATCTTCTTTGCCTAAACCTGCATCGCTAACAGTTGTCAAACCATTGGAAAAACATATTTCTTGAGCACTTAATAGCGCCTCTATTTTATCTTCTATTGTTTTTTTTGGAATTATTCTTTTTACGAAATCCATAGCTGAATCAATTAAAACGCCAGTAATTTTATTACCTTTTTTAATTATCTCACCTCCTTGAACTTTAGTATTTAGACTAATCCCTGCAAGATCGAGAACTTTCTGGTTAACTAACATTGCATGTCCATCAACCCTTGTAAGTATTACTGGAGTTTCAGGAAATAAATCATCTAACTTTTCTTTAGAAGGAAGAGATTTATCTTCCCAATCATTTTGATCCCAGCCTCTACCTATGATAAATTCCTTTTCTTGTTTTTCAGAATATTCTTTGATTTTTACAATAATTTCATCAAAGCTATTGGTCCCTACCAAATCTATCTCTCCTTGCTTTATACCCAAACTTAAATAATGACAATGAGAATCAATAAAACCAGGATATATTGGCAATCCTTTAGCATCAACTATGCTTTTTGCTGAATAATTTTCCATTATTTCATCTCCTCCAACAGCAATGAACTTTCCATCATTAACAGCAAATGCTGATTGCTTATTTCCATAATCATCAACTGTATAAACAATTGCATTGTGCACTATAAGATCTATCTTGTTACTACAGTTAGATAAAAATAAAATACTAATCAAGAAAATGAAATATTTTATTTTATCGTAATGCTTTGAGTAAACCATATACTGTTTTTTTAATACTTTTTTTATTTTGGGTCCAAAAATAATCAATTTCAATAATCATTAGTAATTAAATTTAAATTCTTTATTTTAAAATTCAGCTTATATTAAAGATTAAACTTATATCTAGCTCCTAATAAAAATAAGCTCTTGTGTTGATAAAAATCTGCCCAAACACCATTTCTATCATTTAATTCGAATAATACATTTAAATCAAACTCATCTAACAATTTATAATTCACATTTAAATTTAACTTATAATAGATTGGCAGCTCTTCAGTCTCATAGTTTGATGAATTAGGATCTTGATTTAATAAGTATTCCCATTTAACAATTTCTCTTTCTCCAATGAGTTTTGAAATAAAACTAATGTTAATTCTTTTAGTTAAACTAATTTGACCCTCAAAATTCATTTTTATGGAAGGTAAATTAAATATAGGGAATTCATCATTTGTGTTATAAGCTAAATATTTAACATTAAATAAAAAATTATTATTGTTTCCAAAATTTAATTTGAATTTCAAATAAAAATCAACTAAGCTTAAATCTGCAAAACGTGCCTCATAAGCATTTGATAATCCATATGAATTATCCTCTAGATTAAAACTATATGGAAGTCTTCTAAAAAAAGTGAAATTTTCTATATCGTCATACCCAATACTAAAGTCAAATTCTAAATTTGAATAAATCAATGACTTTAAACCAACTCTTGAATTAAATTTACTACTAGTAGGTCTAATTTTAAAAACTGGAGCTAAAAAGGGATTATTTTGAGAAAGCAATGAATATGAATTAATAATTAATTTTCCATCTGAAATTAAATAAGGTATTAATTTTCGGTTTTTATTATATTCAAAGTAAATACTTGGGTAGTAATTTAATTTGGAGCTAAACATATTAGATTTATCAAAATAGTCAATACTCCCCCCTATTTTAAATTTAAAATCACTATTAATTTTTATCCATTCTATTTTAGCACCAGTATTTAAATTTTTTATGTCAATTGGCATTTCATCAAAAAAGTCTTTCTTGAATTTTGAGCTTAACCCATTTAATTTAATTTGAGCTGATATATAACTTCTAGAAATAGGTATTTTAATTTTAGTGTTAAAATTTAATTCCTGTTCTGACGAATTAAAATTATCATAAGTATTTCTTATTTTAAATTCCAAAGAATTAAATACATTGTCATAAAAAACAGTTTTATTATGTAGATTAAAGTGACTTAAAGAAATTAAAGGATTTAAATTTTTTATAAAAAAATCATTAAAATTATTATTGTAAATCCCAAAAAAATTATTTCGATTTGAATCAAAACTAAATTTACTATCAGATCTTATTTCATTTGTTCTTAAAATATGATTTGCCCCGATAAATAATGAATTCATATTACTATTCAATCCTGATTCTATAACATCTTTTGAATATCCCCTTCTATTAAACATAAATCCATAACTTTGATTTCTGTCTATTGGAATTAAACTAAACATTCTAATCAAAACTTGACCCTTATTTCCAAATCCAGAATACAAACTTGTATTGAACAAAGCTTCATTTTTTTGTCTAACTAAATTTAATGGTTTAGCCTTGTTTGGCTCAAATGTTGAAACAATCTGATTTTCAAGAATATTGTATTTTAAAACGTTATTTTTTATGTAAATTGAATCATCAACACTTGGAAATGAAGGAATTAAAAATGCATTTGAAAGACTTGGAGAATATGATTTCACTACAGTTACCTGTTGTGTTTTAAGAATATCTGTCTTAACTTGAGCAAAAGAAAAATTGTTAATCAATAATATCAAAACAGAAATAAAAAAAAATCTAATCATTGTTTTCATTATTCGAATTAATATCTTTCTCTAATTTGTTTTCACTAATAGCATCAAGAAGACTTTTTGATTCAGAGACCAGATTAGGGTAATTGTTAAAGTTTTCAATAAGAGATTCTAGAATAAATACGGCTTGAAAATCATCATTTAGTGATATATAATTTTTCGATAATAAAAGAAGAGCTTTTACAGTCCAATAATTGAAGTTATTAGATAATTTTGAAATATTAGTAATTACTTCTATTGAAGATTTGAATTTTTTATCCTTAAAGTTTTTATAAGCCTTAAAGTATAAAGCCTCAGATGCTTTCTCAAAATCAGAAATTTTTTCTAATTTTTCATAAACTTTTAAAGAATTAAGAGTATCATTAATTCTCATTAAAGACCTAGCTTTGATTAAATTAGCATCCCATTTTAACTTATCATCAATATTTTCAATTTCAAGGACTTTAGATGAAAATTCTATTGATTTTAAATCATCTTTTTTGTCAAAATATGCTTGCATCAAATTCAATAAAGCAAATCTTATGTTTTCCTGAAACTCAGCAATCTCGTATAACTTTTCTAAGTATGAAATACTGTACTCTAAATCATTATTTTTCTTAAAAATTTCAATTATTCTAACCAAAGATTTTTCAGTATACTCATTTGTTGGTTTAGAAATAATAGATTCATAAAATTTTTGCGATTCTTCAAATAAATTTTGACTATAATATATCTCAGCTATATAATAGGACGAAACAAGACTATTTAGTCCCTCCGGGTATTTACTAAGATGTGTTTCCAATAATTTTATAGCCTGTTTGTAGTTTTTGTCTAAAAATTTTTTTTCCGCTGATTTAAATGAATTTTTTTCAATTTCAGAATCTGAATAAATATTTAGGTTTTCTTTTTTAAGCCAGATGGTAAAATCACTAAATGATCCCTCATCTATTGATATTTCTTTTAAAACATTAAGTGCTTCTTGAATTAAATTTGAAGATTTATTTTCCAAAACAAACTCTTCTAAAACTAACCTTGAATTTTCATAAAACCCTTGATTATACAATATCAAACCTTTATTAAGCTTAGATTTAAGAAAATATGGACTTTTTTGGAAATCATTTAAGATTTTATCGTAATAACTTATTGATTCTTCAAATTTATTCTCAAAGGATAAGGTCATTGCAAGTTCAAATAAAGCATCATCTGTATATAATGATTTGTAAAATTTATTTATTAACAATTTTAAGGCTATTATTTTATTTTCATTTCTATTAACAAAACCATAAGAAATAGCTTTCTGATAAATTGCGTAAGGAGTTTTGTTTGAATCTAAATTGATTATCTTATTATAACCTTCCATGGCAGGCCAATAATTTTTCAAAGCAAAATAACAATCAGCAATTCTTAAATATATATCATTATATATTTTTTTATCAACTCTTTTTTTATCATCTAAAGCTTTCTGAAAGTTCGACAAAGCATATTTGTACTCTTTTAACTGAAAATATGTATAAGCAATATCATAATAAATTCTATTGTGCTCATCTGTTTTTTTGCTTAAATCATTGTTTAAAAAATCCTTATATCTATCCAATGCATCATCAAATTTTTTCAGTGCAAAAAAAGATCTTCCTGACCAATATTTTGATTTCAAATTATAAAACTCATCATTTCCGGTTTTTATAGACTGTTTAAAATATCGATTTGCGCCATCATATTTTCTAAGTTTAAATAATTCTACTGCTTTTAAAAAACTAATTTTCTGTATCAATTCTTTATTTGAAAATGTCTTATTTTCTTTCAAAATAAAAAGTGCTGAATCATAATCTTTTTGTTTAGCATAAGAATCTATTAATAAATTATAAATGTTTTTATAACTATTGTTTTTAGGATATTTTTTTAAAAAATTAAATAAAACATTAGAAACCTTCTCAAAAGGGTTTCCTATTTCATAACTTAATTTAGAATAATTTAAAAAAGCATCTTCAGCTATAGATTCATCAAAATTCATTTTAGAGGCTTTTCTAAAAGCAGAAAGGGCTGCTGATTTTTGATTATTTTTTAAGTATGAATCTCCAAGATAATAATATGCGTTTTGAGCTAGATCATTATTAATTTGAATTATTTTATTAAACTGATTAATTGCATTTTCATAATCACCTGTTTTATAATACGTATAACCCAACTGATAATAATCTATATTACTCCATTTACCTTTTTTCCCTTTATATTTTTCAAGATATTTTAAGGCGTTCTTATATTTCTTTAAATTAAAATAGCTTTCACCGACAATCTTTGAAATTTCCGAGATAAATAAAGCTTCTCTGATAGATTTTAGTTCCTCTAAGCCTAGTTCAATTGCCTTTTCAAATCTACCAAGCTTAAAATTCATATCAACTTGAAAATACGCCAAATTTTTCTTCTGTTCATTTTTTGTAACATTTTTAAATGATTGAACTGCAGAATCATAATCTTCAAGTTGATATGAGATATGGCCTAAATAATAATGTGTATCTGATTCATATTTATTGATATTTCTAATCTTTTCAAAATATGATTTAGACTTTTTATATTTTTTAGCAGAAAAAAGAGTGTAAGCTTTATTAAAACTATATCTATTTATTTCATTCTTTGGAACATCACTGTCTTTTATTTTTGAAAACCATTTTAAGGCATATCTATATTTTTCGTTATCAAAATAAAAATTAGCCAAGTCAAGATATATTGATTTTTCTATGTCTTTATGAAGATAATTTAGACTGAAATTTGACATTAATTTTTCAGACCCTGTTTCATTCAATCTCAGAGAGTTCTTAATGATATTGATGTCTATTAATTCTTTAGCATAACCATCATGAAAAACATTATCAGAAAATAAGGCTGTTTGAAGAGAAGATGAGTAATATCCAAAAGAAAAAAAACTTTTAGTCTCATTCAATAAATTATCATAATGATTTACTTGAGAAAAGGAAGATTTTAATAAAAAAATCAGCATTAAAAGAAAAGTAAAAAAGAATCTTCTTTTCATCTAGTAAAATTAATAGATTACCCTTATCTAAAACAACGAATTATAATTTTAAAAAGTATAATTTATTAACAAAAGTTATTGTTATTAGTGTAATATTTTATTTTTACTATAAAGTGTCATAAAATGAATGAACCAATAGTTTATTTTAATAAAGTTTCAATTAAAAACAATGATAAAGTTGTTTTTTCAAATATCGATTTAAAAGTTATGTCTGGTGATTTTATATTTTTAATTGGAAAAACCGGAGCTGGTAAAAGTAGTTTAATAAAAGTAATTCATGCTGACAAAAATATAAGCGAAGGTCTCGGAAGTGTTTTAGGGTTTTCATTAAACAAGATAAGAGAAAGAGAAATTCCTCTTTTAAGAAGAAAAGTTGGTGTTGTTTTTCAAGATTTTAAACTTTTAGACGACAGAAATATTTTTGAAAACTTATCTTTTGTTTTAAAATCTACTGGTTGGAAAGATAAAGAAATGATTTCTTCAAGAATAAATGAAGTTTTAAATTCAGTAAATGTAATTGAAAATCCAAAAAAATTTCCATTTGAGTTATCAGGAGGAGAACAACAAAGATTAGCAATAGCTAGAGCTCTTTTAAATAAACCTAAGTTAATTATAGCAGATGAACCAACTGGTAATCTTGACCCAGAAACTAGTAATGAAATAATGCAACTTTTTAAGAAGTTGAACTCCGAAGGAATATCCATAATAATGGCAACTCATGACTATAATATGATAATGAAATTCCCTGGTAAAATTTATAGATGTGAAAACAAGAAGTTAGTTGAAGTTATAGCGAAAAAACAATCTGATAACTAAATTATACTATGAATTTTAATTCAATTAAAAAAATTAAAAATATAGATTCAAAACAGTTTTTATTAATTGCTGGACCTTGTGTCATAGAAAATGAAAAAATGGCTCTTTCTATTGCTGAAAAATTAATCAAAATAACTGATAAATTAAAAATTCCATTTGTATTTAAAGGAAGTTTCAAAAAAGCAAATAGAAGTAAAATAGATAGCTTTACTGGTATTGGGGATAAAAAAGCATTGAGTATACTTAATAAAATTGGAAATGATTTTAAAATTCCTACACTGACTGATATTCATGAGACTAAAGATGCTGCATTAGCTTCATCTTATGTAGATATTATTCAAATTCCAGCGTTTCTAATCAGACAAACAGATTTATTAATTGCTGCAGCTGAAACAGGTAAGACTGTCAATTTAAAAAAAGGGCAGTTTATGAGTCCTAATAGCATGAAATTTGCTGTTGAAAAAATTAGGGAAAGTGGTAATTCTAATTGTTGGATAACCGAAAGAGGAACTCAATTCGGATATCAAGATTTAATTGTTGATTTTAGGGGTATTGATGAAATGAAAAAAATGGCTCCTACAATTCTTGATATTACCCATTCTCTTCAAAAACCAAATCAAAAAGACGGAATAACTGGAGGAGATCCAATGAAAATTGAAACTTTAGCTAAAGCCGGTATTTCCGTAGGTTTTGATGGTTTGTTTATCGAGACTCATCAAGATCCAAAAAACGCAAAAAGTGATGGTTTAAATATGTTAAATATTAATTTAATTGAAGATCTCCTTAAAAAATTAACAATGATTCGTTCTACAATAAATTCTTTTAACTAAAATTTGATTTAGTATTTGTAATTTTGTATAATTAAAGTTAATTGAATTATTGGGGTCGACTGGATTTGACAGCAAGAATTATAATTTTATAAGCAAGTCGAGAATTGAAACATAGCTCGTTAATCTTATGCTTCAAATTTTAAATGGCGAAAATAAATACGCTCTGGCTGCATAATTGACCGAATAATAGTAGGTTTTTGCTTTTCTTAGCTAGGCTAAGAAGCTGGATGTCTCATAATAGCCCTTGTTGACGGCGATTATTTTAGAGGCACCATAAATGTCAACATAGAAATACAATAGTATCGGTTGTATTTCTCAATACAGATACTAAGGAAGTTATGGGTAGTTTTCGATCAGTAACTTCTCTAAAATTAAACGTAAACTAAACTTGTAGAAAGTATTTTTATAACTTGTTTGGACGAGGGTTCGAATCCCTCCGACTCCACTGTTATAACCTTAAACCCTAGTCAGTACTAGGGTTTCATTTTTTTTGAATGAAATAATTTTTTATAAATATTGTAGAGTTTACATAATAAATAAGATTATAAAAAACTTGTTTTTTAAAAAAACATTCAATAAAAATTAGTAAATTATTGTTTTTAAATTATGAAAAAAAATCCTTTACTAGTTAGTCTAATTCTTTTAATCTTTTTTGTTATTTCATTTTTAACTAACATCATAGGGCCATTAGTACCTGATATCATAAAAAGTTTTGATTTAAGTCTTAAAATGGCTTCTTTTCTTCCATTTTCTTTTTTTGTTGCTTATGGATTAATGTCGGTCCCCTCAGGATTTTTAATTGAAAATTATGGAGAGAAAAAAATAATGTTAATGGCTTTTCTGATATCTTCAATTGGCGCTTTTTTATTTTCTAACACAGGAACTTATTTATTTTATCTAATTTCTTTGTTTTTAATAGGCACTGGAATGGCAATGCTCCAGGTTGCCATAAATCCTTTACTTAGGACAATAGGTGGAGAAAAAGAATTTGCATTTAATTCAGTTTTAGGTCAAATGTTTTTTGGACTAGCATCTTTTATAAGCCCCTTAGTATATTCTTATATTATAAAAAATGTGAGTGATCAGGCTGAATCAAATAATTTAATTATTAATCTTTTAAAAAATTTAAATATTCCTGGAATGGAATGGATTTCTTTGTATTGGATTTTTGCAATTATCTCATTTATAATGGTAATTGTCATTTCACAAGTCAAGTTACCAATAGTTGAAAAAAAAGAAGATGAGAAAGTTGGTGCTCTTCAAACTCATTTAACACTTTTAAAAAAACCAATAGTCTTATTGTACTTTATAGCTATTTTTTGTTATGTAGGTACCGAAGTAGGTGTTGCAAATTGGATATCTCAATTTTTAGAAACATATCATAATATAAACCCCCAAACTCAAGGAGCCAAAACAGTTTCAAATTTTTGGGGAATGATGACCTTAGGAACTCTTTTAGGGCTAGTTTTGTTAAAATTTATAGATAGTCGTAAAGTTCTTATAATAAATTCAATTATTTCAATTTTAGCTCTTATTATAGCTCTTTTTGGCACAAGCCAGCAAGCTTTAATTGCTTTTCCTGTAATTGGTTTTTTTATTGCTACTATGTGGTCAATTATAATTTCTTTGGCTTTAAATTCTCTTTCTGATTCGCATGGCTCATTTTCTGGAATTTTAGTCACTGGAATTATTGGTGGTGCATTTATACCATTTATTGTTGGAGCAATTGGAGATGTTTTTGGATTAAGGACTGGTCTATTATTCTTAATTATTACTCTTCTATTTATACTCTCGATTGGATTCTGGGCAAAACCTCTAATTAACAATAAAACATTTTCAAATTAATCTAAGAATCCAAAACAAAAAATAATTATTATGTCCTACATAGGAATAGATCTTGGTGGCACAAAAGTAAGAGCTGCAAGAATAATTGGTAAATCCTGTAAAACTTATGCCGAATCACTTATTCCAAAAAATGGAACTGAAAAAGAAATCATAGATATTTTAAAAGAAATAATTTCAAAATTATTAGATAAAAATGTCAAAGGAATAGGAATAGGAGTTCCTAGTTTAGTTGATCAAAAGTTAGGAATTGTATATGATGTCCAAAACATTCCATCATGGAAAAAAGTTTATTTAAAAGATGTTCTTGAATCTCATTTTAATGTTCCAGTATTTATTGATAATGATGTCAACTGTTTCGCCCTTGGTGAATTAAACTATGGCCTGGGGAAAAAATTAAATTCTTTTGTTGGCATTTCTATAGGAACAGGTATTGCCGGAGGTATTATAATTGACAAAAAACTTTATAACGGTTTCAATTCCGGAGCAGGAGAATTTGGAATGCTCTCTTATAAAAATAAAAATTATGAATACTATTGCAGTGGACAATTTTTTGAAAAAATACATCATGTAAAAGGAGAGTATTTGTATAATAGTGCAAAAGATGGAGACTCTAATGCAATTAAAATTTTTAATGTTTTTGGAGAACACTTAGGGAACCTATTAACTCAAGTAATGTATGCATATGATCCNGANNAAATTATNCTTGGTGGCTCTATAAGTAAAGCATATGGTTTTTTTAAAAATGGAATTCAAAAAAGTTTTAANAATTATGCATATCAAAACTCAATCTCTAATTTAAAAATAAANATATCTAACGATCCTGATATTCCTGTAAAAGGAGCTGCAAGCTTATGTTTTTAATTTACTTTAATTTAAAACTTTATTAAAATACCTTGAGGTTGCTTCATCTGCAATCTTTTGAAGAAAAAACTTATCCTTTTCGCTAATTTTTCCATCGTAATCATATTTTATACCAATAGGAGATTTACCGTATATACTTGCAAAAACTGTACATGCTGCAAGGTATGTACCTTTTAGGTTAGGATGTGTTCCGTCAATTTTATGTAATCGAATATTAGGTTCTTTTTTATATGCTAAATCAAAAGCTAATCCAACAGGAATAATTAAAGCTTTATTCTCTTTTCCAATTTTTGCGTAAGTTTCCTTAATAACTTTAATTTGATTATCCATGAATTTTATATGAGGTTTAACAAATGCATGTGTCATATACAANGCAGCTTGAGAATTATTTCCTTTTATTGCATTTATATGTTTTTTGGCATAATATGAAAATTCTTTTCTGTTTTTTTTTGTCAAGGTTTCAGAACTGCCAGGCTGAAGAATAACTAAATCAAAATGCTCTATTGAGCTAATTGCTTTGGGTTTGATCAACCTCTCAACATCATGATGTTTTAGTCTAGCTCCACCAATTGTTGCTGATTTTACAGAACTACTACCATCATAGTTTGTTAAATATTCCTCTACCATTTTTTTAAAATGATTATGAAGACTATCACCATAATATAGATAGCTATTGCCTATAAATAATATCGTTTCAGGTTTATCTCTCTCATTTTCGATTATTAATTCTTGAGAAATTAAAAAATTTGAAATCAGTAAAAATGAAGATAGAATTTTAATAAAATTATTCATTTTTTTATTGAATTAAGAGCTTATCCCCTTCTTTTAAAATAAAATACCGCTCTTTTAACTTTTTAGATAGCCTCTCTTTAACTTCTTTATGATAACCCTTAGCCCAAAAAAAAGTATTTGAATTTACAATTACAGTACTATGGTGTTGAGGTAATATATATTTAGGTTCTAACCTATTAATCAAAGTAAGGCTATTTTTTATATGCATGTTATGCTCTGTAGGNGAAAAAAAAAGAACGTCGATATCNTTAAGAAATAAATGATCTTCAAGTAAAAATGAATCTCCAGGTTGTAAAAATCTCTTTCCATCTACCTCAATTACATATCCACAATCCTCTAAATTAGCTTTATAATAAATAGCAAAATCAGCATTACCATGTATTGCGCGAATTGGGGTTACGTTAACCCCAGATATTGTAAATTTTTTTCTTGGAATTGCAATTTTNATTCGCTCAGGTGGAATTTCTAGTTCTTTTGCTACTTCCAAGCAACTTTCAGGAATTACAAAAATACAGTTTGACTCTTCAATTAATACTTTTGAAACACTTCTGGCAAAATGATCTTTATGATAATGAGTAACAAACGATATATCTAAAATTTGAGCAAGCTCTTTTTCAGTAATAGGTGGTTTATTAATTCGTTTATCATAGTTTAATAAAATATCTGTACTAATCACTAAATCATTTGACTTAATTATCCAACCATTGTGACCTGTCCACCATAAACCAATTCCTTTTTGATGTTGATCAATTTCCTGCTTTAAAGTAGTATTTTCCTGACTTTTTAAATCTGAACAAAGAAATAAAAAAAGTAGAAAAAGATATTTCATAATTATTATTTATCTTTTTCTTGACGCTCCATCCAATATTCTAGCCATGGTATGCTATACATGTGAGTAAAGGCAAAAACACGTAAACCGTNTAAAATATTCCAATTACTGGTTCTTATTNTTCTAAGATTTTGGTCTCCATTAAATCTTTGAAAAAATGGTTTTTCACTTAACCTTGGTGTTTTTATAAGAGCTTCAGCTAAGTCTCTCTGAGTTTGGTATGATCCAATTTTATTTTCTATTTTTTTAGATGTAAGTGGTTTTGATCTTAATATTGCTTCATCTAAAAAACTTTTCTCATTGGAAAGCTCATAACCAACTATTAAACTATGTATTGTTGAAAGTAAGGATTCATACTCATGATTATAAGGAGGATTGTCTCTGACAGCCCTAGCATGTTTAATTAGTCCAAGTTTAACATCTTTATTTTTAGTTAACTGATGATATTTATAAAGTCCATGAGACACATAAGGATTTGAATAACCATATCTATCAATTGTAAAATTGCCATATTGATCAGGCCCATTTTGAAGATTTAACATCATATTTACCCTTTCTTCAAGTTCCCTAAAATATCTTGGATCATTTGTAACATCCCATATTTCTACCAAATTCCAAACCGATAGATATAATCTTCTNCCNGTAAGNCCATGCTCTCCCCANATTCTNNTTAGGTANGAATCTGCCGTAAGTCTNGCAANATCNAAACCTCTNTGATAACCNGTTAAATAATATGANGCTATCCATCCTGGAACCCATACATGAGCACTTAAAAGTGCTGTCCAGTGTTCACTTGCATGGCGTCTNCCAATTCCTAGGTAAGGAGTTTGTTCTATATNTTCAGATTCATTNTTATCCATTTTCCAAAAATCAATAGCATCATTTGTNTCTCCATAATATTTAGGTTTAGCTGGCCAATGAACATTATCTACATCCATGGTATGTCTACTCATAGCTTCAGCAGACTTAAAATATTTCTTTTCTCCAGTNCGCATAAATTGAAGCCAATACATAAAATCAACAGCAGGTTCATTATTAATCCAATTATAAAATTTACCATCTTGATAAAATTGTTTTTGGTCTCCATAGTCAAACATCCCATACCAAGGTTCCCAATTTTGATTAAAAATAGCCCAGTCAAATTTNTAATCTATNGTTCTTTCNTAATCAGANAATTTTTTGNTTCTTGGTANAAACTTTCCATAAACGTTGCTTTGAGANTAAACAATTGGATCTGCATANGATGTTGGAGGGTCAATNACATATGAAGCAACAGTTTTTAANTCTTCTTTTGACTTATTGGGTTTGTGAAAAGAAAAAANTATTTCACTNGTTTTNGTTATTCCCTCAGCAAAATTAGCAACCATTCCTGAGTCTGGTTTTAGATTATCTCTCTCAAATGACATTGGCTCTGCATCAGAGGGCCAAGTAAAAGCAGTTNCTATTTTATTATTTNCNTCAAAAGATATACTGTTTGGAAATTCCTCNATGAAGTTTTTAATCCCTATNGTTATNCCCCATTTTTTATCNGNCAANTCGGCCCANCCTTCAGANCGCTNAAATGNTTCCTTTGATATTCCATCTATATNAATTTGNGCTNTAAAATNATCAATTCTTTTANCAAGAGAACTGTTTGGNCGATTCTTTCTTTTTGGTCCAAATTGACTAACAGATNCTTTTTCTATGGTTCCNTTGCTCNCAAAAAACTCAGTAACACNATCATCTTCAAACCANTTTCCAATTTTATAACCAGTTGTATANGTTATTTCTCCACTTAAATTGTATTCTAAATTAAGGCCCANACTTTCAATTCTGTCATTTGGTATAACAAACCCCTTATCAACTCCTTTNCTAATGTCTGCACCAAATCTTGAAGAACCTTTNGCATCTTTTGAAAATGANNTTGCNATNTTACCATAATTATCNTTACTNNNATCNTGNNTATCAGGCACNCCAGTATAAGTAATTGTATGAAGTACTTTTATAAATGGTTTACCAGCATANATATGGATTCTTATTACAAANGGTGATTTTNGATTATCATCTCTTGAGTANGAATATTCTCCCTCTAATCTGATTATTGAATGTAAAGGACCTGANCCCAATTCCCTGACNGTTCTATTAATCCTTGCAGTNGAAAGATCAACACCATTATCATCTANNAAATCAAGAAAAGATCCCCTNCCCTTTGGAGAGGTTGCTATTATGTCTGATTCATTATATCCATCCCCATCNATATCATANTATATATCATTAATAAAACCATTGTTTAANTTGGAAATACTAAATTTTAAAATNCCATTNTCAACATGACTTGTTCGANCTTTTCTTTGATTGTTNTTTATCTTGATCTTTGGTCCTGAAATAGNAGATCTNGATATATCAGATCCATATTNTAACTCATATTGATCATCNCCTGTTGAAAAGAAAAAAACCCANANCCATTTNACACTTTCCNTTTTAGGNTGCCATCTTGATACTTCTGTGATTTGTGATGGAATTTCATTTCCTTTTTTATCAACTAATNTAACATTGTCTGATGAAGCTAATTCACCTATGGAAAAAGGNACACCNATAGTTATNGGAGCTCCTTGANCACTATTTTTAATATTTAACTTTAAAGATTTTGATGCAGTTAAAGTAAATGATAAGCTAAAAAATAAAAAAAAATAAAAACTNAGTTTATAANGCAATAAAATAAATTTCTTCATAAATCTTAAAATTTATACNTATAAAANNTGNTTTCTACAATATTATAGAAACTATATTTATGACCAAAATTNTTTTTTTTAAGATTTAATTAAATTATTTTTTCAACATAGGAAAAAATTTTCTTAAATCTTNATCAGTTGGTTGCATTCCATATTCAGCTACTTCAAATGATTCTATATACTTGACTTTATTAGCATAATNCTTTCCATACCATTTAATTAGAGAAGCTCTTTTTTTTGAGTTNATATCANTTGNTTCAAGCANGTCACCAATACTTGACCTNTTTTTNACTCTTTNAGACAACCATTCTCTTCGTTNTTTATCCGAAGTCGGAATTGTTGCTACATTAGCATCTCCTCCNCTTGTCCAAGGAAGCCACTCATACATTTGNGAAGTNTGAGCATGTAAGCCNTCAATTTTTAACTCAATTNCTTCATCAATTGCAACCACAACGTCAGGTTGATGAGGATAGGGTTTGTCAAAACGATCTTCCATATAAAGAAAAAGTGGATTTTTTGATAATGGAGGGGTGTCAGGACAAACATTAGGAACNATAACCATATATGAAGCATCAACNACAACTTTTCCTGCATTTCTATGATCTGGATGATAATCATTCGGTCTTAGCCCTAAAACAATATCGGCATTCCATTTTCTAATAGCTCTAATTACCTGATGTCTTACTTGTAGAGAAGGCATTAACTCTCCATCATGATTATCAAGAGTTTGATATTCAGCTATNCCTAAAGCATTTCCAGCATTTTTGGATTCTGCTCTTCGTCTATTACCTAAAGCACCACCNCCTTCAGATTGATGACCTGCATCNCCNTTNGTAAGAGATAAAAATTTTACATTGTGTCCCATTTTAGCAAATAATGCTGCNGTTCCACCAAATTTATAATCACAATCATCAGGATGAGCTCCTATAGCAATAATATTNAGTTTTTTTTCTTGACTTTGAATNCCTTGAATTAAGGTAAAAGCCAAAATAAAGAAAATTATATTTTTCATAATNTTTNTNTTTTTAGATATAAAGACTGAGTNATTNNAATCACTCAGTCTTTATAATTATTGACANATGTATTNTTATTAATTAATANCCAGGNTTTTGAGTAAATGANCTATTAATATCCATTTCNCTTTGAGGAATTGCAAGATTTAATCTTCCTTTAATATCAACNCCAATTGATGACATTACAGAGGCTGCAACTCCAAACCTTTTTAAATCNGGCCATCTATGNCCTTCNNANGCTAANTCTACNTTTCTCTCATGAAGAAGCTTTTCTGAAAANGTTCCAGGAGTTGAAGCACTTATTGGTCCAAGACCAGCNCTAGCTCTTACTTGATTNATATATCCATAAGATTCATCGGACTCACCAATAGCTTCAGCTAGCATAAGTANAACNTCTGCATATCTNAGAACAACCCAGTTATTNGGACCGTCATTATCAGTAGANGGATTAGTGGNACCNTACTTNATACANTAACCATTTCCTCCNNCNNAATCTATNNNTTNNTCTCCAANACCNTTAATAGTAGCATCNTTTCTNGTGTCACCCTCTTCATAAGCAGCAACAAGACTTGGNTCAGGCCAATTTCTNGANCCTGANGTCACNGTTATNGCTAATTCTGCATTTAAAGCACTAGTNAACAAATTTCCTAAAGAACCATATNCNCTTTCATAACTAACTTCNAAAATNGATTCTTTATTAAANTCATTTGCAACACCCCAAAGNTCTGCGTAATTATCAACNAAGCTNTAACCANTAACTCTTTTTAATGCACTTGCTGCATTAGATTTATCTCCAANNGTTAANTAAACTTTNCCNANAAGAGCTGCNGCAGCACCNCTNGTNGCTCTNCCTCCCTTAGATGCAGTTGATGGTAATTTTGATTCTGCATNAGTNAAATCTGTTACAATTTGATTATAAACNTGANTNGCAGGAACTTGAGNATGATCATCTCCATCTGAAACTGATTTAGTTGCTTCAAGTATCAATGGAACATTNCCAAAAGTTGTTGCTAAGTTATAATATAGAAGAGATCTTAAGAATAGAGTTTCTCCAATAAGTCGATTTTTTTGTGAAGTATCCATTTCAATANCTTCAATTTTATCTAAAACTATATTGGCTCTACCTATACCTTCATAATGAGCTATCCAAGCATCCCTTCCAACATAATCNGTNGTTGTCTCTTCAAAATCATCATANCGAATAATNGCTNNAGCAAGTCCTCCTCCAGTCCAAAAACTGTTGTCAGANCTTAANTCATTNANTATCCAAATTGCTTCATTATAAACTCCTTGAGATAATAAACTATTATAGACCCCAGTAACTGCGACCTCCATATCGTTGGCAGTTGTAAAGAAACTTCCTGTGTTTCTTTCCGATATAGGTGATAAGTCTGTAAATTCTTTTGAACAAGACATAAAACCTATTAAAATTATAATACTAAGTATATTTTTTATTTTCATCTTTTTCAAATTTAAAAGTTAATATTAATACCTAAAGTCAGCTTTTTCTGCAATGGATATGTTCCATAGTCTTCCCCCTGAACAAGTAAGTTGTCTTCTTGATTATTAGCTTCAGGATTATATCCTGGGTAATCTGTTATGGTTAACAAATTAGTACCAGTTAAATAAAGTCTCAAACGATCTATAGTATTTCCTAATTGACTTTTTGGAAAATTATAGGCTAAAGTAACGTTCCTTAACCTTATATATGATGCATCGTCTACTTGATAATCAGATTGTCTATTGTTTTGACTACCTGCACGAAGTGCAATTGGGTGTGCACCACTTCCAGGATCAGCCTCAGAGCGCCATCTATCAGTGGCATAAGCAAATTGTTGAAAGTTTCCAGCATTATTACCAATGTGTCTTTTTACTAAATTAAGAATTTCACTTCCCTCAACTCCTTGTATTAAAAAAGATAGATTCCAATTTTGATATTCAATTTCATTATTTATTCCATAATAAAAATCAGGGATATAATTTCCAGTTACNGTTCTATCACCAGANTCAATTTGACCATNNCCATNTACATCTTGCCATTTGAAATANCCNGGACGAGGTGTAGNAATTTTATCAGGAANAGGATCTGCATCAATTTCAGCTTGATTCATGTATACTTTATCAACTTTATATCCAAAATAACTACCAATTGGNCTTCCTATTTCAGTTATATGACGAATNCCTGCACCTCCTCGNCTATATATAGGCTCTCCATCAGGNCCTANTGCTTTAACCTCATTNTGAATTGTAGAAAANTTNACATCAGTTCTCCACTTTACAGTCCCTACNGTGTTTCTNCTAGAAACAATNAATTCAAANCCNTTATTTTCAACTTCTCCAATATTTTGAATTGCTGAAGAAAAACCAAGTGCAGAAGGAACTTGNACNGCTAACAANAAATCTGTTGTATTAGCTTGNAANTATTCAACTTGTCCATAAATTCTATTATCAAAAAGAGAAAAATCCGCACCTATATTATAAGATTGTGTTTTTTCCCATCCTAAATTTGAATTACTTATNGTTCGNGAACCAAGACCACTNTCTAAGTCTCCACCAAAAGGATAATCAGANGTAGANAAAAGACCTANNGAAGCATAATTAGGNATTAAAAANTTTCCAGTTTCNCCATAGCTAGCTCTTAATTTNAAATCNGTAAGCCAGCTAGCACTNANGTCNTCNGAAAGTCTATATCCAATTGAGGCTGCAGGAAAATANCCTGTTTTNTTNCCCTCNCCAAATCNAGAGGANGTNTCAGCNCNAAATGANGCTGAAAGTAAAATTCTNTCTTGAAAANCATAATTAATACGAGCAATATTAGATANTAATGACCATTCTTCNTGTANNGCNGTACCAGAAGCNAANTGNCCTCCACTTATTGTTTGAACAAGNTCATCTGGNTAGTTATCAGCTACAACTGTATTAATATCAATNTTNTCCTTTTGNGCAGTATATCCTAATAACACGTTAATTTTGTGATTATCATCTAGCTGTTTTTCATATGTAAGGGTTTGTTCGGTAAGCCAATTCAGACTTTCAGAAGAACTTGATTGACCATAAGTTTCACCTGTCTTTGAAGTTCTATACAATAAACTACTATTTCTATAAAAATTTCTTTTATAATTATTGACATCAACTCCAAAATAAGTTTTAAAAGTTAATCCTTCCATAATGTCGTACTCTGCAAAAATATTTCCAAAGGTTCGATTTTGTTTTAAGTTATCATCAACTCCTTCAATAATTGCTAACGGATTACTAGCAGTTGTTGCTAAAGTTGTTCTTTCTGTTTCGTCCCTTAAATAGGATTGACCATCTAATTGGTTAGGAGTGCCATCTGCGTTATAAGGTTTTACTGATGGGTATGCTACCATTGCAGCATATACAATTCCTGGAGGTCTAGCAAAATATGGTGAACCTGCAGGGAGTTTATCTGAAGAAGTATATGATGGTGCAATATTTACTCCAAATCTAAAGTCATCAGTTACATTAACATTAAAATTAGCTCTTAAACTATATCGTTGAAAATTTGTTTTATCAATAATACCATCTTGATCAAAATAATTACCAGAAACATAATACCTTGATTTTTCTGTCCCTCCTGAAGCCGACAAATGGTGATTAATTACTAATGCTGATTTAAAAATTTCATCTTGCCAATCAGTATCAGTTCCATCCCAATTTAATACTTCAGTTGGAATTCTAGCAGTACTAAAATTTCTTACACTGTTAGGATCACTTGCGCTACCACCTCTACTTATCCAATAATTATTTGCAGCATCTCTTACAAATTCATTATGTTGCTCGGCATTCATTAGATCTAATTTATTTGCTAATGATTGTGTTCCAACATATGTATTATAAGAAAAGGATGGTTCACCACCTTCTGAACCTGTCTTGGTTGTAATAATTACGACGCCATTTGATCCTCGAGAACCATATATAGCTGCAGCAGAAGCGTCTTTTAAAACTTGAACTGATTCAATATCAGCTGGATTTAAATTAGCCAAAGGGTTTGGTGGCGGGGGTCGAAATCTTCCCGTTCCTCTTCTAAAATTATCTCCAGTAACTCCCATATCAACATTTTTGTTAATTGGAAAACCGTCGATAACATATAAAGGTTCATTTCCTGCAGTTATGGATCCAACTCCTCTAACTCTAATCTGAGCTCCAACTCCAGGTTCACCAGAAATTTCAGTTACCTGAACACCTGGCATCTGACCTTGAATTGCATTAGAAACGGCAGTTACAGGGAGTCTTTCAATATTTTCAGCTGAAATAGAAGCTATTGAACCAGTAACTTCACGTCTTTTAACACTTCCGTAACCTGTTACAACAATTTCTTCTAACTCAGTTCCTATAGCCAACAAAACATCAATTGTATCTTCTTGACCTACTGTAATCTCTTGCGGATTAAATCCAACATAAGATATAATTAGGACATCTCCTTGAGATGCGCTAATTGTAAAATTCCCATCAAAATCTGTACTTGTTCCTGTATTTGTCCCTTTAACTTGAACAGTAGCTCCAGGCAAAGGACCATCTTCACTTTGAACCAAACCTGATATGGTTTGAGCAAAAACTCCAACAGAAATCAAAAACGAAAACAGGAATAAAAAAAAGTGTTTACATAATTTCATATTTGCTTGTTTTTTGATTTTATTCGATAGTGTATTTATTATTAAAATAATGTCTCTTTATTTAAACAGTATTTATTTAAAAAAATTAAAATGTAACGATTTTTCAGGATGCGTTCTCGCCACCCGCGACTCTATAATTTTAGGATCCAGTCTACACGGATCACCCATCTAACAAAAAAGAATGGCTCTTTCAGGTATGGTGNATCATATTAAATATATCGTATTTTTGAAAATTAAACAAATATTTTTAGTTTTTTTTTAAATTAAAANCAGTTATGAATATNAAAAAGATAGGNTTTTTTTTAGGTCCGATATTATTCTTTTTAACTCGATATTTTATAAATTTTGAGGGACTTTCTGATGAAGGAAATGCTGTTTTAGCCTCTACATTATGGATAGCCGTGTGGTGGATTACAGAGGCCATTCCTATTGCAGCAACTTCTTTAATGCCTATTATACTTTTTCCATTATCAGATGGTTTATCTCTATCAGAAACNACTTCTTCTTTTGGTCATNGATTTGTATTTCTTTATTTAGGTGGATTTATTTTAGCTCTTTCAATAGAAAAATGGAATTTACATAAACGTATTGCATTAAATATTATTAAAATAATNGGCACTGANATAAAAAAAATAATATTAGGCTTTATGGTAGCCACTGCATTTTTATCCATGTGGATTTCAAATACAGCAACTTCAGTAATGATGCTTCCCATTGGTATTGCTATAATAAAACAAATGAAAGATCTTAAAAATACTCCCGAAAATGAAAATTTAATTTTTGGNAAATCCTTAATGCTCTCCATTGCATTTAGTGCATCTATAGGTGGAGTAGCTACTCTAATCGGAACTCCNCCTAATTTAGTTTTTGCAGGGATTATTCANGAAATATACAATATTGAAATCAGTTTTTTAGAATGGTTCATGTTTGGACTCCCAATATCAATTATACTCCTTTTTATTGCATGGGTTTATTTAACAAATGTGGCNTTTAAATTTAAGCAAGATAAATTTGATGAAGGAAAAAAAGAAATCNATAGGCAACTTAAAGATATAGGNTCAATGAGTTATGANGAAAAAATTGTTTTAACNGTTTTTATTTTAACNGGTATAGCTTGGATCACCAGAACATTTTTNTTAAACAANTTNCTTCCTAATCTAGATGATTCCATTATCGCNTTAATATCTGGAATATCATTATTTATATTTCAAACAAACAANAAATCAGGTCAAAAAGNAAAAATTATGAATTGGGANGATGCNGTTAANTTACCATGGGGNATTTTATTACTTTTTGGTGGAGGNNTAGCTATTGCCCAAGGNTTTCAATCTAGTGGACTNGCTACTTGGATTGCTCAAAATATGGTTCAATTAGAAGGGTTTTCAGTTTTCCTTATACTTNTNGTAGTGATNGCTGCTGTAAATTTTTTAACAGAAATTACCTCNAACTTAGCCACTACNGCCATGTTNTTNCCNATACTAGCGCCAACAGCAGTTATACTTGGAGTACATCCTTATATACTTATGGTAGGNGCAACAATTGCAGCGTCATGTGCATTTATGCTTCCAGTTGCTACTCCNCCAAATGCTGTTGTTTTTGGATCGGGCTATTTAAAAATGTCTGATATGGTAAGAGTTGGTGTGTTNATGAATTTTATTTCCATAANTGTTATTTTATTAATGGTATATTTTATACTTCCAATTCTTTGGGGATTCGATGCTTTTAATAATCCTTTTAAAATATAAAAAACATAATTCTAGAANTATTATATNNNTATTATAATACTTTTGATGATNNGTTAAAATATATAATTAGAGATATATTTCTAATTTAGTTATTGGGCTTTTTAAAAAAATTATAGTTAATTTCAACTCTATGATAGAAGACTATTATATCTCTATATTATTCATTGTTTGGTTTTGGTTTATTGCTTTTATTTTTTTGTTTTATTATTTAAAAGAAAAAGACCGATATAATAAAAATGATCAACGTGTTTACGGATGGTTTATTCGTATATTAATAATAATTGGTATCATAGGGTTTATATTTAACTTGCCTTAAAATTAATAGAGTATAATTATTAACAAAAATTCTTGCTTTTTTTTAAATAATCAGCATACAGTAAATCTTTTTGTTGTGGTAAATTTAAACCCTATTAATAATTATTGATAATCCAATAAATCGACAAAATAGGCTGCTTTTGTTTAATAAAAATATTTAAATTATTATTATTTTTGTNATATATTTAATCAAAAGGTANTTTTATTAANAATANTATAATAAAAATTAAAATGAAGGCAGATCAACAATTAAATTTAAGAGAACATTACGCAGANCTAAGAAGAAAGAAACCTTTTAATAAGTCTATGAGAGTCATTTGGAAGTCTAAAAGCAAATTAGTTGCNTAATAACTCGTATGTGAAAATATATTTTAGGATGATAAAGCTAAATATATTCCTCTAATCTCGGCTAGNGATTTTAACCTCCCTATTGCTGAGTATCCAGGATTATTNTTTTTAGAAATATCATCTAAAATTTCTAAACCATGATCTGGTCTAATATAAATTTCATTTTCTTTAATCCCNTTCTTTGATCTATTACTTTCTTCATAAAGTATCATTTTTATTATTGAAATTATATCGATATCTCCCTCTAATAAATTGGACTCAACAAAAGAGCCTTCTTTAGTAATTTTGATATTTCTNAGATGAATAAAATGTACTCTCTCTGAAAAACCTTTAAANATTTTGATTAAATCATTATCCGATCTAGCTCCAAAAGATCCAGTACAATAAGTCAATCCATTATTAATGGAAGAAAAAGAGTTGAATATATTAAGTAAATCATCATATNTATTAACAACTCTTGGCAATCCAAAAATTGAAAAAGGAGGATCGTCNGGATGAATACAAAGTTTAATNTCNTATTTATCACAAACAGGAATNATATNAGATAAAAAATTAATAAGATTTGACCTTAGAATATCANAGCTAATACCATCATATTCACTAATTNTTTTTGAAAATTGAGATAAGTCATAACTTTCCTCAGAACCAGGTAATCCAGAAACNATACTTTTTGTTAACTTTTCAATTTGATNATAATCAAGATTATTAAAATAGACTTTAGCATTATTTATTTCCTTTTTTGATAAATTTTCTTTAGATTTTTTTCTCTTNAGAATAAAGAGATCAAAAGCATTTATGGCANTTTTATTGAATTCCATTGTTTTNGAACCATCATTAAGTCTTTTTTCTAATAATGTCCTTGTCCAATCNANAACGGGCATAAAATTATAGCATACAGTTTTTATTCCACATCTTGAAAGNTTTTTTAANGATTTAATATAATTGTTTATATATGTCATACACAATTTAGATCTTTTTTTTATTTCCTCATGAACAGGAAGTGACTCAACTACTGTCCATTTTAAACCATTCGCTTCAATTACTTTTTTTCTTTGCTTAATTTCATTGACTGTCCATATNTCCCCATTATTAATATGGTGTAATGCTGNAACNACATGACTTGCACCAGCNTGTTTTATATAACTTANTTTTACAGNATCATCTGGACCAAACCACCTNAAAGANTNTCTCATTTTAATNATTTAATTAATTAAAAAAATAAATTAATAGTACANCTNTTNTTACAATCAAAAAAATAANAAAAAANNGTTTAAANNATTTTGAAGACTTNTCTTTAAACTTTCTCTTTAAAAANTCTTCTGGATTNCTNTCCATTATAATTTNTGNAATTATAAGTTTAAGANATCATATCTTTTGGTANCCTTTTGTTCATAATATNNAACCATAANGGNGGNAANATTGCCAATAGCATAGACGTTGGATAGCCAAAAGGNAACTGTGGGCTTTCATNAATATTTTCTAAAATTTGNTATTTTTTATTGGACTTATAATGGTGATCNCTATGNCGTGTAAGTTCGTATAAAACAATTCTTCCAACTATGTGATTAGANTTCCATGAATGAAATTTTTCAACNCTTTCATATCTTCCTGAAGGAAGTTTTTTTCTTTTTAATCCATAATGTTCNATATAATTTATAGTTTCNAGAAATAAAAACGAAATGACTGCANCTATAATTCCGTAAANCATTCCCATTAAACCAAAAATTTGAAATAAGAATATCAAATAACCTNTCTGAAATATTGTGTAAAAAAACATATCATTTTTTACTGAAAAAAAACTTCTTTTCTCCATACTGAGAAGTCTTAATTGTATNGNCCAAGCATTAAAATATTGTTTGATTACAGATTCAATCCAAAAATGAAATAAATTCTGATTATATCTTGCAGTTGCNGGATCTTCCTGTGTTCCAACATTTTTATGATGTCCTAAATTATGTTCCAAATAAAAGTGCATATATAGACAGGGTAAAAATANTAGCTTAGATAAATTTCTATCTAATATATTTTTTCTATGGCCTAATTCATGAGCTACNTTTATTGCATTAGTTGCTAATAAAATTCCTANAGAAAATATTAAACCTATTATTTCATATGTTTCNTAACTNTTTACAANTAATTTATTTAAACCGTATGAAAGAAGAATAAATACAATTGGTAAATTTAGATAAAGCATACCNTCAAATAAAAAATTCTTCAGTCTGTCTTCTTTTTCATTNTCAGAATATTTTCTNTCAGTTTCATTCAATATAAGCTCAAGTATGGGAATTAAAATAAACGCATACNCTAAAGTNANAAAGGAAAAATATCCTCCTAGGTANAAAGAAACATAAGTTGAAAGANGTATTGTATAAGCAAAAAGATACTTTAAATCTNTCATTTATGAATAAATTTTAGTGCTAAAATAGTAATTATCAAATAAATTAAAAATAAAACTNTGATTGTCAATTAATTATAATTCAATCTTTTTTCCNTATGAAGTTAGTCTTGAAAAACTATTTTTTTCAATCAATAATAATTCTCCNTAATTTCCAGTTTTAATATTTGAATCAACNTTAATGATTTTTTTATTATAAAATTTAAGAATTTTTCTATTTGTAGTNTGTCCAACAATTATATGATTAACNCTGTTTTTTGTTAGGATTGAATCTATATGTNTTTCATTTAAATTATCAAAAAAATAGCCTCTATACCATAAAGGACCATCTGGNCCTANATGTTTTTTATANTCAAACAAAACAGATCTTGATCTAAACATNGGCTTTTNNANCCACTCTCTCAAAAAATCATTCGATTTTTCAATACTATAANCTTCATTGTCAATGAANTTTTTGGACAAACCTCCATGAACAAAAATTTTATCATCAATTTTTAATATTGTNGATTTTGATCTTAACCACCTACCTAAAACTGTNTTTTTATCAAATAAATCAGTAATTGTTCTTCCTAACAANTCTGTNGTTTTCTCATATTTNTTATGAATATANCTCAAGTCATTTTCTAAAACCATNNATTCATGATTACCAAGCAAATAATGTACTTTTCCNCCNGCTTTTTTGGCTTGNTCTTCTAAATAATAAACAAACCAAAGTAATTCTGTCACTTTATCTCCGCGATCAAAAATATCGCCAACAATAACCATATGACCATCNCCAAAATTCCATTTAANGTTATCATCTATTATTTTATTATTTTTTAAAATATTTAAAGCTAAATCATATTGACCATGGATATCACTAATACAAACTATTTTTGAAACATTCTTGTAATATGATTTTTCTGGTGGATACTCAATTTTATATTGATCAAGGGAGAGATCTTTTGAAAATACTTTTCCATTAACTATTCTCTTTTCAANTAATTTTTTCTTTTTTATAAGAATATAAGGCCCATCATTAATATTATCNATACTGTTTTTAGTTTGAGAATTTAATTGACAAACAAAGAGAATAAATAAAAAAAAGCTTGTGATATATTTTAAAAAATTCAATTTTATAATTTTTCTNAATTTAAGTATTAAATAACTANTTATAAAAACTATTTTAAAAACAATCTAAAGTTTAATTTTATTATTTTTATTANAGTANTCTTTTTAAATTTCATTGATGAATAAAAGATCTTTTTTAAAAACTATAAGNAACTTAAGTCTTGCNCCACTTATAATTCCAACTAAACNAATAAATTATATTGGTNTAAANGANNTACTTCCAAAAAAATTGAGTGACCAAAAATTGTGGGAAGAAATTAGATCTCATTATAAACTAAAACCCNATTACATTAATCTTGAAAGTGGTTATTATAATATAATTCCAAAACCNATTTTAGATAATTTTATTCAACATGTAAAAATGGTTAATTACGAAGGTTCTTATTACATGAGAAATAATCAAGTAGATAANAAAGATAANATAACAAAAAGGTTAGCTTCTGTTTTTGGATCAAAANCTGACGAACTATGCATAACTAGAAANACCACAGANTCATTAGATCTTATAATTAGTGGGTTTCCNTGGAAAAAAAATGACGAAGCTATTTTTGCTAGACAAGACTATGGAACCATGAGGTCAATGTTTGAACAAATTAGNGAAAGATATGGGGTTGTAAACAGAATAATTTCAATCCCAAATCATCCAGAATCAGACGAAGAAATAGTAAAACTATATGAGTCCAAAATTACTTCAAAAACAAAATTAATAATGGTTTGTCACATGATTAATATTACTGGTCAAATATTGCCTNTNAAAAAAATATGTGATATGGCTCATAGCTATGGAATAGATGTAATGGTTGATGGAGCTCATTGNNTAGGTCATTTTAACTTTAAAATTTCCGATTTTAATTGTGATTATTATGGATCAAGTCTTCATAAATGGCTTGCCACNCCCCTTGGAGCTGGNTTACTTCANGTTAAAAAAAATAAAATTTCAAAAATTTGGCCTTTATTAGCAAACTCAAATAAAAACTCTAATGATATAAAAAGGNTGAANCANATAGGAACTCATCCTGTTCATACTGATTTAGCTATAAATAATAGTATTGATTATTTAGAATGGATAGGGATTAAAAGAAAAGAAAAAAGATTAAGNTATATNAAAAACTATTGGGCNAAACGATTGAAAAACATTAAAAACATTGTTATTAATACTCCTTTCGAAGAACATAGAAGTTGNGGAATAGGTAATATCGGAGTAAAAAATATAGCNCCCAACAAATTAGCCGATATTNTAATGAAAAAATACAAAATATTTACTGTAGCTATAAACGAAGGAAATGTTAAAGGTTGTAGAATTAGTCCCAATATTTTTACAAATGTTGATGAATTAGATAAATTTGTTGACTCTATGGTCTCAATCTCNANGGNAAANTTATCTTAGTNTAGGTGATAAAATNATTCCAATTATATTTTAAAATTTTATTACTCTTAATTAATTTAACCCCATGAGATCCAAAATAATCTCTTTGAGCCTGAATTAAATTTCCGGTTCCTGATTTTTGGGTAATTAATTCAAAAAATACAACAGAATTTAAAAGTAGTAATAATGGAGTATTCCCCTTTTGCATAGTATTAGTTACACTTTTGATTTTGTTGTATTTAGAAATAAAATCTTCATTAACTATTTTACTATTTAATATATCCATTTGTTTATTTAAAATTTTTATTAAAATAAATAATAAATCAGATTTCAAAATTGATCCATCAGACCATATAGAAACAATATTAGATAAATTCAATTTCCAATTATAATTATTGCTTGCAGCTTTTAATACATTGATTCCTTGATAAAAATTTATAATTCTAGAAAAATCATAAACTAATTTTAAATCATTAATAGAAATTTTACCTTTTGTTTTGTTTTTCTTTCTAAGTCTAAAATTTTTCTCTCTTATTTCCTTTTGAAAAGAAATATACCTTGAACTTAAAGCAAGGGTCATTAAAGTATTTGGAACACCTAATTCTATTCCTGAAATAACTGCCCAAATACCAGTCCCTTTATTTTCAGATTGATCTTTGATTTGATCTATAATAAATGAACCCTTTTCCTTAGATTTTAATATCTCTGATGAAATCTTTAATAAATAACTATTAGAGTTTGTTTTTAGCCAATTTTTAAAAACATTAGAAATTTTATCATTATCAAAATTCATTTCTCTTCTCATAAAATCATAACACTCTGCAATTAATTGCATTTCAACATATTCAATACCATTGTGGATCATTTTTACATAATGTCCAGATGAAGAAGGACCAACTCTACCACAACAATATTTGTTTAAATGGTTGACTGCAGATATTTTTTTTAAGTCTTTTTCAACTTTATTACAAACTAACTTTGATCCACCTATCATAATTGAAGGGCCATTCCTTGCTCCCATTAAACCTCCCGAAATACCTATTCCAAGAAAGTTTATTTTTTTAGTTTTTAAGAAAAGTTCTCTTCTCTCAGTATCTTTAAAATAGGAGTTTCCACCATCAATAATTATATCTCCTTTTGATATATTTTTTAATAAAGACTCAATGACATCATCAATTGGAGGGCCAGAGGAAATTAAAATCAAAATTTTCCTTGGTTTTTCAATACTCTTAACAAAATAACTAATATTGTCAAAAGGATTAATATGCTTTAAATTATTATTTTTTTTAACAAAATTTTTAGCAACATTTTCTTCAAATCCTTTTATAGATCTATTATAAACTGATAGTTTAAATCCTTTTTTTGAAAAATTCATTGCAAGATTACTCCCTATAATTCCCAAACCAATTATTCCCCAATCAGATAGTTTTTTCATTATATATGTTTTATAATCTTATTGATAATATCCTCTTTTTTTTCAGATATATTAATTTCAATCCCATAATTTGGAATTTCAAGAATATCAAATTGACTTTTTAATAACTTCTTCGACATAAAATGATTTTTTCTATTTTCTAACCTTTTGTGTATTAATTTAAAGTCTCCATTTAAAAAAAACCAATAAACCTTTTGTTCAACTCCTTTAATCAATTTCAATCTATACTTTTCTTTTAAAGCAGAACATGCTAATATCAACGATTTTTTTGAATACTTAATTAGCTCTGAATTTATTTTGTTTAACCAAAAACTTCTATCCAAATCATCAAGAGGTATGCCTTTTTTCATTTTTGTTTTATTTTTTTTTGAATGATAAAAGTCCGCATCTATAAATTTAATTCCAGTTTCAATTGAAAGTAAAGTTCCTATTGTTGTTTTTCCACAACCACTTACTCCCATTAAAATTATTACATAAGACAAATTTGTATTATATTTTAATCAAATATAATCTTTGTATTTAATTTGAATTTATTAAATGAATCGATAAATGAACAGTAAAAACCTTTTAANGAAAAGCCAAATTGAATTTAATGAAATACATGCTAAAGTTTCAATGATATTAAGCAGTTATATAAGTGAAAAGGAGCATGTCTTAAAACAAAAAAATCCAAAAAAAATTGCCAATCAACTTAATTTAAAAAACAATTTAAAAGATGGATTTGAAAATGTTGATTCTATGATGGCNTTTATAAAAAACTATTTATCAAACACAAATCATTTAAAAAACTCAAGATATATGGGACATCAAGTTGCTGTACCACAAGATTTATCTGGAATCCCTGAAATGATTCATGGAACTATAAATAATCCAAGTTCTCTTTATGAAATGGGGCCCTCAGCTTCTGTAATTGAAAGTTTTATGATTAATTGGATGTTAAAAAAATTAAATTGGTTTAAAGGGGATGATTTATATGATTTTAAACACAGTGATAGTATTGGAAGTGGTTTCCTAACACATGGAGGGTCAATTGCCAATTTAACTGTCCTGTCAGCTGCAAGAGCAAATATTTCTCCTGATTCATGGACTCATGGCAATCAAAATAATTTAGTTGTTTTAGGTGCAAGTTCAGCTCATTACTGTATTTCAAGATCTTTATCAATAATGGGCATGGGTTCTAATTCATTTGTTCCAATTCCAGTTGATGAAAAAGAAAAATGTATAATGGAAGAGCTTTACAAAGTATATGAAAAAGTAACAAAAGAAGGAAAAAAAGTTATGGCTATTGTTGCAAACGCATGTGCTACATCCACTGGGTTATTTGATCCAATATATGAAATGGCTGAATTTTGTTTGAAAAAAAATATTTGGTTTCATGTAGATGCTGCTCATGGGGCAGTTGCTTTGCTTTCTAAAAAAGAAAAAAATAAGCTAAAAGGAATTGAAAAAGCTGATTCTGTAATTTGGGATGCTCATAAAATGATGAGAGTACCCTCATTATGCACTGCTGTTTTATTCAAAAATCATAATCACCAAATCAATAATTTTATACAAGAAGGAAGTTATGTTTTTCATAAAGAAGATGTAATTGGAATGGATACAATGCCATATACTGTGGAGTGTACAAAATCCCCGCTTGGCCCAAAACTTTTCTGGACATTTGCTCTAAAAGGAGAAAAAAATATAACTAATTATATAGAGAATAGCTTTGAAAAAGCAAAAGAGTTATACAAACTTTTAAATGAAAGAGAAGATTTTTATTGTCCATATTATCCAGAATCTAATATTCTTTGTTTTAAATATTTACCCTCAAAACTAGATTGTGAAAAACAATTGAAACTTAGGTATAAAATTATTGAAGAAGGATCAATTTATTTAACTTCATGTCTTTTTAAAAATGAAAGATTCTTAAGAGTTGTTATAATAAATCCTGATACATCAACAAAAGATTTTAAAAAACTAATAGAAGTGATTACAAAAATTGGAAGTACATTATAATTTTTTTTAAAAAATCATTTATTGTAAAAATATATTTATGTTTGTTTTTATTTAGAAAAATGTAAAAATGAATGATTTTAATATTCAATCTTTAATTAAAGAAAATTTAATAAACAAAGGGACAAATGAATTTTGGTCTCAAATCCTAAGCTTTGGAATTTCTTTTATCTTGATTTTTCTTTCAAGCTTATTAATATATTTCGTTTCAAAAAAAATAATTGTTAAAATTTTTAATAAGGTTTCTAAAAAAACCGATAGTAAGTTTGATGATTTTTTAATTCTAAATAAGCTTCCAGTTATACTATCTTATATAATTCCTGTTTATTACTTGTTTGTTTTCTTTCCAGATTTTTTTACACTTGAAATTGATGTTAAAAATTTATTTTTAAATATTCTCGAAGCATCAACTGTAATTATTTTTATATGGTTAATTAGAGCTGTTTTGAAAACAGTTAGTGATTATTTAAAGACACTTCCCAACTTTAAAGACAAACCCATTGATAGTTACATTCAAGTTTTTATGATTTTTTTGTGGTTTTTAGGAATTCTTTTAATCCTATCTATTTTCACTGAAAAAGACATTTCAACTTTCATTGCTACTTTAGGGGGACTTACTGCTGTTATTCTTTTTGTTTTTAAAGATTCAATTTTAGGCTTTGTTGCAAGTGTTCAAATAACAGTTAATGACACTGTAAGAATAGGAGATTGGATCACAATGAAAAACAGTAATGCAGATGGTGATGTTATATCTATAAGTTTATCTTCTGTTCAAGTTCAAAACTTTGACAAAACCATAACATCAATACCGACNTACAAGTTAGTGTCAGATTCATTTGTAAACTGGAGAGGAATGAGTGATTCAGAAGGAAGAAGAATTAAGAGATCTCTTTTAATTAGAGCAAAAAGTATAAAATTTTTAGATTCAAATAAAATTGAAAAATTAAAGAAAATTGAAATAATATCTGACTTTATTTCTGATCGAGAAAATGAAATAAAAAATCATAATAAAAAAAACGAAGTTAATAAGTCAATTCTAATAAATGGTCGAAATATGACTAATTTGGGTCTCTTTAGAAGATATACTGAGTCTTACTTAAAAAATCATGAAATGTTAAATAAGAAAATGACAATTATGTGTAGACAATTAGCTCCTACCTCTCAAGGAATACCCATAGAAGTTTATGCTTTTAGTAAAGAAAAAGAATGGGTTAAATACGAACAAATTATGTCTGATATTTTTGACCATCTACTCGCATCAATAAACTTCTTTGATTTAGAAATTTTTGAATTCTCTCAAAATTTTGAAAAAAAATAGAACCTCTCAATTAAGAAAGGTTCCATTTCAATAATTACTTACTTATTAATTTATATTTAAATATGGNGATCCAGCTTTAATTAAGTCATTCTTTATTTTTGGAATATCCTCATTATAAATTTTTTCAANTTTAGGTTTAATTAACTTAACTGCCTTTGANGCNAGNTTCATGCTTTTTTTNTGGAGCNTTGTAGGGCCATAAGTNGTAGATAANCCTCTTTGAGCNACACTCAACCTGTTCTGAANTGTTGGNGTNCTTTTTTCTCCAATCTGTTTTTTTGCATCACTACCATTAATTTCAAGATTAATTTCTCTTAAAATATTTTCTAATTTAAATACATTGGAGTTTAATTCTCCAGGATTAATTTTNATTCTACTNAAAGCTTTTTTAAAGTCACTTATTTTATTTAAACTTTGTTTTAACAAATCATTAACCTCATATACTTGATTTTGTATAGCAGATAAATCATTTTTATAAGAATTATATTCNTCAAAACTAACTCCTTTTAAAACTCCTTCTCTAATTGGCTTTACTTCAAACTNGATTGGTCCATCTAATTTCGAAATTTTACCATTATGCTCCANATAAAGAGATGCATTATAATTTCCNGGAGATGCAATAGGTCCNGAATTTGATCCATATCTTGANTTTGATCCAATTGATCTATTACTTGGATGTCTTAAATCCCAAGCTATTCTATCAGAACCTTTTTTTGCAGTTTTTGATATATTTCTAATTATATTCCCATTCAAATCTGATATACTTAACCAAACTTTAGCNNTAGCTTCGTAAATTTCCTTATCAACCTTATTCCAACCAGGAAAAGTNATGTTTTGTAATCTCTTATTNANTGATCTTTCTCTTTGCTTTCGTATTTCTTTTTGTGTNGGATANTCATTAGATAAATGATANGTGAAAACTGCTCCAAATNTTGGATTTTTAGCAAAATAATAATCTGCACCTGTGTTTCCTACTTTACTTCTGGGNACAAACCATTTTGCTGTCCTTGGTTTAAAAAGCACTCCTGTTTTATTTAAGTTTTCTGGGGTCATTTCTCTTAATGCACTATAATCATCTAAAACATAAAAACCTCTTCCAAACGAAGCAGCTACAAGATCATTTTCTCTTTTCTGTATAACAAGATCTCTAAAAGAGCTATTTGGAGTTCCNGGAAGCTTCTGCCATGAGACTCCAGAGTTNACAGAAGTGTANATNCCAAATTCAGTAGCTGNAAAAAATAAGTTTTTTGCAATTGGATCTTGAACTAATCTCCAAATCAAAGTTCTTTTAGGTAAATTANTTGAAATTGACTTCCAAGTTTTACCTTGATCCGTGCTTTTAAAAATATAAGGGNTAAAGTCACCTTCCTTATGATTATCTAAACAAACATAAACTGTATTTACATCATGTAAATCAGCTTTTATATCATTAATAAATGTTCTTCCAGGAAGTCCTAATTGNGTNACTGGAATTTTTGTCCAGCTATCACCACCATTTGATGTTACTTGAATAAACCCATCATCTGTTCCAGCATAAATCAATCCCTCTTTTAGTGGNGATTCAGATAAAGAAGTAATAGTATTATATGTTGACATTGCACTTATATCCCATGGATTATCCCAGCTTTGCTTTCGACCCATTATGGGTAGNGTTATTCTTTCTTCATTTCTAGTTAAATCACCTGAAATGGGNGTCCAATCATCACCTCTATTTTTAGACTTCCAAACTCTATATGATCCAAAATAAAGTGTCGCGGGATCATGAGGNCTAACTAAAATAGGTGCATCCCAATTAAATCTTTCATGAGGNTCCCCTTCTTCAGCTTGTGGCTGAATAAATAAGGTTTCACCAGTTAATAAGTCAACTCTATGTAAACCTCCTTGTTGTGTTTCNGCATAAACAATATTATTATACTCAGGATCGGTAGCNGTTTGATGTCCATCTGCACCCAAAATTTTATACCAATTTCGATTACTTATACCTTCCCTTTCATCAGTTGCAGAAGGACCTCCAGCAGATCCATTATCTTGGGTTCCTCCAAAAATNTGATAAAAAGGTTTAGCGTCATTAACNGCAACTTTATAAAATTGTGTTANAGGTAAATTTTTAATATAACTCCAATTTTCAGCAAGATCAAAAGTTTCATATATACCTGCATCAGTACCAATCATTATATAATCAGGATCATCTTCTTTNAAAATTATNGANTGATTATCTGAATGCTTTTTGCTTTCTTTCAACTGNGTAAAGGTTTTTCCTCCATCTTCAGAAGTTTGAACTCTCACATTAACTAAATACANTCTATCAAATTTATGAGGGCTTGCATAAAGTTCTTGGTAATAATGNGGTCCTGTTCCATAAGCTAGAAAAACNTCTGACATTTTTTCCCAAGACCCTCCCCTATTTTCTGATCTATATAAAGCACCTGTTCTTCTATCTAATTCTAATGCNGCATAAATTACATCAGGATTTTGTGGAGAAATTGCTAATCCAATTTTTCCAATATTAGAGTAGATAATTTCTTCATCTTCATCNTCTTCTTGATNCATAGNAAAGTTCTTGTTTGGATAAGGAAGTCCATTAGATAATTGAGACCAAGTTTCACCTCCATCAAGAGATCTATGTATTCCNGAGCCTGGGCCTCCACCAAGATATGCAGCTACNGTCCTATGNCTATCCCAAGTTGCNGCATATAAAACATCTGGGTTTCTCGGATCTATCATTAANTCTGTCACTCCAGTCCACTGAGAATTACCTAAAGTTCGNTTCCATGTTTTNCCTCCATTAATTGTTTTAAAAAGTCCTCTTTCGCCTCCTTTCTTCCATAAAGGTCCTTGNGATGCAACCCAAACTATATCAGAGTTATCTGGGTGAACTATAATTTTCGAAATATGTTCAGATGTTTTAAGTCCCATATTAACCCAAGTTTTTCCATCATCAATTGATTTATATACTCCATCNCCATAACCTACATGTCTNCCCCCTACATTCTCNCCNGTTCCAACCCATATTATTTCTGGATTNGAAGAATCAACAGTTATACAACCTATAGAATATGANTTNTCATCATCAAAAATTGGNTCCCAAGTAGTTCCTGAATTTTTAGTTTTCCAAACACCGCCAGAACCAACAGCAACATACCATATATTTCCATTAGAAGGGTGAATTGCNATATCAGCAATTCTTCCAGAAAGAAANGCAGGTCCAACATTTCTAAATTCAAATGCTCCTAAATCAATTTCTTTAGGATAGGTTTTTTTTAATTTCGATTTNCTTTGAGANTTTGTAAAATTAAANCTTAAACAAANAGCTAANGCNAGNAATAAAAAANGTAATTTTTTCATATCATTATATAATTAATTNATATAATAATAATACAAATAAAATTTGTTAATTTTNATATGTTTTATGAGAATATTNTAAAAAATNTNNATTTTTTTTATGAATATTGTTTTTTCTTAATGTATTTTTAAGAATCTCTTAAACTTCTAAATTAGAATATGTTACTTTTTAAAAAACAAAATNAACTTTTATTTATAATTTTTATTTTCTTTTATTTCTTTTCTTTTGGTCAGAAAAAAACAAAAAATGAAAANCTTAAGACTATTGACTCNATAACTAAAAAAATGTCAATTCAAAAAGGCTTAATCACAACATATTATAATGATAATAGGCTTTTTTTTGAAATCAACGATTCAATTTTAAACAAAGATCTTCTTATGGTAACTAGATTTGTTAAATTACCTGAGAATTATTCTGCCTACATAAATGCAGGCTCTAAAACAAGTGAAAACTTAATACAGTTTAAAAAAGACAAAAAAAATATTTTAATTATTCAAAAATCATACATAAATAATGCTTCAAATGAAGATCCCATTAGTTTAAGTGTCGAACAAAATAATTTTCCACCAATATTAGGTTTATTTGAAATTAAAAATCTTGAAAAAAAAAGATATTTAATTGANGTAAGTAAATATTTTAATCAAGATTCTCCTGGTTTTAATGTGATAAGACCATCATTAAANAAAAAATACAAAATAGGAAATGTTGATTCTAAGAGAAGTTTCATTAATTCTTCTAAAAGTTATCCAAAAAATACCGAAATAANACACACNCTAACATTTAGNTCAAATAATGCTCAAAAAAANAATAATTCAAATACTTTAACCTTTCAAATTAATCACTCTATAATTNAACTGCCAAAAAAACTAATGCAGGTGAGATATGAAGATCATAGANTAGGATGGTTTACACTAAAAACATTCAATTATAGCTCTGAAAAGTTAAAATCTGATGAATATAAAATTATTAGAAGATGGAGGCTTGANCCATCAGATATAAAAGCNTACAATAATGGAGAGNTAGTTGAACCTATTAAACCTATTATATATTATTTAGATCCTGCAACCCCAATAAAATGGAGGCCTTATTTTATTAAAGGAATAGAGGATTGGAACAAAGTATTTGAAAAAGCAGGTTTTAAAAATGCTATTAAAGCAAAACTTCCACCTAGTAAAGAAGAAAATTCTGAATTCAGTCCAGAGGACATAAGATTTTCTACTGTGAGATATGTTGCCTCGACAACAAGAAATGCAGTAGGNCCTAGTGTTTCTGATCCAAGAACAGGTGAAATAATAGAAAGTGATATTATATGGTATCATAATCACTTAAAATCATACAGAAACAGATACTTATTAGAAACTGGTGCAGCTAATCCTAGTGCTCGAACATTAGATACTCCTGAGGAAGATATTGGCGAAATGATGAGAAGAGTTATTTCTCATGAAGTAGGTCATGCCTTAGGGCTTCCTCATAACATGAAAGCAAGCTCTGCATATCCTGTAGACTCTTTAAGATCTGGCACATTTACTAAAAAAATGGGAATAGCAACTACAATTATGGATTACGCTAGATTTAATTATGTAGCTCAACCTGGTGATAAAAACATAAGATTTATAAGAAAACTTGGTCCTTACGACGACTACTCTATTAATTGGGGCTATAGATATTTTTCTAATGAAACCCCTTTTTCAGAAATAAAATTGCTTAATAAAATAGTAGATGAAAAAAGTTTAAACCCAATTTATATGTTTGGATATAATGGATTTGATCCAGATTCTCAAACAGAAAATATTGGTGATGACCCTGTTAAATCAAGTAATTACGGATTAAATAATTTAAAAATAGTTGCGAAAAATCTCGAAACTTGGACTACAAAAGATGGTCAAAGCTATAATGATTTAAAAGAGCTCTATTTAGAGATGTTATCTGTTTACAGAAGATATATCTTTCATGTAATTAGAATTATTGGAGGTGTTAATGAGACAAAGTTAAATAAAGGTCAAAATAAAATTTTTCAATATGAAAATGTAAATGTTCAAAAACAAAAAATTGCATTTAATTTTATAAACGAAAATCTATGGAAGTCTCAATATTGGCTTATTGATAAAAAAATTATTTCAAAAATTGATTATAAGGGAGGTTTAAATAGATTTTCAAATATTCAAAAATCTGCTATTAATTTCTTATTAAACATAAAAAAATTAAACAGAAATTTATCATCACAAAAAACCTTATATGGAATTGGAATGACAAATAATATGGTAATTGAAACATTAATTAAAAATATTATTACTGAAAGAATTAAACCTGATGTATTAGAAAGAAATATTCAAAAACATCTTATAATTAAACTTATTGATATAATTGAAAACAAAGAATTAGAAACAGAAATTAAGGGTTTAATCAATTTAAATTTAAAAAATTTAAAAAAACATTTTAAAAAATATAATAAACAAAAAAATAATGTATTAAAAGCACACTATGACTATTGTTTTGAATTATTAAAAGATTATTAATTAGTAAAAATTTTTTTTATTATNTCAAAAGTTTTTTCAGCCATAAAATTACCTTTTTTATCAAGTAAAGGATTAATTTCAGAAACTTCGAGTGCAATAACTTTTTTAGTTTTAATAAGCGATTTTATAATCGAAATGATTTCAACAGTTTCAAATCCATTTTTAACTGGCGTTCCTGTACCTTGAGAAACAGATTCGGGGTCAAGGGAATCCACATCAAATGAAATATAAATCTTTTTTACTGATTCATAATGTTTAATAATCTTACCTATAAAATTTTCTAATCCTTTTAATCTAATTTCTTGAATACTATAATTTTTAATAGAATTCTTTATAATATATTCTTTTTCCTGTTTTTCAATATCTCTTAAACCCAAATAAACAAGATTTTTGGATTTTAATATAGGGNAAGAAAATCCGAGTTTTGTTAATTTATTCCAATTTGACAATGTGTAATTATCAACTTCATTTAATTTATTAAGTGGATTGGTATTACCTAAAACTGCAGCTAAAGGCATTCCGTGAACATTACCAGATGGAGTTGTAAATGGNGTATGTAAATCTGCATGAGCATCTATCCATATTACCCCAAAATCATTTCCTCTTAGATGATTCTGTATTGCCGCCATAGTTCCAATAGACGAGGAATGATCTCCAGACAATACAAGTGGAAANAATCCATTATTTAAATTTTCTAAAACATTATCTCTTAATCTTTCACATTGTTCTAANACAAAACCAATTCTTTTAGCAAANGTGCATTTAACTTTATCGTAAATCGATTCATTATGNGTTTCTACATCATCAAAANGATNTTTATTAAANAAATCATTATTNCTATTAATNGCNGCAATTTCTAATGCATCTATTCCAATNTCTGAACCTCTNGTNCCAGCACCAATNTCAGATCTGTTTTTTATAATTTTTAAAGGTCTCACCTANTAAAATTATAAAATTATTATGCATTTATTCGATCTTTTTTGAAATAAGAAAATAATCCTAAAAGAAAAACAAATAAAATACTGTAATAAACAAAATTTGGTGTGATTATTTTATCTCCACTNGCATAGGAATGTANACCAACTAAATAAAAATTAACACCAAAATAAGTCATCATAATACTAGCAAATGNAACAATACTCATTAAATTAAAAAGCCACATTCCTTTTAAACNAGGAATTAATCTCATATGAATTACAAAAGCATATATAAGAATACTTATTAAAGCCCATGTTTCTTTTGGATCCCAGCCCCANTATCTACCCCAACTTTCATTTGCCCACATTGCNCCTAAAAAATTTCCAATTGTTAACATAATTAATCCAACCGTTAANGAAATTTCATTAACTATAGTTAACTCTTTTATATTTAGTTTAATTTTTAGACTATTTTTTTTATTAATAAATAANATCAGTAAAAGAGAAATAATGCCAATAATCATTCCTAANGCGAATGGACCATAACTTGCTACAATTACTGCAACATGAATCATAAGCCAATAACTATCNAGAACAGGCTGAAGATTAGCAATTGATGGATCCATCCAACTCCAATGAGCAATCATTAGTATTATTCCNGTCACAAAAGATGTNCCNGCNAATGTTANAGNNGATTTTCTNCCAAAAATTAANCCAAATAATTGNGTTGCCCAAGCAACATAAATCATAGATTCATAAGCATCACTCCAGGGAGCATGNCCNGATATAAATCCTCTTGCAATNANTCCNANAGAATGAAAAACAAAAAGNCCAANAAGAAATANTTTAAANANATAAACTNTCCAATAAAGGATTTTATTATCAATAAAAATNTGAATAATTAANATCACNAAAAAAATAACCCCAAAAATNANATACCAACTGTANAGNCTTTTGAAAATNTCATATTTATTATATAAAACTTCTGCATTAATCTTNTCCTCAGAAGGNATAACATTTGAACCATACTTNANTTGAAATCCATTTAAACTCTCAAGTAAATTATCTGCNTGAGAATAATCATTATTATCTTTTGCAACTCTTAAAGATTGNAAATAAAGAGGCAGNATATTTTTAACATATAANGAATCTTTACCTTTAAAATCATTTTCTTTTATTTCNTGATATGAAACCCATTTATTATTCTTNTCATTTGGAATTGGAAAAACTCTCATTATTTTTCCTTCTATAGCAGAATATAATAGATTTATTCTTCTATCGAGTTCAATAAAATCTTTTTGAAATTGATTNGGTAGTGANGCTTTATAAGCCTCTTCTAATTGTTCAACTAACTTGTAATTACCTTTTGAATCAAAAAAAGAAATTAAAGCTGCNTATTTATCTTTNTTATTNAACCCAGCTATCTTTCTNATNCTATCATTNCCTCTTTTTAAATAAATAATAGGAACATTAAACCATATAGCNGGTTTATTCATTATAGATAAAAGAACTTGNTCAGAATTNAAATCNANGTATTTATCNTTTTTNCTTACTTTTCTCAATAATTCAGATGAAAAAGTATTGGCAGGTTTCATTCTNCCTCCTGTATCTTGAATAACNAGTTTTCCNAATTTTGATGAATGTTNTAAATCAAATGCTTCNGCTTTTATTATAGAATCAAAATCAATAGATGATTTNTTNAAATCNAGATTGTTTTGACTAAAACTAAATGAAGAGGNAAAAAGTAAAAAAAANAGAGCATATTTCTTTTTAGAAATTTTNTCGAGAGCTTTAGAAAGCTGCTTAAATCGAGTNTTNCCAATAAAAAATATTCCTAACATNGCAAGATATAANAGAATATANCCTAANTATGTTACCCATGTNCCCCACCANTCATGNTTAACTGACAAAACTGTACCTTTCTCATCAGGNTCAAAAGAAGCTTGAAAAAAACGGTAACCCTTATAATCTAATATATTATTCATATAAATATCATAATCAAAATCAGGATCATCTTGAACAGTTACTTTACTCATAAATGAAGAATAACTTTTTTCAGTTCCAGGATATTTTTCAGCAATAAAATCATTTAATTTAATTGAAAAAGGAAGGCTCAAAGATTTTGATCCAAATGAAATATTTAGGTCTAAATTATTTATTGATAAATTTTTCGATTCATTAATAAACCCTTTACCTCCAATTAGATTAACAATCTTATCCTCACTATCTTGTGACACTTTAAGCTTTAATAAATTTTGAACATTTTTATTATCAGGATCTCCCTTTACATAATCAAATTTACCTCTTAATGCAGGTTCGGGTATAACAAATTGAAAATTTGAAATACTATAAAGAGATCTAAATTGAAGAGAACTTTCTATGTTAGGATTTACTTCGCCTGAAAACTGATCTGCCATCCTCATGAAGCTACCTTTAAAGGGCATTTCAATAAAATAAACTCCTTTGTCAACTCTAATATTTATAGCTCCATCTTGTTTTTTATTTAATGTAAACAAAATGTTTTGAATACTAGTAATCTCACCTTCCTTAATATAATGTTCACGACGATTTCCATCGCTAGCTTCAACTATTTTTAAATATCTATCTCCTGTATCATCAAGAACTAAATCTTCATACACGTTTTCAACAAAATCAAAATACTCAAAACTTATCTTTTCATCATTAAAATCAGTATTCCATTTAAAATAATTGTTTGCATACTCAGAAAACAAAACCTCGCTTTCTAATTTCTTTCTTCTTGGTTCTCCATTTATCTCACCATCTATAAGAATTGTTAAATATGTTTTTTCAGATATGAAAACATTTTTTGAATCACCTTCTCGAATTGGCATTACACCCTCAAACCCATAATACCTTGTTATAAAAGCTCCAAAAATTATTATAATAAAAGATAGGTGTAACAATAAAACTGCCCATTTTTCTTTTCTTAACAATTTGTATTTAAAAATGTTACCTGTAAAATTAATTACAAAGAAAAGAAGTATCAATTCAAACCACCAAGCGTTATATATTATTATTTTAGCAGCTTCTATTCCGTACCAACTCTCAATAAAAGTCCCAAAGGCCATTGCTGTTGGAAATATTATAAATAGAATTGCAGTAAATTTGTTAGAAAAAATTAATGAGTATATTTTATCTTTCATTTATATTTTAAAAATGCAAAGATAATACATGCTCTAATAATTATTGTTAAATTAATTATTCAAAAAAAGTTTTTTTAAATTATGAAAATTAATATAATTGGAAGAGGAAATGTAGCTTCACAATTTGTGAAAAAATTTAATAAAATTCCAAAATTGAAAATTTTACATTGGTATTCACGCTCATTTGAAAAAACACTAGATAGCAATGGCATTAAAAGAACTAATAATCTAAAAGATTTAAAAAATGCCGACATAAACTTTTTAATGGTTTCAGATGATGTAGTTAAAAAAATATCTAAAAAAATTACAAACAAAACTTTTACTGTTCATTTATCAGGAATTCATAATTTAGAGGAACTAAATAATAAAGGTGGAAAAGGTGTTTTTTATCCTATACAAACATTTTCAAAAAAAAAAGATGTTGAGTTTAAAAACCTGCCAATTTGTATTGAGTCGGACACCAAGTCAAACTTTTTAAAATTAAAAAACTTAATTAAATTACTTGAAGCAAAACCAGTTTTAATGAATTCTAATAATAGAAAATATCTTCATCTATCAGCTACTATTGTTAATAATTTTACAAATCATTTATATACTAATGCTAAAGATATATGTATTAAAAATAATATACCATTTGTTTTATTTGAAAATCTAATTAATGAAACTACATCAAACGCCTTAAGTCTTAGCCCAAGAAAAAGCCAAACAGGTCCTGCAAAAAGAAATGATAGAGAAACTATTAATAAGCATCTTGAATTACTAGAAAACAACTCTTTCAAAAAAGTTTATAAGACTCTTACAGAATCAATTATTAAATACTATGAAAATTAAAAATTACAAAGAAAAGTTATTAGACATAAACACCTTTATATTTGATGTAGACGGTGTTCTTACAGATGGTAAAGTATTGGTTACAACTGATGGCGAAATGTATAGATCTGTTAACACAAAAGATGGATATGCGATTAAATTAGCAATTGAGAATGGATTTAAGATTATTATTATTTCAGGAGGTCTTAATGAAGGGGTAAAGAAAAGATTTAAAAGTCTTGGTGTTATTGATATTTATTTAGGTGCTGAAAATAAAATTAAGATTTTCAATCAAATAATTAAGCATAACAAAATAGATATTAATAGAATTGTTTATATGGGAGATGATATTCCCGATTTAGAAGTAATGAAAAATGTAGGGCTTTCATGTTGTCCCTCAGATGCAGTTCCTGAAATTAAAGATATTTCCGGTTATATTTCATACAAAAAAGGAGGTAAAGGTTGTGTTAGGGATATTATTGAACAAACTTTAAGGGTTCAAAATAAATGGAATAATAAGTTTAATTAAAGGTTTTTTTAATGAATTTAAATGGTTATAAAATTATTTTAGCTTCTAAATCTCCCAGAAGAATAGAATATTTAAAAAAAATGAACATTCCCTTTACAACAAAAAAGAGTAAATACAATGAGAATTTTGACACAAATCTTAAAGGTCATTTAATTCCAAGATTTATTGTCAAAAAAAAAGCTAAAATATTTATAAATAAAGTAAAAGATAAAGAAATTATAATAACTGCTGACACAATTGTTTGGCATAAAAATAAATGTTTAGGAAAACCTAAAAACAATGAAGAAGCATTAAGTATGTTAAATGAATTATCAAATAATGTTCATCAAGTTATTACAGCAGTTGGGTTTTTAACAAAAAAAAATTTGGAAATAATTCATAAAACAACAAAAGTAAAATTTGGAAAAGTTTCTAAAGAGGATTTAATTAATTATACAGTAAAGGACAAACCCTTTGATAAAGCTGGCAGTTATGGAATCCAAGATTGGTTTGGATTAGTTGCAGTAGAGTCTCTAAATGGTAGTTATTCAAATATTGTTGGACTACCAACTTACGAAGTTTACAATAAATTAAAAGAAATAACTTCAAAAAATTAATTTTGTTTAACAATAAAAAACTATAAATATTGAAATCTACTTATATTTTCTTCTTAATACTTATTTCGATAAATACAGTTTTATCACAAAGCTCTACTGAGATTTATAAAAAAATAAAAAAACTAAATTTTTTAGGTTCTGTTTTATATGTAGCAGCTCACCCTGATGATGAAAACACAAAATTAATCTCATATTTTTCAAATCATCTAAACGCAAGAACAGGATACTTATCTTTAACTAGAGGAGATGGTGGTCAAAACCTAATTGGAAACGATTTAAGAGAAAAATTAGGTGTAATAAGGACACAGGAATTAATAAATGCAAGGAAAATTGATGGAGGTGAACAGTTTTTTACCACAGCTAATGATTTTGGATATTCTAAACATCCAAAAGAAACACTAGAAATATGGGATAAAGAAGACATCTTATCTCAAGTAGTTTTTTTAATTAGAAAATTTAAACCAGATGTAATTATAAATAGATTTAATGAAAAAACTCCAGGCTCTTCACATGGTCATCATGCCAGTTCAGCACTATTAAGTTTAGAAGCAAATAATAAGTCAAATAATCCCGCTTTTTTTTCAAATCAATTAAACGTTGTAAAACCATGGAAAGCAAAAAGGATATTTTATAACACTTCCTGGTGGGCTTATGGTAGTAGAGAAAATTATCAAAAAATCGATAAATCTGAAATGGTTTCAATTAACACAAACTTATTTGATCCAATCTCTGGATACTATAATTCAAAAATTGCATCAAAAAGTCGAAGTCAACATAAGTCTCAGGGTTTTGGAAGTTCTCCTTCTTTTAATAGAAACATAGAGTATTTAGAACTAATTAGTGGAAAAGAAATAAATTCAAATAATATTTTTGAAGACATTGACACTTCCTGGAAAAGAGTAAATGGTGGACGTGAAATTGAAATCTTAATCAATGAAGTTTTAGAAAACTTTAATTTTAATAAACCTTATAATAGCATAAGTAATCTTTTGAAAATTTACCAAAAAATTAAAGAACTTGAAAACACTCATATTAAAAACACAAAAATTAAAGAGCTTTCTGAAATAATTATAAATTGCTTAGGTCTAGAAATTCAATTTAATTCAAAGAAAAATTATGGAATCCCTGAGTCTTATATTGATGTTGAATTTAAATTATATAATCCAAGCCCAATAAATGTTAGTATTAAAAAAATTGAATTAAATAATTTTTACATAAATGATATTTCATTAAAAAACAAAAAAGTTCTTTCTGTAGAAAAGAAAATTAAAATTCCAAATAAATTTACTGCACCCTTTTGGCTTCTTGGAAAAAAAACTGATGGAAATTATTTTGTGGAAGATTTCAAAATAAAAGGAAATCCAGAAACTACTCACCCTCTTAAATCTATTTTTAGTATTAAAGTTGATGATGTTTTAATTGAAATTGAAAGAGAACTAAAATATAGATACAATGATCCGGTGAAAGGAGAGGTAATTGAAAAATTTGAAATTTATCCAAAAGCAAATGTTAAACTAGAAAAGGATGTTTATGCCTTTATTAACTCTGATAATAAAGAAATAAATGCAATTATTACTAATAATGATGACAAACTTAAAGGCTTTGTGGAATTAAAATTACCTAAAAACTGGATTAGCATTCCTAAAAGATATGAAGTGTCAATTAATAATAAAGGTGAATCTAAATCTTACAAATTTTCTGTAAGAAGTTCTCCAAATGAATCATTAAATGAAATTTCTGCTAATTTTTATTCTGAAATGAAAATTTACAATTATAATTTGATTAATCTTAATTACAAACATATAGCAAAAAGTAATATTCTTCTTCCCAACAAATCAATTGCTTTTAAAATTAACCTTAAAAGTAATGTAAAAGAAATAGGCTATATAAAAGGGGCAGGTGATAAAATACCTGAATCTTTAGAATCCATTGGCATTTCTGTTACAGAATTAGATCTTTCAAAACTTGAAACATATAATTTAGAAAAATTTCCATCTATAATTATGGGAATTAGAGCATATAACACAAATTCTCTTTTAAAAATTAAAAACAATATTCTTTGGAATTATGTTAAAAATGGTGGAAACCTTATAATACAATACAACACTTCAAGAAGATTAAAAAACAATAAAATCACCCCATATAAAATAAATATATCGAGAGATCGTGTAACAAATGAAAAATCAATTGTTAAGTTTTTAAATCCAAATCATAAAATCCTTAACTACCCGAACAAAATAAGTCTTAATGACTTTAATAATTGGGTACAAGAAAGAGGATTGTATTTTCCAAATGAATGGGGTAAAGAATTTAGTCCAGTTCTCTCAATGAACGATATTAATGAAGATGAAAAGAAAGGATCTTTGCTGGTTGCGTATTATGGAAAAGGAACCTTTATTTATACAGGATTAAGTTTTTTTAGACAACTTCCAAATGGAATACCTGGAGCATACAAACTGTTTGTAAACTTAATATCACATAAGAGATGAAATATTCAATTTATATTCTTTTAGCCACAGTAAATATCTTTTATTGGATCCTTTTCTATTTGTTAATGAAATCAATGTATTAATGTCTACAATAGATTGGTTTATTTTAACTTCAACTATTTCTTTCATTGTCATATATGGTATCTGGCAAAACAAAAAACACAAAAATTTAAATGAATATATAAAGGGGTCGAATACAGCAAGATGGTGGACTGTAGGTCTATCAGTTATGGCTACACAGGCAAGTGCTGTAACCTTTTTATCAACACCTGGGCAAGCTTTTCATGATGGTATGGGGTTTGTTCAGTTTTATTTTGGGCTTCCTTTTGCAATGATTATAATTTGTATCTTTTTTATTCCTATTTACAATAAATTAAAAGTATTTACAGCTTATCAGTTTCTTGAGGATCGCTTTGACAAAAAAACTAGAAAATTAACTGCAATATTATTTCTCATTCAAAGGGGTTTAGCAGCTGGAATTACAATTTATGCCCCTGCCATTATATTAAGTATTATTCTTGATTGGGACTTAGATTTATTAATAATTATTATAGGGGTTATTGTAACTACCTACACTCTTATTGGGGGAACAAAATTGGTAAATGTAACCCAGAAACAACAAATGATTGTCATTTTTACTGGATTGATAATAACATTTTTTTATGTTACAAATAGTTTTCCTAATAATATAAACTTTGTTGAGTCACTTAAAATTGCAAAATCTTTTAACAAACTAGATATTATTGATTTTAGTTTTGATCTTAATAATAGATACACTTTTTGGAGTGGAATAACAGGTGGCCTTTTTCTTGCTTTATCATATTTTGGTGCAGACCAAAGCCAAGTTCAAAGATATTTATCTGCTAAGTCACTCAAAGAAAGTCAAATAGGTTTAATAATGAATGGTTTTTTAAAAGTTCCTATGCAGTTTTTTATTTTATTAATTGGTGTTATGATATTTATTTTTTATCAATTTGAAACTGCTCCAATAAATTTTAACCCAAAAGTCATAGAAAGTCTAGAAATGAGTTCTAAAAGTGAATCTTTTAAAAAATTAGAAAAAGAAAATATTACAACTCAAACAAAAATTAAAGAATACTTTCTAAAAAAATATAACACAAAAGATAAAGATGAAAATGAAATTGACTCTCTCTATAATTTAGAAAAATCTCAAAGAGAAATGGTCAAAATTATGTCAAGCTCAATTAATCCTAAAATAGAAACAAACGATAAAGATTATGTTTTTATTTCTTACATAATAAAATATTTCCCAAAAGGTTTAATTGGTCTATTAATTGCCGTTATTATATGTGCGTCAATGAGTTCAACAGCTTCTGAACTTAATGCTCTTGCAGCTACAAGTGTTATTGATATATACAAAAATGATAACCAAAAAACTGATCTACACTATGTTAAAGCTACTCAAATATTCACATTAATTTGGGGGATAATAGCTATATTTTATGCTTCAATTGGAACATTATTTGAAAATTTAATTCAATTAGTAAATATAATTGGGTCAATATTTTATGGAACAATTCTTGGAATTTTTATATGTGCAATTTTTATAAAAAAAATAAAATCAAAATCGATTTTTTACTCTGCTATATTCTCTGAGATAATAATAATTATTGTTTATTTTTTAAATATTATAAGTTTTTTATGGTTAAATTTTTTAGGTGCTATTATTACAATTCTATTAGCTTATTTAATTCAATTACTTATAAAAGAATCAATAAAAAAATAGGAGCTTATTAGTAGCGAGGGGGAGACTTGAACTCCCGACCTCCGGGTTATGAATCCGACGCTCTGACCACCTGAGCTACCTCGCCATTAATTATTTGTCGCAAATATAATCACATAATTTTGGGGTACAATTAATTTAGATTATAAAATTTCTTAAAATTAATATGGTCAATTAAGTTTTTTCAATATATTGTCGACAGAAAAAAAATAATGAATAAAAAAATTCCTTTTTCAATTGAATATAACATACATGCATCGCCTCAGCTGTTATATCAGTATTTATCAACACCTTCAGGTCTTTCTGAATGGTTTGCAGACAATGTAAACTCCAGGGGAGAAATTTATACTTTTATATGGGATGGATCAGAAGAAGTTGCAAAATTAATTCAAACAAAAACAAATGAGAAAGTTAAGTTTCAATGGCAAACTGGTGATAAAGATGATGATAAATATTTTTTTGAATTTCTCCTCCAAGTTGATGAAATCACTAAGGATGTCTCTCTAATTGTATCTGACTTTTCTGATGAGGATGAATTGGAAGAATCCAAAATGCTTTGGAATAATCTCATTCAAGATTTAAAACATGTTCTAGGGTCCAGTTAATATTATATGATTAATATAAATGGAAATCTTTATTCCAATATAGATTCAAAAAATATCGTTAACCTAAATTTTATAGTTAATAGTCACAATTTATGTGAAGAAATTCATTTTGAAAATAATGTATTGTTTTTTTGGGAAGATCATTTTTTTAGAATAATGGCATCTCTAAGAAGACTTAGGTTTAATATACCTTTATCTTTCAACAATGAGTTTTTAAAAAATGAATTAATTAAAACTATAAAAGCGAACAAACTTGAAAAAAAAAGTGGAAATATTAAATTCCATTTTTTTTCAAAAATTAATGAAGATAAAATTAATTATTTAATTTTTTTAAATGTTTCGGATTCATACAGTAAATTAAATTTTAAACACTCAATTAATTGTGATGTTTTTAGTGAAGAATTTATTAAATCAGGATTATTTTCAAACTTATCAGTTACAAATATAAATTTGAGAAGAATAGCCCATATTTATTCTATTGAAAATGGTTTTGATACTTGTATCATGTTAAACGAAAAAAAAAATATAGTTGAAAGTACTTTTGGTAACATATATTTAATTAAAGAAAATAAAATCATTACACCAAGTTTGTATTCTGGATGTCAAAACACAGCTATTAGATCTTCATTTAATAGATGGGTTATTAAAAATTTTAAATTAGAACAAATTGATATTAACATTTATGAACTTCAACAATGTGATGAAATATTTTTTTTATCAGTTAATAAAGGTTTAAGGTATTTGAATAATTATAGAAAAAGAATATACAAATCTAGTTTAGGGAGAAAACTTTTCTCAAAGTTTATTTCATCAATTTAGATAAGGATTATCTGGAGAATTTGCCCATATTAAATGATCGCCGCCAAAAGAAATCATAAAGTCCTTCCATAAATATTTTTTTCTTCTTTTTATAATTTTGCTTTTAAAAGAATTCTCTTTTATAACCCACAAATTATTTTTAATTTCATGTTCTAACTGACTTGATGACCAACCAGTATAGCCTTGATAAAAACATATGTTTTTATTATTGATCTTTTTATCATTTATTAATTTAATAGCTTTCTTAAAATCACCTCCCCAAAACAAATTTTCATTTATTAATTCACCATTTGGAATTAAATTGTTACAATTATGTATAAAAAATAAGTTGTCTTGTTCTACTGGACCCCCTAAGTAAATCGGAAAAGGAGTTTTAGCCTCGTTTACAATGTCCGACAATGAATACTTTAATTTTTTATTTATTACAAAACCTAAACTACCGGAATCTTTATTTTCAACAACTAAAACTATCGCTTTATTAAAAAAAATATCACCAATCAAAATCTTAGGTGATATTAAAAGTTTTCCTTTAAGCATTTTTTATTAAAAAAAGCTCCACACTGGGAGCTTTTTTAAAATATTAAATTAAAATATTAATTTACTGAACTTGATAGTTCAGCACCTGCCTTGAATTTAACAACATTTTTAGCAGCTATCTTAATAGTAGCACCAGTTTGAGGATTTCTTCCATCTCTTGCAGCCCTTCTTGTTACTGACCAAGAGCCAAATCCAACTAAAGAAACTCTTTTTCCTCCCTTAAGAGCACCACCAACACTTCCTAATAATGATTCTAATGCTTTTTTTGCTGCAGCTTTAGATATTCCTGCGCCAGCTGCCATTGCGTCTATTAATTCTGATTTATTCATAATTTATGTATTATTTTGTTATACAGTAAACAAATTTAGATGGTTTATCAAAAAAGAAAAGAAAATATTGAGGAAATCACTGTAATTGTTGATAAATAGGTCCTTTTGTTGATAATCATCTTTAAAACTATGGTAAAACAAATGAATTTTTTGAAAATTTATAACCATTTAACAAAGATTTTGCATCCATTTTCTTTTTATTTTCTAATTGGATCTCCTCACATTTTAAATATCCTTCCTTGTGTGAAATAAGTATATTACCATCCTTTTCCATTATTCTATATCTTTTATCACTATGGTTTGAATAAATTACTGATGATTGAATAATTTTCATTCTGCTTTTATTGTTATCATTTATAAAAAAAGTCCAGGCTCCTGGAAAAGGGCTTAAGCCTCTTATTTTTTTTTCAATTAAATCTAATGAGCTATGCCAGTCAATTTTTATATTATTAGTTGTCAATTTTGGTGCATATTTTTCACCTCCAATAAGAATCTGTCTTTTAGGATTTAATCTTCCAGATAAATGATATTTTATAGTTTTTTTTATTAATGGCCCTGCTTTATTTAAGAGTTTATTATATAATGTTAAAGCTGAATCAAAAGAAGATATTTTAACTTCTTCTTTCAACAAAATAAGTCCAGTGTCAATATGATCATCAATTATAAAAGTAGTTAATCCTGTCTTTTTTTCTCCATTAATAATAGCCCAATTAATTGGAGCAGCTCCCCTATAATTTGGCAAAAGAGAGGCATGTAAATTAAATGTAAAATCTTTTGCTATGGACCACACTTCTCTAGGAAGCATTCTAAAAGCGACAACAATTTGAATATCAGGAGCTATTTTTTTTATCAAACTAAGAAATAATTTATCTTTTAAATTTTCTGGTTGAAAAATCTTAATATTTTTTTTTAAACAAAATTCTTTAACAGATGAAAAGCTTATTTTCCTTCCTCTTCCTGAATATTTATCAGGAGCAGTTACAACAGCAGAAATATTAACACCTTCATTAATTAGATGTTTTAAACAATATCTAGCAAAATCTGGAGTTCCGTAAAAAATGACTTTATTTTGTTCTTTCAAGATTTTTTTTTAAAATAACATATTTTATATCTATAAATATATCTGTTTTATTGAATATGATTTAAATAATTAATTATATAATCAACTCTGTTTTCTACTGAATCATTCAAAATTATTTTAGATTTAATTTTAGCCTCTGAATAAATTAGTTTTATTGAATTAAATAATTTTCTAGAATCACTAAAAGACTCCATCCTTTCATTATCATTTACATAAATTTTTTTCCAAGGATTAAGCAAAAAAACAAAATCATATGAAAAAGAAAAAATGATGTTTTTATAATTATAATTTTTCTTTAAAAAATTTAAATAAGCAAAAGTATCATGAATACCTCTATCAAAAAAAATATAAGGTTTTTCAATATTATAATTTATTTTTGAACTAGAATCAAATTGATTTATCCTATACTCCAGTAATTTTTCACTAAATTCAAATGGATCTTTCTTAAAAGCATTAACTCCTTTTTTTTTACCCTTTTTATAGAGAATCCTAACAATTTCATGCTTTACGTAATATCCCCTATTCTCTAATTCTTTAATTATCTCTGTTTTCCCTGATCCTGGACCACCAGTAATAACAATTTTTTTATTTCTCAATTTATTTAAAAGTTTAAATTTATTGCTTTCTTTTATAAATTTACTTAATGAAATTAAAAAATAGTAGTAAAGAATTCTATTCAAATTTTAAAGAAAATCTAATTATATCTCAAAAATGGCCTGGAATATACATGTTTAAATTTATATTAAAATCTAATAAAATTAAACCTGATTTTTTTAAAAAATATTTTAAAAAACATAGATATCGTATGATTATAAAAGAATCATCAAAAAAAAATTATAAAAGTGTAACGATAAAGTCTAAAATGGATTCCCCTGATGAAATAATTAACATTTATAAAGATTTAAGTGGGGTTGATGATATAATAGTTTTATGATTTTTTTTCTAATTTATTGATTGATTATCTATATTTTAATTAATTTGCATTTTATACTTAGCAAAAATTAATCCTTTTTTTTATGAATATATTACAATATAACACAAATCGTAAACAACTAATTATTCCTGAATACGGCAGACACATCCATCTTATGGTTGAACAAATTATGGAAAAAAAAGATAAGAGTGAAAGAAACAAATTAGCTAAAGCTGTTATTGGCGTAATGGGAAATCTAAATCCTCACTTAAGAGATGTTCCTGATTTTCAACATAAATTATGGGACCAATTGTTTATTATGTCAAATTTCAAATTAGATGTTGACTCCCCTTTTGAAAAACCTGAAGCTGAAAAATTATCTGCAAAACCAGAAAAACTTCCATACCCTCAAAATTACCCTAAGTATAGGTTTTATGGAAATAATATTAAAAGAATGATTGATATTGCTATCGAATGGGAAGAAGGAGAATTAAAAAATGCATTGGTCTACAATATAGCTAATCATATGAAAAAATGTTTTTTGAATTGGAATAAAGATACTGTTGAGGATAGCGTTATTCATTCTCACCTTGAAGAACTTTCTGAAGGAAAACTTAAAGTGAGTTCTGACCAATTACCTCTATCAATTTCAAGTGATTTATTAAAACTTAAATCTAAAAATGGTAATGGTCCAAAAAGTAATCATAAAAACAGAAAAAGAAATAATAGAAAAAGGTATTAATATAATTTTTAATGAATAGTTTAGAAATTGATGGAGGTTATAGTTTAAAAGGTGTAATTAATCCTCAAGGTGCAAAAAATGAAGCTTTACAGGTAATTTGTTCTGTTTTATTAACTAATGAAAAGGTTGTAATTGAAAATATTCCAGATATTCTTGACGTAAACAAACTTATCAATTTATTAGAAATTTTAGGGGTAAAAACAAATAAAATAAAGCATAATAAATTTTCTTTTCAATCAGATAATATCAATTTAAATAAGATTAAATCTGATGAATTTATTAAAAAAGCAACATCTTTAAGAGGATCAGTTATGATTGTTGGACCTTTACTTACAAGGTTTGGAAAAGCTAGTATTCCGAGACCTGGAGGAGATAAAATTGGAAGAAGAAGATTAGACACTCATTTTGATGGATTGATTAAGTTGGGAGCTAAATTCAATTATGATAGTGACAACTATTTTTATAATGTTAGTTCTAAAAAATTAAAAGGAAATAATATTCTTTTAGAGGAGGCTTCTGTAACTGGAACAGCAAATATTTTAATGGCTGCTGTTCTTGCTTCAGGAAAAACAGAATTGTATAATTCTGCATGTGAGCCTTATATTCAACAATTATGTCTTTTATTGAATAAAATGGGTGCAAAAATTAGTGGTATTGGTTCTAATTTACTAGTTATAGAAGGTGTAAATAAATTAAAAGGAGCTAATCATAAAATACTTCCCGATATGATAGAAATAGGAAGTTGGATTGGTCTTGCTGCCATGACTAAAAGTGAAATAACTATTAAAAATGTAAATTGGAATTTTCTTGGAAATATTCCCTCAATTTTTGAAAAACTTGGTATAAATTTAAAGAGAATTGGTGATGATATATTTATACCCTCACACCAAAATGGATATACCATAAAGAATCATATAGACGATTCAATTTTAACTATATCTGATGCTCCTTGGCCAGGATTTACTCCAGATTTATTGAGTATAATTTTGGTAATTGCTACTCAAGCTAATGGTAGCGTATTAATTCATCAAAAAATGTTTGAAAGTAGACTTTTTTTTGTTGACAAGCTAATTGATATGGGTGCAAAAATTATTTTATGCGATCCACACAGAGCAACGGTAATAGGTCATAATTTTAAATCTAAATTAAAAGGTACCGTTTTAACCTCTCCCGATATAAGAGCTGGTATATCTCTTCTTATTGCTGCATTGTCAGCTAAAGGTAAGAGTGTTATACATAACATAGAACAAATAGATAGAGGGTATGAAAGAATTGTTGAAAAATTAACCTCTATTGGAGCAAAAATTAATAGAGTTTAAATTTAACGGTTTAATGCATCTTTATAAGTTTTTAAACAAAGCTCCCTAGCATTTTTATGTTCAACTATAGGTTTAATATAGTTTTTTGGATTATAATTTGGTATCCACTTTTTAATATACTTGAGGTCTTTGTCAAACTTCTTTATTTGTTCACTAGGATTAAAAATCCTAAAATAAGGGGCCGCATCTACGCCACATCCGGCTACCCATTGCCAATTACCAATATTACTCGCTGATTCATAATCTAATAATTTTTTGGAAAAATAATCTTCACCCCATCTCCAATCTATTAATAGATGTTTGCACAAAAAACTACCTACTAACATTCTTACTCTATTATGCATAAACCCCGAACTATTTAACTCAATCATTCCCGCGTCTACAAGTGGAAATCCTGTTTTGCCTTGACACCAAAGCTCAAATTTTTTTCTATCATTAAGCCATTTAATTGAATCATATTTTGGCTTAAAACTTTTATTTATGGTATTAGGAAAATGCCATAAAATTTGAATAAAAAACTCTCTCCATATTAACTCTTTTAAAAATGTATAGTTCTTACTTTTAGATGCAAGTAAAACAAGATCTCTAATCCCTAATATTCCAAAACGAAGATATAACCCTATTTTCGAGGTTTTGAAAATTGGAAAATTTCTTGTTTGTTCATAATTATCAATAAAGTTTAAATCTATTTTATATTTAGGAATTTTAATTAAACTCTTTTTAAAACCTAAATCTTCAAAAGAAATTCTATCTTGATTTTTAAAATTTACTAAATTTTTTAGATAATTCTCGGATTTAAACTTTTCAATTCCTTCTGATAAAAATTTACTTAACCATAATTTGGAATACGGAGTATATACTCTGTAAGGGGATCCATCTGTTTTAATAATTTCATTTTTTTCATAAATCACATGATCTTTAAAATCAAAAACATCTATTTTTTTTGAGTTTAAAAATTTTTTGATTTTTTCATCTCTTTCTATAGCGTATGGTTCATAATCCCTGTTAAAAAAAACATTCTTTATATTGTAATCAGTTAAAAGTTGACTGAAAATTTTTTCTGGTTCCCCTTTAAATATTTTAATTGAAGATTGATTCTTTTTAAATGTATCATCTAATAATTTTAAAGAATTATATATAAATTCGATTCTGGGATCATCATCAGAAAAATTTTTTAAAATATTTAGATCATAAATAAAAATTGGAAGAACATTTTTATTTTCTTTAAGTGCATGAAATAAACCACAATTGTCTTCTATTCTTAAATCTCTTCGAAACCAAAAAATTGTAATTGATTTCACTAAACTTTATTTTCTAATTGAACCAATTCCCCCGTCTATATTTATTACTTGTCCAGTGACCCATCTACTGTCATCACTAAGTAAATAAGCAGCTAATTTCGAAATTTCTTCAACTTTGCCGATTCTTCCTAAAGGATGTCTTTCACTTGCTTTTTCAATCTTTAAATCACTATTTAAAAACTTTTCTGAAAGATTTGTTTTAACAATTGAAGGGGCAATTGAGTTCACACGAATATTTGGAGCAAATTCAGCGGCTAAAGATCTTGTTAATCCTTCAATAGCTCCTTTTGAAGAGGAAATTGAACTATGAAATGGCATACCTGTAGATACAGCAACGGTGCTAAAAAAAACAATACTGGAATTATCTGATTTTTGCATTAAAGGAAGAATAATCTTTAAAGACTTTATTGCTCCTAAAAAATTAATTTTATAATCTTCTAGAAATGACTCTATTTTTAAGGAGTTAAAAGGTCTAAGATTAATGCTTCCAGGACAATAAACAAATCCATCAATTTTCTCTGGCAAAATTGAAGTGTCCATTTCCAGATCATTAACTGAATCATATTTAATATGCTTCACATTGTATTCATTAAGGTTATTGTCATTTCTAGAGGCTGAATAAATATTGTTTTTACTAGAAATTTGTTTGATTAAGGAAAGGCCTATACCACTCGAGCCTCCAACTATAAAAATGTTTTTGTTCTCTATCATTATTTTATTAATTTTTTATTATTCCAAATTTTTTTTTAAGAGTTTCAGTCCTGTAATTAAATATTTCTTTCAATTTAGGATAGACAATTATAGGATGAACTAATTGTCCTAATATTCCAAAAGGAATTTTATAATGAATTATATCTTTCATTTCAACCCCTCCTTTAATTGGTCTCAAGTAATGCTTGTGATGCCAAAAATTATAGGGTCCAAATCTCTGTTCATCAACAAAAAACTTATTTTTTTCAACATGAGTTATTTCCGTGACCCATTTGATAGGTATTCCAAAAAGAGGCTTAACTATGTATTCAATAATCTGACCTGCATACATTTCTTTTTCACAACCGGAAATAATGTTAAAACCCATATAATCAGGTGTTATTTCCTTTAAATTATTTGGATCAGATAAAAAATCCCACGCAACCTCAGGAGAGATTGGAAAATTCTGCTTTGTTTCTAAACTATATAATTTCATTTTAATAGTTTGCAAAAATATAAAATTAGGACAATAAAATTTATGTTATTAATACCAAAAATGATTTGTAAATTGCAAAAAAAAAAAAATGAGACTTTTAAATTTATTTTTCCTATTATCTTTTTTTGTTTCTTTTTCTCAAGTAAAAACACCTCAAGCTAGTCCAAAATCGAAATTAATTCAAAATGTAGGTCTAATTGAGATTACCATAGAGTACTCTCGACCATCAATCAAGGGTAGAGATATTATGGGAGATCTTGTAGCTTATGGAGAAATTTGGAGAACTGGAGCTAATAATATTTCAACTATTAAATTTAGTGATCAGGTGTCAATAAATAATAAACTTATTCCTAAAGGAAAATATTCGCTGCTTACTAAACCTAATAAAAAATCCTGGAATGTATATTTATTAGAATACAATGAAGACGAAAGAGTTTTAAATATCATTAAAAATTGGGATGATCAAATAATTATTTCTGAATTAAATGTTCCTGTTATTTACAAAGACAAAAAAACTGAAACATTTACAATTGATATAAACAATATATCAAATAATGGAGCAGATATAAATTTAACTTGGGAAAACACTTTAATTCAAATCCCTGTTAATGTTCTTTCAAAACAAAAAGTATTGGCATCAATTAAAGAAACTATATACAATAAACCCAGTGCATATGATTTATATAATTCTGCTTCTTATTATCTGCAAGAAGGTGAAGATTTAAATTTAGCTAAAAAATGGATTAACAAAGCGATCGAAATAGATTCAACTAAATACTGGATGTTCAGATTACAGGCTGTTATTCATAATAAACTTAATTTAAATAAAGAAGCTATTATTGCTGCAAAAAAAGGATTAGAATTGGCAAAAAAAGCTGGAAACAATGATCATATAAGAATGAATTTAAAATCAATTCAAGATTGGGGGAAATTAGTCTCTTCAAATTAATTTTTCAATTTTTAATTTGCATAAAATTAAATCTATAAATTAATGCCTTTAGATTTAAACTTTTTAAGCTATTCATTTCTAATAGGTGCACTTTCCTCATTTTTATTAGGAATAGCTAAAGCCGGAGTAAAAGGAATTGCAGCACTAATAGTAGCTGGGCTTGCCCTTGCTTATGGTGCTAAAGAATCTACAGGCATACTAATGCCATTACTTATATGTGGAGATATTTTTGCTGTTTTATATTACAAAAGATACGTAAAATGGAAATATATTTTAATGTTAATCCCTTGGATGATTTTAGGTGTTTTATTTGGGGTCGTAACAGGAAATTATATATCTGAAAAGTTATTTCAATATGGAATGGCTCTTATAATTATACTTAGTGTATCCCTAATGTTTTACTGGGATATAAGAAAAAAAAATACAATTCCAAAAAATATCATTTTTGGACCATCTATGGGGCTTCTTGCAGGATTTACAACGATGATAGGTAATCTAGCTGGAGCTTTTTCAAATATATATTTCCTTGCAATGAGACTTCCAAAAAATGAATTCATTGGAACCTCTGCTTGGCTTTTTTTTATAATTAATATCTTTAAAATACCTTTTCATGTTCTTTTCTGGAAAACTATTACAATTGAATCTTTAATTATTAGTTCTAGACTAATTCCTTTTGTAATTATTGGATTAATTATTGGTGTCTTTATTGTAAAGAAAATCGAAAATAAAAACTACAGAAAACTAATTTTAATACTAACTGCTATTGGCGGAGTTGGAATACTTTTTAAGTAAAAATTACTTTTTAACTTTTAAGATAATTTCTTCAATTTTATTTCTGTCAGAATGACCAATTACAGCATCAAAAGTTTTAATTTTTTCATTTAAAACATAATTTCTTAACAAAGGTTTCCATGCCGAAAAGTGTATAGCTTCAAATTTTTCATTCTTAAAAAGCAAACAATTTTTTATATTTATTCCTTCTCCAGGCATAATGGTAATTTGTCCAATACTTTCATTTTTTAATTCTTTAAGTAATTCAATACCTAGTTCAGCATTATTTTTTTGACCTGATGACAATATTCTGTTAAAACCTAATTTTATTAATTCATTCATAGCTTGAAAAGGTTCTTTAACAAGATCAAACGCTCTGTGAAACGTAATTTCCATTGGATAGGCTAAATCAACAAAATTTTGTAATGTTTTTAAATCTAAACTATAATCATTATTTAAGCATCCTACCACTACTCCACTGCAACCTAATTCTTTAGCTACAATAATATCATTACTAATTATATTAATCTCATTTGAATCGTAAAAAAAATCACCCTCTCTAGGCCTTATTAAGCAGTGAATTGGAATTTTATCTAATTTAACGGCTTCTTCGATCAAACCTTTAGATGGAGTTATTCCTCCCAATTGAAATGCAGAACACAACTCTACTCTATCAGCTCCTGCAAAAATAGAATTCTTAACTGATAACAATGATGAGGCACAAATTTCAACCTTCATTTTATTGATTTTATTTTAGATTGATTATAAACTAAAACAATAATAAAATTTTTATTTTATAAAATGTAAATTATAATATTAAATGGTATAATTTTGTTCTTTTCTTAATAAATTTTGAAAAATTATTAAATAAATGGAGATAATAGAAAATAAGAAAAGTTATGACGTTGTAATTGTAGGATCAGGAGCAGGTGGTGGTATGGCAACTAAAATTTTGACTAATAATGGTCTAAATGTTGCTCTTATGGAAGCTGGCCCTTTTTTTGATCCTGCCAACCCTGAACAAAGACTTCATCTAAAATGGCCCTATGAATCACCCAGAAGAGGAAGAGGTACTACTAGGGCATTTGGAGAATTCCATGCATCTTATGGTGATTGGAAACTTGACGGCGAACCATATAAAATGAAAAATGATACGAAATTTTATTGGTGGAGAAGTAGGATGCTTGGTGGAAGAACAAATCATTGGGGTAGAATTTCTCTAAGATTTGGTCCTAATGATTTTAAAAGAAAAAGTATTGATGGTTTAGGAGATAACTGGCCTATTGGTTATGAAGATATAAAGCCTTATTATGATAAAGTAGATAAATTAATTGGTGTTACGGGATCTAAGGAGAATATTTATAACGAACCAGACGGATTTTTCTTACCTCCAGTTAAACCAAGGTTACATGAGCTCTATTATAAAAAAGGAGCTGAAAAAGCTGGAGTTAAAGTTATTCCTTCAAGACTTTCAATGTTAACAAAAAGAATAAATAATGAAAGAGGTGTGTGTTACTACTGTGGGCAATGTGGAAGATCATGTGGTATTTATGCTGACTTTTCTGCCAGCTCATGCCTTGTTTTCCCTGCTCAAAGATCTTCTCAAGGAAGATTAGATCTTTATGTTAATAGTATGGTTAGAGAAGTTAAAGTAAATAAACAAGGGAAACCTACTGGGATTATTTATATAAATAAAGATGATAATAAAGAATATAGCATTACTGCAAAAGTAGTTGTTCTTGCTGCTTCTGCATGTGAAAGTGCACGTATATTATTAAATTCTAAAAGTACTCATCATCCAAATGGATTGGGAAATAGTAGCAATATGGTTGGAAAATATTTACATGATTCAACTGGAGCAGATAGAATGGGTTTTATCCCTGATCTTATGAATAGAAAAACTTATAATGAAGATGGTTTAGGTGGTATGCATCTATATTCTCCTTGGTGGTTAGATAATAAAAAATTGGATTTTCCAAGAGGCTATCATATTGAAATTGGAGGGGGTTTAGGTGTTCCTATGTATGGATTTGGATTTAATTTTAATTCTTTAAACAAATATCTTGGTCTTGAGACCGGTGGATACGGAGAAAATATTAGAAAAGATATTAAAAAGTTTTATGGATCAACCATTTATTTAGCTGGAAGAGGTGAATCAATTGCCAGAATTGACAATTATTGTGAAATTGATCCAAATACTAAGGACAAGTATGGAATTCCTGTACTAAGATTTAATTATAAATGGTCTGATCATGAAAGAAAACAGGCCAAACATATGAATGAAACATTTGAAGAAATAATAAATAATATTGGTGGACACATGATGTGGTCTGCACCAGGAAAAGATCAAGACTATGGTTTGAAAACACCTGGAGAAATAATTCATGAAGTTGGAACAACAAGAATGGGAAACGATCCAAAAAAATCTGTAGTCAATAAATATGAACAACTTCATGATGCTGATAATGTTTTTATTGTTGATGGTGGGCCATTCGTTTCTCAAGCAGATAAAAATCCTACATGGACAATTATGGCGCTATCATGGAGAACCTCAGAATATATTATTGAAGAATTGAAAAAACAAAATATATAAATTATATAAATAATGAAAAGAAGAGATAGTATTAAGACTCTAATAGTCACTTCATTGGCAAGTAGTTTAGTTTTAGAAGGTTGTCTTCCTAAAGAAAAAGAAATCATTTATGAAAAAATCTGGAAATATCAATACGGTAGAACTCCCGAAGAAAAGAAAAGAGATTTAGAATTATTAAACAAAACTTTTTTTACTAATGATGAAATGATAAAGATCAAAAAACTTGCTAATTTAATTCTGCCTCCTAGTCCCATTGGGAACATTGAAAAAGCTGAAGTTCCAGAATTTATTGAATTTATAGTAAAAGATGTTCCATCATTTCAAAAAAAAATAAGAGATGGGCTAAATTGGATTGATGATTATAGTAAAAAAAGTTTTAATAAATCTTTTATAGGGTCAACTATAAATGAACAAAAGCAAATCTTAAATTCAGTTGCTTATCCAAAAAATAACAAATCAAAAGAGGAAGAATTTTTCTCAACTTTTAGAGATTTAGTTGTAACTGGCTACTTTACTTCTGAAGTGGGAATAAAAGATTTAGAGTATAAAGGAAATCAACCTAATGTTTGGGATGGGGTCCCAAAAGAAATTTTAAAAGAACATGGACTGTCTTATGACAAATCATGGGAGTCTAAATTCATTGACCAATCAAAAAGAAATGATATTGCAGTATGGGACGATGAAGGAAATTTAATTTCATAATATGGAAAAATTCATACTAGCTCTCGATGCAGGTACTACAAGTTCAAGGTCTATACTTTTTAATACTAAAGGTAAAATAACTGCTATTTCTCAGTATGAATTTACTCAATATTTTCCCTATAAAGGCTGGGTCGAACATGATCCAATTGAAATATGGAATACACAATTGAAATCAATTAAGGAAGTAATAAATAAGGCTAAAATTAAAATTGAACAAATACATTCAATTGGAATAACTAATCAAAGAGAGACCACTGTAATTTGGGATAGGAAAACTGGAAAACCAGTTTATAATGCTATTGTTTGGCAAGATAGAAGAACCTCTGATTTTTGTTTAGAATTAGAAAAAAAAGGGACAAAAGAAATTTTTTATAAAAAAACTGGATTGGTTTTAGACTCTTATTTTTCTGGAACTAAAATAAAATGGATTTTAGATCAAAATGGAATAAAATCAAAAGCTAACAATGGTGAACTCGCATTTGGCACAATAGACAGTTGGTTAATTTGGAATCTAACAAAAGGGAAGTATCACATAACAGATATTACAAATGCAAGCAGAACATTAATTTATAATATCCATGATTTAAACTGGGATACAGAGCTTTTAAACATTCTTGAAATTCCAGAATCATTACTTCCTAAAGTTGTTTCATGTTCTGAGTTAATAGGAAATACCGACTCTAGTCTATTAGGGAAATCAATTCCAATTTCTGGAATTGCTGGAGATCAACAGGCTTCATTATTTGGTCAAATGTGCACTAACCCAGGAGACATAAAAAATACTTATGGAACTGGATGTTTCTGTATAATGAATACTGGAAGTAAACCCGTTTCATCTAAAAACAAAATGTTAACTACAATTGGATATCAATTGAATAATAAGGTGACTTATGCTCTAGAGGGAAGTGTCTTTATCGCTGGAGCTTTAATTCAATGGATTAGAGATCAAATTAATCTTGTTAATGAATCTCCAGAAATTGAAGATTTAGCCTTATCAGTTGATGATAACGGGGGAATAACATTTATTCCTGCCCTATCTGGTCTAGGAGCTCCTTATTGGAATCCAAATGCTACGGGAGCTATATTTGGGATTACAAGAGGTACAAAAAAAGGTCACATTGCCAGGGCTGCACTTGAAGCAATCGCTTTAAGAAGTAGAGATATTATATTAGAAATGCAAAAAGATGCAAATACAAACTTTAATTCTCTTAAAGTTGATGGAGGGGCAAGTAATAATAACTTGCTCATGCAAATTCAATCTAATCTTTTAAACAAAAAAGTAATAAGGCCAAAAACTACTGAAACAACTGCCCTAGGAGCTGCTTTTTTTTCAGGACTGGCAACTGGTTTTTGGAAAGACATTGATTCTATAAAAAACATTTGGGAAGTTGATAAAGAATTTAACCCTTCAAATGATGTTAATAATGATTCAATTATCAATTTGTGGGAAAAAAGAATTACTAAAGTTTTATAGCCTTTAAATTTGAATCGAAACTTAAACATAAAAAAGCTTTCGAATAAGGAAACTCATTGGGATATAATCATAATTGGTGGAGGTGCCTCTGGATTAGGTGCAGCTGTTGATTCAGCAAGCAGAGGTTTTAAAACACTTTTGGTTGAAAAAAGTGACTTTTCTAAAGGTACATCTTCAAGAAGCACAAAACTGGTTCATGGTGGTGTAAGATATATGCAAAATGGAGACATCTCACTTGTAATCGAAGCATTAAAAGAAAGAGGAATTCTAAAAAAAAATGCGCCTCATCTAGTAAAAAACATGAGTTTTGTTATTCCATCATATAATTGGTGGAGTAACCCCTTTTATGGTATCGGATTAAAAATATATGACATGATGGCTGGTAAACTAGGTTTAGGAAAGTCAACTATACTTAGTAAGGAAGAAACTATTAAATTAATTCCAAATGTTAAAAAAAAGGATTTAGTTGGGGGTGTTATATATCATGACGGTCAGTTTGATGATTCAAGAATGGCAATAAGTCTTGCTATTACAGCGGAAAAAAATGGAGCGACACTTTTAAATTATTTTAAAGTAAAAAATTTAACAAAAACAAATAATATTGTTGACGGGATAATTGTAAAAGATCAAATCACGAATAAAGTTTACGAGATAAAAGGTAAAGTTATAATAAATGCTACAGGAGTCTTTTCTGATAAAATAATGAAAATGGATTATCCTCAAAAGAAAAAAATGATTAAACCAAGTCAAGGAGTGCACATTGTATTAGATCAAAAATTTTTAAATAGTCATCATGCAATCCTAATTCCTCATACTTCAGATGGTAGAGTTCTTTTTGCCGTACCATGGAACAATTATGCTATTTTAGGTACAACAGATACCCCACTAAATGAAATAAAAGATGAGCCTGTTCCGCTAAAAGAAGAAATTAAATTTATTTTAAAAAATGCTCAAACCTTTATGAAGAAAAAGCCAAATTTTAGTGATATTAAAAGTGTATTTGCTGGCTTAAGACCCCTTGCGGCCGAAAGTAATCAAAAGAACACCAAAGAAATTTCTAGACATCATAAAATTTCTGTGAGCGAGTCAGGGTTATTAAGTATTTTAGGTGGAAAATGGACTACATACAGAAAAATTGCAGAGGACGCAATCAATACATCCATATCCATTGGAGGATTTAATGAAAGAAAATGTATAACAGAAAATCTTCAAATTCATGGATATCAAGAAAATCCTAACTGGAAAGACCCTTTACATGTATATGGTAGTGATGCAAACTTGATAAAAGAATTAAAAATGGGTAAGGGCAACATTTCATTATCTGAAAAATTTTATATAACTCCTAATCAAATCATATGGAGTTTAAAAAATGAAATGGCTATTAAACTTGATGATATTTTAGCTAGAAGAACTAGATGCCTATTCTTAGATGCTAAAGAAACTGTTAAAATTGCTCCTAAAGTATTAAGAATAATGAAAGTTTTTTTAAAGAAAAATATTGAATGGGAAAAAAAAGAATTTTCTAACTTTATAGAAATATCTAAAAATTATATTTTAACATAATGCATCCTTACCTTGCTGAATTTATTGGAACATCAATTTTATTATTATTAGGTGCTGGTGTTGTTGCAAATGTGAGTTTAAAAAAAACTAATGCCGAAAATCAAGATTCTTGGATATTAATTACGTCTGCTTGGGGTTTTGCTGTTTTTGTTGCAGTATTTATTTCAACTCAATATAGTGGCGCTCATTTAAATCCTGCAGTTACAATTGGGCTTGCAGTTGCAAAGAAATTTTCATGGTCACTTGTCCCTCAATATCTTATTGCACAATTAACAGGAGCAATGTTTGGCAGTTGGTTAGCATATTTAACATATATTGATCACTATAGAGAAACTAAAGATGAAGATACTGTAAGATCAACATTCTGTACTGGACCAGCAATTAAAAATTATAAAAACAATCTCTTTAGTGAAATTATAGGAACTTTTGTATTAGTATTTGGCGTTTTATTTATTGTCGGGCCAAATATCAATATTGATGGCTATAATGTTGAAAATTTTGGATTAGGTTCTATTGACGCACTTCCAGTAGGAATTCTAGTTTGGGTTATTGGTCTTGCATTAGGAGGAACAACTGGTTATGCCATTAACCCTGCAAGAGATTTAGGGCCTAGAATAATTCACCAATTAATTCCTAGAAAAAATAAAAAAACCGAATGGGGTTATAGTTGGATTCCAGTTATTGGGCCTTCGATTGGAGGGATTATAGCTGGACTAATTTATATTATCATAATATAAATTAAACCTGTACTGGAAATAAATTGTATAAACTTCTAAAAATCATTTATAAGGCTACACAACTGGTCAAGGGTCTATAATTTATATAGCATGCTTTTACAATTGAAACTCACCTTTCATAATTAAAAGCTTGATAAGTTTATCAAAAAAAAACCAATACAGGTTTATTAAATCATAATTAAATTCAATATGCGTTTAAATGAACATCAATAATATTTATCAATTCTGAAACTTTTTCATCATTTTGATCTTTTGATGAATTAATATTATTATTATTTTGTTCTAATTTGGCAGCATATTGAAGTGCACACATTGCCAAAACATCTTGTTTATCTCGTACAGCATAATTTTGTTCCAATTTTTTAATTGTAGAGTTAATTTTTGATGCTGACGATCTCAATGATAATTCTTGGTTAGCTGATATAGACATTGGATAAACTCTATCAGCTATAGTTACTTTTATTTTTAACAAATCATCCATTTTTAATTTATATCTGTTATTAGATTAATACACGAATCTACTTCTTTAATAATACTTTTAATTTTATTCTTAGTAATTAAATTACCTTCTTTACTTCCAAGTAAATTATTTGCAATTTTTAAGGATTTATTTTCTTCTTTTAATAAAATTATATCATTGTCTAATTCTTTTTTAATTAATGATAATTCTTCTAATTCATCAGATAGATTTTTCATATCTAAATAATTTTGTTTTAATCTATTTATTAAAAGAATTACTTTTTCCTCTAAAACAATTAAATTTTGATTTTTATCTGACATTAAAAAAATAATTTATTTGAAAATATAGGTAAATTTAATTATTCAAAATCAAAAACTTCATAACTAATAATATTGTTTTAAAAAAATTAACGAATTTTGTTATATAAATAATTTGATAAAAAGTTTTTTGAAAAACAAATTTTTAATTTTATTAACGTTATTTTTTATTAGTTTCGATTCTTATTGCCAAACTAATTCTTTTAAAAACTCTTCTCCTTTAAACATACCTCTAATTATTTCTGGAACATTTGGTGAACTAAGAGCAAATCATTTCCATGCTGGCATTGACATTAAGACTAATGGGAAAGAAGGTTACCAAGTCATAAGTTTAGATGAAGGATATGTCGATAGAATAAGAGTTGGAACAACTGGTTATGGGAAGGCATTATATATAAAACACCCTAATGGTCTTACAACAGTTTATGCTCATCTAATGAAGTTTTCACCAAAAATTGAATCTTTTGTTAAATCAGCTCAGTACAAAAAAGAAACCTATGAAATTCAATTATTTCCAAAAGACCTTGAAATAAAAGTTAACGCTGGAGAAATAATTGGTTTATCTGGAAATACAGGAGGGTCCTCAGGCCCTCATTTACATTTTGAAATAAGAAATTCAAAAAATCAAAAAACAATTAATCCTTTATATTATTTAGATGACATTAAAGATGACAGAAAACCATCAATTAGATCATTCTATATTTTTAATAATAATGACATACATCCTGAAAAAATGTCAAAACATCAAATTAAAAAAATAAATGATAGTGTCTATAGATCTGAAAATGTTTATACCATTGGTAAAATAAGTTTTGGTTTAAATATGTTTGACAGACAATCTCTAAGTTATAACAGAAATGGAGTATATAAAACAGCTATATATAAAAATGACACATTAAAATTTGAATATAATTTTAATGAATTAGATTTTGAAGACTCAAAATTCATAAACCTTTTAAGGGATTATAAAACTAAAAAAGAAAAAGGAATTACAATTCAAAGAATAATTAAACACCCTGAATCAAAAAAATCATTTCTTAGTAATGAATATAATAACGGTTTTTTTAATATAAAAAATAATAAGGAATATTTTTTTACTTTAAAAATTTCAGATCATAAAGGAAATAATTCATATGTTGAAATAAAAATAACTGGTAAAAAAATAATAGATAATTTTATAAAAACAGAGGGTAAACTAATAAAAACAGATCAGGATTATTCAATTAAATTAAAAGATAAAGAAGTTGTTTTTAAAAAAAATACATTATTCGAAAATGCTTATTTAAACATAAAAGAAAGAAATGACACTCTTTATATTGATAAGGATATTTATCCCTTAAGAAATCCCATGGAAATATCGTATGAAATCAATAATGATGATTCTTTGTTAATACGTCAGTCTTTTATCTCAAGATTAAATTCAAAAGGAAAACCAACATATATATTCACTAAAAAGAAAGATGACAAATTTCACATTAAATCAAGTTCATTAGGAATCTTTTTTATCGCAAAAGACACATTATCACCTGAAATTAAACCCTTAAACTTCTATAAAGGACAATGGATTTCTAAATTAAAATATTTAAAAATTAAAATCAGTGATGATTTCTCAGGAATTAAGAAATATAGAGGCTATCTAAATGATAAATGGATTTTATTTGAATATGAACCTAAAAGAAATACTTTAACATATGATTTTTCTGATATTATATTCAAAAAAACTAAACATAATCTTAAAATATATCTTGAAGATAATGTTGGAAATAAAAAAGTTTTAAAAACAATGTTTTATAGGAAATATTAAATTAAACTTTAAATTTCTTCAACACATCAACAACATAATCAACTTCTTTTTTTGTATTATCTCTACAAAAAGAAAATCTTATAGATGGCTTATCTTTTATAGATTCTGAATGAACACAACTTAATACGTGCGAACCAACAGAACTACCAGCTTGACATGCACTTCCTTTTGAACAAGCTATCCCGTGTAAATCAAGGTGAAATTCAAAAAGTTTAGACTTTTCTTTATCAAAAGGAAATGTAACATTAATTAAAGTATATGTACTTAAATCATAAGAACCCGAAAGACCATTTGTAACTATATCTGGAAATAGTTCTTTAAGCTTAACGAGAAAATATTTTTTTAAATTAAGAATTTTGGCTCGTTCTTTTGCTAAGTTTTTATAAGATAATTCCATAGCTAATTGCATGCCAACAATATTATGAACAGATTCAGTTCCTGCTCTTAATCCTCTCTCTTGATCACCTCCATGAATTAACCCTTTTAAACCAGAGTTTTTTCTTATAAATGAAAACCCAACACCTTTTGGCCCATGGAACTTATGAGCTGCAGCAGATAAAAAATCTATTGAAAGTTCTTTTAAATCAATTTCAAAATGTCCAATACCTTGAACAGCATCTGTATGAAAATATGCATTGTTATTTTTACATAATTCCCCTACTTTTTTCAAATCTAATATATTCCCAATTTCATTATTTACATGCATTAATGAAACTAGTTTTAAATCACTATTTTCAATTAGTAATTTTTCTAAATGCTCTAAATCGACTGATCCGTCTTTAGTTAACAAAACATTATTGTATTTTATATTATCTAAATTTTCAATAGCGTGAATGACTGCATGATGTTCAATTGGAGAAGAAATTATAGTTTTAATATTTAAATCCAAAACAGCCCTTTGGATTATCATATTATCTGACTCTGTTCCTCCTGATGTGAAAATAATTTCCTTAGGCTCTGCATTTAAAATAGAAGCAATACTTTTTCTAGCATTTTCAAGATAAGATTTAGATTTTCTTCCATAAGAATGAGTGGATGAGGGATTACCATAAGCCTCTTTCATTACAAAGCTCATTTTATCTATTACTTCTTTTCTTATAGATGTTGTCGCAGCATTATCAAAATATACATTCATTTACTTTAAATTAATTAATCAAATTCTTTCAAAGTTTTTAATATTATACCAATACACTCCTCTAATTGAGCTTCAGTAATAACAAGAGGTGGTGCAAAACGAATAATATTTCCATGAGTTGGTTTCGCAAGCAAACCCTTATCTTTTAATCTTAAACATATATTCCATGCTGTTTGACTATCCTTTTTATCATTAATTAAAATTGCATTTAATAGTCCTTTACCTCTAACTAATTTAACTATATTACTTTCAGAAATATATTCTCTTAATTTTTTGCGAAAAATTTTTCCTAGTCTGTATGCATTTTTAGATAAATTTTCTTCTAAAATTATTTTAAGAGCCTCTATAGCAATTCGCGAAGCAAAAGGGTTTCCTCCAAAAGTGCTTCCATGTTGTCCTGGTTTTATTACATTCATAATATCACTATTACATAAAACAGCTGAAACAGGATATGTCCCTCCACTTAATGCTTTTCCCAAAATCAAAATATCAGGTTTAATATAAAAATCTGTCTTTCTTTCACAAAAAAGATTACAATCACAATTTCTACATACTGAAAGTAAGGACCCTGTTCTTCCAATTCCAGTTTGAATTTCATCAATCATTAAAAGAACATTATACTTATCACACAACTTTCTCACTTTACTTAAATAATCATCATTAGGCACTACAACTCCAGCCTCACCTTGAATTGGTTCAACCAAAAAGCCTGCAACATCTGGATTGTTTTTTAATGTTTGTTCAAGCGATTCAATATCATTAAATGGAACTGAAATAAATCCTGGAGTGTGAGGTCCAAAAGAATCCTTTGATTCATTATGAGATGAAAAAGAAATAATCGTAGTAGTTCTTCCATGAAAATTATTATCACATACGATAATCTTGGAAGAATTATTTTTTATGCCTTTTATTTTATGACCCCATTTTCTTGCAATTTTTATTGAAGTTTCAACACCTTCAGCTCCAGTATTCATGGGAAGAAGCTTTTCAAAACCAAATAGTTTTGTAGCAAACTCCATATAATCCCCTAAAATATTATTATGAAAAGCTCTGGAAGTTAAAGTTAACTTAGAAGATTGTTCCTGTATAACTTTTACCAATCTTGGATGACAATGACCTTGGTTTACAGCGGAATAAGAGGAAAGAAAATCATAATATTTTTTTCCATCTGTATCCCATAAAAAAACTCCTCTGCCCTTCTCTAATACAATTGGAAGAGGATTGTAGTCATTTGCACCATAAATTTTTTCTTTATTTATAAACTTTTCTTGAGAAGTTTTTTTATTTGACAACATACTATTATTAATAATATAAGTAAAAGTAATAAATAAGTATCTTAATAAATCTCTATTTATATCATTTATATTAGTATTCAATATATTTTTGCTCTATGTCTAAAAAAATTGAAATAATTAAAGATATAAGAGTTATTAATATAAATAACAATGGCTTTGGTATAGCTAAAAACGATGAAGGAAAAGTTTATTTCATAAAAGAAGGTGTTCCAGGAGATTTATTAGAAATTAAAGTTCTTAAAAAACACAGAAATTATTACAATGCTAAAATTGAAAAAATAATTGAAAAATCTATTTATAGAATAGATCCTCAATGTAAACACTTTTATGATTGTGGTGGATGTAAATTGCAACACATAGACTACAATTATCAAATTCAATTTAAACAAGAAAATATCGCAAATAACTTAAAAAAAATAGGTAAAATTTCAATAGATAAATTCTCAAAAATAATACCTGCAAAAAAGAATTATAATTATAGAAATAAAATGGAATTTGGTTTTACAAATAATAGATGGTTAAATAATAATGAGATATTATCCAAAAAAAAATTAAATAAAAACGGAGTTGGACTTCATGTAGAAAAAATGTGGGATAAAATTCTAGACTTAGATAAATGTTTATTACAAGATGAACCTTCAAATGAAATAAGAAATAGTTTGAAAGAATTTGCCATTAAAAATAAAATTTCATTTTATGATTTAAAAAAGAATAAAGGTATTTTGAGAACAATGATGATTAGAAGCTCTTCTCTAAATGAATTAATGGTGCTAATTCAATTTTATGAAAATGATAAACCAATTATTAAAAATATTCTTAAATTTTTAAAATCAAACTTTCCAGAAATAAGTTCTTTACTATATTGTGTCAACAGAAAAGCAAATGATTCAATCTATGATCAAGAAATAATTTGTTATTCAGGAAAACCATATATAAAAGAAGAAATAAAAAATTTAAAATTTAAAATTTCCGCAAAGTCTTTTTTTCAGACCAATATTGAACAAACAAAAAAACTTTATAAAATTATTGAAACATTTTGTGATTTAAATGGAAATGAAATTATTTATGATCTTTATTCAGGAACTGGAAGTATTGGGCTTTATCTTTCAAATAAATGCAAAAAAATTATTGGTATTGAATCCGTCCCTGAAGCAATTAAATCAGCAATTGAAAATTCAAAACTGAATAAAATAAATAACTCTGAGTTTATATTAGGTGAGATAAAAAATATACTTAATAAAAGCTTTGTAATGGCAAAAGGAGAACCAGATATTGTTGTAACTGATCCTCCAAGAAATGGGATGAATCCCAAAGTAATAAATCAACTTCTTCAAATATCACCCATTAAAATAGTTTATGTTAGTTGTAATAGCGCAACTCAAGCTAGAGACTTGTCTTTATTAAAAAATGATTATAAATTTATAAACAGTCAAGCTATAGACATGTTTCCTCACACAAATCATGTAGAAAATGTCGTACTTTTAAAAAGAAAAAAAATTAATGATTAAAAAAAAGTTTCATTTAATAATTTTTAGTTTAATATTTTTTTTATTCTATAATTCATGTGAAAAAGATGACATATGTTTAGCCGATACTCCGCGATCTCCTAAATTAATTATTAAAATGGTTAACAAAGATGATCCCGCTTCATACAAGTCAGTTAATGATTTTCTTATAAAAGTAATAGACAATGATTCAATTAATATTCAATCTTCTGATTCTACTGGATTAAATTTAAATCCATACAAAAATTTCACCCAATTTGAATTCATTTTGAATCACGGCAGCGAAAATGAAAATATTGACACACTTCAAATTAACTATGATTTAAACAATATATATATTGATAGAGCATGTGGCTTCAAAACATCATTTATTTTTGATTCAAATGCTCTAACTTTTTTTGATAAAAAAAATAATTGGATAGAAGGTTACTTAATTTTAAAAGATACTATAATAAATGAAGAACAAGCACATTTGGCTATTTTACATTAGTTTTTTAGTAATACACTTTTCAAGTAAAGCTCACAATAAAAATGAATTAGTTTACAATGATACTATAGTTAATATTTCTGACAGTTTAAAGAAAAAAAATTATGCCTTAAGATTTGGATTTGATCCTCTTAAAATAGCTTTATCTCAAACCGATAAAAATTATAGTGGTTTTGAAGTCATTGGTGATCTAAATTTTTTTGAAAATTTATTTTTATCAATAGAGTTTGGAAGAGAAGATAAAACTAAACAATCAGAAAAAATCAATTTTACAACTACTGGATCATATATAAAACTAGGAGCAGATTATAATATGTATAAAAATTGGAAAGGAATGAATAACCATATATATATAGGTATTAGGTTTGCCAATAG
>PBHD01000002.1 GCA_002719315.1 Flavobacteriaceae bacterium
AACCTCTTCTTTTGCTTCAGGTTTTTCTTCAGCTGGTTTTTCTTCAGCAGCCTCTTCTTTTGCTTCAGTTTTTTCTTCAGCTGGTTTTTCTTCAGCAGCCTCTTCTTTTGCTTCAGTTTTTTCTTCTAATTCCTTTAATTCTTTTTCCTTAGCAAGTTTAATTGCTTCAGCTTTTTTTTCTCTAGCAAGTTTTTCAGCTTCTAAAGCCTGATCTTTTTTGTCAGATAAACTTTTTTGAATTTTATTTACTTTATTTTCAATCTTTTTTTCTTTTTCATCAAGCCATTTGAGAAATTTCTTTTCAGCTTCTTCTTCGCTAAAAGCACCCTTTTTAACTCCTTTATTTAAATGATGTTTAAGCATCACCCCTCTATATGAAAGCAATGCTCGTGCTGTATTTGTTGGTTGAGCTCCTTTTTCAAGCCAAATAATTGCTTTATTTAAATCAATTTTGACATCAGCAGGATTAGTATTAGGATCATAGGTCCCTAATTTTTCAAGATATTTTCCATCTCTCTTCGCTCTTGAATCTGCGGCAACAAGCCAATAAAAAGGTTTGCCTTTTTTACCGTGTCTTTGTAGTCTTATTTTAACAGGCATATCACATTAATTTGTAAGAGTTCTCGACTCTTTAGTTATTAATTCATGGGGTGCAAATTTAAAACTTTATTTATAATAGTGGCAAAATCTTTTCATTTTTTAATTTTAAATCCATTTTGTTCTCTAGTATAAAAAGCATTAATTTGCGCCTTTGTTTTTAGCAAAGTTATATGAAAGTCTCACAAAAAAAATCAAAAGAACCTTCCACCGCTTATATAATCATTGATATTGAAAAAAAAGATTATGAGCAAAAGGTTGAAAATGTTTTAAATAACTATCGGAAATCAATAAATATCCCTGGATTTAGAAAGGGATTTGTTCCAAAGTCTTTAATTAAGAAAAAGTATGAAATCCCTACTATAGCTGAAGAAGTTAATAAATTAATTCAAGAAGAATTAAACTCATATATAAAAAAAGAGGGTTTAGAAATTTTAGGAGGACCAATTCTAAATGAAAAGGGGAAAGTGAATTGGGCAGATGATAAATTGTCTTTTGAATTTGAACTAGGATTAGTTCCTGATTTTAAAGTTAATTTTAGCACAAAAAAAAAGATTGATTTTTATAAAATTTCTGCAGATAAAAAAAATATAGATGATCAAATTTTAAATTACAGAAAACAATACGGGAAACTAATTTCTCAGACTACTATCAAAGAAGACTTTGAAATAAATGTATTTTTTAAATCAGATGAGTTAGGAATAGACTCTAGTGGTATAATTAAACTTTCAGATATAAAGTCCAAAGAGTCTTATCGTAAGATATCTGCTTTAAAAGTAACTGAAAAAACTTCTGTTAATATTAAAAATCTTTTTAAAGAGGATTTAAAGGCAGAAAACATTTTTAAACTTTCAACCGAAAAAATTAAAACTCTTTCTGATAATGTTGAATTAGAAATAAGGGAAATTAATCAGAGGGATTTAGCTGAAACAAATCAAGAATTCTTTGATAAAATCTTTGGGAAAAATAACATTAAATCAATTTCTGAAATGAGAGAAAAAATAAGTCAAGAAATTGAAAAAGATTTAGAGAAACAATCAGAGCAAAAACTATTTAATGATGTTACAGAATTTTTGATAAAAGAGACTAAGTTTGACTTGCCCGAGAAATTTTTGAAAAAATGGATGAGTACAACGAGCAAAGAAAATCTTAATATAGATCAAATTGATAAAGAATATAATAAGTCAGAAAAAGGGATTCGCTATCAGCTAATTCAGGAAAAGATAATTAAAGATCAAAATTTTTCGATAACAAATGAAGAAATAAAAAATTATATCAAAGAAATGATTGCATTACAATCTAAGCAGTATGGTCAAGTTATTCCCCAGAATGAAGAACTTGAAAATATTGTTCAACGGTTGATGACAAATCAAGAAGAAATGTCTAAAATTTCAAAGCAATTGATGACTAAAAAAACATTGGGTTTTTTCAAAGAAAAAGCTCCTTTAAAGGTTAAAAAAGTTACTTTTGATAAGTTCTTGAAGCAGGCTTATGGTAAAGCCTAAGTATTTTTGATTAATTTTATTAAAAAGTTTTAAAAAAACATAAAAATGGATTTAGGAAAAGAATTTAAGGATTATGCAACAAAGCATCATGGAGTCAATTCAATGTATTATGATAAAATCGTAAGTAGTATGACTCCCTACATTATTGAAGAAAGACAATTAAATGTTGCTCAAATGGATGTTTTTTCAAGACTCATGATGGATCGAATTATGTTTTTAGGAACTGCAATAAATGATAATGTAGCTAACATTATTCAAGCTCAATTACTTTTTCTGCAAAGCACAGATTCAACTAGCGACATAAACATGTATATTAATTCACCTGGAGGATCAGTATATGCTGGCCTTGGAATATATGATACAATGCAATTTATTTCTCCGAATGTAGCTACGATATGTACTGGTATAGCTGCATCTATGAGCGCCATTTTGCTTTGTGCCGGAGAAAAAGGAAAACGTTCAGTCCTCACTCATTCAAGAGTAATGATTCACCAACCATTAGGAGGTGTTCATGGACAGGCTTCAGATATTGAAATTACCGCTAGAGAAATTGTAAAGTTAAAAGAGGAATTATATCAGATTATTTCAAAACACTCTGGACAAGACTTCAAAAAGGTAAGTAAAGATGGTGACCGAGATTATTGGATGAAGGCAAATGAAGCTAAATCATATGGAATGGTTGATGAAGTACTTACATCAGAAAAAAAATAAAAATATATTATGTCTAAAGAAGAACTTATTTGTTCATTCTGTGCTCGCACTAAATCTCAAACACAATTATTAATTGCTGGACTAGATGCTCACATTTGCGATAAATGTATCTTGCAAGCTTATGGAATAATTGAAGATGAAAATAAGAAAGAAGAGAATAAACGAAAGAAATTAGATTTTGAACTTTATCCCCCAAAGGATATCAAAGCTTTTTTAGATGATTATGTTATTGGCCAAAATGAGGCGAAAAAAATACTTTCTGTAGCTGTATATAATCATTATAAGAGAATTTGTCAATATCATAAAAATAATGATATTGAGATCCAAAAAAGTAATATCTTATTAGTAGGAGAGACAGGTACAGGAAAAACTCTTTTAGCTCAGACAATATCAAAATTTTTGAAGGTTCCACTGGCAATAGTTGATGCTACAGTTTTAACTGAGGCTGGCTATGTTGGGGAAGATGTTGAAACTATTTTAACTCGACTATTGCAAGCTGCAGACTATGATCTTGAAAAAGCAGAGCAGGGAATAGTTTTTATTGATGAGATGGATAAAATTGCAAGAAAAAGTGATAATCCATCGATAACAAGGGACGTTTCAGGGGAAGGTGTTCAACAGGCTCTTTTAAAATTATTAGAAGGTACAACAGTTAATGTTCCTCCCAAGGGAGGAAGAAAGCATCCCGATCAGAAATTCATCAAAGTGGATACTTCTAAGATATTATTTATAGCTGGTGGTGCTTTTGATGGAATTGAAAAAATAATAAATAAAAGACTAAATTTAAAAGCCATAGGATATAAAACAAAATCAGAGGCTAAAACCATAGATAACACAAATATTTTAAAATATTTAACTCCTAAAGATATTAGATCTTATGGATTAATTCCTGAAATTATAGGGAGACTACCCGTATTAACTTTTATGAATCCATTAAATAAAAAAAGTTTAAAATCAATTTTAACTTTACCTAAAAATGCATTAATAAAGCAATATCAGGGATTGTTTAAGATGGATAATGTTGAGTTAAGTTTCACTGAGGGAGCTCTTGATTTTATAGTTGACAAAGCTTTTGAATATAATTTAGGGGCTCGAGGTTTAAGATCGCTATGTGAATCAGTTCTAAATGATGCAATGTTTGACCTGCCTAATTCAAAGATCAGTAAAATTAAAATTAATAAATTGTATGTTGAAGAAAAATTGGAAAAGGTTAAACTTCAACCTTTGAGAATAGTTTCTTAAATTTTAATTTTTTTAAGCTCATCTAATAATAATCTATCGTTTGAAAGTCTAGGAATTTTATGTTGTCCCCCTAGCTTGTTTTTTGATTTTAACCATTTATAGAATAGACCCTTTTCAGCAATTTTTATTTTAGGCATTGAAATGGCAAAATCTTTATATCTTTTAGCCTCATAATCTGAGTTTTCATTTTTTAGAAATTGATCTAGTAGGTATGCAAACCTATCAATATCATTAGGAGGATTATTAAATTCTATTATCCATTCATGTCTGCCTTTACTATTATTTTCCATAAAAACAGGTCCAGCTGTATAATCTAATATTTCAACATTCATTTTTTTTGCTGCTTTGGTTATAGCAACATCAGCATTTTCAACCATAAGCTCTTCTCCAAATGCATTAATATAATTTTTAGTTCGACCAGTAATTCTAATTCGATAGGGATTTAGCGAGGTGAATTTAATTGTATCACCAATTTTATATCTCCAAAGACCTGCATTAGTAGTAATTACTATAGCATAATTTTTTTTGAGCTGAACTTGACTTAAAGGAATTATAGCATCTCTTTCGTTAGTTTTTTCATTTAATGGTACAGGTATAAATTCATAAAAAATTCCGTAATCTAGCATTAAAAGTAAATCCTCAGAATTGTTCATATCCTGAATGGCAAAAAAACCTTCGGAAGCATTATATATTTCGTAATAATTAGGATTACTATTATTAAATAATTTTTTAAACTGGGATTTATAAGGCTGAAAACTTACTCCACCATGAAAATAGACCTCAATTGATGGCCAAATATCATATATAGTTTCTTTTTTAGTTTCTTTTAAAACATTTTGTAGAAGTACAAGCATCCATGAAGGTACACCTGCTAGGCTAGTTACGTTTTCGTCAATTGATTCTTCAATGATAGCTTTCATTTTGGATTCCCATTCAGACATCAAAGAAACTTTTTGACTAGGAGTACTACTTAATTCAGCCCAAAAAGGTAGATTATCAATTATTATAGCAGATAAATCGCCAAAATAACTATTTGTATTTCTATATAATTCACGACTTCCTCCAAGCCTAAGACATTTACCAGTGAACATCTGGGCATCTTCATTATTATTAAAGTATAGAGAAAGCATATCTTTACCAGCTTTGTAATGACAGTCTTCAAGGGCTTCAGAACTTACAGGAATAAACTTACTTTTTGCATTTGTAGTCCCGCTAGATTTAGCAAACCATTTTATTGGTTCAGGCCAGAAAATATTTTGCTCTCCATTACGACATCTTTCAATTTCCTCAACGATATCTTCATAACCTACTATCGGTAATCTGTTTTTAAAATCCTTATAATTTTTTATGGTATTAAAATCATACTTAAGACCGATTTCAGTTTTAGATGAAATATTTAATAACTTATGAAGTAATTCTTGTTGTACTTCATTAGGATATTTCATAAATAACTGTATTTGGTGAATACGTTTTTTTAAGAACCATGAAGCTATAGAATTGAATAATGGTATTGGCATTAGAATCAGTATATTTAATTTTTCAAAAATATAAAAGTTTATGAAGTATGTTTAATGGTATGTTAAAAAAAATGATTACAGAGTTTAGTGATCCAATCAGATATTTTTTAGAGTTAAATAATGATTTTATTGAAATGAATCAGTGTATAGATCATCAAATTTCAATTAAATATGAAGGGCAAGAGTGTGTTAATTGTAATAAGGAAAGATCAATTTTTAGAATGGGATATTGTAAAAAATGTTTTTTTGAAAGCCCAGCTACAGGCGATTGGATTATTCGCCCTGAGTTAAGTAATGCTCATAAAGGAATTGAAGATAGAGATCTAGAATATGAAAAGAAAATGCAAATCCAACCACATATAGTTTATTTGTCATTAACAAGTCAATTAAAGATAGGAGTTACAAGAAAAAATCAATTATATACTAGATGGATAGATCAAGGGGCTTATGAGGCAATCAAATTATTAGAATTGCCAAATAGGTATTTGGCAGGAGTTGCTGAAGTTCATTTTAAAAAAATATTTTCAGATAGAACTTATTCGAATAAAATGCTTCAGAATAATTTTGAAAATATTGATTGGGATATTGAAAGAGAGAGGGCTTTAAATTATTTACCAAGCAACTACAAAAAATATATTGTTGAGGAAATTAAAACAACTCGTTTTAATTTCCCTGTCCTAAAAATCCCTACAAAGGTGAGGAGATTAAAATTGGAAAAAGAAAATTTCTATAAGGGTCTATTAAAAGGTATAAAAGGGCAATATTTAATTTTTGAAGACGATACTGTTTTTGGTGTCCGAGCACATGAAGGGACTAAAGTAGAAATCAAAATTGACCAAGATTAAATTTGTCAGAATTTACTTTGAAGACTTTTGTAAAAGTGAATTTAAATCCTCAAGTTCATTTTGAGTAAGGTATCTCCACTTTCCAGGACTAGTATCTAATTTAATATTCATTATTCTTATTCGCTTTAAGTTTGTGACTTTGTAGTCAAGATAATTACACATTCGCCTAATTTGTCTATTTAAACCTTGTGTTAATATAATTTTAAATTTATTTTTTTTAATTTTTTTCACAGAGCATTTTTTTGTTAGAGTTCCAAGAATTGGTATTCCAGAACTCATTTTTTGAACAAAATCATTTGTTAAGTTTTTATTCACTGACACCTCATATTCTTTTTCATTATTATTTTTTGATCTAAGAATTTTATTTACAATATCCCCGTCATTTGTTAGTAAAATTAGACCCTCAGTATTTTTATCTAATCTGCCAATTGGAAAAATTCTCTTATGATAATTTATAAATGATATAATGTTGTTTTTCTCTACAGATTTATCAGTTGTACAAACAATGCCTTTTGGCTTATTTAATGCCATATAAACCATTTTAGCTTGATTTTTTTTAATTAAGGTCCCTTCGACAACAATTTGATCATCATCAACTACTTTAGCTCCTAGCTCAGCAATTATATTATTAACAGTAACCTTTCCTTCTTTAATAAGTTTATCAGCATTTCTTCTAGAGCAATGACCAACCTCAGACAGATACTTGTTTAATCTGATTTTCATTTTATATTCTTTTCATAAATATTAATAAAAGTCAATTTCTTCAGTCTTTTTAATTTTAAATCTCTTTCTGAGAATAAAAACAAAAAAATACAATATGGGAGTATCTATAACAGCAATGAAAATTTTGAAAATTACTGAAGAAAGAAATAGTCCATAAAAAATTTCCCATGGGATTATTTCAAAAAAACATAAAAAGAAAAGAACTGTAAAGCTGTCTATAATTTGGGAGCCAAAGGTGGAAATATTATTTCTCAGCCAAAGATAATTCCCTTTAGTTTTTTTCTTCCAAAAATGATATATCTGTATATCGATAAACTGAGAAAAAAGATATGCTAGCATTGATGAGAAAATCGCAATTGGAGTTTTTGAAAATACCTTGTAAAAAGTTTGACCATCAACTGGGGAATCATCTAAAGCAGGTAGAGCATCTGACACTAAAATTATTAAAATTGAGAAAATAGATGCAAAAATTCCAGCTAAAACAACATTTGTAGCTTTTTCTTTTCCGTAAATTTCTGATATTAAGTCAGTGATTAAAAATGTCACAGGATAGGGTAGTATTCCTACAGATAACTCAAAAAGTGTAACTCCAAAAATTTTAATATCAAGAGGATACCAGTAAAAAAATTTTTGAAAAATTAGATTTGAAACAACTAAGGACGATATAAATAATCCCGCAAGGAATAAATATATTCTAAAAGCAAGTCTTTTACTTCTTATATCCACTATTTGATTTTAACTTTAAATGGCAGTAAAGTTTTTATGTTTTCAAAAGATTTTGACCTTGAAGAAGGATCAGTTATATCTTTTATTTTTTTAAGGTCATTAAAAAATTGTATTGAGGGAATAATTTCTGAAAAAATACTTTCAAAATCCTCTTCAATAATTGGATATTCTACAATATTAAAATTTTCAATTTCCGCAAGTTTTGAAGCTTCATAAATTGCATCTTGTAGCCCTCCGATTTCATCAATAAGACCTATTTTTTTTGCTTCTTTACCACTCCAAACATGACCCCTGGCATAATTTTCAACCTCTTCATATGAAATAGTTCTTCCTTCAGAAACTCTTAATTTAAAAAGTTTGTAAACCTCATCTATAGTTCTTTCCATTGCATTTTTATAACCACTTTGAAGTGGCTCAAATAGGCTGTAACCCATTGAATTTTTGTGGGTGTTTACCTGTTCAGCATTAATACCAATATCTGAACTAATTCCTTCAAGGTTTGGAAGAGTCCCCCATACTCCAATTGAACCAGTAATAGTCATAGGATTTGCCAGTATTTTGTTTGCATTACATGCAATGTAATAACCGCCAGAGGCAGCAACATTTCCCATGGAAACAACAATTGGTTTATTGTTTTTCAATTTTTCAATTGAGTTCCAAAGAATATCACTAGTCAGCGGATCTCCCCCTGGGGAATCAATTCTTAAGACAACGGCTTTAACATTTTCATTTTCCCTCAGTTCATCTATTGTTTCTCTAAAAAGTTCTTCTCCAATAATTGTCTCATTTCCCTCAACATAAAGAATTGTTCCTTGAGCATAAATAATTGCTATTCGGTCTTTGACTTTGAGATCATAATCTTTAATTTTAGAATTTAGTGTTTTGAAATCTACAAGGTTCAAATCATTTGAATCTAAAATTCCCAGAACATTTTTTATACTTTGTTTGTAATCATCTTCATGAACTATTTTATCAATAAATTTATTATTTAAGGCTTCTTTTGATGTGGTTACTAGTAAATTGTCTGCCTTAAAATTGAGATCATCTAAACTTAGATTTCTGCTCTCAGATATTTCTGAGGAAATAGTTTCCCAAATTGTAAAAAGTATTTTCTTAATTTGAGATCTATTTTCATCACTCATTTTATCTTGCAGATATGGTTCAACAGCACTTTTATATTCTCCTTTTCTAATGACTTCATATTTAACTCCATATTTTTTTTGAAATTTATCGTAATACAATATTTCTGTAGAAAGTCCTTTAAACTCAATCATTCCTAGTGGATTCATAAATATACTGTCAGCAATTGAAGCCAGATAGTATCCCTTTTGAGAGAAATAATTACTGTAGGCATATATAAATTTACCTGAATCTTTAAAATCTTTTAATGCATTACGAATTTCTTGAGTTTGAGCCCAGCCTGCGTTTATAAAGTCTGAACCTAAGCTGATTCCTTTTATTTTATCATCTTTTTTTGCTTTGATTATTGCGCCTAGAATTTGATTTAATCCTACAGCTTTGGGGCTAATTTCTAAAGAAAGTTCTAAAACATTTGTTTTTGGCCCCCTATCCCTGATAGGGACATCTAAATTTAGTTCTAAAACACTATTTTCTTCAATTTTACTCCTTTCAATATTTGAAATTGATGAACTGGATGATATTCCTATTAATCCAAACAAAATTATAAAGAAAAGAAATCCAAGACCTACAACTGCCCCAAGGCAAGAAGCTAAAAATCTTTTAAAGAAATCCATGTTTTAAATTTTTGCAAATATAGGAGTTTGTAAAATTCTTTTTACGAAATTTAGACTTATGATTAAAAAAAAAAATAATTTTTTTATCTATTGGCAGCAATCTTGGAGATAAATCTGAAAATATCAAAACTGCTCTCAAATTTTTGGAACTAAAAGTAGGAAAAGTAAAAAGTATATCATCTATTTATGAAACTAAAGCATTAGGGTTCGATGGTCCAGATTTTTTTAATTTGTGTCTTTCAATTCAAACAGAATATTCTCCAGAAGAAGTACTTAACAGATTATTGAAAATAGAAATTTTGATGGGCAGGGTTAGAATGGATCAAAGAAAGCTTATTTCTAGAAAAATTGATATGGATATACTTTTTTATGATGATGAAATCATATCAAGTGAAAAATTGCAAATACCACATCCGAGATTACAAAATAGAAATTTTGTTTTATATCCATTAATTGAAATAGCTCCTAATTTGAAGCATCCAGTATTAAAAACAAGTATAAGTGCTCTTATTACAAAATGCTCTGATAAACTTATTCCTTTGAAGTTAGACCTCAAAGCATTTTAAATTTGTAGTAAAAGTCCCAAACGACCACTCCTACAGCAACAGAAATATTTAGAGAGTGCTTTGTTCCTTCTTGAGGAATCTCGATTACATTTTTACATAAATTAACTATTTTTTGGGAAACACCATTCACCTCATTTCCAAAGATAAATGCATATCTATTATTTTTTTTTGGATTAAAATTTTGAAGACTAATTGAACCTTCTGCTTGTTCAATAGCATATATTTTGTATCCTTTTTCTTTTAGTTTTTTTACAGGAATTACAGTTTCTTTTGAATATTCCCACGAAACAGATTCAGTTGCTCCAAGAGCAGTTTTTTGAATTTCTCTATGAGGGGGAGAAGCAGTAATTCCACACAAATAAATTTTCTCTATTAAAAAAGCGTCAGAGGATCTAAATATTGAACCAATATTATTTAAACTTCTTACATTATCTAAAATTATAATTAAAGGAATTTTTTCAATTTTTTTGTATTGATCTAAAGATTTTCTTTTTAGCTCAAAATTTTCCAATTTTCGCATGCTCTAAAATAGTAAATTGTATACTTAACAAAATATGATTGCAAATAATTTATAATACAGATATATATTTATTTCATAAGTATTTATAGAATATTTACATTAGCAGAAAGGCAAAAAAAGTGAGTAAAGTAACTCCTTTAATGAAACAATATAATCAGATTAAATCCAAATATCCTGATGCTTTATTATTATTTAGAGTTGGTGATTTTTACGAAACATTTGGTGAAGATGCTATAAAGGCGGCCAATATTTTGGGAATTGTACTAACTAAAAGAGGAGCAGGTAGTACTAGTGAAACTGAATTAGCTGGATTCCCTCATCACTCAATAAACACCTATTTGCCAAAATTAGTTAAAGCTGGTTGTCGTGTTGCTATTTGTGATCAACTTGAGGATCCTAAATTTGCAAAAAAAATTGTTAAAAGAGGAGTTACAGAATTAGTCACTCCTGGCGTCTCTCTTGATGATGAAGTTCTTGAACAGAAAAAAAATAATTATTTAGCTTCGATTAGTTTCCTAAATGAAATTTGCGGTATTTCATTTCTTGATATTTCTACAGGTGATTTTTGGATTTCAGAAGGGAATATAAATCAAGTTCAACAATTGATAGAAAATTTTTCGCCAAAAGAAATTTTAGTTCCTAAACCATTCAAAAAAAAATTCTTAAGTGAAATAGTTTACACTAACAGTATATTTTTTTTAGAAGATTGGGCTTTTGAAAAAAACTTTGCTAAGCAAAAGCTTTTAGATCATTTTGGAACTAGTAGTTTGAAAGGATTTGGAATAAGTGAACTATTAGCCGGAATTAATTCATCTGGCGCAATATTACATTATCTTTCAGAAACGAACCATAATAAGTTATCTCACATAACAAACATTAGAAGAGTTTTTGAAGATGATTATGTGTGGATGGATCGTTTCACTTTAAAAAATTTAGAAATTTTTTCTTCAAATAATAATGGAGGAACTTCTCTAATTGATGTTTTAGATCGGACTAACACGCCTATGGGAGGAAGAATGCTTAAACATTGGGTTAAGTTTCCACTTAGAGATATAAAAAAAATTGATTCGAGATTAAATATTGTAGAGTCTTTAATAAACGAAGAAAAAGTTTTTGATAAAGTACTGTCAAGACTAAGAAAAATAGTAGACATAGAAAGAATAGTTGCAAAGATAGTTACTCTTAAAATTGGCCCTAGGGCTCTATTACAACTTGGATATTCTCTAATTGAAATAGATAAGATTAAAGAGGTTTTACTGTCATCAAAAGAGAATGAAATTAAGATTTATGGGAAAAATTTTTTAAAGTCAGATAGAATTTCAAAGCTAATTTTGAAAACAATTAATGGGGAAGCCCCTGTGTCAATTGTAAAGGGTAATGTGATTTCAACTGGTGTTTCAAAAGAGCTGGATGAATTGAGAGGATTATTAAATGATGGTAAAGGAGGTCTTGATAAAATGTTGGAGAGAGAAAGTAAAAAAACTCAAATTCCATCACTGAAAATATCTTTTAATAATGTTTTTGGTTATTATATAGAAGTGAGAAATACCCACAAGGATAAAGTCCCTTCTGAATGGGTAAGAAAACAAACTTTAGTTAATGCTGAGAGATACATTACAGAAGAGTTGAAGGAATTTGAGACCAAAATTTTTGGAGCAGAAGAGAGGATTAAATCAATTGAAAATTTGATTTTTCAAAATTTGTTAGATGATTTAAAAAAGGAACTAAAAATACTTAAGAATAATTCTAAAATGATTGCAAAACTGGATGTATTATCTAGTTTTTCTCTCTCCGCAATTAAAAAAAATTATTGTAGAACAAAATTCACGAAAGGGACGATCCTTCAAATTAAAGATGGGAGGCATCCTGTAATAGAATCTAGTTTGCCTCCGGGTGAAAATTATATCCCTAATGACTTAAAGTTAGACAACAAAAATGATCAAATAATTATGATTACGGGCCCAAACATGTCTGGTAAATCCGCAATTCTTAGACAAACTGCCTTACTTGTTATTATGAGTCAAATTGGAAGTTTTGTCCCTGCTAGTTCAATGAAAATTGGAATAATTGATAAAATTTTTACCAGAGTTGGAGCTAGTGATAATATCTCTATGGGAGAGTCAACATTTATGGTTGAAATGAATGAAGCTGCTCTAATATTAAATAATATAACAAGTAAAAGTTTAGTTCTTTTAGATGAAATAGGTAGGGGAACTAGTACTTATGATGGAATTTCGATTGCATGGGCTATTACAGAGTACTTGCACGAACATAGTTCTTGCCCAAAAGTTTTGTTTGCAACGCATTATCATGAACTAAATGAAATGACTAATAATTTTGAAAGAATAAAAAATTATAATGTCTCTGTTAAAGAATATAAGGATAAAGTATTGTTTTTACGAAAACTTGTTCCTGGGGGAAGTGCGCATAGTTTTGGAATACATGTCGCGAAAATGGCTGGAATGCCTAGCTATGTTATAAATAGAGCTTCAGAAAAGTTAAAAACTCTTGAAAAATCCAGTAGAATTCAAAATAATAAATCATCTAAAAAAGAATCGGATAAAATTCAGCTAAGTTTTTTTGACCTTCAAGATCCAGTTTTGGAAAAAATTAGGGATGAAATACAGGAGGTGAATATTGATGAGCTTACTCCAGTCAAAGCTCTAATAAAATTAAATGAAATAAAAAGAGCGCTGAAAAATTCAACAAATAAATAGAGATTAATTATAATCTTCACAGATTAATTTTTATAAATTTGTTGACCAAAATGCGAAAGTAGCTCAGTGGTAGAGCATCACCTTGCCAAGGTGAGGGTCGCGGGTTCAAATCCCGTCTTTCGCTCTTTTAAATAAAATGGCTCGGATGGTGGAATTGGTAGACACGTTGGACTTAAAATCCAATGGACAGTAATGTCCGTGCGGGTTCAAGTCCCGCTCCGAGTACAAAAGGGGAGATGTTCGAAAGTTCATCTCCTTTTTTTAAATAACTATGATTTAAATTCTTTTAATTTTTCAGTAAGCTTAGGAACAACCTCGAATGCATCACCGATAATACCATAATCTGCAGCTTTAAAAAATGGAGCTTCAGGATCATTATTGATCACAACCTTAACTTTTGAGGAATTGATTCCCGCAAGATGCTGAATAGCTCCAGAAATGCCAATTGCTATATAAAGATTTGAAGCTACAGGCTTACCAGTTTGACCTACATGTTCACTGTGAGGCCTCCACCCCATATCAGAGACCGGTTTAGAACATGCGGTAGCGGCCCCAAGAACATCTGCTAAATTTTCTACTAGAGCCCAGTTTTCAGGACCTTTTAAACCACGTCCACCAGAGACTACAACATCAGCGTCAGCTATGGTAACTTTTCCAGTGACCTTTTCAATTTTCTCTATTTTTAATGACGACTTATCTGCTGAAAAAGAAAAATTTTCTTTTTCCATCTTTTTTGGATTTTCTACAACTCCGTAAGAATTATTTGACAAACTGATCAAATTAATTTTTTCAGATAAATTAACATAACTGAATGCTTTGTTGGTAAAACATGAACGTTTCACTATTAATGGATTAGTTGATTCAGGTAATTCAACTACATTTGAAACATATCCTGAAGAGAGTTTAACGCTAAGAATAGGAGCTAAATATTTTGAATCTGCACTGGAACTGAGTAATAAAATTTTAACATCATTTTTGGCAGCTATTTCTGAAATAATTTTTGAGTAATTATTGACTTGAAACTTTTCTAATTCTTTATTATTTACCTGGATTAATTTATCTACGCCAAAATTAGATATTGGATCAACCTCATTATTGTTTATCGAAATGGCTATTAAAGAAAGCCCAAGTTTATCTGCTAAAGCCCTCCCGTATGAGGCCAGTTCAAAAGCTGATTTTTTAAATTTTCCATTCTCTGATTCTGAATAAATTATTACTGACATTATATATTTTTTAGTGTTATATTACTTTAGCTTCATTATGTAAAAGATCTATAAGTTTATCTATCTCTTCAGAGCCTATCATCTTAACTTCTCCTTTTGGAGATGGTTTTTCATATTTATTAGATAAAGTTTTTGGATTTACTTCTATTGGCTCTATAACCTCAAGGGATTTTTGTCTTGCCTGCATTATTCCACGCATGTTTGGAATAATTAAATCTTTTTCTTCAACAAGTCCTTTTTGTGAGCCAATAACTAAAGGAAGGTCAGAAGAAATTATTTCTTTTCCTCCATCAATTTCTCTTGCTGCAGTAGCTTTATTTTGATCAATTTCAAGAGAAATACAATTAGCAACATAATTATAATTTATTAATTCAGCAATTATTCCAGGAACCATTCCACCATTATAGTCGATTGATTCCCTTCCAGCAATAATAAGGTCAAATTTTTCTTTTTCACAAATATGAACTATTTGCTTAGCAACAGAAAATCCATCTAAAGGGTTCATATTTACTCTTATTGCCCTATCTGCTCCAATGGCAAGACATTTTCTTAGAGTTGATTCACAAGGAGCTTCACCAACTGAGGCAACTACAACTTCAGCTTTATGACTTTCCTTCATCCAAACAGCTTTAGTTAAACCAAATTCATCATTTGGATTAATAATGTATTGGATGCCATTGGTGTCAAAAGATTTGTTATTGTCCGTAAAATTTATTTTAGAAGTTGTGTCTGGAACATGGCTTATGCAGACGAGTATTTTCATTTTAATTGATTTGGTTAGCTCAAATTTATTGAATATTATATTCAAATAAAAGAAAACAAAAGTATAAAATAGGCTAATAAATTTCTCTTAATTATCTAGTTAGTGACATTAATAATTCAGACGTAATTTTTGGATTTGCACCATCATATTTACACACTAAAGCACCCATAGCACAAGCAAGTTCTAATGATTTTTCAATTGAAAAATTTTGCATTCGATAACTAATCAATGTAGCTAAGAATGAATCTCCTGCTCCAACAGTATCCTTAACCTTAATTTTATATCCAAAATGTTCATAAAAACCTCCATTTTCATATAAAATCGCTCCATTTTCACCTCTGGAAACACAGATACTAGTTGTTTCTGTTTTATCCGACAGAAAAGTTATTCTCTCTCTCAGACCATTTTTTTTATAGCCATATGATTTAGATAAAAATAAAAGTTCTTCTTCATTACACTTGAGTAAATTTGCTTCATTTATCAATGCTTTTATTGTTTCAAGAGAGTAGTGGGGAGCTCTTATGTTTACATCAAAAACTTTAAATTTGGCAATTTTTAGCAATTCAAATAAAGTTTTTTTTGAATGCTCACTTCTCGATGATAGACTTCCGTAGACAAAAGCGTTAGAGTTTTTAACCTTATTGAAGCCCAATTTTGTAGTAGATATTTCGTCCCAAGCAACAGGAGATAATATTTTATAATTAGCAGATCCCTTTTCATCAATTGAAATTTTCACCTCACCTGTTTTTAGAGAAGGATGCTTTTGAATCAAAGAAGTATTTATTTGATTTTTTTCAATTTCTTTTATTAATAATTCTCCAGATGAATCGTTCCCTATAGAACTAATTATTGAAGCTTCCATTCCTAGACTGTTTAATCTATACGCAACGTTAAATGGAGCTCCACCAATTATTTTATTATTAGGGAATATGTCCCACAAAACTTCTCCAAAGCACACTATTTTATTCATTTGTTTCCACTTATTTTTTTTCCCAGTTCTTCAAGAGAAACCCCTTTAGTTTCGGGCATTATTTTAATTACAAAAAGTAATTGAAAAACCATCATTACAGCAAAGAAAAAGAATAAATAACCTGGGTTTGGAGTAGCTTTCAGTGCAGAAGGCATAACCAATGTAATTATTGCAGCTAAAACCCAATGAACAGAGGATCCAAAGGCTTGACCTTTTGCTCTAAGGTGGTTTGGAAAAATTTCAGAAATAAAAACCCAAATTACAGCACCTTGACCAATTGCGTGTGAAGCAATAAATAAAAATAAAAATGCTGGAACAAAAAGTCCTTCCCAAGAATTTGTAAAAGAAAATCCAACCATTGATAGGGAAACTATATAGCCTATGGATCCCAAAAACATAAGTTTCTTTCGTCCTATACGATCAATTAAATAAAGCCCTAAAAGAGTAAATATTAAGTTTGTCACACCAATTCCTATACTACTAAGAAGCGCTGAACTTTCTTTTAAGCCGGCTGTTTCAAAAATTCTAGGAGCATAATATAAGAAAGCATTAATTCCTGATAGTTGATTAAAAAAAGCAAGTAAAAAAGCTAGAAGAACAGGGAATTTATATTTAGCTGAGAATAGTTTTTCTGTGAAAGAACTCTCCGAATCTACAATTTTTTTAATTTCATTTTCTGTAAAAGGCATCATATTCATTTCTTTTTGGATTTCCCCAGCTTTTATATAATCTTTTTGGTTAAAAATCAACCACCTAGGACTTTTAGGAATTCCAAAAATTGCAAGTAAATAGATTGCAGCAGGGAGAGCTTCAATGCCAACCATCCATCGCCAGGGTTCAGCCCCAGTTTCTTTTAATAAAAAATTTGAAATGAAAGCAATAAGTATTCCGAAAACAAGATTAAATTGATAAAGTGCAACTAATTTTCCTCTGTTAGATGCGGGTGAAATTTCAGAAATATATGTTGGCGCTGTAACAGTTGAAGCACCGACACCAAGCCCTCCTAAAAACCTAAAGAAAGAAAAACTAAATGGATCAAGAGCTAGTCCAGAACCTATTGCTGAAATAAAATATAAAATGCCAATAACTATAAGAGTTTTTTTTCTGCCAAAATAATCCGTTGGATATCCAGCAAAAATGGCACCTATAACTGTTCCCCATAGAGCCATAGACATAATAAAAGTTCCGTGAAAAAGATCGGATGTTTCCCATAAATTTTGAAGTTGTTGGTCTACCCCTGATATGACGACAGTATCAAATCCGAATAAGAATCCAGTAAGGGAAACAGTAATGGAAACTTTAAAGACTTTTTTCAACTTAGATAAATTTTACTTTAATAAAGGAAAGTAAACTTATTGAAAAAAATCTTATTTCATAAACTTTAAAACTTTTTAAAGCTTATGAAAGGAGTGATTGGATTTTCATAGCAAGACCCATATCTCCTCCTATTTTAACAGAACCGTTCATAACTGCCATCATAGGATTAATTTCACCATCCCTAAGTTTTTCCAAAACTTCTCTTGAAACAGTTATGGTACAATCAGCATCTTTGTCTTCAGTTGAAACATTATTAGTTTCTCCAGTTCCATCAATATGTACTGGATTTCCATCAACAACAAACTTTATTGTACCTCCAATTGCTTCAGCATTTTCTGCCTTTGCTTTAAATTGTTCAAATACCTCTTGACTCATATTAACTTTTATATTAATTATGCAATCAAAAGTATAAAAAAAATATTCATATAAGTTTTTTAAATAGATTTGTAGGAATAAAACTGCTAAGATTGTTTCGATGAAATATAAAATTAAAAAAGTTGCTGTTTTAGGATCAGGAGTTATGGGCTCAGGCATAGCATGTCATCTAGCCAATGTAGGGTTAGAAGTATTGATGCTTGACATACTTCCAAGAGATCTGAAAAACAAAAAAGGGAGAAATTCAGTAGCTGATGGTGCTTTAGAAAAAGCTGTTAAGTCAAAACCTTCTCCCTTATACAAAAATGGTTTTGTCAAATACATAAAAACCGGAAATTTTGATGATGATTTTGAAAAAATTTCAGAAGCAGATTGGATAATTGAGGTTGTTGTAGAGCTTTTAGAGATAAAAAGGAAAATTTTTGAAAGCGTTGAAAAGTATCGAAAGCCAGGAAGTCTAGTTACTTCAAACACATCTAGCATTCCTATTTCAATTTTAGCAAAAGATAGATCAGATGATTTCAAGAAACATTTTTGCGGGACACATTTTTTTAATCCACCAAGATATATGCGTCTTTTAGAAATTATTCCTTCAGACGATAGCAAGCCTGAAATAATTGATTTTTTCATGGAATTTGGAAGCGATATTCTAGGAAAGCAAACAGTTCTTTGTAAAGACACAACAGCTTTTATTGCTAATAGAATAGGAGTAATGTCTGGTTGTAAAATTTTTGAATTGACTCAGAAGTATGACATGACTATTGAAGAAGTAGATGCAATAACAGGAACTTTAATAGGTCGTCCAAATACTGCATCTTATAGACTTCAGGATTTGGTTGGACTTGACACTAGTGATAAGGTTACAAATTTTGTTGTCGAAAATGCTAAGGGAGATGCTTTTTTTAAAAATGTTGGGGAAACTCCTACACCAAAATTTTTTACATTTTTAATCGAGAACAATTTTTTAGGGAATAAAACAAAAAAGGGTTTTTATGAGAAAACTGATAAAAGAGATGATAAAGGCAGGACTATTATTAATGCCTTAGATTTAAAAACACTTAAATATAGACCTTCTATTCGCCCTAAACTTGAAGTTGTAAAAAATGCTAAAGGGATTGAATCCATGTCTAAAAGAATTCAAAACCTGATCCTTGGAGAAGATAAAGTAAACTTATTTTTAAATGAATATTTTACCTCCATATTCTCTTATGTAATTGAAAGAGTTCCTGAAATTTCTGAACAGTATTATCAAATAGATGATGCTATGCGTTCAGGATATTTTTGGGATTATGGTCCTTTTGAATATTGGGACCTTATAGGCTTTGAAAAAGGCCTTGAAATGATATCTTCTGAAGGGCTAAAGCTGCCAGATTGGATCCAAAAAATGCAAAAAATAAATGCTAGTGCTTTTTATGTCTATGAGAATGGGGAAAAGAAATATTTTAATCTTCAAACAGAAAAATATGAAGCTATCCCTGGATCAGAATCTATCATTTTACTTGATACTTATAGGAAAAATAAACCTGTAATTAAAAACAGTGAATGTACAGTGCACGACATTGGAGATGGGGTCCTTTGTCTTGAATTTAGAAGCAAGAGCAATTCTCTAGGTGATGGGATAATAAAAGCAATAGATGAAGCAATATCAATTGCTGAGGAAGGAAAATGGAAGGGGATTGTAATAGGGAATAATGCAAAACAGTTTAGTGTAGGAGCTAATTTAATGGGTGTAGGAATGTTTGCTATGCAAAAGAAATTTGATGATTTGCAAAAAATGGTTGATGGTTTTCAACAGGTGATGATGAGAATAAGAACATCAAAAATCCCTGTAGTAGCTGCAACCCAAGGATATGTTTTTGGTGGAGGTTGTGAAATTGCAATGCACTGTGATGCAGGAATTTATGCTGCCGAGTCTTATATAGGTCTTGTTGAAGTAGGAGTAGGATTATTACCAGCAGGTGGAGGGACAAAGGAATTTGCTTTACGAGCTTCAGAGTCTTTTTTTGAAGGAGATGTTAAAATTCCAACATTAATTGACTATTTTAAAACAATTGCTACTGCAAATGTTGCCACTTCTGCGCATCAAGCTTTTGATTTACATTATCTAAATCCTGAGCGCGACTTTGTTTGCTATAATACGCCCCAAAATATTGCCATGGCTAAGGAAAAGGTAATAGAATTATCCAAAAATTATATAGCCCCTTCTGTAAAAGGTGATATTCAAGTTCTAGGGCGTAATGGATTGAGTGTACTTTATTCTGCAATCAATGAGTTCCGTTTAGGAGAATATATGTCTGATTATGACGTTGAAATCGCTAAGAAAGTTGCTTATGTAATTTGCGGCGGTGATTTAACAGGAACTCAATATGTTTCTGAGCAATATTTATTAGATTTAGAAAGAGAAGCATTTGTTAGCCTATTAGGGAATCAAAAAACTCTTGATAGAATTCAATATTTACTAATGAACAATAAACCCTTAAGAAATTAAACTTTATAAAATGGAAGCATACATTATAACTGGATACCGATCTGCAGTTGCAAAGGCAAAAAGAGGAGGATTTAAAAATTTCAGATCTGATGACTTGGCTGTAGAAGTTGTTAAGCACCTAGTTAAGAGTGTTCCAAAGTTGGATCCTTCAACTATTGATGATGTAATTGTTGGTTGTGCTAATCCCGAAGGAGAACAAGGACTTCAAATAGGAAGATTAATTGCCGCTCGCTCCTTAGGCAAGGAAGTTCCAGGAATCACAATTAATAGATATTGTGCATCTGGACTAGAGGCTATAGCTTTAGCTGTTTCTAAAATTAAAGCTGGTTTTGGAGAGATATATATTGCTGGAGGAACTGAAAGTATGAGTTTACTTCCAATGACAGGTTATAAGCTTTCCCCAAGTTATAAGGCTAATATTGATAATATAAATTATCATGTTAGCATGGGAGCTACAGCTGAAGCTGTGTCAAGTAAATATAAAATTTCAAGAGAACAAGCAGATAGTTTCTCATATTCTTCTCATATGAAAGCAGCAAATGCAATTGATAAAGGTTTCTTCAATGAAGAAATAGTTCCAATAAAAGTTGATGAAGTTTTTGTTAAAAATGGTAAGCGAGTAGAATCAAGCCATGTTGTGGAGATTGATGAGGGCGTTAGGAGAGATACAACTTTAGACGGTTTAGCAAAATTACGTCCAGCCTTTAAAAAAGGAGGAGTTGTTACCGCTGGGAATTCATCTCAAACATCTGACGGAGCTGCTTTTACTCTAGTTATGAGTGAGAAAAAGGTTACAGAATTAGGGCTTCAACCTATTGCTAAATTATTGGGTTGTGCAGTTGGTGGTGTAGATCCTCTTTATATGGGTATTGGACCGTGTGTAGCAATTCCAAAAGTTTTGAATCAGGTAGGTCTTAAACTTTCAGACATAGAACAAACTGAGCTTAATGAAGCGTTTGCCGTTCAGTCTTTGGCTGTAATTCAAGAAGCTGGTTTAGATCCTGAAACAGTAAATTTAAATGGCGGAGCAATAGCAATGGGTCATCCTTTGGGTTGTACAGGGGCAAAATTGACAATTCAGTTACTCAACGATATGAAAAGAAAGAAACAGAAGTTTGGAATGGTAACTGCTTGTGTAGGTGGAGGTCAGGGAATCGCTGGTGTATTTGAAAGGTTATAGAATCAAATATTTTTTATCAATAAAATTCAAAAGTCTTTTATCAAAAAGTGTAATTTTGTTTTAGCAAGCTGTAAAGACTTTGCCAAATGGATAAGTATTCTTTTTTAAATTCAGCTAATACGGCCTATTTCGCTGAACTTTATGACCAATACCTTAAGTATCCTGACACTGTTGAACCTAGCTGGAGAGCTTTTTTTCAAGGGTTTGATTTTGGGCAGGAGAACGGAAGTTCNCATTTGGAAACTGATAACCAAGTNCCNGAAAATATTAAAAANGAATTCCAAGTAGTAAAGTTAATAGATGCCTACAGAAATAGAGGACATTTATTCACAAAAACAAATCCAGTCAGAGANAGAAGAACATACACTCCAACTTTAGATTTTCAGAATTTTGGATTAGAGGAAAAAGATTTAGCAACTGTTTTNAGTGCTGGAGAAATAATGGGTATNGGATCATCAACATTNTCTGAAATNATNGATCATCTTCAGCAANTTTATTGTGATTCAATTGGAATTGAATATATGTATATAAGAAACCCTTCAAAGGTTAATTGGATACAAAAAAAACTNAATGTAAATACAAATCANCCAAAATTTTCGGCAGATCAAAAAAAACATATTCTTTCAAAATTGAACCANGCNGTTNGTTTTGAAAATTTTTTACANACNAAATTTGTAGGTCAGAAACGTTTTTCACTAGAAGGAGGAGAGTCCTTGATCCCTGCTATTGATTCAATAATTGAGTTAGCTGCTGAAAAGGGAGTAGAAGAATTTGTCATGGGAATGGCNCATCGTGGAAGATTAAACACTCTAATTAATATTTTTGGGAAATCTGCTAAAGATATTTTTAATGAATTTCAAGGCAAGGATTATGATGAAGAAATGATTTTTGACGGAGATGTAAAATATCACATGGGATGGACATGTAAAAGAGATACCAATTCAGGNAAAAAAATCAATCTCAANATTGCTCCAAATCCATCTCATTTGGAAACCGTTGGAGCTATTGTACAGGGAATAACTAGAGCNAAACAAGAAGATGACTTTTCTGGGAATTTATCTAAAGNACTTNCTATCATAGTTCANGGGGATGCAGCCATCGCAGGCCAAGGACTTCCNTATGAAATTGTTCAAATGGCTGGCTTAAAAGGTTATAAAACAGGAGGGACAATTCATATAGTAGTNAATAATCAAATTGGATTTACCACTAATTATCTTGATGCNCGGACAAGTACTTATTGCACGGATGTAGGAAANGTTACNTTATGCCCTATTTTTCACGTTAANGCAGATGATGTTGAAGCTGTTATTCATGCAGCTCATTTTGCACTTGAATANAGGATGGAATTTAATCAGGATGTTTTTATTGATTTNCTGGGATATAGAAAGTATGGTCATAATGAAGGGGATGAGCCTCGTTTCACTCAACCCAAACTTTACAAAGCTATTGCTAAGCATAAAAATCCTAAACAAATATATTCTGAAGTTTTGTTAAGTGAAGGAGTTATTGATCAAGAGTATTTGTNGGGAATTGAAAAAGAATATAGAGCAATGCTTGATAAAGCTTTTGAAGATTCCTCAAAAGTAAAGGAAACTATGGTTACTGATTTTATGGNAGATGAATGGAAGGAATTTGAAAGAGTTAATGAAAAAATCATGANNAGNGAGNTTGAAACAAAGATTCCNATCTCAAAATTAGAGCATATTGCTAAAGTAGTATCATCACTTCCACAGGAGAAAAATTTTTTAAGAAAGATTNTAAAATTAATTGATGATAGAAAAACAATGTTTTTTGATACTGATAAAATTGATTGGGCAATGGGAGANATGTTGGCATATGGTTCACTGTTAATGGAAGGTTATAATGTTAGAATATCGGGTCAAGATGTTGAAAGAGGAACATTTTCTCACAGACATGCTATTTTAAAAGCAGAGGATTCTGAAGAAGAANTTATTCTTCTAGATAATCTTNATTCTGANATTAAAGGAAATTTTTCAATTTATAACTCTTTACTTTCAGAATATGGNGTTTTAGGNTTTGATTATGGATATGCCATGGCAAGNCCAAAGACGCTTACAATATGGGAAGCACAATTTGGAGATTTTAGTAATGGAGCCCAAATTATTTTAGANCAATATATTTCTGCAGCTGAGGATAAGTGGAAATTACAAAATGGAATNGTTCTTTTTTTACCTCATGGCTATGAAGGTCAGGGGGCGGAGCATTCATCTGCGAGAATGGAAAGATACTTGCAACTTTGTGCAGAAGATAATATGATTGTAGCTAATTGNACAACTCCNTCAAATTTATTTCATTTGCTAAGAAGACAAACAATNGTAAATTACAGAAAACCACTTATAGTTTTTACCCCAAAAAGCTTGTTNAGGCATCCTCTTGCAGTTTCTAAAAAAGATGATTTTACTAAAGGGAAATTTGAATTATTGATTCCNGATGANAAAGTNTCACCTGANAANTCAAAAACTCTGGTCTTTTGCACTGGGAAATTTTATTATGATTTAATCAAAGCTCGAGAAGAAAAAAACAGAATGGATGTAGCTATTGTCAGAGTTGAACAAATTTTNCCACTACCAAANGATCAAATTAATCATCAATTGANTTTATACAGTAAAACCAATGATNTTGTATGGGCACAAGAAGNGCCNNAAAATATGGGTGCACTAAGTTATTTGCTTCTTCATTTTGAAAAAGCATTAACTTTTAGAATNGTTAGNAGNCCATTTTCTGACTCTCCTGCATCTGGAAGTTCAGTAAGATTCCAAAAAAGACATAATAAGNTTATTGAAAAAGTTTTTCGAAAGAATTGATGNAAGAGATAAATAAATTAAATTTGATTTAAATTTTAAGCTATGGTTCTAGAAATGAAAGTNCCTTCTCCTGGAGAATCAATCACAGAGGTTGAAATTGCNCANTGGNTGATTTCAGATGGAGATTATGTTGAAAAAGACCAAGCTATTGCAGAAGTAGACTCAGATAAAGCCACCTTGGAACTTCCTGCAGAGGTNAGTGGAACAGTCACTCTCAAGGCTGAAGAGGGAGACACAGTAGAAGTNGGTGCTGTTGTATGTCTTATTGATACTGAAGGCAAANCATCTGGAGAAAAAANATCAGACAAGACAAAAGAAGAGCCNANANAAAAAGTTNCAAACGAGAANAATGATGAAATNTCAAAAAAAGATATTTATGCATCAGGATCTCCATCTCCATCTGCAAAAAAAATAAGTNCANGAAAANGGNNTAGACTTNGAGTCAAATAAAGGGGACAGGNCGTGATGGAAGAATAATCAAAGAAGATGTTATTAAAGCAGTNCCATCTATGGGCTCTCCATCTAAGGAAGGAAATCGTTCTGATAAAAGNGAAAAGCTTTCNATGCTNAGAAGAAAAGTAGCNGAAAGATTAGTTTCTGTAAAAAATGAAACNGCNATGCTNACNACTTTTAATGAAGCTGACATGAGTTCAATTTTNGATTTAAGAAANAAATANAAAGAAAAATTTGAANANAAACATGGNGTNGGCCTTGGNTTNATGAGNTTNTTTACNAAAGCNGTNGTNCGNGCTTTAAATCTTTTTCCNGATGTAAATTCAATGATNGANGGAGATCANAAAATANCATATGAATATTGTGATATTAGTGTTGCTGTNTCTGGNCCNAANGGNTTNATGGTNCCTGTAGTTAGAAATGCTGAATTACTTTCTTTTAGTGAAATAGANTCAGAAATAAANCGTTTAGCNATTCGTGCNNGAGATGGNGAAATAACTGTNGANGATATGACNGGAGGAACTTTCACAATTTCTAATGGTGGTGTTTTTGGATCTATGTTNTCNACNCCNATAATTAANCCNCCNCAATCTGGNATTTTAGGNATGCATAATATTATTCAANGNCCANTNGCTGTTGANGGAAAAGTAGAGATNAGNCCNATGATGTATTTGGCNCTNTCNTATGATCATNGAATNATTGATGGAANGGAATCAGTNGGNTTTTTAGTNGCANTNAAAGAAGCNCTNGANAATCCNNNTGANCATNTGATGTCNAANAAAATNGAAAAGNNATTAGGCNTTTAAAAAAAGANNTAAGGGTTTATANNANATAATTGCCTTNGTTTTTTTTAAAAAATCTGCTCCAATNATNCCNTTTATTNNATNNNCNCCACTTTTNNTCATNGTTTNNTTNATNTGATNCATATNCAANAGGANAAAAGAAAAGCTTCCNATTTTTNTNGATCCATATTCAACCANNCTTTTTTTAGTCATTTTNAGNTTTAGTTTTNCNNNNCCNGCNCCTGNACCNTCNATTTCNTNNTTTTTNTCAANTTGATTNAANNTTTCCTTNTCTNNNTNATTTATNCAACTATTTGANGCNCCNGTATCNANTANAAANAGACCTTNGNTNCCATTAATTTTTAAANTACAAGTTAAATGNTGACTNTTTGTTTTTTTTAAATTTANNNCAANNTANCCANTNTTATNTAAAAANTTTTTTATCATTTGAAAAGTANNNNTGTAAAGTAAATTAAAATTTTANAATAATAAGAAGNNAAAAAAATATTTNNAATTATNTTAGTTTNAATTATGCAATTAATAGATACCCATACCCACATTTATTTAAAAGATTTTGATCATGATAGAGAGGAAGTAATTAAAAGAGCTATTGATGTCGGTATAAATCATTTTTTTATTCCTTCTATTGATTCTTCTTATCATAAAAGGATGTTTGAACTAAAGAAGAATTTCCCCAATTATATTTATTTAATGATGGGACTTCATCCTAATTATGTTAAAGAAAATTTCGAAGAAGAACTAATAATTGTTGAGGAATTACTTTCAGAAGATAAATTTTTTGCAATTGGTGAGATAGGAATAGATTTATATAGAGATAAAAAGTATTTGGTTGAGCAACAAAAAGCTTTTGAGAAACAAATTCTTTTAGCAAAATCTTATAGCTTACCTATTGTAATTCATTGTAGAGAGGCTTTTGATGAAGTATTTGAAATAATAGAACAACATAAAGGTGATGATTTAACGGGCATTTTTCATTGTTTTACAGGAGATTTCAATTATGCTCAAAGGGCGATTGATTTGAATTTCAAATTAGGAATAGGAGGTGTTATTACTTTTAAAAACAATGATCTTGAGAAGGTTTTACAAAAAATTCCAATAGAAAACATTGTATTAGAAACAGATAGTCCATATTTAGCCCCTGCACCTTATAGGGGAAAGAGAAACGAAAGTTCATATTTAAAAAATATTTTACTTAAACTTTCTGATGTTTATGGAATTTCTGAGAAAGATGTGGCCAGTGTAACAACTAGAAATGCTTTTTCTGCATTTAAATTTCAGTAATTTCCCAAAAAAGATGAATGAAAATGGATAAAAATTTTTTTAAAGAAGTAAGAATTTTAGATGGTGGAATGGGTCAAGAGTTACTTTCTCGTGGGCTTAAATCAAAAGGAACTTTATGGAGTGCAAGTGCACTTTTAGATAAAAATTATCATCAACTCGTTTTAGATACACATTTGGATTTTATAAATGCAGGAGCAGAAGTAATTGTTACTACAACATTTAGCACAAAAAGGATTAGACTTCGTGAAAATAATATTGAAGAAAAGTTCGAGTATCTAAATATTAAAGCTGGAGAAATTGCTCAAAAAGCCAAAACACTAGGTAATGGTATTTTGGTAGCTGGAGGCTTACCTCCGCAAAATTTTGTATATCAAGCTGACTTAAGGGATAGTCAAGAAATTCATGATAATTTTTATGACCAAGCTAAGATTATTGATCCATATGTTGATTTTTTTTATTTGGATGTTTTGAGCAGTGTCAATGAAATTCGACAGGCTATTCGGGCTATAAAAATATTTAACAAACCCTATTTAATAGGTGCTCACGTTTCAGAGGGGACAAGGTTGCCAAGTAGTGAAAAAATTTCAGATATAATTCATAAAATTGATCATGATAATTTAATGGGTTTAATGTTGTCATGTGTTTCTCCAGAAAATTTTGAATTAAATCTTGAAGAACTTAAAAGCTTTGGATTACCTTTTGGCTTTAAACTTAATGGATTTAAACTTACTAATCCAAAAACAGGTTATAATAATATTTATTCAAAAAGTATATCAAAAAATCCAACTGAGTTTTTGGGTAAAAGAAAAGATTTAACGCCAAAAAAATTTGCGAATTTTGTGAAAAAATTTAAGTCATTAGGTGCAACTATTCTAGGAGGATGTTGTGAGACAAGCATCAATCATATAAATGAAATTTTTAAATTAAAAAACAGATAGTGTTTAGTTTTGTTTATTTAATATAATTAGAGAGGTGGCCGAGTGGCTTAAGGCGCACGCTTGGAAAGCGTGTATACGTTAATAGCGTATCGTGGGTTCGAATCCCATCCTCTCTGCTACTATAGCTGAAAACCCCTATAAACACTAGGGGTCTTTTTTTAGTGAGGTGTAAACTGAGGTGGAACTCCAGAAACAGTATATTTGCATGTCATTTTAACACCTAAGTTAAATACCTTTTTAAAATGTCAAAATTACCTAAGAAGCATCAATTTTTAGACTTGTCTGATTATGGTCGTTCTTTGGGACATTGGATAGCTACCAGGCTCAAAAACACTTCCTTAACGGCTATTCATGTAACTACGATATTTGTAATAACTGGATTTATAGCTATTGGATTATTATTAAAAGGGTATCTTATTACGTCAGCTTTTTTGTTACTATTAAAATCAGTTTTAGATGCTGCAGATGGTGATTTAGCACGTCTTAAAAAAAAACCATCTTATGTTGGTCGTTATTATGATTCAATTGCAGATCTAATACTTAATTTCTGTTTTTTATTAACCTTTTGGTACATCACTGACATTTCAATTATTTATATGATAACTGCTTTTTTAGCAATTCAACTTCAAGGAACACTTTACAATTACTACTATGTAATTTTACGAAATTCAGTAAAAGGTGATTCAACTAGTCGGATTTTCGAAAATAATACACCTAAGGCATTAAATGGAGAGAGTCAATTAGCTGTCAATATTTTTTACAAGATTTACTACTTACTTTATATTCCTTTTGATAAGACAATTTATTTTATGGATCGTAATGCTGTTAAAAGTAAGCCCTTCCCTAAATGGTTTATGACAATGGTATCAATTTACGGTCTTGGTTTTCAATTATTTATTATGGCACTTATGCTTGTTTTAAAACTTCAAGCATTTGTTATCCCTTTTTTTATAGGTTACTCAGTTTTAATTGTAGTTTTTATATTTATAAGAAGGGTATTTCTAAAGCCCTAAAGGGCCGAAAACTTTTTTTAAGATAGTATTTCTTTAACTATCTCACCATGTACATCCGTCAATCTGTAACGTCTTCCTTGATGTTTAAATGTTAGTCTTTCATGATCGATACCTAAAAGATGCATTAAAGTAGCTTGAAAGTCATGAACATGAACAGGACGTTCCTTAATATTATATCCAAAATCATCCGTTGAACCAATTGTGATTCCCTTTTTAATTCCAGCCCCTGCCATAAATATTGTAAAACATTTAGGGTGATGATCTCTTCCATAATTGGTTTCAGTCAAAGTACCTTGAGAGTATGATCCTCTTCCAAACTCACCTCCCCATATAACTAGAGTTTCATCCAACAAACCCCTTTGTTTTAAATCTTTAATCAAACCGGCTGTAGGTTGGTCTGTATCTTTACATTGAACTTTGATTGCATTGGGTAAGTCTCCATGTTGATCCCAACCTTGGTGATATAATTGAATAAACTTTACATCTTTTTCAATTAATTTTCTAGCTAGCAAACAATTTGCTGCAAAGGTACCAGGGTTTCTACTCTCTTTGCCGTATAGATCATATATGTAGTCTGGTTCTTTGGATACATCCATAACCTCTGGAACAGAGGATTGCATTCTAAAGGCCATTTCATACTGAGACATTCTTGAAAGTATCTCTGGATCACCAACATCTCTATGATTTATTTTTTCTATTTTTTTTAAATATTCAAGTTGTTCTTTTCTTAAATCTGCTGTTACACCCGGGGGATTATCTAAGTAAAGTACAGGATTTTTACCAGACCTAAACTGAACACCTTGGTGTTTTGATGGTAAAAAACCATTTCCCCATAAGCGAGAGTATAGCGGCTGACCATATTTATCCTTTGTTACTAAGACAACAAATTCTGGTAAGTTTTTATTATCACTTCCTAATCCATAACTTATCCATGAACCAATTGAAGGTCTTCCAGGAAGTTCAGATCCAGTTTGAAGAAAAGTAACAGCAGGATCATGATTTATTGCCTCAGTGTACATTGATTTTATAAAACACAAATCATCAACTATTTGAGATGTATAAGGCATAAGGTCACTCATCCAAGCACCACTTTTTCCAAACTGTTTAAACTTAAATATTGATCCAGCTAAGGGAAAACTTGATTGACCGGAACTCATTCCAGTAAGCCTCTGACCACCCCTAACACTATCAGGAAGTTCCGTTCCATTTAGTTTATTTAGTAGTGGCTTATAGTCAAATAAATCTAGTTGAGATGGAGCTCCACTTTGCAAAAGATAAATAACTCTTTTTGCTTTGGGAGGGAAATGAGGTAATCTATTATTGATCGAATTATTTTGAGCATATAAATTTGAAGGACTAATTAATGAACCAAGAGTTAATGCACCCATTCCTAAGGAGGTTTTAGTCAGAAAATCTCTTCTAGAAAATTTATAATTATGTTTGTGATTATTACAATTCATTTTATCTTTTTAAATAGGTTTCATCATGATTTAAAATTAAGTTAGAGACCATAGTTAAAGCTGCAGTTTTATATTTGTTAAGNGATCTATCAAATTTTTTGTCTCCTACTTTTAGGATTTGATTTGTCATTTTTGGATTTGATTTGTAGAATTTTAGTTGTGATTCATANAGCTCATTTAAAAGTTTTAATTCCTCATCCTTAGGATACCTAGAAATTGCAAGTCTAAAACCATATTTAATTTGGTCTGAGTAATTTTTTCCTCCTTCTTTTTGAATTCTTTCTGCCAAAATTCTTGATGCCTCAAAAAATTGAGGATCATTCATCAGCACTAAAGCCTGAAGTGGAGTATTAGTTTTTTCTCNTTTAACAGTACAAACCTCTCTAGATGTTCCGTCAAGAGCAATCATAGAGGGTGGAGGGGAAGTTCTTTTTATAAACGTGTACATTCCTCTTCTGTAAAGACTATCTCCAGAATTTTTTTTGTAGTTATATAAATCGGCTGAAAAACTATTTTTTTCTAACCATAATCCTTCTGGTTGATATGGTTTCACACTAGGTCCACCAACTTTTTTGACTAGTAAGCCACTGGAGGCAAGAGCGTTATCCCTAATAATTTCTGCAGGTAGTTTATATGAATTGCTTCTAGCAAGAAAAAAATTATTTGGATCAATTTCATTAAGCNTATCATTACTAGTAGATTTTTGTTGATACGCATGAGACATTACCATCAGTTTAATTAATTTTTTAATGTCCCAATTATTTTTAATTAAATAAACTGATAACCAATCTAAAAGTTCAGGGTGACTAGGCAACATTCCTTGTACACCAAAATCCTCAGGGGTTCGTACAAGGCCATAACCAAAAATCATTTGCCAATATCTATTTACTGTAACTCTTGACGTTAAAGGGTTTTCATTTGAAAACAACCATTTTGCTAACCCAAGTCTGTTTTTAGGAAGAGAGGAATCCATTCTAGGTAAATTTTCAGGAACATCTATTCCAACTTTATAGGAAGGTTCTAAATAACTTCCTCTATTTAAAAGATAATTATCTCTAGGGTTTTTCATCTCCTCCATAACCATTACTTCAATTACTGGCTCCATTATTTTGAGCCAATTCTCCCTTAAAGAAGAGAGTTTCGCTTTATTTCTTAATACTTTATAATCAGACTCTATCCAATGATTTTTTATAATGTTTTCATCTACAATTTTTTTAGAAATATCATATGAGTTAAAAAGACTTAATGATTCAAAGGTTGTTAAGTCTTTGGAGAAAAGATAAATATCATCTATTTTTCCTGAAAACAAACCCTTATCACCAGAGTGGTCCATTCCCGATTTTCCAACTCTTAAAGGTCTAATATCTTTTTTTCTTACATTAAAAGGAAATCCAGCTTGGGATTTTTTTCCTACAGGAACAGGGTGTATAGATTTATATAAATTATCCATTTTTATCTCAAGATTAGCTTCTTTTCCATTGATAAAAATTCTGAGACCACTGGATTTAGCTGAGCCATTGTATGAAAATATTATATTATTCCATGTATCTTTTTCAATAACAAGGTCAGCTTTTACATGAATTAAATTAGTTGGTTGAACATTAATTAGCCTCATATTAATGAAGTTTTCATTATCTAGATATATATCCCAACCTCTCCAAAAATCATTTTTTTGCCCACTTGTTCCAAGAACGTGTTGTGTTTTTTCAGGATCCATATCATTAGTATTTATCCAAAATGAACCTGAAAAAGAATCATTAGTTTCAAAATTTGGAACTTTTTCCAGTTTTAAATAATCTATGTCGGTTGAAAATTTTAAAGCCTTGCCTTTTATTCCATCTACAATTTCAGCTTTAGATTCTGATTTAGCAAAATAGTTATTGTCAACTATAAATATCTTTTTGTTATTTGAGTTTTTAGATTTTTTAATTTTATTAAGGGGATAGTATCCAATTAAATAATTTGATTTTAAATTATTTAAAATATCTTTTTCACTAAAACTTTTGGTTTTAAGATTTTCTGCATAAGTGTAGAACTCTCTTAATTTATCTTTTTGAATGTTAATCTCTTTTTCTTTATCATTTATCTTGGCTTTGATTTGATTGATTTCATTTTCTTTTGCTTTATTTGGAATAGGTAAAAGGGGGCCAAAATCTCCATCATCTCCGGTCATTCCTAATTCTTTTATATTATTAAAAAAGGAAGCTAGTTGATAATAATCCTTTTGTGATATTGGGTCAAATTTGTGATCGTGACATTTTGCACAAGCAACAGTTAATCCTAAAAAAGCAGTACTTAGGGTTTCTGTTCTGTCAAAAACATAGTGAAGTCTCCATTCCTCATCTATAGCACCTCCCTCAGCAGTCATTGGAGAATTTCTATTAAAGGCTGTTGCTAATTTTTGTTCTTGCGTAGGATTTTGAAATAGGTCACCGGCAATTTGCCAAGTAACAAATTGATCATATGGCATATTTTTTTTAAATGAGTTTATAACCCAATCTCTCCATGGCCACATTGTTCTAGCTCCGTCAGCATGTAATCCATGAGAATCTGCATACCTTGAAAGGTCTAACCAATCAAGAGTTAACATTTCTGCATGAGCAACTGAATTTAAAAATTTATCAACTACTTTTTCATAGGCGTTACTGCTATTATCATTTTCAAAGTCATCAATTTCCTCTATTGATGGAGGAAGACCTCTAAGATCAATAGATACTCTCCTTAATAATCTTTCCTTGGATGCCTTTTCAGAAAATTCTAAATTTAATTTGTTTAATTTTCGATTAATAAAGTAATCAATTTCATTATTAATTTTCGAATTAACATTTATGTTTTTTGGAATTTTAGGCAAGTTTGGTTTAATAAACGACCAATGTTCTTTCCATTTTGCCCCTTGTTCGATCCATCTCAAAATTAAAGCCTTTTCATTGTCTGAAAGACTAAGTTTTGATTCAGGTGGAGGCATTTGAGTAGTAGGATCATCACTTAATATTCTGTGAGCGACTTCACTTTTATAAATACTTGATGATGAAAAAGCTTTATTTCCACTTGCCAATTTAGAAAAGGCAATTTCTTCAATGTCTAATCTAAGTCCTGCCTTTCTAGTCTTTGAGTCTGGACCATGACACTGAAAACATCGATCAGATAAAATTGGTTTGATATGGTAGTTAAAATCTATATCTTCAGTCAAATTTAAGTATTCAGTTTCGACCTTATCAGGAATAGTAAGTGTACAAGACTGAAGAATCAAAATTGACAAACAAAGAAATAAACCAGAGCTGCTAATCAAATAATTCATTATACTAAAAATAAATAAAAGTTATAAACTTTAATTTTTTTACTCCTACCAACATTGATTCCCATTTCCTAACCTGCTTAATTAACCCTTAATCTTCAGCATCATCTCTTTTAAATAATTTTCTATTTTTTCTAGAAATATCAATTCTGCCATAAATTGCCAGTCAAAATTTTTGGTTTGATTAGCAGGATGATAATGATGATCTTGATCAAGAATATAGCTTTCAGGTTTATTTAAAACACGAGTTTTACTGTAAACAGATTCAAATTTTTCGCGTAAGTTTTTGAATTTTTTTGAAAGATCATATATTTCTTTTAAATAAAGAGTCTCTTCCTTTTCAGTTTTAGCATTATCAAATCTGCTAAGAACTTCCATAGCATAGAAACTGTATCCAGCTAATGCACTCACTTGCTCATATATCTCAATTAGAAATTTATTTTCAGGGTCTTTTTCTTTAATCTTATTTAGAATACTGTTAATCTTATTTAATGATTNTATTTGTTTTGAGATTTTTTTTAAACGTGATGAATATTTTTTATTCCAGNATCCTTTATTGTTAAAATCTGGTAAATCAATAANATAATTNGTTAAAGTATTTTTTCTATGTATCAGAGAATTTCTGTGAATAACTTCACTATTACTAACTTCAAGAGAATCGGTAATTGTTATCATCATTTTTTCAAAATCTTTTTTTAAAAGAATATTAGTCCACTCTTTTACTGGGGAATCTAAAGAGTCTATAAATGCATATTCTTCTGATTGAAACTCTGACCCAAAGGTTCTATGACGAAAAACGGATTTGAATTCAGATTTAGTTCTTTTAATTCCTCCCCAAGTATATTCGGCAAAAGCAGAAATTCCTCTTTTATATAATTCAAAATGAGGAGAATCATCATCCCAGAGAGTCAGTAAAAGACCATTGAAATTTCTTTTAATAGATTGATCAGCAAAAATGCGTATTTGATCAATATTACTTTCTCTTTGAGGCATTAAAGTCCATCTAGTTTGACCTGCAGTAGCCCCCATAACTTTTAATCCATTATTAATGAACCAGTCCATGGCTCTTGCATTACCGTAAGATTCTGTTGCATGATAATTCCATCTCATATATATACAGTTTTCAGGGAATTGCTTAATAAATTTATTGAGTTTAGGTTCGTTAACTTCCCAAATGGANTCAACTTTTTGTNNNCTTATATTTAAATCATAGATNGGGTAGTATACTTCACCTTGCTTTAGAAGCATATCATCCCAAAAAATAGGAATTCGGTTATGTTTTTCAGCAAAAGCACTGACTTTGTTCAACCATATTAAATTCAGTTCTAAAGCACTTTTGCCACTTTTTCTTCCNGTAGTTTGCACTTCATCTCCACCAACATGAAGATACTTACCATATGGAGTAGCTTCCATTGCATCAAGATACAAATCGAATTGAAGTTNGTATGTCTCTGGATCTAGAGGATTAAATGCCCAATCACTTTTTGGGTCATCTCTCAAGTTTTTATTTTGCTCATGCTTAAGGATATATGAGGCATGACCTAGACCTTGTACTAAGGGACTTATATTAATGTTTCTTTTTTTAGCATATTCACTAATTGATTTCCATTTTTCAATACTTAAAGCATCTTCAGAACCTACTTCTGGACGTCTTTTGTATTTNAGTTTATCTTCAATTTCTAGAATAANTCCATTAATTTTTAATTGTGCTAAATGATCCATCAATTGATAATAATATGATTCTTTTTCTAGGTGATGTTTTACATCTATATGAATAGGTCTAAATTTAATTAAAGGATAGTCTTTAATACTAAGCATTGGGAGATTTATATTTTGATCTTTACTGTCTTCAATTAATTGATCTAAAGTTGTAAATGCATAAAATAATCCAGCTTTATCTTTTGCTATAATGGATATTTTATTTTTTAAAATATCTAATTTATATCCTTCTTGATTTAAATCTAAGCTAGAATCAATATGGTAATCAATTGTAGATTCACTTTGGCTATTATTTTCAATATGATTAGTAAAATCATATCGGATTGGAAGCTCAGTATTGTTAAAAGAATATGCAAATTTTATATTCTCAAAATTCAGGTTTGAAAAAGTGTCTTTAAACTCAAGCTCTTGAACTGAGGGTAATAATTTAAATTTTTCTAAATTTTCAATTTTATTTGAACATCCAATAAATAAAAAAGCTATAAAAAGTATTAAAATTTGTCTCATAAATCTAATTTAGCGAAAAAATTTATTATTTTATTACTTTAAAAGTTTGAAGGTTTATAATATGAAAATTTACAGATTTGCATTATTAATTATTGCTTTTTATTCATGTAATCAACCACCAGTTATTGATCCTATCCAAGATTCAGCTTTAATTCCTTATCCCAACCAGATTATTTCATCAAATCAAGCTTTGAAAATTTCTTCAATAAATTCAATTATTGGTGATGAAAAAATTAGTGATCTTTTAAAAGTAATAAATAAAGAATGGGGAGTTTTAGTAGAAAATATAGATTATAAAAAAGGAAATTTGTCAAAAAGAAATAGTCTTTTCTTAGAAATCGATGATAATATTAATGTCTCATCAGATGAAGGTTATGATTTAGAAATTAAAAATAACCGCATAATAATAAAAGGAACTACTAAAGAGGGAATATATAGGGGTTGGCAAAGTTTAATTCAAATTATTGAATTAGCTCAAAATAGTGATAATATAGATTATATTCCAACAGGAAATATAATTGACCAACCAGAATATGGATATAGAGGAACTATGCTTGATGTTGCTCGTCATTTTTTTAATTTAGAAGAAGTAAAAAGACACATAGATTTAGTTTCATATTATAAAATAAATCATTTACATCTTCATTTGAGTGATGACCAAGGATGGAGAATTGAAATAAAATCTTGGCCAAAATTGACTGAAATAGGCTCTTTAACTGAAGTTGGAGGAGGTAAAGGTGGATTTTTTACTCAGGAACAGTATAAGGAAATTGTAAGTTATGCTGCTTCAAAATTTATAACAATAGTGCCTGAAATTGAGATACCAGGACATATTAATTCTGCATTAGCCTCTTATGCAAAACTAAATTGTGATGGAAAATTAAGAGAGTTATACACTGGAATAGGAGTAGGTTTTAGCACTCTTTGTAATACTGAATATTCATATCAATTTATTGATGATGTTGTAAGAGAGATATCAAGCATAAGTCCTGGGTCATATTTTCATATTGGGGGAGATGAATCATATGCGACTAAAAAAAAGGACTACATAGAATTTATTTCTAGGACTTCTGAAATAGTAAAAAAATATAATAAAACAGTTATTGGTTGGGATGACATTTATTTAGGGGATATTCCACCAAATACAATATTACAGTTTTGGAACTATTCCCAAAACGAATCTGGTAATAAAGGGCTTGATAATATCTTAAATGGGCTAAAAAAACAACCTAAGGTTTTGGTTTCTCCTGCTGCATTAATGTATTTAGACATGAAATATGACAGTCTAACAAAACTTGGATTAAATTGGGCAGGTTTTATAGATGTAAAAAAAGGATATGATTGGTCAATTGAAAAACTTTTTCCAGAAATCCCTGGTNACAAAATTATTGGANTTGAGGCGCCGCTTTGGACTGAAACTACAAGTAATTCATCTGAATTAGAGTTTTTAACTTTACCTCGATTACCAGGATATGCTGAAATAGGATGGACTAAAACTAGCCTAAGAGACTGGTCAGAATATAAACATCGTTTGGCAAAGCACTCATTAATTTGGCGAAGTAAAAACATAAATTATTATCCTTCACCTTTAATTCAGTTGGAGGAAGAAAAATCTAATTAAATAATTCAAAATTTGTAATTTAAAAGATAGTAATCTTCTCTTTCTTTTTTTTGCATCCCAATTGTTTCATCCATAAATTTGTTTCTTTCAAGTCTACTTTTAAAAAGCCAAATACAAACAGAATTTTTACTATGATAAATTGCTTTTAATTCATCATCAATTAAGTTTAAAATTATAATAATTTGAAAATAAATCTTACAATTTAATCATACAGTTTTGTGCAGCAGATTTATAAACAGCCTCCACGACCCGAATATCTCTTAGTCCTTCTTCACCAGGTACGATCATAGTTTTATTGTTCAAAATGGAGTCTGCATCGTCATCCATTTGTTTAGCCTGTTGATTGTCTAATGGGAAGTTAATTATAGTACCATTAGACATGCTACCATTATTACCACTATATGAAGAATGAGGTTGCATTTTGAGCCATCCTTTTTCATAACTAACGTGTAGGTGATTCATTTGAATGCCAAAACTTGTTTGACAAGCCGCACGAGCACCACTGGGAAACTCAAGTTGAAACATTACAGTTTCTTCTACTTCATGATATATTTTAGGTCGAGTTGTAAATGATTTAGCCAAAACAGAAATAGGTTCTTCACCAGTAGCTAATCTTGCACCTTGTAGGGCATAAACTCCCATGTCTGCCATAGAACCGCCACCCATTTTTTTCTTTTGTTTCCAATGATCGGTTCTTCCGTCAAAGTAACCCGCTGCTGAAGTAATCATCTTAATTTGACCAAAAGGTTTTTCTTTACCTACTTTCATATAAGCTTGAATATTTGGGTCATGCTGACATCTATATCCTATTGCAAGTTTAACCTTATTATCCTTGCATGCTTTAATCATGGCTTCGCACTGAGTAACTGATGGAGCCATGGGCTTTTCGCACCAAACATGCTTTCCTGCATTTGCAGCTCTTATAGTATATTCAGCATGCATTGAGGGTGGTAATACCACATATATTACATCAATATCGGAATTATTTGCTATTTCATTATAATTTTGATAGCTGTATATGTTTTTATCCTTTATATTGTATTTTTTCTGCCATATCGGAATTTTTTCTGGACTGCCAGTTACTATTCCCTTCAATTCACAATTTTTAGTCAATTGAAGAGCTGGGGCAAGTAAATAAGTACTGTAGTACCCTAGTCCCACTAATGCAACTCCTAATTTTTCTTTTTTTGGATTTTTGGTTGAAAATAAAATATTAGGTGCAAAAACAGAAGAGGCGGCAACAATTCCAGTCTTCTTGATAAATTTACGTCTCTGATTGTTCATAAGCTAAAAGAATATTTTGGCAACATATTGAAAAAAAACATTTTATACAATTTTTTTCTATTTATATGGATGTATATTCTAAAGTAAATTAATCTTAATTAGAAAGAAAATCTAGAGCTATAGCAACACTTTCTTTTGGCCTTTCTTCCATTGGAATATGACCTGTTTTAGGCATAATAACTATTTTGATATTATTTAAATGAGCTTTAAATTTTTCGGAATCTTCTACTGGAATCCATTCGTCATTCTCTCCCCAAAGCACAAGGGCAGGTGATTGAATTAAAGATAAACGGTCTGTGTAATTTTCACGTTCTATAAATGATCGATCTATAAATGCTTCTCGATTTCCTTCAAATAANGTTAAATCATAATAACGATCAATGGTCTCATTAGTAATNAAATCATCATTATAATAAACTTCTTTTAGGTTCTTTNTNACAAAACTTTTTGGTGTTATATAACGAATAAAAATGTTTAGAATAGGGGTTTTAGCTAATTTGATAACCATTGGAGTAGAATCAAAAGGAAAGCCACTTGGATTTAGTAATAAAAGCTTGTTTACTTTTTGATCATGATAAGAAGCGTATAGCCATGAGACCAATCCTCCCAATGAGTTTCCTCCCAGATGAAACTTTTCTATACCAAGTTTGNCTAAAAAGGCATCTAAAAAATTTACATAATCTANAGAGGAATAACGTTTTTGTNGATCTTTTCCAGTTAAACCATAAGCTGGAAGATCTAGGCGTATTACTCTATAAGTTTTAATTAATTCCTCGGTCCATGCATCCCAAGTATGAAGTGATGCACCTGTACCATGAATCAAAACAATAGGATATCCTTGACCTTGATCACGATAATGTATTTTTATTCCTTTTACCTCTATAAATGAAGAGGGTGAGGCAGCGTATTTGGGAGCTAATTCTTCAAAACTTTTGTCCGGAGAAATGCTAAAAATTAGGAGAAATAAAATTCCAAGGGTCAAAAAAATCAAAAATTTTTTTAGATAAGTTTTCATCAAAATTTTAATTAATATGGTAGATATGAAAGACCATTAAATTTTAACCATTTATTATAAATCCACTTTTTATAATTTCTTCTTATTATCTTTAGCCTCTGCAAAAAATTAAATCTAAAATATATAAAAAATAAAATGCAAAACAGGAAATCTCTTAATTATGTTACACTATCATTAATTGTTTTATCTATACTTTTTTTTAGTTGTAATCAATTAAAAAAAACAAACTCCGATTCATGGGCTTCTATGGCGCCATTACCATTAGACCCTGCTATTGAAGCTAAAATTGATGAAATACTTCCTAAACTTACTTTAGAACAAAAAGTTGGTCAGGTAATTCAGGCCGATAGTGGATCAGTAACTCCAGATGAAGTTAGAGAGTATCGATTAGGATCTGTCTTGAGTGGAGGTAATTCTGCTCCTGGTCCATTACCATATGCTGAAGCAAAAGCATGGCTCGAAATGGCAGATAAATATTATAATGCTTCAATTGATAGTGAGGGAGTTGAAATAGCAATTCCTATAATATGGGGAATTGATGCTGTACATGGTCATGCAAATTTGAAGGGAGCTATAGTTTTTCCTCATAATGTTGGTTTAGGAGCAATGAATAATCCTGATTTAATTGAAAAAATTGCAAAAATAACTGCTCATGAATTAACCATATCTGGACATGATTGGACTTTCGCACCTACACTTGCAGTACCACAAGATTTGAGATGGGGAAGGACTTATGAAGGTTTTTCTGAAAACCCTGATATTGTTAATTCTTATGGAGATAGAATTGTTGTTGGTTTACAAGGACAATTTGATTCAGATGATTTTATGGGAGATGGAAAAGTCATATCTAGTGCTAAACATTTCTTAGCTGATGGCGCAACTCAAAATGGAGTAGACCAAGGTGATGCTCTGATAAGTGAAGAAGCGTTAAGTAAAGTTCATGCTGCTGGATATTACAGTGCAATTCCTGCAGGTGTACAAACAGTTATGGCTTCATTTTCTAGTTGGCAAGGAAGAAAGCTACATGGTGATAAAGAATTGCTAACTGGCGTTTTGAAAGGGAAAATGGGTTTTAATGGATTCGTAGTTGGAGATTGGAATGGTCATGGCCAAGTACCAGGATGTATCAATACGGATTGTGCACAATCTTTAAATGCTGGATTGGATATGTATATGGCGCCAGATAGTTGGAAAGGTTTATATAAAAACACTTTAAAGCAAGTAAAAGATGGCACGATTTCTATGGAACGTTTAAATGATGCTGTTCGTCGTATTCTTAGAGTAAAGCTTATATCCGGCATTTTTGAAAAAGGTGCACCAAGTACCAGACCAAATGCTGGTAATGAAAGTTTATTGGCTTTACCAAAAAATAGAGAAATTGCAAGACAAGCAGTAAGAGAATCTATGGTTTTACTTAAAAACAATAATCAAGTTTTGCCAATTGATAATTCTAAAACAATATTGGTTATTGGAGATGGAGCTGAAAGTATTTCAAAAGCTAGTGGTGGATGGACTCTTTCTTGGCAAGGAACTGGTCATAGTAATGATGAATTCCCTAACGGAGTATCTATACTAGAAGGAATTAAGGAAGCTGTAAATCAAGGAGGTGGTAAATTAATTTATTCTCCAAAAGGGGATACTTCAATAAAAGCTGATGTTGTGATTGCAGTATATGGAGAAGATCCATATGCAGAATTTCAAGGTGATAGGGAAAATTTAGATTTTGTTTCTAATGGGTTTGATGTTAACAAATTGGGGATATATAAAAACAAAGAAATTCCTGTAGTGTCTGTCTTCTTATCTGGACGTCCTATGTGGACTAATTCAGAAATTAATAATTCCGATGCATTTGTTGCTGCATGGTTACCAGGAAGTGAAGGAGGTGGTATTTCAGATCTTTTATTTCAAAGAGATCCTTCTTATGATTTTGTTGGACGATTATCTTTTTCATGGCCTGCTAGTGCTTTAGTTATAGAAAATGATGAACCCCTATTTAAGCTTGGTTATGGACTTAGCTATGATAGCAGTGAAAACATAAATTTATTATCAGAAAAATCTGGACTAGAAAATAATAATATTGCTTCAACAGGTCAATTTTTTAGCAAAGGAGCAGCAGTTGCACCATGGGGACTATGGTTAATTTCTGATGATTTATCAAAGCAAATTGCAAGTTTTCCAACATCTTTTGGAGGGTTGATTTTTAGCAAAATTGATCATATGGCTCAAGAAGATGCACTACGAATTAATTGGACTAGATCAGATGGAGATTATTTTAGAATTTCATCCTCTAATTCAAATGATATGTCACGACAGTCTAATGGTGCTATGGAATTAACTTTTAACGCAAAATCATTTAATAATTCTGATGCTATAGTAAAGATTGGTCAATGTGATAATAGAATAAATTGTGATAACACAATAGATATTAAAATAAGTGGAGATTGGAGAGAGTACCGAATTAGCTTAAGTTGTTTTGAAAAATTAGGAGTAGATATGACCAAAGTTACTTCTGCATTATTAATAAAAGGACAAAAGGGAGTTGATATAGGTTTGAGTGATGTTCGTTTGGAATCAGATATAGATGCTAAACCAGGTTGTGATGGAAATTAATATTTTATAATATGAGATTATGATTAAAATTTATAGATTTACATCATGAAAAATAAATTATTCTTTTTATACGTAACTATTGTTTTATTTGGTTGTTCNGAATCAAGTAAAATATCTATTAATAAGCTTGAAGGTTCTCCAAAATATGAAAATGCTAAACTTGAAATTCAAAGTCCAACTTTTAATGACGATGAATATTCATTTTCATTTGAAATTGACCAATATGAGCTCGGAACTCAAACATTAAATGTAAAAGAGAATGAACTTGCAAATTCAATTAAAGGTCAGCATATTCATTTTATAGTAAATAACGGTCCTTATTCTGCTCACTATTCAGATAATTTTAAAAAAAAATTAGATAAAGGCAACAATGTTATTTTAGCATTTTTATCAAGATCTTATCATGAGTCTGTTAAGAACCCTAATGCTTATATTTTAACTCAAGTTGGTGATGGTGATAAAATTGATCTAACTAGTCCATTTCTTTTTTACAGTAGACCAAAAGGTGTTTATAAAGGAAAAGACACAAAGAAGTTACTCTTAGATTTTTATTTAGTTAATACCTCTATTTCTCCTAGTGGAAATAAAGTAAGAGCAACAATACAGGATACTGAATTTATTATTGATGAGTGGGCTCCTTATTACATAGAGGGATTAAAAAAAGGAAATGTATCAATAAAATTAGAATTATTAAACTCTGAGGGAGAGCTTGTTGATAGTTCATTCAATCCTTCTACAAGAAATGTTATTCTTGAATAATTTTTTAATAATTATTTGAATATGGAAAAGAAGAGTGGTGAAGATCAATTTTTAGTTTTTCTCCTATCAATGTGTAACCAAAAGTAAATTCTGCTTTTATTTCATTTCCTTTTGTGTCAGTAAAAAAATAGTTACCCATACAAAAGGCACGACTCTTTTCAAGTATAAGTCCAGCATTTTCAAATCTTACATTAGTCCAGGGTTTTAAAGCAAAACCTTTATCCTCCATACAAGCTCTGTTCTTTCCAGAAATGAAATATGATAAAGCTTTTGGTTTAGTTTGTCTAAACTGTTCTGTTTGACACCTAGTGGGTTTAAATAAAACTTCACCAGAATTAAATGCATAAAGTTCATCAATAAACTTGTTTGCATAATTTTCACATTCGCTACGATTATCTTTTAGGGATCCAATTTTAATTATTCCCTCTCCCCATGATTTTTGCACCTCAATTATTTGCTTTTCTTTTATCATTTCTAATTTTTTTAATTTTTTATATCCTTTTTAACATTAATAGTCTAAAATCTATCAGTTCTTTACCATTCTTTTTTAATCCTTTTAAAATTAGTTTTCCTTTAGCTTTTTGTAAATCTATAACACCCATATTTAATGGAATAAAATCTTTGACATATGATTCAATTCTAGGAGTTCTATCATTTTCCGCACCAAATTCTTTAGGATTATAGTACTTTTTTATAGAAGAAGAAACTTTGGAATCTAAAAAGCTCAACTCAATTTCTGAATCCAATGCATCTTTTGCACAAGTATAATAAANAATAACTTCAAATTTTCCACTTTCAGCAACTTCAGCATCCCAAGTTATGGTATCCTCTATATTAATCCAATTTGTTAAATAACTACAATTTGGATAATAGTTTGATCTTTTAATTAATCCACTAAATTTTGCGTCACGAGCTGGAATTTGTGTATTTCTTAGTTTTGGATGACCTATTATAAATGCTCTATCATCTTCTGTTTTTAAATGACTTAATACTTCATTTTTCCATTTAATTTTACTTGTTTTCATCCTGTCAAAAACTTCTTTCTNATTTGAAGAAATGTCTTTTAGTTGATTAGGATCTAGATTCATATCATAAAGATTATTATTATNATCAAGTCTATAATCTTGACTTCTTAAACTAAGTCTACCTCTCCAATAATTGTAAATATACCTATCATCCCAGGTAATATTTTTTTCTAAAATTAATTTTTTCAAACTTAAACCATCCAACTTATTTTTAGGTTTTACATTGATTCCTGCTAAATCTTTTAATGTAGGTAATAAGTCAATTCCTGCTGCAATTTTATTTACTTCTTTTCCTTTTGGAATTATACCTTTCCAATTAATAATCATTGGGGATCTAACTCCTCCTTCATCGGTAGAACCTTTTATTCCTTTCATATCTCCATTCCATCTGTGTCCATTAGGTCCATTATCAGATAAAAAAACAATAATTGTTTTTTTGTCTATATCAAGTGATTCTAAGGTTTTTAAAACCCTTCCAACATTCCAATCAATATTTTCACACATTGCTAAAGCCGCTTTGGTATGATTAGTTCCTTTATCTTTGCTTGTTCCCAAAGATTTGTCATTGTTTTTTTTTGATGTGGTACCTTTTTGAGTTAATTGTTTATCTTTAAATTTATTCCAAAATTTGTCAGGTACTTGCATTGGACTATGAGGAGTATTAAAAGGTAAGTAAAGAAAAAAAGGATTGTTTTTGTTTTTCTTAATAAATTCAATTCCATGATTTGTAAAATCATCTATTATAAAACCTTTTCCTTTGACTAATTCTCCNTTTTTTTCTAAAATAGGACTGAAATAATTTCCCCAATGTCCTGAGCAAAACCCATAAAAATCTTCAAAGCCTCTTGTATTCGGATGATATGGCGCTTGCATTCCATTATGCCATTTTCCATATGCTGCTGTTTTATATCCAGAGGATTTAAAAACATCTGCAATTGTTTCTTCATCGATATTAATTCTTTCNCCTCCTAAGGAAACATCATAAACTCCAGTTCTTACATGNTNTCTTCCAGTTAAAATTTCAGCTCTAGTTGGTGAGCAAACAGGACTAACAAAAAAACGNTTAAATTTCACCCCGTTAAGGGCCATTTGATCAATATTCGGGGTATATATATCCTTATTTCCATTGATACTAAGATCGCCCCAACCTTGATCATCAGTTAGGAAAATAATGATATTTGGAAAGAAATTGTCTTTATTTGATTCGCAAGCGATAGTTAAAAAATAAAAAGTAATAAAAATTTGTAATGATAATCTATTCATTTATTTTTCATTTTGGTCTTATTCTTTATAAATGTAATTAATTGTATAATTCTTTTTTTAAGATAGACTTTCTCTTTGTTGTATCTAATTTATTTTTTTTTATATTTAACGTCAAAATTTAATAATTCAATTTCTAAAAAAAATTATAAAAATGAAAAAATTATTCCTTGTCTTAACTCTTTTTGGACTTATGACTAGTGTCTCAGCAAACACAATAACAACAATTGACTCAGAAGTCATTGAAAATGAAATAATAACTCAAGATATGGATGAGGGTGGGGATCAAGATGATTCAGCTCAGGAGCCCATTGGATTTACACAGGAAGCAAAGAAAAGATTTATAGAGGGTGGGCCAGGATTTATGGGAATTGTTTTAATTTGTCTTATTCTTGGTTTAGCAATTTCAATTGAAAGAATTATATTTTTAAATCTTTCNACTACCAACACTAAAAAATTAACTGATGGTGTTCAAGAAGCTCTTTCTTCAGGTGGAGTTGATGCTGCTAAAGAACTTTGTAGAAATACTAAAGGTCCTGTAGCATCTATTTTTTATCAAGGATTAGANAGAGCTAATGAGGGTGTNGAAAGTGCTGAAAAAGCTGTAATTGCATACGGAGGTGTTCAAATGGGTCAATTAGAAAAAAATGTTTCTTGGATTTCACTTTTTATTGCATTAGCTCCAATGCTAGGTTTTATGGGGACTGTAATAGGAATGATTAATGCTTTTGATAAAATTGAAGCGGCTGGAGATATGCAACCATCATTAGTTGCAGGAGGTATTAAAATTGCTCTTTTAACAACGGTTTTTGGTCTAATTGTGGCTATAATCTTGCAAGTATTTTATAATTATATTGTAGCAAAAATTGACAGTATTGTTAATGATATGGAGGATGCATCTATAACATTAGTAGATATTCTTGTTGCTCATAAAAAATAATTTATAAAAATGAAGTTAGAAAATATTATTAAAATTGTTTGTGCAGTATTAGGTTTATTAGGGGTTATTTTTCTTTTTAGAATTCTAGCCACTGGTGATGATGATATAAAGATGGCTGCTTCGATAGGAGATTTCAGTTTAATTTCACCACTTATTTCTCTATCAATTTTTATTCTTTTTATAACTGTAGCAGTAACAATTTTTTTTTCTTTGATTAATCTTGCTAGCAATCCAGGTAAACTAAAAAAATCCATGATTTTTATTGGTTTTTTGATAATTGTTATAGGAATTGCTTATGCTTCATCCACAGGTGTTGAAACACCAATGAAAGATGGACAAGTTTTATCAGCATCCGGATCAAAATGGGTTGGTACTGGTATTAGAGTTTTTTATATTCTAGCATCAGTTGCAGTTTTATCAATGATAGCTTTTGGAGCGAGAAATATTATAAAAAAGTAAAATATGGCTAGAAGATCTGCTCCTGAAGTTAATGCTGGTTCAATGGCCGATATAGCTTTTTTATTACTAATCTTTTTTTTAGTAACGACTACAATAGAAACTGATAGTGGATTAAACAGAAAGCTTCCTCCAATTGAAGATGTAGTTGATCCTCCAATAATTAAAGAAAAAAATATTTTACCTGTCGTGATAAATAAAAACAATCAGCTTTTGGTAGAAGAGGAATTAGTTGAGTTGAAAGATCTAAGATCTGTAGCTATGGATTTTCTGGATAATGGAGGAGGGAAAGGAGAAGATGCTTGTGATTTTTGTCGAGGCAAGAGAAGCCCCTCTTCATCAGATAATCCTGAAAAAGCAATAATTTCTTTAAAGAATGATCGTGAAACTGCTTATAAAGTATATATATCTGTTCAAAATGAGTTAGTTGCTGCTTACAATGAATTAAGAAATAGAGAGTTTAGTAGATTGTATCCAAGCATGCAAATGAATTTTATTGAAGCTCAAAAAATTTATGATGATCCTAGAACATCGATTGATAGAAAATTAGATTTAAAACCCAAACTTTCGATAGTTAAGGGAATGTTTCCAATGAAATTATCCGAAGCAGAACCTAGTAAAACAAGTTAAAATATAATTATGTCTAAGTTTAAAAAGAAAAAAGGAGGAGATTTACCTGCAATTTCTACAGCTTCATTGCCGGATATTGTTTTTATGTTACTTTTCTTTTTTATGGTAGCTACAGTTATGCGAGATAGTACGTTAATGGTAGTTAATGTTTTGCCAACTGCAGATCAAATTCAGAAATTAGATAAGAAAGATAGAGTTATGTACATATATGCAGGAAAACCTTCTAGTAGATATACTGATAAATATGGAACGGGAGCTCGAATCCAATTAAATGATAAATTTGCAACTGTTGAAGAGGTAGGAGCTTTTGTTTTAGCTGAAAGAGCTGCAAAAAGGCAAGAACTTCAGAATGTTTTAACTACTTCATTGAAAGTTGACGGTCAAACTAAAATGGGTCTAGTTTCTGATATAAAACAAGAATTAAGGAAAGTCCAAGCTTTAAAAATAAATTATACTACACGAATTGGTGATTATACTCAAAATTTAAATTGAGTCCAGAATAATTTTATTATTTTAATATTCTTATGTAAATATAATTTTCAATATTTTAGGCTTTTTCTATTAATAAGTAAAATGCGAAAGTTATTATTTATTTTTTTCTTATTTACTCAATTTAGTTTAACTGCTCAATCATTAAAAAAAGATAAAACGGGATTTTATAGAGAGGACCAGATATATACAGGATTTTCATTTATTTCATTAGAATCAAACAATAAATCTTTTAGTCAAAGAGGTTTATCTAGTCATTTTCAAATTGGAATAGTAAGAGATATTCCATTAATCTCCTCTGGAAAATTAGCGATTGGCTTAGGTTTAGGGTATTCTTATCAAAACTATAATTCTAATTTAATTAGATTTAATATTGATAATCAAGATCCAATTTTTATTGTAAATAACACACTTAAACAAAAATCTAAATTAGCTTATAATTTTATTGAATTTCCAATTTCTTTAAGATGGAGGAATTCTTCAATTAATGATTATCAATTTTGGAGAGTCTATTCAGGAATTAAATTTCAAAGAAATATTCTTTCTAAATTAAAATATAGTAGCAATGAAATTAAAAATATATCTGGTGAAGTTAATAAGTGGAATAAAGATTTGTATTTAAGCTTCGGTTATAATACTTGGAATTTTTATTTTTCATATGGATTGAATCAAATAATGAAAAATTTAAGAGATCAATATTCTAATAAATCCTTTGAAGTTAAACCATTAAAAATTGGTTTGATTTTTTATATTTTATAATTCTTTTCTCATTCTTGACATTGGAATTTCTAATTGTTCTCTGTACTTAGCTACTGTTCTTCTAGCTACATTATAACCTTTTTCTTTTAAAAGTTTTGAAATTTCTTCGTCTGTAATAGGATTTGACTTATTTTCTTTTTTTATAATAGACTCCAAAATATTTTTTATTTCTATTGAAGAAATATTTTCACCATCTTGATTTTTAAAACCTTCAGAAAAAAAAGTTTTAAGGAGTTTAATTCCATATGGTGTTTCAATATATTTACTATTTGCTACTCTGGAAATTGTTGAGATATCCATATTGATTTTTTCAGCTATATCTTTTAAAATCATAGGTTTTAATTTTCTTTCATCACCAGTTAAAAAATATTCATTTTGATAATCAACAATAGCATTTATTGTCAAGGACAGAGTTTGATATCTTTGTTCGATTGCATTAATAAACCATTGAGCAGAATCGAGTTTTTGTTTTATAAATAAAATAGCATCATTGTCTGACTTCGTTTTGTTTTTGTTATTAACATATCCTTTTAACATTTCTTTATATGAATTAGATATTTTCAAATTTGGAAAATTTCTGTTATTTAATGAGATTTGAATATTTCCTTCTTCAATCGTTAAAATAAAGTCTGGTATAATTTGATTTGCAGTTGAAATTGAAGATGATGAAATTCCAGGTTTTGGATTTAATTTAGAAATTACTTCAATAGCTTCTTTTAATTCTGTTTGTGAAATCTTAAACTTTTCCTGAAGTTTTGAAAAATTTTTTTTTGAAAATAAGTCAAATTCTTTATCTAGAATTTTTTTAGCTAATAATGTTTCTGATTTTAGATTTTTTTTCTTTTTCAATTGAATTATTAGGCATTCTTTAAGTGATCTTGCACCAATGCCGGGTGGATCAAGAGTTTGAATTAATTTTAGAACTTTATTTAGTTCATTATCCGTGACAATTATATTTTGAGTAAAAGCAATGTCATCAATTATTTCTTCATTTGTCCTTCTTATATATCCACTATCGTCAATACTTCCTACTAAAAATTCTGAAATTTTACTTTCCTTTTCATCTAAAATTAAATTTCCCATTTGTTGCAATAAATTTTGATGAATACTCATTTCTCCAGATATATTTATTGATTTTTCATCTTCACCTGAGTAGTTATTTGAATGAAATTTATAATAAGGCATTTCTTCATTATTTATATATTCATCTATTTCAATTTCTTTTGAATCTTTATTTTCTAAATTTTCATAATTGATTTCATTGTTTTCAGCATTTTGGTTTTCAATTCCTTTTTCTAATGCCGGATTTTCTCCAATTTCATTTTGAATTTTCTGCTCTAAATCTAATGTTGATAGTTGAATTAATTTCATCAATTGAATTTGTTGTGGAGACAACTTTTGAGACAATTTTAACTTTAGATTTTGTTTTAACATTTTTAAATATTAATTCTTAAAAATTAGCATTTTGAGGTGTTCTTGGAAAAGGAATTACATCTCTAATATTATTCATTCCTGTTGCAAATTGAACTAGTCTTTCAAATCCTAATCCAAATCCACTATGAGGAACACTTCCAAATTTTCTAAGTTCTAAATACCACCATAATTCACTTTCTTCTATTTTCAAGTCCTTCATTCTTTTTTTTAAAACATGTAGTCTTTCTTCTCTTTGAGAACCACCAACGATTTCTCCGATACCAGGAAAAAGTATATCCATTGCACCGACAGTTTTTTTATCATCATTCAATCTCATGTAGAAAGCTTTAATTTCAAGAGGGTAATCAAAAACAATAACCGGACATTTAAAATGATTTTCAACTAAAAATCTTTCATGTTCACTTTGAAAGTCAATTCCCCAATTGTCAATATGATATTTGAATTTCTTTTTTTTATTTTTAGAAGAGCTTTTTAAAATATTAAATGCTTCTGTATAACTTACTCTTTTAAATTTATTTTTAACTACAAAGTTTAATTTTTCAATAAGATTCATAGAGTTTCGTTCTTGAAGGGGTTTATTCTTATCCTCAATTATTTGTCTTTCATTTAAAAAAGACAAATCATCGGAACAAGTTTTTAATATTTTGTTTAGAATTGATATTATAAATTCTTCTGCTAAATCCATATTTTTTTTAAGGTCGTAAAAAGCCATTTCAGGTTCAATCATCCAAAATTCAGCAAGGTGTCTAGATGTATTAGAGTTTTCAGCTCTAAAAGTCGGTCCAAAGGTATATACTTCTCCAAGACCTAATGCATATGCTTCAGCTTCTAATTGACCGGATACAGTTAAATTAGTTTCTTTACCAAAAAAATCTTCACTAAAATCAATCTGATTTTTATTATNNAGTTTAAGNGANTTAGGATCTAATGTNGAAACNCGAAACATTTCNCCTGCNCCTTCAGCATCACTTCCTGTAATTATNGGAGTATTAATATAATAGAAATTNTTTTTCTGGAAAAATTCATGAATTGCANAAGATAAAGCAGATCTAATNCTCATTACNGATGAAAAAGTTGAAGTTCNAATTCTAAGGTGAGCTTTTTCTCTTAAAAATTCTAGNCTATGTTTTTTTGGTTGAATNGGATATTCATCNGGATCAGATTCNCCAATAANTTTTAATTCTTTTACTNTAAGTTCAAATTTTTGNCCNCTTCCTTGNCTTTCAATTAAATCTCCGTANATATTTAAAGANGCTCCAGTATTAATTTTTTTTAAAANAGATTCATCAANTTTTTCATATTCAATTACACATTGCAAGTTTTGAGNAGTTGAACCATCATTNATNGATATNAANCGATTTCCTCTNAAAGTTTTAACCCAACCATTNANAAAATGACTTTTNTTCAAATTTTTATTTGATAATAATTTTGCAATTTTTATTCCATTCATTNTAAAAAACTTTCTTTNNTCAAAGATAAGTTTATTTAAAATTTATAAATAATCTTTTAATATTAAAATCTATTAGNCTTANCTTTNATAAGNNATTTTTCAAATGAAATTAATANNGATGGAAGTAAGATTAAGTTNGACATNAANGCTATNAGAAGAGTAATAGANACAAGNCNTCCTAANGCTTGAGTNCCACCNAAATTNGANGANATAAAAACNNAAAANCCAAAGAATAATATNATTCCGCTGTAAAATAGACTAANNCCNGTTTCNCTTAGAGCTTTNTATNCTGATGAATTTATTTTCCATTCAGAAGCAATTAATTCTTGTCTNTATTTTGCTAANTAATGGATTGTAAAATCNACAGAAATCCCAAAAGCTATNCTNAAAACNAGAATTGTTGATGGTTTTANAGGTATTCCAATTAAACCCATTAATCCAGCAGTNATTATTAGTGGTAANATATTTGGTATTAAAGAAATTAAAATCATTTTAAANGATCTAAACATTAATGCCATAAAAATTGAGATTAGTAAAATNGCAAAAGCNANTGAAAGNAAAAGATTTTTAATAAGAAATTTTGTTCCTTTTAAAAATAAAATTGCTTTTCCNGTAATTTTTACATCATAGCGATCTTCTGAAAAAAGATTTTTAATTTTTTTATTTAGATTAGATTGTATTGTTTCAATTCTTTCAGTATTAATATCTTTCATAAAAGTTGTAATTCGACCATATTGACCAAGGCTATCCATATAATTAAGCAAAAGATTATTTTTTTCTCCAGAATTAGATATATATGGTAGAATAAAATTATTTTCTTGAGATGTTGGAAGTTTATAATATTTTGGATTACCATTATAAAATGCTTGTTTTGAAAATTTTATACCATTTACAATTGAAATAGGGATTGATAGCTCAGGAATTTTGGTAATAAATTTGTGTAAATTATCCATTCTCTTTAATGTAGAAAGTTTTGTAAGGCCATTCTGTCTTTTAGTATCTATAAAAATTTCTAAAGGAATAATTCCATTAAAATTGTTATCAAAAAATTTTATCTCTTTAAAAAACAATAATTTTTTTGGCATATCATCCAATAAGCTTCCGGAGGTTTTTAAATTATAAATCCCAATTATACCAATGGTTAGAGCAATTAGAGAAATTAAATAAACTTTTGGTTTATTATCTCTAATCATTTTTTCGTTCCATTTTAAATAATTTTCTATGTATATATATTTTAAATGTTTTAAATGTCTTTTTTTAGGGACATTCATATAACTATATGAAATAGAAACTAATACAAGTGCAAGAAAAAATATACCTATAATATTTAATGAAGCTAAAATTCCAAATTCTTGAAGAACCTTACTTTTAGTTAAAATAAAAGTTGCAAATCCAGAGGCTGTTGTTAAATTAGTTAGTAAGATTGCATTTCCAATTTTAGTAATTACTTCTTCAAGAGATTGTTGTTTATTATTATTTTTAGAATACTCTTGTTGATATTTATTTATCAGAAATACACAATTAGTAACCCCAATAATTATTATTAGAGGAGGTATTAATGCTGTTAAAACAGTTATTTCATAGTTTAAAAGGCCGAGCATTCCAAAAGACCACATTACTCCAATTGAGACAACAAGTAAAGAAATCAAAGTAGCTCTTATAGATCTAAAAAAAAGAAAAAATATAATTGAAGTTACAAGTATGGCACTTAAAACAAAAAATCCAATTTCATCAATAATATTCTGGGCATTAAGTGTTCTAACATATGGCATTCCTGATATTCTGACATCTATATTTGATTTTATTTCAAATTCATTAATTAATGGGATTAGTTTTTTGAAAATAAAATCTTTTCTTAAGGGTGTATTGATAATTTTCTTATCCATATAAAGAATAGATCTTATAGATTCAGAGGATTTATTATAAATTAAATTTTCATAAAAAGGAAGTTCATTAAATAGCTTTTCTTTATTATCTATATTTATCTTTTCTGCAATTAATTTTTTATTTTTCGAATCTTTTTTTAGTTCGATTAAATTATTTGTAGAAAGAATTGATTCGATTTCTTCAAAATTTGATAGTTTATAATTCAAATCATTCCATAATTTTTGATTTTTTTTATTTAAAAAAACAGAATTATTTATACCAATAGAAATAATATTTCCTTCTTCACCAAAATAATTTTTAAAAGAGGAATATTTTATGTTTTCAGGATGATCAGCAGGTAATAGATTGGCTTCAGTAAAAGTAAATTGAACATTTTTCCAATGAGTAGAAAAGAAAATAGTCAGTGCAATTATTAATAAAATAAATTTTATCCTATTTTTTAAGATCAGTTTTGATATAAATTCCCAAAAATTCCATTTTTGTTTATTCTTCATGAAATTTGTAGATAGGATGAAATAATCAGGTAATATTAAACAGTTAGAATTTCTTTTTCTTTATTCAAATATATTGAATCTATTTTTGAAATATATAGGTCGGTTAAATCTTGAACATCAATTTCATAATTATTTTGAATGTCCTTTGAAACGATAACTTTTTTTATATCATTGTTAGCATCTTTTCTTATATTTCTGATAGTTATTTTTGTTTTTTCGGACTCCATTTTTGCCATTTTAGCTAATTCTCTTCTTCTTTCCTCAGTCAGAGCAGGAACATTAATTATTATTGATTCACCATTATTCATAGGATTAAAACCTAAGTCGGCTATTTGAATAGCTTTTTCGATTTCTTGAAGCATACTTTTTTCCCAGGGATTTATAGTTAATGTTCTAGCATCAGATATGTTAATATTTGCAATCTGAGATAATGGAGTTAATGTCCCATAATAATCAAGTTTTACAGTGTTTAACATGTTTGGGTTTGCTTTACCAGCTCTAATGTTAATCATTGACTTATCTAAATGAATTAGAGATTCTTCCATTTTTTCTTTTGAAAGCTGAATAATAAAATCTAATTCTTCATTCATGATTACAGATCAACTCTTGTTCCAATTTTTTCACCCTTCATAATGTTTTTTAAATTTCCAGGTATGTTAATATCAAAAACTATTATAGGTAATTTGTTTTCTTGACTTAAGGTAAATGCAGTAGTATCCATGACTTTTAATCCTTTTTTTAAAACTTCGTCAAATGATAAAGAATCAAATTTCACAGCTTCTTTATTTTTTTCTGGGTCTAAATTATAGATGCCATCTACTCTAGTTCCTTTTAGAATTACATCAGCATTTATTTCTACTGCTCTAAGAACAGCAGCTGAGTCTGTAGTAAAAAAAGGATTGCCAGTTCCTGATCCAAAAATTACAACTCTATTTTTCTCTAGATGCCTGACAGCTCTTCTTTTTATGTAAGGTTCAGCAATTGCTTCAATCTTTATTGCTGTTTGAAGTCTAGTCTGTATCCCATTGTTTTCTAAACATGTTTGAAGAGCTAAACCATTAATAACAGTTGCTAACATACCCATGTAGTCAGCCTGAACCCTATCCATTCCTTTACTTGCTCCTGAGACACCTCTAAAAATATTTCCACCTCCAATTACTATTGCAATTTGAATTCCATCATCATAAATTTCTTTTATTTCTTTTGAATAGTTGTCTAATTTTATTGGATCTATTCCATTGGTTTTATCTCCCATTAAAGCTTCGCCACTTAGTTTAAGAAGGATTCTTTTATATTTCATGATTTATAGTTGTTACAAATATAAAAATTAAAAGATTTTGTTTGTTGTTGTTTATTTTATTTTATTATATAAATAATTTAATTAAAAGTAAATTTTATAGCATTTTTAACTAAATATTTGCCAGAAGAGATTCTACGTAAACTCTTTAAGTGGGCACCTGAATTTAATGCTTTTCCAAAGTCATTAGCAATCGATCTTATATAAGTTCCTTTGCCGCATTTTATTAAAAAATCAATTTCAGGTAATTTGATTTTAGTAATCTCAAATTTTTCAACAAAAACTTTTCTTGCTTTAATTTCTGTTTTTTTTCCTTCTCTTGCTAGTTCGTATAATCTTTTACCTTTTTTTTTAATTGCAGAATAAATAGGAGGAGTTTGATATATATCTCCAATAAAATTTGGCAAAACCTTATTAATTAAATTTTTATCAATATGATTTATTTTATAAAAATTATCAATTTTACTTTCTAGATCAAATGATGGAGTTGTTGAACCTAAAACAAAAGTTCCGGTATAAACTTTTAATTGATTTTGAAGTTTAGAAATTTCTTTTGTCATTTTTCCAGTACAAATTATTAATAAGCCCGTTGCTAATGGGTCTAAAGTTCCTGCATGACCTATTTTGATTTTTTTAATTTTATAATTTTGGGTTATAGTATTTCTGATTTTTTTTACAACATCAAAAGAAGACCAATTTTGTGGTTTATCAACTATTAATATAGCTCCATTAAGAATTTCTTCTATTGATTTATTATCTAATAAATATTCCATAATAAATAGAAAAAAAACCTAAGAGCAAACAATAAAACCCAAAGTATTTTAATTTACTTTTTCTAACTAATATAATCATCCATCTACATGCAAAAATACCGGTTATAAGAGCACTTGTAAATCCAGCAATTAATGAAGTTATATTTATGTTAGAAGTGTAGTTTTCTATTTCAAAAAGGCTTTTAAAAATACTTCCAAAAATTAGAGGAAGGACCATTAAAAATGAAAATTCAGCAGCGTTTATTCTTTTTACACCCAATAACACAGAACAAGAAATTGTAGAACCACTTCGAGAAATTCCCGGAAGAATTGCTATAGCTTGAATTACTCCTATCAATATTGAGTTTTTATAAGAAATATCAGATTTGTTATTAAAATTTCTGTCACTTAAAAACAAAAATAATGATGTAATTAACAACATGATTCCAACTAGGATCATATTTTGATTAAATAATTTCGATATTTCTTTTTCATAGAATAAAGCAATTAAAACTGCTGGAATCATTGAAATTAGAATCTTTATTGATAAAATAAAACCATGATTTTTTTTTAACTTAAATAAATCAGAAAAAATTTTGGATACTTTTTTTCTATAAACTATAATAGTACTAAATGCGGTTGCTAAATGAAGAATTAGAGTTAGAAATAAACTTTTTTCATCATTTAAATCCACATTTAAAAACACTTTGCCAATTTCAATATGACCACTAGATGAAATAGGTAAAAATTCAGTGACTCCTTGAATAAATCCAAGTATAATTGATTCTAATATGCTCATTTTGAATTATTTTTCTGCACTAAAATTGAAAAAATTGCAAGGATAAAACCAAAAATAACTATTGTTGGAGCTAGCTTTATCCTTCTATCGTTAAAAATTTCGGGATTAAAAATATTAGGATCCTCACTCCCTCCACCTGACATTAACAGAAAACCTATTCCTATAATAGTTAATGATATAATTAAAAAAATATAATTTATTTTTCCGAAAAGAATCTTTTTTTGACTCATTTTATTTTAAAAAGAATTAATATATTTTTTCAGTTTTTAAATTTAAATACTTTTTAGAGGCAAAAAAAGTACTTATAAAGGAAATCGAAGTTCCTATCAATAAAACACTTATAAAAATTAAAATAATTTCATATTTACTTTCTAATATTTTTAATTCTGGAAAGTAATTATTTAATTGATAGAGTAAAAAAAACAGACCTGTTAAAGCAAAAACGGAACTAATTAATCCAATTTTAAAATGTTGAATTAAGAAAGGTTTTTGAATAAAATATTTTTTTGCACCAACTAATTGCATTGTTTTAATAATAAACCTTTTAGAATAAATAGTGAGTTTTATCGAACTGTTTATTAATAAAAAAGCAACGAAAAGAAATAATAAAGATATAATTATCAGCAGGTAAGAAATTTTTCTAATATTGTTATTTAGAATATTAATAAGCGGTTCGTCAAAAACTACTTCATTAACAAATTTATTTTTTTTAATAGAATTACTTGTATTTTTTAGGAAAGTATTATTTACATAGGAAGCATTAAAATATATGTCAATAGAGTTTAATAATGGATTATAGCCCAAAAAATCAACAAAATTTTCTCCAATTTCATTTGAGAAATTTTCAGCAGCATCTTCTTTAGTAATAAATTTTATTTTTTTAGTAGCATTATTTAATAATAATTTCTTTTGAATTTGAGTTATTTCAATTTCTTTTGAATTATCTTCCAAATATACTGTCATAACAATTTGTTCTTTAAAATAATTGGCTACTTTTTTACTGTTCAATAAAACTAACCCTAAAAATCCAACAAAAAAAAGAACAATAGTTATTATAATTGTTAAAGAAATATAATTTTTAATTAGACTTCTTTTTTGATATTTTCTATAAAAATTTGATGACAAGGTTTGATTTTTTAATAAAATTAAATTGAAATTATTTAATAGTACTATAATATAAGAATCTTTTTTCCTTTTAATTCAATAAATGTATTTTTGTTATTTGTAAAATTAAAATTGTGTTTTACGATTTCAAGAAAATTGAAAAAAAATGGCAAGAATTTTGGGCTAAAAATAAAATTTTTAAAGCACAAAATAATTCTTCAAAACCAAAATTTTATGTATTGGATATGTTTCCTTATCCATCAGGTGCGGGTTTACATGTAGGACATCCATTAGGATACATTGCAAGTGATATATATTCGAGATATAAAAGACATAAAGGTTTTAATGTTCTTCATCCTCAAGGTTACGATTCTTTTGGTTTACCTGCTGAACAATATGCCATTGAAACTGGTCAACATCCAGCAAATACTACTGATAAAAATATTAAAAGATATAGAGAACAATTAGATAGACTAGGATTCTCTTTTGATTGGTCAAGAGAAATTAGAACATCAAACTCCAATTATTATAAATGGACTCAATCTTTCTTTTTATTAATGTTCAATCATTATTATTGTAACGATAAAAATAAATCTAGACCAATTGAAGATTTAATTAAAATCTTTCAAACTCAAGGAAACAAAAAAATAAATGTAGTTACTGATAGGAAGGTTGAATTATTTAATTCATCAGAATGGAATTCATTTTCATTTAAAAAACAACAAAGGATTTTAATTAATTATAGATTAGCCTACTTAGCTGAAATAGATGTTAATTGGTGTCCTAAATTAGGCACGGTCTTAGCAAACGATGAAATAATTAATGGGGTTTCTGAGAGAGGTGGATATACTGTTGTAAAAAAGAAAATGAAACAATGGAGTCTCAGAATTACGGCATACGCTGAAAGATTATTAGAGGATCTAAATTTATTAGATTGGCCAGATGCTTTAAAGGAAATGCAAAAAAATTGGATTGGAAGATCCAAAGGAGCAAGAGTATTTTTTGAGATCAAGGGTTTTGATGATAAGATAGAAGTTTATACAACTAGACCCGACACGATATTTGGTGCTACTTTTTTAACGCTAGCTCCAGAATTAGAGATTGTTAAAACAATCAATTCAAAATATAATAAAAAGAAAGTTCTAAAATATATAAATTCATCAATAAAAAAATCCCAATTAGATAGAATGTCAGATGTTAGGGAAATTACTGGGGTATTTACAGGAGCTTATGCAATACACCCTTTTACAAAGGAATTGCTTCCTATATGGATAGGCGATTATGTTCTAGCTGATTATGGAACAGGTGCAGTAATGGGAGTGCCTTGTGGTGATCAACGAGATTATGATTTTGCAAAAAAATTCAAAATCTCAATTTTAAATATTTTTAAAAATGTATCAATTGAAAAAGAGGCATTTACTGATAAATCATCAACAATAATTACAAATTCTAGATTTTTAAATAATCTTTCTTTTGAAAAAGCTTTTGAAACTGTAATTAAAGAATTGGAAAAAAATGGTTTAGGTTTAGAGGAGGTCAACTATAAACTTAGAGATGCTGTTTTTAGTAGACAAAGATATTGGGGAGAACCAATTCCCATTTATTATAAAGAGAAAGTTCCGATACCTTTAAATTTTGAAAACTTACCATTAAATCTCCCAGAAGTTGAAAATTATTTGCCTGGTAAAGAAGGTGCACCTCCCCTTTCTAATGCTAATTCATGGGCTTGGGATGAAAGAAATAAAAAAGTTGTAAAAAATAAATTGATTGATGGCAAAAATATTTTTCCTTTAGAATTAAACACAATGCCAGGATGGGCAGGAAGCTCTTGGTATTTCTATCGTTATATGGATTCTGAAAATGATGAAAATTTTGCAGATTCTAAAATAATTTCATATTGGAAAGATGTTGATTTATATGTTGGAGGAAGTGAACATGCAACTGGTCATTTACTTTATTCAAGATTTTGGCAAAAATTTCTATTTGATTTGGAACTAGTTCCTGTAAAAGAATATTCAAAAAAGTTAATAAATCAAGGTATGATTCTAGGTAATTCAGCTTTTATTTATAGAAAAGTTGGAGAGAATGTCTTTGTTTCAAAAAAATTAATTAAAAATTTGAATGATTTTGATCCAATTAGAATTGATATCAAATATTTAATTAATGAAGATGAGCTTGATATAAAGAATCTAAAAAATAGTTCTAGAGAATTTGTGAACTCAGAGTTTATATGTAGTCATGGAAAGTTTTATGTAAAAAGAGAAGTTGAAAAAATGTCAAAATCTAAACATAATGTTGTAAATCCGGACGAAATTTGCGATATGTATGGAGCAGATACTTTAAGAATGTATGAAATGTTTCTGGGCCCGATAGAACAGGCTAAACCATGGAATACTTCAGGGATTTCAGGAGTTCATAATTTTTTAAAAAAGCTTTGGCGTTTGTTTTATAATGACGGGGTTTGGATTGTTGATAACTCTAACCCTTCCAAAGAAATGTTAAAAATTTTACATTCTACAATTAAAAAAGTTACAAATGACATTGAGTCCTTTTCTTTTAATACTTGTGTAAGTTCTTTTATGATTTGTGTGAATGAATTACAAAATTTAAAATGTAAAAGTAGTCAAATTTTAGAAAAACTAATTATTCTTTTGTCTCCATTTGCTCCTCATATTTCTGAAGAAATATGGCAAAGACTTGGAAATTCAAACTCAATTTCAGAAGTTAATTATCCTTTATTTAACAAAAAATATATCCTAGAAAACGAAAAAAACTATCCAATTTCATTTAATGGTAAATTTAAATTTAACATAAACATGTCATTAAATCTAAGTAATAAGGAAATAGAGGAAATAGTTTTAAGTAATTCTAAAACAATAAAAATTTTAAAATCAAAAAAGGTAAAAAAAGTAATAATTGTTACTAATAAAATTATAAATATTGTTTTTTAATTTTTAAACTTGGATTTGTCTAATTATTTGTTGTTGAAGAGAAATAAAGGTTTCAGTTCGTGAAATGCCATCAATAGTTTGGATTTTATTTTTAATTAATTTCATTAGATGTTCATTGTCAAGACATAAGACTTTAATAAAAACGCTCCAGTTTCCAGTTGTATAGTGGCACTCAATAATTTCAGGTATTTTTTCAATTTTTTTAACAGCTTCATTATTTCTAATGGCTTTATCTAAAAAAACACCTATAAAAGCAAGTGTTTTAAAACCCAAAGATTTAGGGTTTATGTTAATTTGAGAACCAGATATTATTCCAGTTTTTTCAAGTTTTTTTAATCTTTGATGAACGGCTGCTCCAGAAATACCAGTTTTTTTTGAAAGCATTTGAATTGGTATTCTTGCATCACTCATCAAAGTTTTTAAAATGATTTTATCAATTCCGTCAATTTCAAAATTATTTTTGCTTTTCTTCATAGAAAATAAAGATTATTATTTTTTATTATTTACTAAATATTTTTCAATAGCCATAGTCATAGAGGGAGTTTCTTTTGTAGGTGCTTGAATATTTACTTTTAAATTTGCCTTATTAACTGCTTCAATAGTTGACTTTCCATAAGCAGCTATTAAAGTTTTATTTTGAACAAAATCGGGAAAATTTTTTATTAAGGAATCGATTCCAGAGGGACTAAAAAAAACTAAAATATCATAATAAACATCTCTTAAATCACTTAAGTCTGAAACTACGGTTTTATATAATTGAATTCTTTTCCAATTTAATTCTATTTTATTAAGAAACTTTGGGACATTGGATGTTAATTTGTTTGAAGTTGGTAATAGATAAGATTCATTTTTGAATTTTTCAAATATTTCTTTAAGATCTTTAATATTTTTTTTTCCAACATAAATTTTTCTTTTTCTATAAACTACATATTTTTGAAGATAAAATGCAACAGCTTCAGATTGACAGAAATATTTAGTTGAATTGGGAACTTTAAACCTCATTTCATTAGATATTCTAAAATAATGATCAACAGCATTTCTACTTGTTAAAATTACATTTTGAAAATTATTTAAATCAATTTTTTGTAATCTAACTTTTTTTGCACTAATTCCTTCAACATGAATAAATGGTCTAAAATGTATTTTTAGATTGTATTTATTTTTAAGCCTCTTGTATGGTGAATTCTCATTAAGCGGTTCTGGTTGAGAAACCAAAATAGAATTAATTTTCATAATTATAATAACTTTATTCTAGCTTCATAGATGGAATAGTATATCCATAGCCAAGGTGAAATTTTAACAGCGCAAAGATAAAAAATTAAATATAAAAACTCATTTCTTCTATTTTTTATAAATCTGAATAATAATAATAAATTAAAAATTATCCATATTATAAGAATAATCATTAAGAATATTAAAATTATTGATTTGTTAATAAATGAATATTCATTTATTAATAATATGATTAATATGTTAATACTTAAAAATGTATTATATGATTGATTTTTAACTAGATAAGTTTCAATATAATCTGTTTTAGAAAAAATTGAAAAAATTGATTTAACTATAAAAAACCTTACAGTTAAAGTAGTTGAAATTATTAAGAAGAATAAAAAAAAATCAAACTGCTTAAAAGATGAATCAATAAACTTTATATAAAATTGATAAAAAAACAAACTTATTGAGCTAGAAATGATTAAAAATGATCCAACATTAAAAGGTTCAATAATAAAATGTTTATAAAAAGGTGTTTTTACATTTTTATCTATATCTATTAAATTAAATAAATGATTTATTTTTTTTGGATAAGCTTGATTTATTAAAGAAAAAATTATAAGATTAAAAAAACAGATGTAAAACACCCAATTATTATTAATTGTTGATCTTAAAATCCATTCATTCATTATACAAAAATAAAAGAATTATATTTTGCTTAATCAAAATACATAACATTTAATAGCTCTACATTTTGTAAATTTGATTAATATTATGTCTCAATCATTAGTTATTATTCCTACTTATAATGAGAGTGAAAATATTTCTTCTCTAATTTTAAAAATTTTTCAAGAAATTCCAGAAATTCATATTCTTGTTGTTGATGATAATTCTCCAGATAAAACTTATGAAATTGTAAATAAATTATGTAAAAATTTTAAGCAAAATTTGTTTCTAGAATTAAGACAAAATAAAAATGGTCTTGGTGAAGCATATAAACATGGATTTAAATGGGCTTTAAATAAAAGTTATGAATATATTTTTCAAATGGATGCAGACTTTTCTCATGATCCTTCAGAGTTATTAATTATGTTAAATTATTTAAAGAATAATTATGACTTGGTAATTGGCTCCAGATACATTGAAGGTATAAACGTGGTAAACTGGCCTTTAAATAGAATTTTATTATCAGTTATAGCTGCATATTATGTTAGATTAATAACATGGATGCCAATAAAGGATCCTACAGCTGGTTTTGTAGGTTATAAAAAAAAGGTTTTAAAATCTATTAATACTGAAAGAATCAGGTCAATAGGATATGCTTTTCAAATAGAAATGAAATATATTTCTTGGAGACAAAAATATAGATTAAAAGAACATCCTATAATTTTTAAAAATAGAGAAAAAGGTGTTTCTAAGTTGGGAAGTAAGATAATTTTTGAAGCAATTTTAGCTGTTCCATTATTAAGATTAAGAAGATTTTTTTATGAATAAGATTCTAATTTCCAAAGCATTTATAGTTAATGAGGGAAAAATTCGTGTTAAGGATGTATTGATTAAGGGTAAAAGAATTGAAAAAATTGAAAATCATATTTCTGAACCTAATGTTAAAGAAACAATAAACGCTGAAGGATTATATTTATTTCCTGGAATGATTGACGACCAAGTACATTTTAGAGAACCTGGCTTAACTCATAAAGCTTCTATAAGTTCTGAATCTAAAGCAGCAATAGCAGGAGGAGTTACCTCATATATAGAAATGCCAAATACTATACCTCAAACTACAACTATAATTGAATATGATAAAAAAAGATTAATTGCTAGCAAAAATTCAGCTGCTAATTATTCTTTTATGTTTGGTGTGACAAATGATAATTATTCTGAAATATTAAAATTAAACAAATGCAATGTGCCTGGATTAAAAATGTTTTTAGGTTCATCAACAGGGCAAATGCTAGTAGATGATTATGAAGTTATAAATAAAATATTTAAAAACATCGATCTTGTTATATCAGCTCATTGTGAAGACGAAGAAATTATTAATGAAAACTTAGAAAAAGCAAAAAAGAAGTATGGATCTAATATACCTGTTTTTGAACATCCTAACATAAGATCTGAAAAAGCTTGTTATACATCCTCTTCAAACATCATTAACATAGCAAAAAAATCAGGGGCAAGACTACATGTTTTTCACATTTCGACTGAAAAAGAAATTTCATTATTTGATAATAAAACCCCTTTAGATAAAAAGAAAATTACCTCAGAAGCTTGTATCCATCATATGTGGTTTTCGGATAAAGATTATAAATCCAAAGGAAATTTTATAAAATGGAATCCAGCAATTAAAAAAGATAATGATAGAAATTCGATTATAGATGGAATTAACAATGATTTAATTGATATAATTGCATCAGATCATGCTCCTCATACCCTAATTGAAAAAAATAATTCATATTTAAACTGCCCATCTGGTGGACCATTAGTTCAGCATTCTCTTTTGGCTTTAATTGATCTTTTTCATCAAAAGAAATTAACTCTTGAAAAAATTGTCCAAAAGGCATGTCATAATCCAGCAATATTGTTTAAAATTATAGATAGGGGATTTATTAGGGAAGGTTATTTTGCTGATTTAGTTTTGGTAGATTTAAATGATCATTTTTTGGTCAATAAAAACAACATTCTATATAAATGTGGTTGGTCTCCTTTTGAGGGCTTTAGATTTAAATCCTCAATAAAAAAAACAATGTTAAATGGCAAGTGGGTATATTTGGATGGAAAAATCGCCAATACCGATGCAGCTATGGAAATAGAATTTAACAAATAGGAGCATGAAACAAAATATAATAATATTATTATTATTTCTTACTTTTTTTTGCAATTGTTTATCAAATAATTCAATTAAAAAACCTGATAATTTAATTAATCAGGAAAAGATGGAAGCTATACTATTTGATTTATCAATAATTAATTCAATAAGACCATCATCATATAAAAACCCAAATTACTCAGATATGTCACTTGATTCTTACATATTTTTAAAATATGGAGTTGATTCATTGCAATTGGTTCAAAGTGAAAGTTACTATTCAAAAATCCCAAAAATATATTTAAAGATTTATAATAATGTTGAGAAAAGATTGAAGAAAACTAAGGATAGTTTGAATAAAATCAATTTGAATAATTAAACTATTTGTTTATGTAATCCTTACATATTTCTTTCACCTTTTCATCAATTTTTTCATATTTGAAAGAAATAAATTTTTTTGTTTTACTTCCATCGAATTCTTGATTATTATTAAAAGTAGAAATTAGAGCTTTACTCATAAATCTTTTTTTAACCCTTAAAAAGGATAAAATAGTATCAAAAAAATAAATTGTGTATAAAATAGATTTTGTTAGTGGATATTTAGTCAAAGGCTTGCCTAAATTTTTTGAAATTAAATCTAAAAACTCTTTGTAATATAAATTTTCAGACACAAGAATAAATCTTTCATTTTTTATTTCAGAGTTCATAAGTTTAATAGATGCTTTTACAACATCTTCAACCGAAACTAAAGAAATTTTACCAGTTGGATAAAACTTTAAACCTCTGTTTACTCTATTAAATATTGAGCTAGAACTTCTATTCCAAAAATGTGATCCAATTATGAATCCTGGATTTACAATAACAGCTGGAACACCTTCTTGAGTTCCACGCCATACTTGGAGTTCAGAATTATATTTTGAAAATGCATAATCAGTATGATTTAATTTATGATCCCAACTATGATCCTCATTAATAATACCATCTTCATCTTCAGCTCCAATTGATGCAATTGAACTAATAAATAAAATTTTTTTTATTTTATGCTTAATTGCATAATTAATAATATTTGATGTTCCTTCAACATTAGTTTTTATAAGTAAATTTTTGTGTCTTTTTGCTAAAGAAACAAAAGCCGCACAATGGTAAATTTTTTTAATTCCAAAATATAATTCATCTAAAGACGATATTTCAGATATATCAATTTTAACCCATATAATTTTATTAAAAAGTTTAGGATGATTTTGATCTTTTAATTTAAAAAAATTTTTAGTTAATTCTTTGTTTTTTTCCTTTCGATAAGTTGATTTTATTGATGTTTCTTTTTTAGATAGTTCATAAAGTAAATAAGTCCCGACAAATCCTGTACCTCCTGTAACTAAAATCATAGAAACAAAATTAGTATTTTTGATACTGATTATTGTTTTCTTTGTTATAAATCTATATTTATTTTAATAGTATGCAAAAAAATTTTGTAGATGAGCTAAGGTGGAGAGGATTAATAAATGATATTATTCCTGATACAGAAAAAGTATTATTAGAAGGTCCAATGAATGGCTATATTGGTTTTGATCCAACATCAGATTCTTTACATATTGGAAGTTTGGTACAGATAATCATTTTAATGCATTTTCAAAAATTTGGACACCGGCCTATTATTTTACTAGGAGGCGCAACTGGAATGATTGGTGATCCATCAGGAAAATCAAAAGAAAGAAATTTATTGGATAACAAAACTCTTCAAGAGAATTGTAGATTAATAAAATTTCAAATGGAAAAGTTTCTTGATTTTGATAAGAAAAAATCAAATTCAACTTTAATTGTAAATAATTATGATTGGATGAAAGATTTTAGCTTAGTTGATTTTTCTCGTAAAATAGGAAAGCATATTACCGTAAATTATATGATGGCTAAAGACTCTGTTAAAAAAAGATTAGGAAAAGAGTCTAATGAAGGTATGTCTTTCACTGAATTTACTTACCAATTAATTCAAGGGTATGATTTTCTTTATTTACATAATAATTATGATTGTAAAATTCAGATTGGAGGCAGTGATCAATGGGGAAATATTACAACAGGTACAGAATTAATTAGAAGAAAAACTGGACAAAAAGCTTATGCTCTAACTTGTCCTTTGGTAAAAAAGGTAGATGGAACAAAATTTGGCAAAACAGAAGAAGGAAATATTTGGTTAGATAAAAAGAAAACTTCACCATATAAGTTTTATCAATATTGGCTTAATACTAGTGATGAAGATGCAATTAATTATATTAAAATNTTNACNCTTTTAGAAAAAGAANNTATTNNAAAAATNANAGNNGAACATNANNTAAANCCNCATCANAGACTTNTNCAAAAAACTCTTGCTNAAGAAGTGACNNTAATGGTTCACGGNANANANGATNTTGAGAANGCAAAANTTGCTTCTCAAATTTTGTTTGGTCAAACNGATAAAGACTCCTTAAAAAAAATAGATTCNCAAACATTTTTNGAAATATTNGAAAGTGTACCTCATGCANNTATTAATTTANAACTTTTAAANAAAGGTATTGANATTNTTTCTTTNCTTTCAGAANAAACAAATTTTTTAAAATCAAAAAGTGAAGTAAGAAGAGCCTTAAAAGAAAATTCTATTTCAGTTAATAGATTAAAAGTCGATGAATCTTTTATTTTATCTAAAAAGGATATAATTGCTGATAATTGTATTTTGATTCAAAGAGGTAAGAAAAATTATTTTTTAATTAAAGTTGTTATATAGTTAATAGGTTACATCCTCTTAAATCTGAATTATCAAGCCTTCCTAAAATTTCAAAACCATCTTTTTTTAATTTTTTCCCTAGATCATCAGTTGCTATAAATGAGCAAGAATCAATATTTGCCAAATCAATTATATTAATACCCCCAACTTTTTCATATCCTACATATTCTAGAGGGTCATCAATAGATCTAATTCGAATTTTCATCCATGGAGGAGTATTAAAGATGCCTTTACCAGTTGAGTAAGCTTGGCTTAAAAGCTCGGTCATCCCATATTCAGAATGTACTTTTTCTATTCCAAATCCACTACAAATTTGATTGTGTAATTCTTTTTTTGAAATTTCTTTTTGTCTTCCTTTCATTCCACCAGTTTCCATTACAATAGTGTTTTTAAGTTTTATTTTTTTGTGTTTAATTAGATCTATTAAAGCAAAACTTACACCTATTAAAAGAGTTTTTTGATTTGTTAATTCAAGTTTTTTAATGGTTTTGATTAACTTGTCATAATCATATAAGTAAAAACCACTATATTTTTTATTACTTTTTTTAATTAGAGTCTCTATCATATAAATTAATGATGAATTTTTTCTTTCTAGGTAAGATGGAAGTAAAGCAAGTATAACATAATTAGATTCTTTTCCATAAAACTTGTTGAAACATGTTCTAAAACTTTTAGAATAACTATCTAAACTTTTAACATAATGTTTAGAGGGAATATCATTTGAGGTAGTACTTGAAAAAAAAATTTTTTCGCTTTTACCTTTAAAGCTCTTCACTTTTTTTGTCTTAAATAAACTAATAGGTAAAAAAGGAATTTTTTCATAAGTTTTTACATCAGAATAATTAATATTCATAAGCTCACAATATGATCTGTAAACTTTACAGTTCTCAAATTGATAATTAAAAACTTTTAGTGCTAAATGATTAAAATCTCGGGAACTTTTTATTTTTAAAAAAGAAGTTTTATTTAATAATTTATTCATTTAAAAAATTAATACTTAATAAACCTAATATTTAACAATCTTAACTAAATTGTAAAAATAAATTTAATTNTTTGGAAAATAAAAAAATTAAAATACTTGTTGTTGATGATGATCCAGATATTATTGAGATAATTTCTTATAATTTAAAAAAAGAAAATTACAAAGTTTTTTCCTGTTANAATGGGACTGATTCAATTAAAATTGCTGAAAAANANAAACCAGACTTAATTATTTTAGATGTAATGATGCCTGGTATGGATGGTATTCAGGTTTGTGAAAAATTAAGATCAAAAAATAAATTTAATAATACAATAATTATGTTTTTATCAGCTAGAGGTGAAGATTTTACTCACATTGCAGCCTATGATGCAGGAGCAGATGATTTTGTAAATAAACCTTTAAAACCAAGATTGTTGATTTCAAAAGTTACAAGTCTTTTACGAAGGATAAATAAAATTAATAATGTTTCATCTATGAGGCTTAATTTTAAAGGTTTAATAATTGACAAAGAGAAATACACTGTTAAAATTAAAGGCGAAAAATTAATTTTACCAAGAAAAGAATTCGAATTGTTATTTATGCTATCATCAAATACTGGAAAAGTAATTAAAAGGGAAGAAATAATGAATCAAATTTGGGGAGAGGATGTGATTGTTGGTGATAGAACTATTGATGTTCATATTAGAAAACTTAGAAAAAAGATTGGATCAAATTTTATTAAAACAATTAAAGGTATTGGATATAAATTTATTTCTACAGATATTTAGTTAAAAATCTTTTTTGAAAAATAAATCAATAATTTTACCGGCAATAATTATTTCTGCTATTTTTTTTATTGTACAAGTTATAATTGGGTTTTATTATTTTGATTATACAATAGATTCTTTTCCATGGTATCTATGTATTGTTTATAATATTTCTTTTTTTGTTTTTTCATTTTTTTGCATTAGATTTTTTCATAATTATTTTATAGTAAATAAAATTTCAGAAATATTTACGGACGTGAAATCAACTCCTATTTCTTTTAATAAAAATTATACTTCTAAGGATATTCAATTTATAACAAAAAATTTTCAAGAAATATATAAGGAAAGAAAAGACGAAATAAAAAATTTAAGAGACCAAGAAACATTTAGAAAAGATTTTATTGGAAATTTATCACATGAATTAAAAACTCCTTTATTCTCGATTCAAGGTTACATAGAGACCTTATTAGATGGAGGAATAGATGACAAGAAAGTAAATTTAAAATATATTAAAAGAGCACAAAAGAGTGTAGAAAGATTAATATATATAATTCAAGATCTAGATTTTATTACCAAATTTGATTCAGGTGTTGAAAAAATAAAAAAATCTTGTTTTAATTTAATTGAAACTATAGATAATGTAGTGGATTCTTTAGAACCTAAATTTAAAGAGAGATCTTTAAATTTACTTTTTGATCAAACTGAAAAAAAAGTTTTAAAAGTATTTGGTGACGAAAAAAAAATTCATCAGGTTTTAATCAATTTAATAACAAATTCTATAAAATATGGTGTAGATGACGGAACAATTGAAGTAAAGCTTGAAGAAAATGATAATAGTAAAGTTATAGTAAGTATTATTGATAATGGTTTAGGAATACCTCGAGAAGACTTAGCAAGAATATTTGAAAGATTTTACAGAGTTGAGAAAACTAGAAANAGGGATGAAGGAGGATCAGGTTTGGGATTATCCATTGTAAAACATATAATAGATGCTCATGATGAAAAAATTTCTGTTCAGAGTGAGGANGGTGTAGGATCTAATTTTTCTTTTTCATTACAATTATTTATCTCAGATAATAAATAGCAACAATAAAGATTAATTTAAATTTTATTTTTTTGGGAAGTAAAAACAAATTAAAAAGGTTTAAGGAAAATGAAACATTTAATAATGTTTTTCAACCNAAAAGGTCTGTTTTAAANAATGATTTATTTGANATGAAAGGAAATTGGAAGAAAAAATATTTTAAAAATAGTAATCCATTAATATTAGAACTTGGTTGTGGTAAAGGAGAATATAGTTTATATATGGCCTCAAAAAAAGAAAAATTTAATTGNATTGGAATAGATATTAAGGGAGCTAGATTTTGGANAGGTGCTAAAACAGCTATTGATGAGAATATNAAAAANATAGCTTTTTTAAGAACTCAAATTGAACTAATTGAATATTGTTTTAGNAAGAATGAAATTGACGAAATTTGGATTACATTTCCAGANCCTCAATTAAAATATAAAAGAAATAGACATATTTTAGTTCATCCAGATTTTTTGGATAAATACAAAAAAATAATTAAAAAAGATGCCCTTATTCATATTAAGACAGATAGTGAATTTTTATTTGGTTATACACTTGGTNTTTTAAAAAATTACCCTGGCAATATNATTTTTGCTCACCATGACATATATAATAATCCAAANACTCCCNCTGATGCNGTTACAAAGCAAACATTTTATGAAAAAAAATTTTTAAAAGAAGGNAAAAGTATAAAGTATATTAAATTTAANTTATANTANATGAATTTAAATAATCTTGATTTTTTTCAGAGGGTTTATNTTGTTGTGAAAAATATTCCTTTTGGAAAAGTTACTTCATATGGAGCTATAGCTAACTATCTTGGNTCTCCTCAAAGTTCGAGAGTTGTCGGGTGGGCAATGAATAATTCNCATTCTAATAATGATATTCCTGCACATAGAGTNGTAAATAGAAAGGGTATGCTTACTGGAAAACATCATTTTCCAGGNTCAAATNTAATGGAGGAATTACTCGAAAATGAGGGAATAAAAGTAGAAAATAATNTTATAGTTGATTTTGAAAATTATTTTTGGGATCCTTCTGAAAATCTTTGATTGTATAAAGCCTTTTACTTTATAGTTTAATTACTNAGCAGTATATTTGCAAAANTAATTATTAGTAAAAATANATTAATGAAAATTGATAAAAAATCAATTTTAGAAACTTTAAAATTAATTAGTTTTTCAGGAGAAANACAAAATATTTTTGATTCTGGTTATATTAGAAATGTTATGGTTTTTGGAGATCAAGTTGATATTGATNTATTAGTAAAAAACCCTAGCCTCCAAGCAAGAAAAAAAGTGGAGGTTGAAATTTTAAAAGCCATTCATAAAAATGTTTATGAAAAAGCTAAAATTAATATCAAGTTTCAGGTTTTAGTTGATAAAAAACCAGATAATTTAATAAAAGGAAAACCCCTTAAAGGGATTGATTCAATAATTGCTATATCTTCTGGCAAAGGTGGAGTTGGAAAGTCAACAATTACAGTAAATATTGCTATTACACTTGCAGAGATGGGTTGTAAGGTAGGTATATTAGATGCAGATATATATGGACCATCAATACCAACAATGTTAGATATTGAAGGGTCAAAACCTTTATCTGTAAATGAGGAAGGAAAATCTAAAATGAAGCCTATTGAAAATTATGGATTAAAAGTTTTGTCAATTGGATTTTTTACTAAACCTGATCAGGCTGTAATTTGGAGAGGACCTATGGCTTCTAAAGCTTTAAATCAAATGATTTTTGATGCTGCATGGGGAGAATTAGATTTTCTCTTAATTGATTTACCCCCTGGAACAGGTGATATACATTTAAGTATAGTTCAATCTTTACCATTAAATGGGGCTGTTGTTGTGAGTACACCACAAAATGTTGCTTTATCAGATGCAAAAAAAGGAATTGCAATGTTTCAACAAGAAAGTATTAAGGTACCTGTTTTAGGTATAGTTGAAAACATGAGTTATTTTACTCCAGATGAACTGCCAGATAATAAATATTATATCTTTGGAAAAAAGGGAGCTGAGTATTTAGCTAATGACAAAAATGTTCCTTTTTTAGGTGGAGTTCCTATTATTCAGAGTATAAGAGAAGCATCAGATTTTGGCCATCCAGTCGCTTTGCAGAAAAATACTGAGTTAGCTGAAAAATTTAAATTAATTTCACGAAATTTAGTTTCTCAATTGATAAAAAGAAACAAAAGTTTACCTCCAACTAAGGCTGTAAAAATAACTAATATGGTTGGATGTGATGCTATAAAATAAAATTATGAATTCAAAAGAAATAAGAGATAAAGTACTAAAAGCACTAGAAGAAATAAGACCATTTTTAGCCTCTGACGGAGGAGATATTTCTTTAGTTTCCATTGATAATGATCGAGTTGTAAATGTGAAACTTCACGGAGCTTGTGTTGATTGTAGTGTTAATCAAATGACTTTAAAAACAGGTGTGGAAATGACTATAAAAAAATATGTTCCACAGATCGACAAAGTTGTTGGTGTAGATGATCATGATTAAAAAATGATTAATACAGATATATTAATAATCGGAGCTGGTCCAACAGGTCTTTTTACTGTTTTTGAAGCAGGTTTATTGAAATTAAGATGTCATTTAATTGATTCTTTGCCAGTTCCTGGAGGACAATGTTCGGAAATTTACCCAAAAAAACCTATTTATGATATACCTTCTCATCCTGAGATATTAGCGGGAAATCTTGTAGATAGGTTACTTGAACAAATTAAACCTTTTAACCCAACTTATACTTTAGGAGAGAAAGTATTAAAAATGGATAAAATTTCTGAAAATCAATTTATTACAACGACAAATAAAGGAACCAAAATAAAATCTTCAATTATTGCTATTGCTGGTGGTTTAGGATGTTTTGAACCAAGAAAACCATTAATTGATAATATTGAAAATTTTGAAGGTAAAGGAATTGATTATATTATTAAAGATCCAGAAAAATATAATGATAAAAAAGTTGTAATCGCTGGTGGAGGTGATTCTGCATTAGATTGGACAATTTTTTTAAGTGATAAAGCTAGTAGTTTAACTTTAGTACACAGAAGAAATGAATTTAGAGGAGCCTTTGATTCAGTCGAAAAAGTTCAAATGCTTAAAAATAAAGGAGTAATTGATGTAATTACACCAGCTGAAATAAATTTTATTAAAGGTGATAATAAACTTAAAGAAGTTTCAATTCAAAAAGAAGGTGTTATTAAAAATATAGAAACGGATTATTTTATACCTCTATTTGGATTAACACCTAAATTAGGACCATTATCTGATTGGGGTCTAGAAATTGAAAATAATTCTATTAAAGTAAATAATTCTCTTGATTATCAAACAAATATTCCTGGAGTATATGCTATAGGAGACATAAATACTTATCCAGGGAAATTAAAACTAATATTATGTGGATTTCACGAAGCTACTTTAATGTGTCAAAGTGCTTTTAAAAGAATTCATCCAAATAAAAAAAATGTTTTAAAATATACTACAGTAACAGGAATTCATGGCTTTGATGGCTCAACAAAAGAATCACCAAAGTCTACTATAAAGGCTATTAAATAGTAAATGAATAAAGATATCAAATTAAATATCATCGATAGGAAAGGTAAAACTCATATAATCCAAGCTCCATTAGATATGAATCTAAATTTAATGGAGGTATGTAAAATGAATAATATTGGTGTTGAGGGGACTTGTGGAGGAATGGCAATGTGCTCTTCTTGTCAATGTTATATTATTAGTGATCATAAATTACCAGATAAAAATGAAGATGAAATAGCAATGCTATCTGAGTCTTTTTATGTAGAAAAAAATAGTAGATTAGGTTGTCAATTATTTATTACATCTGAATTAGAAGGGCTTGAAATTAAAATAGCTCCAAATCAATAGTCATGAAAAAAATTTTTTTTACTTGTAGATGGAGTTTCATATTTTTATTTTTCTCTTGTATTTCTAAAGAAAAATTAATGGTAATTGGTCACCGAGGAGCTGCAGGACATGAAGTTGAAAACACAATACCTTCGATAGATAAAGCAATAAGTTTTGGAGTTGATGCTGTGGAGGTAGATGTTTTTTTATGTAAATCTGGAGAATTAGTTGTATTTCATGATAAAAATCTTTCTCGCCTAACAAACTCAAATGCTTTTATTGAGTCATTGACTTTAGACTCAATTAAAAAAATTGAAGTTTTTAACAATCATAAAATTCCAACACTTGAAGAGGTGATTAAGTTTATTAACAATAGAGTTCATTTAAATATTGAATTAAAAGGTTTAAATACTGCAAAACCAACATATAAATTAGTAAAATCTATTTTTTCAAATAAAAAGCAGTTAATTGATAAGATTTCAATTTCAAGTTTTAATTGGAATGAACTTGAAATAATTCATGATTTAGATAATGATATTGAAACAGCTGTTTTAGTTGAAAAAAAATCAGTTGAGATGGCTATAATTCAAGCTAAAAAAATAAATGCAAAAGCAATTAATATTGATTTTAAATTATTGAATAAAAAAGTTATAAAAAAAATTAAATCAGAGAATTTGATTATAAATGCGTGGACTGTAAATGAAATAAATCAAATTAAAAGAATAATGAATTTAGGTGTTGATGGAATTATTACTGACTTTCCAGACAGAGTAATTAATTTAAAATCTTTTTTTGCACATGAAAGAAAATGATTTTATTTATGAATCTAATCAATTAATTGATGGAAAAGTAAAGTGGATAGCTCCAAGTAATATTGCTTTAGTAAAATATTGGGGTAAAAAAAGTGTCCAGCTGCCTGAAAATCCATCTATTAGTTTCACTCTTTCGGACTGTGTCACCGAAACAGAAGTAATTTACTTTACAAAAAAAAGAAAAAAAGAATTTGTAGATTTTGATTATTTATTTGAGGGTAATCCTAAAAAAGAATTTGATTCTAAAATTGAACTTTTTTTTAAAAGAATTTATAAATATGTTCCATGGGTAAGAAATTTTTATTTTCAAATAAATAGTAAGAATTCATTTCCTCATAGTAGTGGAATAGCTTCTTCAGCATCATCTATGGCCTCTTTATCATTGTGTCTTATGGATATAGAAAAAAGTCTTTTTCCTAAAATGAAATTAGATTATTTTAATAATAAAGCCTCTTTTTTAAGTAGACTAGGCTCAGGAAGTGCTTCAAGAAGTATTAAAGGTCCAATTTGTATATGGGGATCTTCTCCATTATTAAAGAACAGTAACGACTATTATGCTGTAGAATTTGGAAGAAATATTCACGATGTTTTTAAATCTTATAGAGATACTATATTAATTATAGATGACAAAAAGAAGAAAATTTCAAGTTCTATGGGTCATGAGCTTATGAAAAATCATCCATTTTCAAATCAAAGAATTATTCAATCTAATAAAAATCTTGATTCATTGATGCATATATTAAAAACTGGAGACCTTGAAGGTTTTATTAAAATTGTTGAACTAGAAGCTCTTTCTCTTCATGCATTAATGATGACATCAAACCCTAGTTATATATTAATTAAGCCTGAAACATTGTATGTTATCAATAAAATTATTGATTTTAGAGAAATTACTAAAACACCTATTTGTTTCACTTTGGATGCAGGTCCAAATCTTCATTTATTATATCCAGAAAATTTTTCAAGTAAAGTTTTAGATTTTATTAATTCCGAGTTAATTGACCATTGTAAAAACAGAAAATTCATTTTAGATAAAGTAGGTGAGGGNGCAAAAAAAATATAATTTTACAANACAATGAANGGACCTTTATTTTTTGCAAAAATTTTACTNTTNGGAGAGTATGGAATAATTGAAGACTCAAAGGGNTTATCTATTCCATATAACTTTTANAGAGGTGCTTTNAAAATTCCTAAAAATAANACTGATTACATANTTGAATCNAATAAAATTCTTATTGATTTTGCNAAATATTTAAAAGAAATTNCTCCNNGGGTTGTTCATTTAGATTGGAAAAAATTTGACAAGGATTTGTCTTTAAATATGTATTTTGATAGTAGTATTCCNAAGGGCTANGGAGTAGGAAGTAGTGGNGCTTTAGTTGCNTCAATTTANGATAAATANGCTTTTAATAAAATTACNGTTTTGGAAAATTTGACAAAAGAAAAGTTAATTATTTTAAAAAATATTTTTTCNAANATGGAATCTTTTTTTCATNGTANATCTTCAGGTTTAGATCCATTAAATAGTTATCTAAGTCTNCCAATTTTAATCAACTCTGCNAANAATATTGAAACAATTGGTATTCCATCTCAAAAATTAAATGGTAAAGGAGCAGTTTTTTTATTAAANAGTGGTTCNCAAAGTGANACNAGACCAATGGTNTCNTTGTTNATGAAAAATATGAAAAATGAAAGCTTTAATTTAATGATAAGGAATGAATTCATTAAATACTCTGATTTTTGCATTGAAAACTTTTTGAAAGGAGATATAAAATCTCTTTTTGATAATTTAAAGATGTTGTCATCTATTGTATTAAATAACTTCAAACCCATGATACCAAATTCATTTAGAAACTTATGGAAGCAAGGTATTGATTCAAATTTATATTATTTAAAATTGTGCGGTTCTGGAGGAGGTGGATATTTATTGGGATTTACGAGAGATTATGAAGCAACAAAAAAGGTCTTGAATAATTATAATCTTGAATTGGTTTATAACTTTTGATTTAAATGAGCACGTTTGGTTTAATTAACATCAATTTTTATAAAGTTTTAAGTCTTTTTAGTATAGTAAGAGGTTATAATATTTTTATTTTAATTATTGCTCAATACATGACTGCTAAATACATATTCGACCCCTTTCAATCTTGGAAAACTCTTTTTTTTGATATTAATTTTTTATTTATAGTTTTAGCAACAGCATTATCTTCTTCAGCAGGATATATAATCAATAATTTTTTTGATTCTCCTAAGGATAAATTAAACAGGCCTAATAAATTTTTCATAGAAAATCTAATTTCAAAAAAAAATCAATTTTTAATTTATATTATTTTAAATTTTTTATCATTAATTATAGCTGCTCAAATCTCATCTTATTCTTTAATATTTTTTTCTATTTACATATTAGGAATTTATTTCTATAGCAACTTTATTAAACGCTCATTTTGGTTAAGTAATTTTTTTCTATCAATTCTTATGATTATGCCTTTTTTAGCTCTTTCTGTTTATTTTAAAAATTTTAATTACATAATTTTTTGTTTTGCCAGTTATTTATTTTTTTTAATATTTTCAAAAGATTTAATTAAAGATTTAGAAAGTCTTAAAGGAGATATTGTTTATAGTTATAAAACTATACCTGCAGTCTATGACAGTAGAATTACAAAGATTATTTTTTCTTTTCTAATTTTAATTATTTTCATCCCTGTTTATTATCTAATTATTGAAGATTTAGGTTTAATGAGTTATTACTTTATTTTATGTATTCCATTTTTTTTAACTGTTCTTTTACTTCTGTGGTTATACAATAAAGATGAAATTTATTTAATAATTCATAATTTATTGAAAGCTTGGATTTTAATTGGGATTTTAAGTATTTCACTATTGAATTTTAACTATTAATGAAAAAACCGGAGTTTGAAAATAGCGATCTAATTAGGTTAAATAAGTTTATATCAAATTCAGGCATTTGTTCGAGAAGGGAGGCAGATACTCACATTAGAATGGGAATGGTAACTGTAAATGGTAAGATTATTACAGAGATGGGGTATAAGATTAATTTAAATGACAAGGTTAGTTATGATGGTCAAATAATACAATCAGAAAAAAAAGAATATTTAATTTTAAATAAGCCCAAAGGATTTATTGCTGATTTAAAAAAAAAGAAATTAAATAAATCTGTAGATGAGCTAATTAAATCAAGGCCTAATAGTAAATTGTTTTTTGAAGAAATGAGTAGAATTTGTTCTGGTCTACTTTTTTTTACAAATGACATCAGGCTTAAAAATAAAATTATGAATTCCAAAAAAATTGAAATGGTCTATCATATAATTTTTGATAAAACTATATCTGAATTAAATATTAGTCAGATAAGAAAAAAAAATAATTTTTTAAAAGATAAGTTTAAANTCGAATCTATNAGTCAAATNGGTAANAAATTTAAAAAAGAATTAGGCGTTAAAGTTTATTCAACTTCACCTNTAACTTTAATTAAATTCTTTTCAAGTCATAATTTAAATATTAAACAAATNGATAGAGTTATTTATGGCCCAATTACAAAAAAAAACTTACCCAGAGGNAAATGGAGGAATCTTAATAAAGCTGAAATTAGTCTTATGAATATGNTTTAATAANGGTTTTTTCTTAAACTCATAGATAAAAANTAAATANACNATTAAATATTCAATAAATATTAATAAAGGCTCTTCTTCAAAACNTGAATTTTTNTATGCTGAATAACTTAAAAGNGAGGTAAAACTCCAAATTATTGGATAAAGATAACCTGTAATAATNNCNANTATAACAAGNNTTANAATNTACCAAGGATGAACNGTNGTAGATATNAAAAAATANATACTNTAAACTAGCAGTATNTTTNTTAANAGAATNGATTTTTTANTATTNNTTTTATAGAAAGTAAAAAAACAAATTAGNATTANTATNANAAANGGTGTAAATAATGAAATNGTTTTAATTAAATTATATCCGAAAATNTTNNAACCTAAAAATCGAATTATATAATATANACTNGCATTAAATTCGAATGAATTAAACCAAAGATATATNGTGTTTAAAAAGTTTAATATTACTTCTTTTTCAANTAGAGGAAACCAAATTAGAAAAGAGAANAACAATAGATAAGANATAAANTNAANAAATTTTCTTANNCCTATATAATTAANAAANATTGGCACTATCAATATTGGAAGTAATTTAGTTGCTATNGATAANGACATAAAAAAACTNGATAAAAATATTNTTTTTTCAAAAAGATANNNAAATGAAAAAATTAANAATAAAATCATTAATATTTCCCCNTGTAAGTTTCCNNTNGTTTCAATTATTATCATTGGATTTAAAAAATACCATCCTGTTAACANAGGNTTTTTNNCTANTTTTATTAATAGANTCTTNANNCCNAAAAAAAGNAAGATTTCAGATATTANATANANAANCCTGATTGTTANNANNGGTTTTATTATTTCNCCATTATTAAAATAACCTGANANATAATAGACATATTGACTTATTGGGGGATAGTTTGAAAAATTCATAGCGCTAAGATTACCCATTTTTGAATACAANAAATCTGATAATGGAAACNGNACTAAATTGATNAAAGTCTCAGGTTTATATAAATAAGGATTTACACCAAGAATCTGAATGCTTCCATCCCATATGAATCTGGAAAAATCTTGGGATAACTCNGGAATAGAAATTATTAAACTCAATCTAAAAANTATACCNAAAATAAATANNGATTTTAAATTTATTTTTTGCTTAAGAAAATATAATTGAAANATAAAAAGAAAAATAAATGAGATTATTAAAATAAAAAACTCTTCTCTTANAATATAAAATCCTATTAAAAAATATATTATTANAGATAAAAANANTAAAAGCCAAAGTGAAAATTTATTATTTAAAAACATTTTTAATTATCNGATTTCAAAGTATTNATNACCATATATAAGTATCCTACAAANANTATAAGATGNAAAGGAAATAGTTTAAAAAATCCATNATTAATATAAAAAGNTATACATAAACTTAAAAAAAAGTANAATGTAAAAAATAAATCAAATAAAAAGTTAAATGGAATAATTTTCTTTGAATAAATATTTTTTTTGAGATTATTATATGAAGACTNAACATTAAATTTAGGAGTTCTAATGAAAGCACTTTTCTCTCTCAAATGACCTTTAATAACNGCAATTGAATTNTGACANGNAAATCCGGANATAACGGTNAAGAATAGAANAAAATTTTTACTNNAANTTANNAAGGATTTNAATTCTTTTCCATAAGTTTTTTTATGAATTATCCAATAACATATAAAAAGTATTATTGTTGATAATATNAAAATTGAACTAAAATTTAAGAACCAATTTATTTTCAAATTNGTTTTATTTAAAAAAAGTAATGGTACACTNAGAANTGAAACAGTGAAAACATTTAAAAACATTGAGCTACTTAAAAGATGAATAAATGCAATTATTTTGGTTTTTAAATTAATTGATTTTGACNTAATAAGTTTCCAAAAANTTTTTTGAAAATTTTCNGCACCTCCTTTATTCCANCTNTNTTGTTGAGATTTTACAGCATTTATTGTAATAGGNAATTCAGCAGGAGTAATTATATNTTCTAAATATTTGAATTTCCATNCTTTTAATTGNGCCCTAAAACTTAGATCTAAATCTTCAGTAAGTGTATCTNCTTCCCANTTTCCAGAATCAATTATACATTTTTTTCTCCAAANCCCAGCTGTTCCATTAAAATTCATAAAATGATTTTTAAAATTTCTACCTANTTGTTCTAAAGTAAAATGAATATCTAAAGCAAAAGCTTGTACTTTTGTTAANACAGAATAACTTTTATTTATATGNCCCCACCTTGTNTGAATTAATCCAATTTTTTTATTATCAAAATNGGGTATGATTTTATTTAACCAATTAGAATCAGGTATAAAATCTGCATCAAAAATTGCAATAAATTCTCCACTTGNNGACTTNAAACCATTTTTNAGAGCACCTGCCTTAAATCCCTTNCTATTAGCTCTAGTAATATGATCAAATTTTANTCCTTTAGTTTTGTAATGTTTTATCAGGTTCATTATGAGTTNTGTAGATTCNTCATCAGAATCGTCTAAAACTTGAATTTGTAAAAGNNTTTTAGGGTATTTTAATTCACTTATATATTTAAAAAGTCTTTCTATTACATATTTTTCATTATAAATAGGAAGTTGAATAGTAATTTTAGGTAATTTTTTATTTGAAGAAAAAAGCTTTTTATTATTTTGTTTTTTTGCTTTAATATAATGGTATGTTAGATATGCTTGAGATATACTNAATAAAAATATTAGAATAAGACAAAAAAAATAGAGAATTAAAATTGAATTTGAAAAGTATTTAATTAATATTTCTTGANTAAAANTCATCTTTTAAAATAATATTTAAATATCCATAATAAAATTTTATAACCAGCTTTTATAGTTCCAGAAAAGGTTCCTGATATTTTTGATTTTCCTATTCGATTTCTATATTTTACAGGAANTTCAAAATATTTTATTTTATTTTTAATGGCTTTAAGTTGCATTTCAATTGTCCATCCAAATGTTTTATCCTCCATTTTAAGTTTTTGTAAAGAATCCCATTTAATTGCTCTAAACGGTCCTAAATCTTTAAAGTTTACCCNATATAAAATTCTTATTAAAAAACATGCTAAAAAATTTCCGAAGACTTGTTGTAGAGTCATTGAACCAGGTTCTCTTAATTTTTTTATTCTAGCNCCCATTACAAATTCATATTTATTTTTAATTATTGGATTGATTAAAAGATCCATTTCCTCNGGNTAATCAGAGNAGTCACCATCTAAAAAAACAAGAATNTTAGGAGGGTTTGATTTTAAAAATTCTATTGCTTTAATACATGCNTAACCATAACCTTTTTTTGACTCAAACAATACTANTGCACCTTTCGATTTTGCTATTTCAGAAGTTTTNTCAGCNGAACCATTGTCAACAACAATTATTTCATTTACATANTTAGGAATCGAACTAATTACCTTTGAAATTGACTTTTCTTCATTTAAAGCTGGAATTATTACTGATATTTTATTCAATACTATTATTTATATANTTGATAANAGTNTTNTATGATGAAGTATTGTATTCAAGTTGTTGTTGAGGAACTATATATTCATCAAAATAATAGCTTGAAAANTCATCTAATGTCCAAAAAAGAGCAATTGCAATTATTGTAGAAATTATNGCAAATAAGACNTTATTAATTTTCTTTTCTTTAGCAGAATTTAAAGAACAATTTTCTTTTTTATTAAATTTAATTATTCCNATAANTATGACCAAAAATGCAAAAAACCTTAATGTTATNGCACCAATTCCAATCGATCCATCTTCNTTGTAAAAAAAGTCAGCAAAAGAAATAGCATAAATNCCACTAATTAATCCAAATTGAAATAATATTACAGGAGCAATACAACAAAAAATTCCAGTAAATGCTGCGCTAAAACTATATTTTAAAAAATGAGNTAATTTCCACATATNTTAATTTGATTNAGCAAATTTAAAAAATACTTAATTTAAATTTTTGTTTGATAAGTTAATTGTTAAGAGACCAATCATATTCTAGGTATTTTACCTTAGGATTAATTAATTCTATTCCAGAATATTGAGAAATAAAACTTATTTTTTCTTTTTTTGTTCCAAAGTCTTTACTNAACCATAAGAAAATTCTTGATAAATAAATTTCATTATTTTTTATAATATTNTTTTTGGGATTACATAAAAATGCTTTTGTNACCTCTTTNAGTTGTTTTTCTAATTTTCTTCCATTGTAAGACTCATTTAAAAGTTTTGGACANGATATTGATGCNCAATTTATTGCAAAATGAATNCTAGGTTCACTCATTTTTCTTAATATTTTATGTTCTATATCTCCTAATGAATATTTNTTTTTATATAATTTTTTACCCCATCGATTTTTAATTTCCTTAATACTTTTAACTGGAAAATAATCAAGTATNAGNTCNACTGTTATTGCATTNTANGTNTTTATCCAATATGCTAATTTATCATTTTTATTCCATGANTTTTTTGGAGANTTNTCCTCTAAAGTTTTTATATATTTTTTTAATTGATCTTGTTCTTTTTTCCAATCATTATAATTAACATTTCCATTTTCAGAAACATATTTACTTAACATCTTGTCCCATCTATAATTAATGTTTTTTTGNGAATTNACTGTATTAATAAANAAAAAAATTAATGNAAAAATTATAGANAAATTATATTTTTTTTTGACTTTCATTTAAAATTATTATTGTAAATCTCAAAAAGTGAAGGNTTTGTGATTAAATCCTCAAAAGTATCAATATCNTTTAATTCTGGAAGAANATAAGGTTCATGTTNTAAGAGTTTTAAAGTTTCTGCTAGAACACTTTGAGTTCCCCATTTTATTCCTTCAAATATTTTTGGCATTTTTTNATTTAAACCTAATAAGTAGTATCCCCCATCAATTGATGGACCAATCACAACTTTATTTTTATTTAATTCTAAAAAACCTTTATTAATAATTTCTTCATTTAGATCCCATAAATCAGAACCAATAATTATTATTTTTTTATATCCCTTTTCAAAACCCCAATTAAACGCATTAGAAATTTTTTCACCTAAAGTTCTCCCTATTTGAATTTTATTCCATTTTGAAAAATTTTTAAAAGGATTTTTTGAAATTATAGAATTATAATGAAATACAGCAATATCAGTTTTTATGTTTTTTAAAACAAGTACAGTTTTTTTAAGTATTTGATTGTAAACCCAAATACTTTTATTTTTACCAATTGAAGTTTTTAATCTTGTTTTCACTGGATATTTACTTGAATCTTTGATAAAAACCATCAGTAGTTGATTCATTTTTAACTTATTTCTTTGTTATTTTTTCAATAAATTTTTCAATATTATTTATCCCCTCCTTTTTTACAAACTCAATGAATGCAGAACCAATTATCGCTCCACTTGAATAATTAATTGCATTATTGTAAGTCTCAAAATTACTAATACCAAAACCAATTAATTGAGGGGTTTTTAAATTTAATGATGATATTCTTTTAAAATAGTTTAATTGAGATTGATTAATTGTACCTTTTGCTCCGGTTATACTAGAATTACTAACCATATATATAAACCCTTTTGAAATATCATCAATTAATTTAATTCTTTTTTCACTTGTTTGGGGTGTAATTAAAAACATGTTATGTAGATTATGTTTTTTAAATATTTTTTCATATTTATTTGTATATACATCAATAGGAAGGTCAGGAATTATCAAACCATCGATTCCAACTTTATTAGCATAATAACAGAAACTATCTACTCCATACTGAAGTATTGGATTAAAATATCCCATAATAACAAGCGGAACATCAATTTCATTTCTAACATTTTTTAGTTGATTAAATAATTTTTCACTATTCATTCCATTATTTAGAGCAATTTTAGAACTTTCTTGAATGGTTGGACCATCAGCAAGGGGATCACTAAAAGGAAGTCCAATTTCAATTATATCTACTCCCGCTTCCTGCAATTTTTTTAAAATTGGTATAGTGTCATTTAGATTAGGATAACCAGCAGTAAAATAAATAGAAAGTAGTTTTTCTTTTGTTAAAAAAATTTGATCAATTCGATTCATCAGATTTTAAAATAATTAATATAAGTATCTAAATCCTTATCACCTCTTCCAGAACAATTAAAAATTATTATATCACTTGGTTTAAAATTCATAGTATCTAAAACTGAAAATGCATGTGCAGTTTCAATTGCAGGTATTATACCTTCCATTTGAGACAAAGTAAGACCCCAATTCATAGCTTCATCATCTGTTACAGACACAAACTCTGCACGTTTTGATCGGTAAAGATTAGCATGCATTGGACCAATACCAGGATAATCCAATCCCGCTGAAATTGAATAGGGTTCAGTAATTTGACCATCCTTATTCTGCATTAGAAGGGTTTTGCTGCCATGTATGATACCTTCTTTTCCAAGTATTGAAGTTGCTGCACTTTCACCAGAGCTAATTCCTTTTCCAGCTGCTTCAACTGCAATAATTTTTACATTTTTATTTTCAAGATAATTATAATATAAACCTGCAGCATTACTTCCCCCACCTACACATGCAATTAAATAATCTGGATAATCTCTATTTTCAGTATTTAAAAGTTGTGTTTTAATTTCATCACTAATTACTGATTGAAATCTTGCAACCATATCCGGGTATGGATGAGGACCAACAACAGAACCAATAATGTAATGAGTATCTACAGGATTATTTATCCAATCCCTTATAGCCTCATTTGTTGCATCCTTTAATGTTTTACTTCCTGATTTTGCAGATTTAACCTCTGCACCTAACATTTTCATTCTAGCAACATTTGGAGCTTGTCTTTTTATATCAATTTCTCCCATATAAATAACACATTTTACTCCCATAAGAGCACAGACAGTTGCGGTTGCAACTCCATGTTGTCCAGCTCCAGTTTCAGCAATAATTCTATTTTTTCCTAACCTTTTTGCTAAAAGTATTTGCCCAATTGTATTATTTATTTTATGAGCTCCTGTATGACATAAATCCTCTCTTTTTAGATAGATTTTAGTGTTATATTTATTAGAAAGTCTTTCAGCAAAATACAAGGGTGTAGGTCGCCCAACATATTTTTTAAGCAATAAATTAAAATCTTTTTTGAATTTAGATTCTGATATAATTTTTAAATAATTTTCTTTTAATTCACTTATATTTGGATATAACATTTCAGGAATATATGCTCCTCCAAAATCTCCATAATATCCATTTTTATCTACATTATATTTCATTAAAATAATTTTAATTTAAATTCTTTTAAAAGTTCAATATTTTTATTGCCAGGACTTATTTCAAATTTACTATTTACATCAATAGCATGAATAGGAAGACCTGTTTTTATAATTTTTTTAATTTCAGAAATATCCTCTAGACCTATACCTCCACTTAAAATAAAAGGTTTTGAAAAAGTATAGCTTTTAAGTAATTTCCAATCAAATTTGATATTATTTCCTCCTGGTAATTTACCTTTAGTATCAAATAAAAAATAATCACAAACATTTTCATAAATTTTAAGTTTATTAAAATTAAAATTCTTGTTAATTGAAAAAGCTTTTATGCATTTAACTCCAAGATTTTTAATTTTCTCACAAAATAAAGGACTTTCAGTTCCGTGAAGTTGGATTACACTAAGTTTATGATTTTTTATCTGTTTTTTTATTTCATTTAATGATTCATTAACAAAAATTCCAGTTAAGTATATTTTTTTATTTATGAGGGGAATTTTTTTATTAAAATATCGTGGAGATTTTTTCCAAAAAATAAAACCCAAGTAGTCAGGATTTAACTTTGAAGCTTTTATAATATTTTCAGAAATTAACATTCCACAAATTTTTAATTTCATTCTTCTATATTTTTGACAAAATTTTTTAATTCAATGCCCGGGGAATTAGATTTCATAAAGTTTTCTCCAATTAAAAACCCTTTAAACCCATATGATTTCAAAATTTTAATGTCCTTAATTAATTTTATTCCACTTTCAGAAACTTTTAGATAGTTGTCAGGAATTTTACTAGATAATTTTTTACTTATATCTATGTTTACATCAAAAGTTTTTAAGTCTCTATTGTTAACACCTATTAAATCAATATTTTTTACAAGTGATTTATCAAGCTCTAATTCGTTGTGAACTTCTATTAAGACTTCTAAATCTAAATTTTTGGCAATTGATGAAAACTCAATTATTTGTTTTTTACTAAGTATAGATGCAATTAATAAAATTGTATCGGCTCCAAAAGCTTTTGATTCATGAATTTGATATTTATCAATTATAAATTCTTTTCTTAGAAGAGGAAGATTTGAATTACTTCTAGCTTGAATTAAATCTTCTAATGAGCCTCCAAAATATTTAATATCAGTTAAAATAGATATTCCACAAGCGCCATTTTTTTCATAACTTTTAACAACATCATAAATCGATAGATCTAAATTTATATTTTTTTTGGAGGGAGATCTCCTTTTAAATTCAGCTATAATTCCTGACTTACTTGAGTTAAGATTTGATTTTAGTGATATAGTATTTCTTTTGTAAAGAGGATACTTCTTGATCCAATCCAAGGAAAATAATTCTTTTTTATTTTTGACTTCAATTTTTTTGTCTTTTATTATTTTTTTTAGAATATTATCCATTTTTCGATATTTCAACTAATTTTTCAAAAGCTACTTTTGCTTTTCCTGAATTTAAAGATTCTTTAGCTTTTACAAAGCCTTCTTTTGGAGATAAATTTTCTACTGTACAGATTGCCATACCTGCATTGGCGCAAACAACATTGATTTGTGCAGAACTCCCTTTACCATTTAATATATTTAAGAATATTTTTGCTGATGATTTTAAATCATTTCCTCCAATTATTTGATTTGAGTTTACTTTATTTACACCAAAGTCAATATGACTAATTAATAGTTCTTTGTCTTTTTGAATCACTTTTGTTTGATTAGTTAGAGAAATTTCATCATAGCCATCTAAAGAGTAAAGTATGGTGTAATTTTGATTTGTTTTTTGAAATAAATAACCGTAAAGTCTAGCTATCTCTAAATTAAATACTCCAGTTAATTGATACTTTGGAGATGATGGATTTACAAGGGGACCTAAAATATTAAAAAAAGTTTTTAAACCTAATTCTTTTCTAATTGGAGCAACATTTTTCATCGCAGGATGGAACAATGGAGCATGTAAAAAACAAATTCCAGATTTTTCAATGGTTTTTTTTATAAAACTTTCATTATTTGAAAATTTTACACCAAGAAATTCAAGAACATTGCTAGAACCACAGCCAGATGAAACACCATAATTTCCGTGCTTTGATACTTTTATTCCAGAACCAGCTACTATAAAAGATGACAGTGTTGATATATTAAAAGTGTCTTTTCCGTCACCTCCAGTTCCACAAAGATCTATTGTTTCATAATCAGATAAATCAACTGAGATACATAATTCAAGTAAAGCTTGTCGAAACCCTTCTAATTCATTTAAACTAATTGAACGCATCATATATATAGTTAAGAATGAAGATATAAGACTATGATTATGTTTACCTTTAGCAATCTCGGTTAGAATTTCATATGCTTCATTTTTATTAAGTTGCTCGTGTTGAATTAATCTATTTATAATGCTTTTCATAACAGTTAATTATTAATCCAATTACTTAAAATCTTTTTTCCAAAAGGAGTTAAAATGGATTCTGGATGAAATTGAACACCTCTAATATTAAATTGTTTGTGTCTAATTGACATTATCTGATTATTTTGATCAACAGAAGTAATTTCTAAACAATTAGGTATAGATTTATCTATTATCCATGAGTGATATCTTCCAACAAGGAAACTTTTTGGAAGACCTTCAAATAAAAGATCATTTGTTAAAATATTTAATTTAGTATCCACTCCATGATAAACTTTGTCAAGATTAATTAGACTAGCCCCAAAAACTTCACCAATGGCTTGATGTCCTAAACAAACCCCTAGAATTTTGTGAGTTGATTTGTATTTTTCTATTACAGATTTCATTAGACCAGCTTCATCAGGAATACCGGGACCTGGAGATAAAACAATATGATTAAAATTTTTTATTTCATTTATATTGAATTCATCATTTCTTTTTACAATTGTTTTGCAGTTTAATTCATGAAAATAATGAGCCAGATTGTATGTGAAGGAATCATAATTATCTACAATAAAAATTTTTTCCATAATTATTTATAATTTTTCTGCAAAAGTTAAAGCCTTATTTAAGGCACCTAGTTTATTATAAACCTCTTGTAATTCTTTTTCAGGAATTGAATCTGATACAATCCCAGCTCCAGCCTGGTAATATAAATTCTTGTCTTTACTTAAAAAAGATCTAATTATAATTGCATGATTAAAATTTCCATAAAAGTCCATATAACCAACAGCTCCACCATAGAAGTTTCTGGCTGTTTTTTCGTATAAATCAATTAATTCTAAAGCCTTATGTTTTGGAGCACCACTTAGTGTTCCTGCAGGAAATGTGTCTGCAACGACTTGAAATGTTTTTGAATTTTTATTTATTTTTCCGGTTACTTTAGAAACTAAGTGAATTACATGGGAGAAAAATTGTATCTCTCTGTTTTTTTCTACAATAACATTGGTTCCATTTCTACTTAAATCATTTCTTGCTAAATCAACCAACATAACATGTTCACTATTCTCTTTTGGATCTTTTGAAAGTTTAATGGCAGTTTCTTTATCTTTTTTGTCATCTCCAGTTCTTTTAAATGTACCAGCAATGGGATGAATCTCAGCTTTTTTATTTTCTATTATTAATTGAGCTTCTGGAGAACTTCCAAAAATTTTAAAATTTCCGTAATCAAAAAAGAACAAATAAGGAGAGGGATTTATGGATCTCAAAGCTCTGTAAACATTAAATTCATCTCCTATAAAACCTTGAGAAAATCTTCTTGACAAAACTATTTGAAAGACATCTCCTCGATAACAATGTTTTTTGCCTTTGTGAACAAAATCTATAAATTCTTTATCCGTAAGATTAGAAAATTCTCTTCCTCTTACTTTAAAATCATATTTAGTTATTTTTTCTGTTTTTAAAATTTTTTCAATTTGATTTAAATTGTCATCATTTTTGAAATTATGTGAAAATATAAAGGCTTCATGGTTGAATAGACTGATAGCAATTATATTTTTGTAAACGGCATAATATATATCTGGAATTTCAAGATTTTTTTTCTTTTTATTTAATTTAATTTTTTCAAAATAGGAAACAGCTTCATGAGCTATATATCCAAAAAGTCCGTTAGTAATGAATTTGTAGTTATATTTTTTGCAATCAAACTTATTAGAGAAAGATTCAATTTCTCTTGTAATTTGATCATTATTTAAATTTTTTTTAATTATAATTTTACCATCGGGATAAGTAATTTTTAAATCATTATTTTTAATACTTATTGTTGAAATTGGATTACAACATATGTATGAGTAATTATTTGTTCTACCATCATAATCACTACTTTCAAGTAATATACTATTTGGAAAAATATCTCTAAGCTTTAGATAAGCACTAACAGGAGTCAATGTATCAGCTATTATTTTTTTATGGTTTGAATTTAATTTATATTTTTTCATTACTTATAAAAAAAAAAGGCTTGTCGTGAAGACAGGCCTCTTATAAAAGAATTGATTCACGAATAATTTAAATTATTCTGTTCCACCAATTAATATTTTTACCTAAATTAATCATTGCCTGCAAATATACTATAAAAATTAATATTTAATATTATGGATAAATTTTATTCAAATTCAAGATTTACCTCCAACTTAATATCATCATAAATTAATTTATCTCCAAGATTTTGAAAAAAATTACCTGATCTAAATTTTACATCATATTTTGTTCTATCAAAAATTAAATTAGATTTAGCTTTTTTTCCATTTAATTCCATTGTAAAAGTAACAGGGTGAGATATCCCCTTTATATTTAAATCACCATTAATTGTTTGAACTCCATTAACCGGATCATTACTTTTCAAGATTTTTAGATAGGCAAAATTAAATTTATTAACGCTAAAAAAATCATCTGATTTTAGATGACCTTCTAAACTGTTTTTAGCCCTTCCAGTCAAGTCTTCTACATTAAGGCTAGTCATATCTACAATAAAACTTCCTGAAATAATTTTATCTGAAATTTTTCCAGTTCCAGTTAAAATAAGATTACCTTCTTTAAACTTTAAAGATCCATAATGTTGTTTTCCAGTAATTTCATCTCCATACCATTTAACATTACTTTTAGTAATATTAATTGATTGAGTTAAAGTTTGAGAAAAAATAGAGTTTGAAAATAAAAATAAAAGAGAAATATAAAATAGCTTGTTCATTGTTTAATTTTTTTTAATTTAAACTACAATAATATATTTTTTTTTAAGAATTAAAAAATTGAATTTGTAAAGATTAAATCTTGTGTTTAAATTTGAAATATGAATTTAAATCAAAACGATTGGTCAAAAAATAAGGATAATGATCTTGAAAGCATAATAATTGATGTTCGAACTCAGGAAGAATACGACGAAGGTCACATCAAAAAATCTATTCTTGTCGATATAAATCAACCTAGCTTATTTATGGATTCTATTTTAAAGCTTAAAAAGAATAAATCTTATTATGTGTATTGCAGAACTGGTATAAGAAGTGAAATGGCATGCAGTTTAATGCATCAAAATGGCCTTACTGCATATAATTTACTTGGAGGAATTGTGGAGTGGAAAGGTGAAATCGAAAAAGTATAAAGTTTTGGATAGAATAAGATTTTTTTTTGAAAAACATGGGTTTTCAGTTTGTTCTACTTTAGCTAATTTTTTAGGAATTAATGTTAAAAATGTAAGATTATTTTTTATTTATGCTTCTTTTACAACTATAATTGGAGGTTTTCTAATCTATTTAATTATAGGTTTTTTATTTAAATTAAAAGGAATGATCTACAGAAAAAGAACTTCTGTATTTGATATTTAATGTCACTTATTAAAATAAATTTAATCTTTGTCTTTAATAATTTTTTTTTCACTTTCTTTTTTTGATATTGCAATTATAAATACAAAATTATAATGAGTTATAAAATCATAAAAATTAATTTAATTTTCACAATCTTTTTTTTATTAAATAGTATTAATTTGAATGCACAAGAAAAAGGATTAGATGATAAAATAAATGAAGCATTCACTCCAATTGCTAATTGGTGGGAATCTTTAATTTTACATAATTTTCCGGGCACTGAAATCCCTACCATAATTTTTCTTTTGGTTGGAGGAGCATTATTTTTTACAATTTATTTTGGTTTTGTAAATTTTAGACATTTTAGTACAGCAGTAAATACTGTTAGAGGTAAATATGATTCTTTTGATAAAGAAAAATCAAAGAAAAATACCCAAAAGTTTAATGAAAGTCAACAAGGAGAGGTTAGTCATTTCCAAGCTTTAGCTACAGCTGTTTCTGGCACTGTAGGTAATGGAAATATTGCTGGAGTTGCGCTTGCAATTGCTGTCGGTGGGCCTGGTGCAACTTTTTGGATGATACTTTGTGGCTTGTTAGGGATGTCAACAAAATTTGTTGAATGTACTCTAGGTGTAAAATATAGAGATGTAGGAGAGGATGGTACAGTTTATGGAGGACCAATGTATTATTTAACAAAAGGTTTAAAGGAAAGAGGCTTTGAAAAATTCGGAAAAATACTAGCCGTTATTTTTGCTTTATTATGTATAGGTGCATCTTTTGGAGGAGGAAATGCTGCTCAATCAAATCAGGCTGCTATGCAACTTGTTGGTTCTTTTGGAATGACTGGAGGAAGTGCAAGAACAATTATTGGAATTATCATGATGGTTATAGTTGGAATAATAATTATAGGAGGAATAAAAAGAATAGCCTCAGTAACTGAAAAGATTGTTCCTTTTATGGCTTTAATCTACGTTATCGCTTGTCTCTATATAATTGGAATAAATTTTTCTTTTATTGATGATGCATTTGGAATGATAGTAAATCAAGCATTTAATCCACAAGCTGGACTAGGTGGTTTGTTAGGTGTTTTAATTACTGGTTTTAGAAGGGCTGCCTTTTCAAATGAAGCTGGAGCAGGATCTGCGTCTATTGCTCATTCAGCTGTAAAAACTAAATATGCTGCATCAGAAGGTTTAGTAGCTTTACTTGAACCATTTATAGATACTGTAGTAATTTGTACTATGACTGCTTTAGTTATTATTATTTTTAATGGTGATAATACCGTTTTTGATTATGGAGGTGTTGGAGGTGTTGTAATGATTAATGGTGTTCCTTCTGAAGGCGCAGGAATTACTGCCGCTGCATTTTCTGAATATATTTCTTTTTCAGGACCTTTTTTAACATTAGCTGTTGTTTTGTTTGCTTTATCAACCATGATTTCATGGTCATATTATGGGCTCCAATCTTGGATGTATGTTTTTGGAAAAAGTAAAATTTCTGGTTTAATATACAAGTGTTTATTTTTGATTTTCATAGTTATTGGTGCAGCTGGAGACATGTCATCAGTTTGGGCTTTTTCTGATGCAATGATTTTAGCTCTTGTTTTTCCAAATATGATAGGGTTGTTGTTATTATATCCAAAAGTGAAAGAGGAGTTAAATAATTATTTAATTAAAATCAATAACACAAAATCCACTAATTAGAATTGAAAATACTTTTTGTAAAGATTTTTTTAGAATTATATTTGTAAAAAATACATTATGATAGATTTAGAGGTTGGTTCTAATTTGAAAATGACCGAAACTCAGAAAATGGTTTTTGATTCAGCAATAGTATTTGCAAATCAAGAAATAAAACCTTATTTCATGGATTGGGATGAAAATCAATTTTTTCCAAAAAAACTATTTAAAGATGCAGGTTCTTTAGGTTTTATGGGAATGTTAATTCCAGTTGAGTATGGAGGATCAGGTATGGGTTATCATGAATATGTTTCTATGATAGAAGCTATTTCCTCAATTGATCCATCTATAGGATTGTCCTTGGCTGCTCATAATTCATTAAGTCTTAATCATATCTATATGTTTGGAAATGAATATCAGAGGAATAAATGGCTTCCAAAAATGTGTTCTGGTGAATGGTTAGGCGCATGGGGTTTAACTGAGCAGAATACTGGTTCTGATGCAAAAAATATGGATACAGTAGCAAAAAAAGATGGTGATAATTGGATAATTAATGGAACTAAAAACTTTATTACTCATGGAAAATCATGTGATATTGCTGTAATTATAGCAAGAAATGGTTCTAAGGGAAAAAGCCATGAAATGACAGCTTTTGTAATTGAGAAAGGAACTGAAGGATTCAGTTCTGGTAAAGTTGAAAATAAACTTGGAATGAGGGCATCTGAAACTGCTGAAATGGTTTTTGATAATTGTATTGTTCCAGATACTAATAGGCTTGGAGATATTGGAGATGGGTTTATTCAATCAATGAAAATTTTAGATGGAGGAAGAATTTCAATTGCTGCTCTTTCTCTTGGAATCGCTCAAGGAGCTTTTAAAGCAGCTTTAAAATATTCAAAAGAAAGAGAACAATTTGGAAAGCCTATTATCAATTTCCAAGGGATTTCATTTAAACTAGCTGAAATGGCTACAGAAATTGAAGCTGCAAAATTATTAACTAAAAAAGCCTCTGATATGAAAAATGAAGGAAAAAATGTTACTTCTCAAGGTGCTATGGCTAAATTGTTTGCTTCAGAAATGTGCGTTAGAGTTTCAAATGAAGCTGTTCAGATTCATGGAGGGTATGGTTATATTAAAGACTTTCCTGTTGAAAAGTTTTATAGAGATTCAAAATTATGTACCATAGGTGAAGGAACAAGTGAAATTCAAAAAATAGTAATTTCAAGAGATTTATAAAGTAATATTTTTAATTAAATTAGTTTTTTTATATTTGCCCGAACTTTTTAAAAAAAGATATATGTTAATAATTCCTATTAAAGATGGTGAAAGTATTGATAGAGCTTTAAAACGTTTTAAAAGAAAATTTGACAAAACTGGCGCAATGAAGGAGCTTAGAACTAGAAAAGAGTTTATTAAACCATCTGTTAAACATCGTCAAAAAGTTCAAAAGGCTCAGCACGTTCAGAGGCTTTTAGATATTCAAAATCAATAATAAAATTCCTATTTTATAATTTTTAGTTTGTAAATTTGATTACAAACTTTAATATGTCTATTTCTAAATTTTTAGACTATATATATTTGGAAAAGAAATCTTCCCACCATACTAAAATTGCATACAATTCAAATTTATTGAGTTTTAAAGATTTTATAAAAACTGATTTTAATATTAATTCAATAGACAAAGTATCATATAATGAAATTAGATCATGGATAATAAATTTGATAGAGAATGGAAATTCAAACAGAACAGTTAATAGAAAAGTTTCTGTTTTGAGATCATATTATAAGTTTTTATTAAAAACAGGAACTATAAAATCTTCACCACTTCAAAACCATAAAGTTTTAAAAACACCTAAAAATATAAATGTACCTTTTTCTGAAGATGAAATTAAGTCACTATTTAAAGGAGATCATTTTTCTGATGATTATATTGGTATTCTTGAAAAAACTATAATTGCAGTTTTTTATTTTACCGGAATAAGGAGAATAGAGTTGATTAATTTGAAAGAAAGGAATGTTTTGATAAATGAAGGAGTTATAAAAGTTCATGGAAAAAGAAACAAAGAAAGATTAATTCCGATTTTAGATGAATTAATCCAAATAATAAAAAATTATCTCAAAAAGAAAAATGAAATAACAATAAAAAATAATTCATCAACATTTTTTGTAAATAAAAAAGGTAAAATGTTAACAGAATCTTTTGTCTACAAAACTGTTAATCGCTATTTTAGTTTAGTATCATCCAAAACAAAAAAAAGTCCTCATATGCTTCGTCATAGCTTCGCAACTCATCTACTTGATAAAGGAGCTGACTTAAATTCAATTAAGGATTTATTGGGTCACTCAAGTTTAGCTGCTACTCAATTATATACACATACTAGTATGAGTAAAATAAAAGATATTTATTTTAAATCACACCCGAGAGAAAAAAATTAACACAAATTAAAAAATTATTCATGAATATTGTTTTTCAATCAATTAATTATAAAGCAGATATAAAGCTTAAAAATTTTGCAAAAAAAAAGATTAATAAAATGAACTTGTTTTATAAAAAGATTATTAATGTTATTATTTCAACTAAAGTTGAAAATTCATCAAATAGACTTAATAAATATGCTGAGATAAAGATTGGAATTCCTGGAAATAGTATTATAGTAAAAAAAAGATCTAGTTCATTCGAAAAAGCAATTAAAATTGCTGTAGTTTCTGCTCAAAGAATTATAAAGAAAAAAAAGGAAAAATTATACAGTTTTTAAATTATATTTTTTTAATTTTTTTTTGAAACCACTAAAATTAACACTTAATTTGCATTCAAATTTTAGCCGATGTAGCTCAGCTGGCTAGAGCAGCTGATTTGTAATCAGCAGGTCGTGGGTTCGAGTCCCTCCATCGGCTCTGTCTAATAAAAACTATGATTTATTAGAGGGGAGATACTCAAGCGGCCAACGAGGACAGACTGTAAATCTGTTGGTTTTACCTTCGCAGGTTCGAATCCTGCTCTCCCCACTACAAAATATATATAATTATATATATTTGAAAAAAATTACCAACATAATAAAAAGCGAGAGTAGCTCAGTTGGTAGAGCGTCAGCCTTCCAAGCTGAATGTCGCCGGTTCGAACCCGGTCTCTCGCTCTTTTTTTGCCGATGTAGCTCAGGGG
>PBHD01000003.1 GCA_002719315.1 Flavobacteriaceae bacterium
TGATTCAGACGGTGATGGAGTTACTGATCCACTGGATCAATGTGCTAACACACCCAATGGAGAGTCTGTTGATGCTAACGGATGTGCTGATAGTCAAAAAGATCCTGATAATGATGGAATATCTGGAGTAAATGATAATTGCCCTAATACGGCTAATGCTGATCAGGATGATTCAGATGGAGACGGCGTTGGAGATGTTTGTGATAATTGTAATGATGTTATTAATGCAGATCAATTAGATAGTGATGGGGATGGTCTGGGTAATGCCTGTGACAGCGATGATGATAATGACGGAATATTAGATACCGAAGATGCTTTCCCTACAAACCCTTCCGAGTCTATAGATAGCGATGGTGATGGTCTGGGAGATCAACAAGATCCTGATGCAGATAATGATGGGGTAATGGACTCTTTAGACAATTGTGTTATCATTTCTAATTCTGATCAATCCGATTTTGATAATGATGGTATTGGAGATGTCTGTGATAGTGATGATGATAATGACTCATACCTAGATGAAGATGAGAACAGTTGTCTGTCTAATCCAAGATCTACCTCCTCTACTCCTCCAGATTTAGATAATGACTTTATCTCTGATTGTTTTGATAGAGATATTGATGGAGATAATGTCGATAATTATAAAGACGCATTCCCTGAAGATCCTAATGAGTGGGCAGATAATGACTCTGATGGTATAGGAGACAATGCTGATACCGATGATGATAATGATGGTTATACCGATACTATTGAATCTCAATGTGGTACGGATCCTCTCTCTGCTAATTCTGTCCCTATAGATTCTGATGGTGACTCCACCCCTAACTGTTTAGATCAGGACGATGATAATGATTCTTATCCAGATACCCAGGATTTATTCCCCCTAGATCCAAACGAATGGGCAGATACAGATGGAGACTCTACCGGAGATAACGCCGATAGTGATGATGATAATGATGGATACTCAGATCAAGATGAAATTTCCTGTCAAAGTGATCCTTTAGATGCCAACAATGTCCCCCTTGATTTTGACAAGGATCTTTCTCCAGATTGTATAGATCAAGATGATGATAATGACCAGTGCCTAGACTCTGAAGATGATTTTCCTTTAAATAGATTATTATGCAAAGACTGTGATAATGACGGGATTGATAATCGCTACGAGTTCGATTCTGATAATGATGGAATTGGTGATAATCAAGATGCTTTTCCATGTGACCCTCAAGAATGGAATGATTTAGATAACGATGGAATTGGAGATAATGAAGACCAAGACGATAATAATGACAGTTTTCCTGACGAGGATTTAATTGTATCTACAGTCCTAACTCCTAATGAAAATGGATTAGAATCTACTTGGAAGGCTATTAATATAGATAAATACCCTTACACCAAAGTAAAAGTCTATAGTCCTGATGGAGGCCTAGTTTATGAATCTGATAATTATCAAAATGATTGGAGAGGTGAAAATATAAGAACAGGAAACAAACTCCCTTCTGGGCCTTATTACTATAAAATAGTTCTAGGAGGAACTAATGGTGAAATCAGAGAAGGCTGGCTTTATATTTTTAATTAAAATATTCCTTAAAAAACTATCCAAATAATCTAATTAAAAGATTATAAAAATATTTCAATTTTAATTAGATTTGCCTTAAAGCATTATTAATAAATTAATTTATTCTATATGAAAAATCACTTTGAACTTAAGTCAAATGGAGAAAGCAAATGTCCTTTTATGGGAGGAATTAAAAAACAATCTGCTGGAGGTGGATCAGATAATAATTTCTGGTGGCCTAACAAGCTAAAATTAAATGTTTTAAGACAACATTCTTCTTTGTCAAATCCAATGGATAAAAATTTTAATTACTCTAAGGAGTTTTTAAGCTTAGATTTAAATGCTGTTAAAAAAGATATAATTGATTTAATGACTCAATCTCAAGATTGGTGGCCAGCAGATTTTGGTCACTATGGTCCTTTTTTCATAAGAATGGCTTGGCATAGTGCAGGGACATATCGAATTGCTGATGGACGAGGAGGTGGAGGCACAGGTGCACAAAGATTTGCACCTTTAAGTAGTTGGCCTGATAATGCCAATTTAGATAAAGCTCGTTTATTACTTTGGCCAATAAAAAAGAAATATGGAAATAAACTTTCATGGGCAGATTTAATGATTCTTACAGGAAATTGTGCTTTAGAATCCATGGGTTTTAAAACTTTTGGTTTCGGAGGAGGAAGAGAAGATATTTGGGAAGCTGAAGAAGATATTTATTGGGGATCTGAAAAAGAATGGTTGGGAGATAATCGTTACACAGGGGATAGAGAATTAGAAAATCCTTTAGGAGCAGTTCAAATGGGTCTTATTTACGTTAATCCTCAAGGACCTAATGGAAATCCTGATCCAATTGCAGCAGCTCATGATATTAGAGAAACATTTGGAAGAATGGCAATGAATGATGAAGAAACAGTTGCCTTAATTGCTGGGGGACATACCTTTGGGAAAACACATGGTGCTGCAAATGAAAATGAATATGTTGGAGTCGAACCAGAAGGTTCTAAAATAGAAGAACAAGGATTAGGTTGGAAAAATAAATATAAATCTGGAAAAGCAGGAGATACTATAACAAGTGGACTTGAAGGAACATGGACTACTACTCCTACAAAATGGAGTAACAACTATTTTGAAAACCTATTTGGTTATGAATGGGAATTAACAAAAAGTCCTGCAGGTGCATATCAATGGAAACCATCAAATAATGCTGGAGAAGGAACTGTTCCTGACGCTCACGATTCTTCTAAAAGCCACTCTCCTATTATGTTAACCACCGATCTTTCATTAAGAATGGATCCATTGTATGAGCCTATTTCAAGGAAATTTTATGAAAATCCAGACCTTTTTGCTGACGCTTTTGCTCGAGCATGGTTTAAGTTAACTCACCGTGATATGGGTCCCAAATCAAGATACTTAGGACAAGAAGTACCCAAAGAAGATTTAATATGGCAAGACCCTATACCAAAATTAACTTCCAAACCTATTGATGAAAGTGATATTAATAAACTTAAAGATAAAATACTTTCCTCAGATCTTTCAATTTCTGAGTTAGTCTATACCGCATGGTCTTCCGCGTCAACATATAGAGATTCTGATAAACGTGGTGGAGCAAATGGAGCTAGAATTCAACTTGAACCTCAAAAAAATTGGGAAGTAAATGATCCTAATCAACTTAAAAAGGTTTTAGAGGTTTATAATAAAATAAAAACCGAATTCGATAATAATCAATCTGACGGCAAAACCATTTCAATGGCAGATTTAATAGTTCTTGGAGGATGTGTTGGAATTGAAAAAGCTTCTGAAAAAGCTGGTCATAAAATTTCTGTTCCTTTTAATCCTGGAAGAAATGATGCAACTCAAGAAAATACTGATATTGAATCATTTTCTGTTCTTGAACCCGAAGCTGATGGATTCCGCAATTACTCTAAAAATTATTTTTCAGTACCTGCAGAAGATATGCTTGTTGACAAAGCTCAATTATTAAAATTAACAGCTCCTGAAATGACTGTTCTTATTGGAGGTCTTAGAGTTTTAAATGCTAATTATAGAGGTTCAAAAAATGGGGTTTTCACAAAAGCAACTCAAACCCTAACAAATGATTTCTTTATTAATCTTTTAGATATAAATACTACATGGAAATCAATCTCAAAAGAGGAAGATTTGTTTGAAGGATCTAATAGAGAAACTGGAGATCTTTTGTGGACAGGAACCCGCGTAGATTTGATTTTTGGATCAAACTCAGAACTTAGGGCTATTGCTGAAATATATGCCAGTGAAGACTCAAAAGAAAAATTTATTAATGATTTTGTTAATGCTTGGAATAAGGTTATGAATCTTGATAGATTTGATTAAATTAATTTAATATTTGTTATTTATTAATTTATTATTTTAATGAACCATAAACTAATTTTAAATGATGAATAAAACAATTCTGTCTGTTTTATTATTTATCTTTTATAGCCCTTTAAGTCTATCGCAAAATAAAAATGATCAAACTTTATCTGTTGGAAACAATATAATTGAAAACTATAGCAATAGTTTTTTAAATAGACCCACTTCCGTATGGTCTGTTTTAAGGTCTTCTCAAAATAAAATGATTTATTATGGAACATTTGATGGAATTCTCGAATATAATGGTAAGGACATTTCATCAATTTCAATTAATGGTAGTATTGAGGAAGAATTAGAAACATCTTATGTTAGAAAAATTATTGAAGATGAAAGTGGTTCAATTTATGCTGCTGGAAGAGGTGTTTTTGGAAAATTAATAAAAAATAACTTTGGAAAAACAGTTTATCAATCTCTTATGGATAAAATCCCTGATAGCATAAATCCATATAATCAAGCTTTTTGGGGAGCTGTAAAACAAAAATCTAATTTATTTCTTTATACAAGAGAGAGAGTTTTTAAATGGAATGGAATAAGTTTTGAAAAAATCTGGAAAATTTCTGATGATAAAGAAGGAATTGATGCTCTAGGCACTATTCAAACTCTAATTAAAGTAAATGAAAGAATTTTTATAAGAGTTTTTGGTAAAGGAATATTTGAGCTTAAAGGAAATTCTTTTGAGCTTATAAAAAACTCTACTGTATTCATTAATAATAGAATTGAGTCTGCTAAAATGGTAAATAATAAAATCGTCTTTTTTAGCAGTAATAATGGAGCCTATGAAATGAATAATAATGAAGAATTTAAAAAAATAAAGAATAAGCCCTTAAACAGTTGGTTAACTAAAAATAAAGTATATAACACTGAAGAAATAAAATTATTCAGTGATAATCGTTTTCCACTTATATCATTAGAAGGAGGAGTTTTAATTTTAGATGAAAAATTAAATATTGTAGATCTGATAAATCAAGAAGATGGATTATTGTCTAATACAATAACAAGTTTTTTTATTGATGTTAATGATGATTTATACTTAACAAGTCTTTTAACTTCCTCAAAAGTTAAAATGAATAAATCTTTAACTATTTATAATGAATCTGATGGAATAAAAGGCTTGGTAAGAAAAATTAAAAGATTAAATAATCAACTATTTTTCAGTACAACTGAAGATATTTTTAAAGTTATCAATAATTCTAATCCTTTAATTAATAATAAAATTAATGATTTAGGAGTTGACGATATACCTAAGAGTTTTATATCACTTGGTGAAACTATTGTGTCTGCTAACAATTTAAATTTATCAGCAACTTTTAAAAATAAAAAAACTATAATTTCTAATGACAGATTAATCCAATCTCCTCAAAAAAGTTTAATTGATAAAAGTCTTTTAATAGTTGCTCATCCAATTGAAGGAATTATTTTTTTTAAAAAGAATAAAAAGAATTTAATTAATAAAATAAAATCAACTAAAGTATATGGAAAAGGAATAATTGGATTAAAAGAAATTAGTCCAGGAAATTTATACATAGAACTTAGTGAAGACGAAGGATCTTTTATAGCAACTTACGATAAAAAGTTAAATATTTCTTTCAAAAGAGTCTTGATTCCTGAAAATCAAAAAATTATAGATGAAAAAGAAATACTCTCAAACAAACTCTTAAATTCAGATCTTATCGAATTATTTGAAACAGCTGAATTAAATTTTTTTGAAACAGGATTAGGATATTTAGTTTTTGATGATAATCTAAATCTATATAGTGTAAATGAGAATTTAAAACTTAATGATTTGAAAATAGATCTTTTTCCAATTTTTGAAAATCTAATAGATTTTAATCGACAAAGTATTATTGCAGATGAAACTCAATTTACTTCAGTAAATCAAAAAACTAAGAATAATTGGTTTTTACAAAATAATGGCGTTATGGAAGTTAAATTTAATGAGTCAGGATATGAAATTCTTAATAATTACTCTTACGGAAGTATTGATGATAAAGAACTTTCAGGGGCTTTTTTAAGTGAAACATTTCAAAACCAAGACATATTATGGTTGGGGTCTAAAGATTCTAAAATAATTTCATGGATACCAAAAAAATATAATTCAATTAAAAAGATAAATATTAAACCAATAATTCAAAACATATCATTTAATGAAAATAATATAGATTTATCATTAACTAATAATGCTTTTGATGAAAGTAGAAATATTAAATTTTCATATACTTATCCCTCTTTTGAAAAAGTTGAAAATAATCTATATCGGGCAAGATTAATTGGTCAAGATGATACATGGAATAATTGGTCTAAATCGAATGAAAGTAATTACAATAATTTATGGGAAGGTGACTATGATTTTCAACTTCAAGCCATGGATACTAATGGGGATATTAGTGAAATCGTTTCTTATAAATTTTCTATAAAGCCTCCTTGGTTTAGAACCTACTTCGCTTATGCTATTTATATTCTTATAACTGTTTTTTCAATTAGATTTTTTGGAAAATATCAAGCTAAAAAATCTTTAGAAAAGTCAGATAATGAAAGAAGAGTCAAAGAATTAGAAGAAGCTAAAAAAATTCAAGAAAGCATGTTGCCTAAAAAGTTTCCTGAATTAAGTGATTTAGATATTGCTGCTGGATTAATAACATCAACTGAAGTTGGAGGTGACTACTATGACTACTTTTTAGAAGATAATGGAGATATCTATATAGTTTGTGGTGATGCAACTGGTCATGGAACTGCTGCTGGCATGATGGTTTCCATCATTAAATCTGCTCTAAATGGCCTGCCTGTTCTGCCCGTAAATAAAATATTAGAACAATTAAATAAAATTGTTAAAAAAATAGATTTAGGTCGTTTAAAAATGAGTTTAACTGTTTCTAAAATTATAGGAAATAAATTGTTTTTAAGTTCTGCAGCTATGCCTCCAACCTACTTGTTTAATATTAAAAATAAAAATTGTGAAGAAATTATGATTCAAGGTCTTCCTTTAGGAGGTTTAAATAATGAAACTTTTAAACTTTATGAAAACAAATTTTTTAAAGGTGATATTCTAGTAATGATTTCAGATGGTTTACCTGAGGCTGAAAATGAAAATTCTGAAATGTACAATTACGACAGAATAAAAAATACTATTCTTAAAAACTCTAATGAATCAGCTAGTAAAATTAAAGATTCTCTTTTAGATGAGCTTGATATTTGGTTAAAAGGAGGTATTCCAGAAGATGATGCAACAGTGGTAGTAGTTAAGAAATTATAACGGATATGGGTCTTTAAAATTTAAATAGAAAAACTACTTTTAAAAAAGTTATTCTTCGAATAAGAAAATTCAATCTTAAAAACCCAAATTAAATAATGTTAGTTATTCTGCATATGCAACAAACTAATTTGTAGTATAGGCGGAAAAATTATTTGAAGACTTATTTTTTCCTTTCTTCAAACTGTATTTAGATTTAGTCTTTTTCTTCTCTTTAGTTATTTTTTTACTGCTAGTCTTTTTTATGTTAGAGCCATAGCCAGTATAAACCTGTTTTTTTTCTATACTAGACTTTCCTGTTTCTAAAGATGATTTATAAGATGCTACCCTATCTTTTTGAGTAAATAACTTTTTGTCTTTAGAAGCTACTTTTTTAAAAGCATTAACAGCATCTTGATTAGATGAGGTACTAGCTTCAGCAGAATCACAGGAATAATTAATAAGTACAAAAAAAGATAAAAAGAAAATTAAAGCTCTAATCATAGTTGAAATATTAATCAATTCTTTCATATACAAGCCCTCTAAATCTTTTTTGACCAGTTTCTTTATCAATTTGACCTTGATTAAGAGTGTCTTTTCTTATCTGTAAAAACAAGTCATCACTGTAAAAAGTAATATCATGAAAATTTTTGTTAGATCTAGGAGCAGAGAAACTATCGTTACCCCAATTTCCTGATCCGACCTCTCCCATTTCATTCATAACGCCTGTTTTAGAATCATATTCAAATTGGCCATAACCTCCTCCTCCTCCATGCTCAGGTGAATTTGGATCAGTAATTTGCGTTACATCAACTTGATATAAATACCTTCCTTCAAACATAGCCTTTACATCAAAAACTACATCAGAAGAAACACTAGTAGTATCAACAGCAATACCATTTATATATTGGATTTCATAAACTCTTTTCCAAACTCCATCAAGCTTTGTTTTTGGACCAGCTGGTTCTAGTTTTTCAAAAAACTCAGCAAAATACTCCCCTGCTTGAGCTGTTCTAGAATCTCCCTCATTAATCTCATTTGCTCTCATTATTTGCGAGTAAGTATTTTTAGTAACATTAGAACTAAAATTATAAGTTTCAAAATTTACTTTTAAAGAATCTTTATAATTATTTAAAAAAGCTCCAAACCACCCTGTTCCATGTGACATATATTCAGAAAGGGAATCTTTTGAATGCACTTTGTACTTTCCATAACCTCCCATTCCTCCTGACCAAGGATTATTTATAGTATCTGTCCAATTATTAAGCCAGACTACATGACCTCCTTTAGAATAACTTTTTATTTGGCGATAATTTTTATTGTCCTCTGTATTTACAAATTTAATTGTATCAACAGGTATACCATTTACATATTGAATAGTTCCTGTTCGAAGCCAAAATCCTTGAATTTCCTTTTTATAAGAATCACCAATTTCTTTTTTTGGAGACCCACAAGAAATAATTAGAATTGAAATTAAAAAAAATAAAAACTTAACAGAATAATTAAAATAATTCTTCATAATTACATGGTTTAATGATTAATTTCAAATTTAAAAAAAAATTTTTATAAATTTGGACAACATAAGCCAATTAGTAAACAATTAAAATGAAGAAAAACCCTACTGTAGAACTTAAATTACCAGTTCTAAAAGACATGGAATTAGTTGCAACCCAATCCTCTGAAGTAATTGCTAAGCACATGAATCTTTCAGAAGAAAAGTCAGCAGAAATTTCTATGGCTCTAATAGAGGCTTGTATAAATGCTTTTGAACATTCTGAAACAAAAACTGAAATTTTTATAAATTTTATAATCTCAGATGACAGCTTAACTATTAAAGTCATTGATAAAGGAAAAGGGTTTGACGCTTCATCAATTCCTCTTCCTGACATAGATGATAAATTAGTTTCTGATAAAAAAAGAGGTTGGGGATTAATGTTAATTAAAGAACTTATGGATAATGTCGATTACGAATCAGATCATACAGGAACTACATTAACGATGGTTAAAAACAAGAATAAAGATGAGTAAGGTAATAAATACGGAAAGCAAAGACGGATTAACTATAATCTATACTGATGGGTATCTAAATAAAGATTTAGGTGAAGAAATTCAAAAGATCGCATATGAACATATTGAAAACGGTGAATTGAATTTTTTATTAGACCTTAAACAATCTAACATTGTTAATAGTATTGGTGCTTCAATTTTAATTGAGATTATAGAAAAACTTCAAGATGTAAATGGAAATTTATATCTATGCAATCTAGCTCCCATAATTGAAAAAACTTTTAACATTATGGGGTTGACTAAATATTGCAAAACTTTTAAATCTCAATCAGAAGCCATTGAAGAATTAAGCTAAAATGTCTTCTAATTTCGATAAATTTCAAGAGAATTTGTCTTCAATTAAATCTCCTATTGAAATTATTTCATTACTAATAAAAAAGATTGAGGAGAATAATTCAAAATGTCATATTATTATTAATAAACCTCTTAAATCTTTACATTTTTTAAATAAAAATATTAAGATTAAAGAAATTAATTATGATTTAATATTAAAAGAAAAAAAAAATTGGTCTGAAAAATATTTTTATGATAAATTTAATTTAGAGCCATCAAAAACAAAATACAAGTATACAAATGTTAATTATATATCAGTTGGAAAAAAATTAAAAGGATTGATATACGTATGCTACAATGAAAAGTGCAGTCATGAAATATTATTAAATCGATTAAACTTTGAAATTTCTAATTTGATAGAAAAAGAAAATCTAAGAAAAAAAATTAATGCAAAGAATAATCTTCTAAAAAATAAAACTTTAGAAATAGAATCATTGTTTGACATCACAGAAATGTTAAATTCTGATGAAAATTTAAAACCTTTATTTGATAAAATTTTATATTTTCTAATTTCTTTATTTAATGCTTCAAAAGGAATAATTTTCCTAAGAGACGCTAACTCAAAAAACTTCAATATTCAATCTTCTTTTAACTATGATTTAAGTAAAATAAATACTAGAATAATTAGAGATACTAGAGGCATTCACAAAGAACTTAAGGAAAGTTTTAAATCAAGAATAATAAATAATCTAAAAAGGTATCCTCTTTTAGAAGAAGGAAAATTAAATTGTATATCTGGACCTATAATTAGTGATAAAAAATTAGATGGGAGTATTTTTTTATTTGATAAAGAGTCAAGAAAAGGATTAACAACCTTTAATAATTATGACCTAAAACTTTTTGATTCAATAATTAAAAAAATCAGTCTTACTTATAATAATTTATTCTTAGTTCACTCACTAAAAGATTCGAAAAAAATGATAGACAGTATAATGTCTTCTATTTCAACTGGTATAATTAAAATAAACATGTTAGGTGAAATAGAGTACATTAACGAATCCGCTTCTTCTATTTTTAAAATAGATTCAAAATCTATAGTTAATAATCACTATGCAATCCTTTTTCATAATAATCAAGAAATTTTAGATATACTTGAAAGAGCAGAAAATAGCTCTCATATATTTTATGAAGAAAATTTAAAAATTAATACTAACGAAAATAATCTTGGAGCTGTTAACCTTACTATCTCTCCAGTTTTTGATGATGGAATTAATTCTGGTATGGTAATAACTTTAGAGGATCTATCCAATATAAATAAGGTAAAGTCAACCTTTAAAAAATATGTTTCTGAAAGTATAGTTGATGAACTTTTATTAAATGAAAATTCTCTAGAACTAGGTGGTGTGCAAAAAGATGTTTGTGTATTATTTGTTGATATAAGAGGATTTACATCTATGTCAGAAAATTTAGAACCGGAAAAGGTGGTTTCTCTACTAAATAATTATTTCCAAAAAATGATAAATGTTGTGTTTAAAAATAATGGAACTCTAGACAAAATTATTGGAGATGAGCTAATGGTTTTATATGGTGTACCGATAAGTTATGAAAATGATAACCAGAATGCTGTCAATACTTCAATTGAGATGTTTAAAGAATTAAAAAATTTCAATAAGAAAATTAAAGATGAAGGGTTACCTGAAATATCTATTGGTATTGGAATAAACTTTGGAAAGGTAATTTCAGGAAATATAGGTTCTGATCAACAAATGAATTATACTGTGATTGGAGACAATGTAAATATTGCTGCAAGACTTTGCTCTGTGGCTAAGCCTGGGGAAATAATTATTTCAGATTCCGTTTACAATAAACTTACTAATTCATCAGGTTTTCATTTAAATAAACCGTTGAATTTAAAGGGTAAATCTAAGCCAATTAAAAACTGGTTAATGAAAGTATCTTAGAAATAGGAAAAAACAGCAAATAAAATTAAAAAAGCTATTGATCTTATAAGTGATATAATACCCTTATTAACGAAAAAGAATTTTTTTGCAGCAATATGTCCAGTTGCAAAAACAATTTGAGACAAATGTCTTCTGTATTCAGGCTCATTATCAATAATTTTATTTATAGTTTTTTCAAAAGAATTAAAATCTCTAAAATGAACAGGATAATCCCCGAAAAAAAAAGGTGATTTTTCAGTGGTAAAATTTAATCGAGGAAGATAGCATTGAACGCATCTTCTAAGTGAAAGAACTGTAAAAATAATAGCTGGAATAAGAAAAAAAAACTTTATAGAATCTTCTATTGAGTTTACCGAAAGATTATAAATATTGTCTTCATCTAATATATCCAAAGTATAACTAACTGTTAAAAGAAGACTATAAAATGATATAATTACACTTGCTTTAATTTCTGCAAACCTAATTTGTTCATAATTATAATCAATTATTGGCCAAAATTCCTCAGAAATTGACTCAATTTTCGTATTCTTCATTTTAAAATTGGTTTACGAACAATATTACAAATAATTTGAAATAATTAAAAACGATTTATATTTCTATTTTTATTGAAATATACTTATAATAAATTATATTTTATTTATATAAATTCGCAGCAAACTCTAGTAATTCATGTCACAAAGTCTAAAAAATTTATTTATAATTCTTTTACTTTCAATATTTAATTCAGTTTTTTCACAAAATATAATTACCGATCGACCTGATCAAACAGAAAGTCCAAATACATTAAATAAAGGGAATCTTCAAATAGAGAGCGGATACCTTTCTCTTAAAGACAGAGAAACCAGTAGTAAAATGACTCAAAGCTTAATTCCAACTAACTTATTTCGTTATGGTTTAAATAGTAAGATTGAGCTTCGTCTACTTACCCAATTTGAAAATCAAGAATTCGAAAACGTGAAAATATCTGGTATTAATGATCTTGAATTAGGAATAAAAATTAAAGTATTAAAAAAAGAAAATATTAATACTGAAATTTCTTTTCTTACTACTCTCATAATTCCTTCAGCTTCAAATGATTTGTCTATAAATTCTCTTGGAATATCTAATAGAATGATTTTTTCTCATACTTTATCTGATAAAACAGGTTTAGGATATAATTTGGGCTATGATTATTTTGGAAGTGGCAAAGGTAATTTAACATATACTTTAGCAATAGGCACTTCATTGACGGAAAAACTTGGTTTTTTTATGGAGCCCTTTGGAGAAATAGTTGATATAAAAAGTTTCATTCTAAATTTTGATTCTGGGTTCACATATTTAGTAAAAGATAATTTTCAACTTGATTGTTCTTATGGGACAGGTGTTAATAGTAAAATGAATTTCTTTTCTTTTGGAATAAGTTGGTTAATTAAAAAAAGAAAGAAAATCAAAAATATTTAGATTTAAAAAAAAATCTATATGAGCTTTAGAATAAATGAAATCTCTATTTTAATTTATAGAATTTTTTTAGTCTATATAAACTATACTTTTTGTCGTTTACTTTTTGTTTATTTTAATAATGATCTTCTTCAAATAGATAATTTTTTACAATTAACTAAACTTCTTTACCATGGAATAAGATTTGACAGTTTGTCAATTGTTTATCTTAACTCCATATTTATTTTACTTTCAATAATTCCATTTAAAATTAATACTTCAAAAATTTATCAAGATGTATTGATTTGGATATACTTTATTTTTAATGGAATTGGAATGTTACTAAATTTTATTGATTTTGAATATTATAGATTTAATTTAAATAGATTAATGAGCTCTTTTTTGGAAGCTATTGAATCTGAACCTAATAAATCAGAATTAATTTTACACTATATTTTTGATTACTATCATATTTTAATAATCTACTTAACCTTTCTTTTTGTTTGGATCTTTTTATATAAGATGATAAAACATAAGGATCAAATTTATTTTAGAAATAAAAATTATTATTTAAGTTCTATTTTTATCTTTTTATTTACTGCTGTATTTTGTGTTATGGGTGCTAGAGGTGGTGATTTAAAAAAAAGCACAAGGCCAATAACAATTATTGATGCTATGGATAATGTAAACAATCCTCAACATGCTGATATAATTTTAAATACACCTTTTACTATTCTTAAAACTCTATTTAAAAAGCCATTTAAACTAATTAATAAATTTAATAATGATGAAATTTTAAATGAATTAAATACAATAAAACAATATAATAGAGTATTAATAGACCCTTCACCAAATGTTATAATTTTCATTCTTGAAAGTATGGGTAGAGAATACTGGGGGTCAATGAATAAAGAAAGAAAAATCAAGGATTTTAAAGGATTTACCCCTTTTTTAGATTCTTTAGCTGAGCATAGTCTAGTATTTTCTAACGCTTTTGCAACTAGCAGAAAATCAATTCATGCAATGCCATCAATTTTAGCTGGAATCCCATCATTTGAAATCTCATATACCTCAACACCATATTCAAAACAAAAAATTGAATCAATAGTTTCTATTGCTAATTCTATGGATTATAACACTTCATTTTTTCATGGAGCTTCAAACGGATCAATGGGTTTTCTTGGATTTTCAAACACTTTAGGATTTAAAAATTATTATGGAAGAAATGAATTTAATAATGATGATGAATATGATGGATATTGGGGAATATGGGATGAACCATTTTTACAATTCACAAAGGAAACCCTTGACAATAAAAAACAACCATTTTTAGCTACTGTTTTTACTATTACTTCTCATGAACCTTATGTAATACCTAAAAAATACGATAATAGGTTTAATCAAGGAGTAATTCCAATGCATAAATGTGTTTTATATACTGATTTTTCAATTAGAAAATTTTTTGACGCATCAAAAAACTCTGATTGGTTTAAAAATACTGTTTTTCTTTTTACAGCCGATCATAGTAATCAATCATATTATCCATATTATCAGAAAACTATAAATCGATTTGCAAATCCTATTATGATCTATATTCCTAATAGTGAATTTAAAGGAGAAATAAATTCCCTAGCTTCTCATATGGATATATATCCAACTATAGTTGATTTGATCGGGTATAAGAAAGCTTTTAGAAGTTGGGGTAAAAGTTTAGTTACCCCAGATAATTTAAATTCAATAGTTGTAAATTATTTAGGAGGTGGGAGTTATTTTATTATGAATGACAGTTTAATTTCTGTTCACAATGGCGAGAAAGCAATAGGTTTTTATGATATTCAGGATAAAAATTTTAAAAATAATTTAATACAAAAAAGAAATAAAAAGATGAATGATTTAGAAAGAAAAGGATCAATGTTTCTTCAAGATTACTTCAATAGAATAATAAAAGGTGAAATGAATTATTAATGATGAAAAAAAATAAAATATTTTTTATAGTTAATGCCCTACATTCAAAAAAGAATAAAAACCTAAAAAAATTAATCCGAACTAAATTTTTGTCTGAAAAATATGATGTAAATATCTTAATTTCTAAATACAAAGGTCATTGCATTAAATTAGCTGAAAAAGCTGTTGAAAATAAAGCTAATATAGTTGTTGCGTGTGGTGGAGATGGAACAATAAATGAAGTTGGTCAAAGCCTAATTAAAAAACCCGTTTTACTTGGGGTAATTCCACTAGGTTCTGGAAATGGTTTTGCTCGTCATTTTAATATTCCAAGAAATCTAAATTATGCGCTTGATATAATTTCTAAAAATTTTTCAACTACAATAGATGTAGGAAAAATAAATAAAAGATTTTTTTTTAGCAATTTTGGATTAGGTGTTGAAGCAAAATTTATTGAAGAATATTCAAAAATTAAAGCAAGAGGTCTTTTAGGTTACATAACAAGTTTTTTAAAAATAATTTCGACATATAAAAAACAAAAAATAGAGATTGAATTTAATAATATAAGAAAAAAAATATTTCCTTTTTTGTTTCTAATCTCCAATACAAGCGAACAAGGATATAATTTTTCAATAACACCTAAAGCTAAAGCTGATAATGGCAAACTAGAACTTGTATATACTGAAAACCATTCTGTTTTGATTCTTTTTTACAATCTAATTATTAGTTTTTTTATACGAATCAAATCCTTTCAACTTCTAAAATATTTTGAACTAAATAAAATAAAAATAATTAAAAAAGATAATGCTCCTTTTTGTTTACAAATTGATGGAGAAACAATAAACATTGTTGATAAAAAAATATTTTTAGAATTAGTTCCAAAATCATTAAAAGTTATTATTCCAGAATAAAATTACCTATTTTAACAATAAACTATAATTTCCTGCAACTTCTATACAAGCACTTGAACCAATATCATCTATAATTGATTTATTTATCTTTTTATCAATTAAAACCAAATCTATTTTTGAATTCATACTTTCTTCAATTTTAGAATCCATAAACCCTTGAATTGGAGCTGCCAATTTAGTTGATTTTGATCTAATAGCTTTAACAATTAATTTATATTTATTATTATCCATTTCAATTGAAACTTCTTCTTTACTTATAGAACACTTTCTAAGATTTGAAAAATTATAAGTAGTAAATTCAATTAACTCAGAATTAACCCATACACCAGCAATAAAACCAATAAAAGAAAAACCTTTTATTGGAATCTTTGCAACAGATAATTTAAATGAAATTTCACTTTTACTAAAATGATTTGATTGCATCCAAACGTATCCTAATGGAAAAGAGTGTCCCCAATCCTTTTCAATATAACCTCTTCCACAATCAAAATTTATTTTATTCTTGTTTATAATTAACTCTCCATTAATAGAATGATTCATGCTTAATATTCCATGATAACACTCCATAAATGGCAAAAAAGAAAAAGGTCCCATAATTCCAGGAGAAAAAAATGATTTTGACCATGGTACAATATCATTAAAAATTAATTTTCCTTTTACATCAGGAAGATTTAATTCAATTGAATTTGTTTTAAATCTATTTTTTCCAATAATTATATCATGAACTGAAGGATTAGGTTTAAATTCATCAAAAGGAAATTTAATATAATTAGACTTTAGTTTTTTGCCATCTAAAATTTGAATAAAAGCTTGTTTTATACCATTTTCATCCATTGCAATGCCAGGAATAAAAGCAAATGCATAATCTTGATCTTTAGATATTATTTTGTAATACCATCCCTCAAAAAATTTATTTTTTTTACCCCAACCATGATAAAGTTCAGGCTTCCATATTGCTCTAAGTCTGTTAAAAATCAACTTTTTAAAAATTAAATTATTTTTTTTGGCAATAATTTATTGATTTATTTGTTATAATATTGAAAAGTAGTAAATAATTTAGAATGAAATCTTCAAAAGAAAAGTCAACAAATTCTGGTGATAATATAAATGCAGGAAATGGTAAATGGACATTTTCAGGTGAAATGGTGAATAATTTTGAACAACATGTAAAAAAATCTGTTCCAATTTATAGTGAAGGACAAAAATTAACAAAAGATTTAAGTGAATACTTTATTAAAAATGATTCTGTAGTTTATGATATAGGATGTTCTACTGGAAAATTACTTATTGATTTAGTTAACCAAAATAAACATAAAAAAAACTCAAAATATATTGGAATTGACATTGAAAGTGATATGATAAAATTTGCTAAAAAGAAGCAAAAAAAACTATCTATAAAAGTAGCAAAGCTAAATTTTATAAATGAAGATATTATTACTTATGATTTTGAAAAGTCTGACTTAATTATTTCATATTTTACAATCCAATTCATTCATCCAAAACATAGACAAAAATTAATTAATAAAATTTTTGAATCATTAAATTGGGGTGGAGCATTAATTTTATTTGAAAAAGTAAGATTTAATGATGCTAGATTTCAGGACATGATCACTACGCTTTACAATGATTACAAATTAGAAATGGGATATACCCATGAAGAAATCCTAAATAAAACAAGAAGTCTAAAAGGTATTTTAGAACCTTTTTCCTCTAATGCTAATATTCAAATGTTAGAAAGAGCAGGTTTTAAAGATACATGTACTATCATGAAAAAACTATGCTTTGAAGGTTTTTTGGCTATAAAATAATTTATACTTTATAAGTTTTATTTCTTTGCTCTCTTTTTTTAAAAAATCTTGTCATTAAATATATAATTGAGAGAAAAATAAGAGCTGAATAATAATAAACTGAATCTGGTTGAATATCTCCTTTAATCTTAAAATTATTATACGCAAATAATAATGTTGCTCCAACAGTCCAAACAAAAGTTGTGTTATATTCCTTATATATTACTTTTTTTAAATTAAATTCATTTTCACTAAATGTTTTATTTAATCCTCTTACTTTTGGAATCCATCTATTTACCCTATTACAATATTCTTTGTAACCTTCTTTAAATTTTGATTTTAAAAAATCTTCCTCAGCAATAACTATAGTTTGATAGATAAAAATAAATAATGGTATTAATATCAATATAGACAATAATGAATTTGAAAAAATACTTAAACCAATTATCATTAAAATATTTCCAACATACATTGGATTTCTACAATGAGAAAATAAACCCTCAGTAACCAATCCTTCAGCATAAATTCTTCTCTTTCTACCCCCCCTAATTACATAAACTAACCCAATTGTAACCATCCTTATTAATTGACCTATTATAGTAATGGAAATACCTATTATAGCAATAATTTTATAGTTAACTACTAATTGAGAAGAAGGAATAAATAGAAATAAATAAAAAATTGGGAAAATGAAATTTCTAGTTCTAAAAAATAAATTTCCTATTTTAACCATGTTTTTTTTATGAAGTCCAATTTATATCTTTTAATAAAAAGTAAAAAGTAATTTTATATTAATTTATCAATAGCAGAAAATGAAATACTATTCAATTTTAGTTTTATTATTTTTTAATTTATTGTCGTGTGATTCATCTAATAAGAAATTAAGAAACAATGTAATATCTTCAGGTCATCCATTAGCTTCATTAGCAGGAAAAGAAATGTTCAAAAAAGGAGGTAACGCAGCTGATGCTGCAATTGCCGCTGCTTTTACATTATCTGTTGTAGAACCAAGCATGAGTGGTTTAGGAGGTAGACTTCAGGCAATTTATAGAAGTAAAGATGGTTTTATTGGAGGTGTTGATGCATCAACAGAAGTTCCTTTGAATTATGACAAAAAAATAGACCATAAAAATTATGGTTATAAAACCATAGGTATTCCAGGCGTAGTAGCTGGTTTAATAAAACTTCATAAAGAACAAGGATCTCTGCCTTTACAAACTATTATGAATCCATCTATTAAATACGCAGAGAAAGGTTTTAAAATTTTACCAGGAGAATCCTTGAGACATAAATCTGAAATAAAAAAAATTCTAGAATTTGAAGGAACACAATTTCATTTCTTAAAGAATGATCTAAAAAATTATAATGCAGATGAAGTTTTTATTCAAAAAGATTTAGCAGTTTTATTAAAAAGAATTTCCAAAAATGGACACAAAGGGTTTTATGAAGGAGAAACCGCAGAATTAATTGTTGATGATATAAATAAAAATGGCGGATATCTATCTTTAGAGGACTTAAAAAACTATAAAGCATTAGATTCTAAAGTTTTAATTGGAAAATTTAATAATTACAAGGTTTTTTCTTTATTTCTTCCCTCCTATGGAGCTTTAACTATTCAAATTTTACAATTAATGGATCAATTTAAAGATTTGAATAATGAAGAAAATTGGTCATTTTTAGTTGGAAAAGCAACAAAACTATCATATGGTTATAGACGTCTTCAAGAAAATAAAGATTCTTTAGTTAATATTCTTTCTTATGAAAAAGCTAAAAATGATGCTTTAATGTTAGTTAGTAATAATTTTTTCAAAAAAGAACAAACTGAAATATCTAATATTTCAGGTGAAAAAGTTGGACATACGACTCACCTGACCACAGCAGATAAATTTGGAAATGTTGTGTCATTAACCCAAACCATTGGTCCAAATATGGGGTCAAAAGTTGCAACTAAAGGTTTAGGGTTTTTATATGCTGTGACATCCGGAAGTTATCTTGGTATGTATGAACCCGGTAAAAGAGTTAATTCTTTTATCTCTCCTACTTTAATAGGAAACAATGAAAAAATAATTCTTGCTCTTGGAGGAGCTGGGGGTAATAAAATTGTTACTGCTATTGCACAAATTGCATCAAGATATTTTCAACAAAAAAAAAGTTTAAAAGATGCTTTATTTTATCCTAGAGTTTATCCTGAAAATGATACTTTACTTATAGAAGATCATCTAGAATTAAAGAATTTAAGGTTAAAAATAAATTCAAAAAACTTGAATATTAAATTTATTAATGAAAAGGCCCGTTTTGGAAGAATTCACGCAATTGCAATGGACACAATTAATAATTCATGGATTGGTGAAGCCGATCCAGACTGGGAGGGAACTGTAGAAATCTTAAGAAACTAATTTAAACTTATTATTATCCTAGAATTACATTGGCATATAGGTAACAAATATTGATTGAATTATAAATAATAAAATAAAAGGTATAACTAAATATCCCATTACATCCCTTGCTTGAATTTTTGTTCCGGCACCCATAATAGGTATAATTAAAAGTAAATAAAAAGGTTGTAATAAATTAGTCAAACTCTCTCCATAGGCAATTGAGAGAGAAGCTCTAGAAATCATCGTTATTATCTCCTCAGGAGGTAAATCATTTCCAATTACTTTTACAGCTTCAATTATACTAGGGCCAATAACAGCAAACTCTCCTCCCCCAGAAGGAATAGCGAAATTAACAATACCTCCTATTAAAAAAGCAAAAAAAGGATAGGTGTGAATATTAGAAATTTCAGCAAACTTTAAAGCTAGAGTCTCGCCAAGACCTGTATATATCATTATACCCATAATACCAGCATAAAAAGGAAACTGAAATAAAATACTTGATACATTACTGCTAGCCCTTCTCATAGCTATACCGTATTTTAAAGGAGACTTATGCAATATTAAACCTAACATCAAAAAAATAAAAATCATAATATTTAAATTCAAGTCAAAACCTTTATTAAGAAAATGAAAGAAAACATAGACGAGAGCAGGAATAAAAATTAACAATACCAAAAAAAAACTATTATTTAATTTATCAGATAAAGCCCAATAAGGAAGTTTTTGAATATTTGCTTCTTTTTCAATACTAATTTCCTGAACTGGTTGATCATTTATTAAATAATTTTTTATTTCAAATGAATAATCTTCCTTCGGCTTTATAAGAATCATTAATAAAGGAATAAAAATGAGATAAAGAATTATAACGCTTAAATTTAAAGGGGAACCTAAAGTAATTGCTGTTGGAATAGTGGATTCGATTATTTCGGATTTTATTAAATAATTGTTTTCCGTATTAAGAAGTAAAGGTATTGAGCTAGATAGCCCCGTAACCCAACTTCCATTAGAAATATATGCACATGCAATTAAAAAAGGATAATTAATTCCTTTTACTCTTAAAGCTAGTTCTCTTGCTAAAACAGCAGCTATAACAATCCATCCCCAACTAACCATTGAGACCAAAAGGCCTAATAAAATTACCGTAAAATAAACTTGTGAAGGAGTTTTAATTAATCTTGATAGAGAATTAATTTTATTTCTTATAAAAGGTGAAAGAGCAATGGTATATCCCGTAACTATTAATAATACCATTTGCATTCCAAACTCTAATAATAACCAAAAACCCTTGTACCAAGAATCAATTATAATTAACCAAGAAGAACCAACGAAAAAAAATGAAGATAGAGCTACTATTAAAGTTAAAATTAGTGCAAAAATAAAGGCATCAGGCATATTTTTTTTAAAAAAATCTGTAAAAACATGACCTACTTTTGAAAACATTTTAAATGTTTAATTTTTAATATCCTGATGCGTTACCATCTTTTCTTGATTCAGAAGCGCCATAGAAAACTTTATTTTTATAATCAAACTTAATTGCTTGATAACCTCCAAATGATCCAATATCATAACCAACTTTATGTCCATATTTGAGAAGTTTTCTTATTGATCTATAATCAAACCCAGATTCTAAAAATACTTTTCCTCCATCCAACATTTTTCCACCAGTAGGTTGTAAGTCGGATGTATGTCTTATTCTTGGAGCATCTCCAGCCTCTTGAATATTCATATCGAAATCAATCAAATTAATTACTATCTGAGCATGTCCTTGTGGTTGCATAGCACCTCCCATTAGACCAAAACTCAACCAAGGCTTGTTATTTTTTGTTATAAAAGCTGGTATAATAGTATGAAAAGGTCTTTTATTAGGTTCATAAACATTAAAATGACCTTCTTCTAATGAAAATAACTCTCCTCTATCTTGAAGCATAAATCCTAATTTAGGCGGAACCATTCCAGAACCCATCCCTCTGTAATTACTTTGAATAAGTGAGATCATATTTCCTTGACTATCTGCAACAGTTAAATATATTGTATCTCCATTTTCAATATCTGCTGCTTTTACTTGATTTGCTGCTTTTGTTGGATTAATTTCATTTCTTCTTTTAGTGGCATAATCTTTGGAAATTAAATATGAAACTGGTATTTCATTAAAATCCATATCTGCATAATATTTTGCTCTATCAGCAAATGCTATTTTTTTTGCCTCTATAAAATGATGAATATATTCAGCAGACCCAAAGCCCATACTTTTTAAATCAAAACCTTCCATTATATTTAATATTTGAAGTGCGGCTATGCCTTGACCATTAGGCGGTAATTCCCAAACATCATAACCTCTATAATTTGTTGAAACAGGCTCTACCCAGTTTGATTTATGACTTTTCAAATCTTCCTCAGACAAAAATCCACCTTGACTTTTAACAAACTTAGCTATAGATTTTGCTATGGTTCCACTGTAAAAAACTTTTCTTCCTTTTTTAGCTATTTCTTTTAATGTAGATGCTAAAAAAGGATTTTTAAAAATCTCCCCCTTTTTTGGAGTTCTCCCATTTATCATATAGGTAGATGCAAAATTTGGATAATCTTTAAATCTTTTTGAAGATAAATTCATATAGTATGCTACTAATTCAGTCAAAGGAAATCCATTTTCTGCATATTCTATTGTTGGTTTTAAAATCTCACTCATTTTTATGTTTCCAAACTTTTCATGAAGAGAAAACCATCCATCTACACAACCAGGAACAGAAACTGGAAGAGGCCCATAAGCAGGTATAGTTTCATAATTATTTTCTTTAAAAAATTTTAATGTTAAACTTTTTGGAGATCTTCCACTGGCATTTAATCCATAAAGTTTATTTTCTTTAGCACTCCAGACAATTGCATACAAATCTCCTCCTATACCATTACCTGTTGGCTCCATAAGACCTAATGCTGCATTTGCTGCAATAGCTGCATCAATGGCATTTCCTCCTTTTTTTAAAATGTCAAGTCCTATTTGTGTAGCTAGAGGATGACTTGTAGCTACCATTCCATTTTGAGCTATAACTTCTGACCTTGTAGAAAATAATTCACCTGTTATCCTATCTTGAGAAAAACTAATGGAAAATATAGAAAAGGAAAAACTAAGTAATAGAGTTGTGTAAAAATTTCTATTCATAACTAAAAATTAATTTTTTAAATATTTCTCAAGCCATTGATCTTGTTCCCAAAGTAGATGAAGAATCGTTTCTTTAGCACGATATCCATGACTTTCTTTAGGAAACATAACTAATCTGACTGTAGCGCCTAAACCTTTTAACGCATTAAAATATCTCTTACTTTGCATTGGATAAGTGCCAGAATTATTATCTGCTTCACCATGAATTAATAAAAGAGGTGTCTTCATTTTATCAGCATGCATAAATGGAGACATTCTGTAATAAACTTCTGGAGCCTCCCAATATGTTCTTTCTTCACTTTGAAAGCCAAAAGGAGTTAAAGTTCTGTTATATGCTCCACTTCTTGCTATTCCAGCAGAAAATAAATTGGAATGACTTAATAAGTTAGCAACCATAAAAGCTCCATAGCTGTGACCTCCTACTGCAACTTTTTTTGGATCTATGTAACCTTTTTTATCTAATTCATCAATAGCAGCTTTAGCATTTGAAACAAGTTGATTTCTGAAACTATCATTTGGCTCAACATCTTTTTCTCCAATTATAGGAAAAGAAGCTCTGTCTAAAAGAACATATCCTTGAGTAACCCAATATATAGGTGAAGCCCAAGATGGATAAATAAACCTGTTTGGATTATTTGTTTTTTGCGAAGCACTATTCTTGTCTTTATACTCCCTAGGATATGCCCATAAAATCATTGGTTTTCTTTCAGGCTTAGTTTTATCATAATCTGGAGGTAAATATAAAACTCCACTTAAATCAAGACCATCTTCTCTTTTATAAGTTATAGTTTGTTTTGATACCTTTTTTAAGGATTCAAATGGATTTTTAAAAAATGTAATTTGATCAAGAATGTTATTTTTAGAAAGTTTTCTGAAATAATAATTTGGAAAATCCTGTTTGCTTTCAATTCTCACAAAAAGTTCGTTTTTTTCAAAATCAAAATCTATAATATTTTCAAATTTTGTTTCATAATTAGATTTATAAATTGTAGCTGTTGAAAGATCATTAATATTTAATTTTTCAACATAAGGAAATTGACCCTCTTTTGAAAATCCATCTGCTATTCTAAATAAATTATTATTTTTAATTAATAAAACACTTCTATTATAATCATTCCTTTTTGTTACATAAGAACCTGGATTGCTATAAATATCCTGATAATTCCTGTCTGAAATTATTTTAGGTTTAACATTAGAATTAGATGGATTAAAAAGATAAGTTTTAGTGTTTCTATTATTCCACCAAATATCTCTAACTATTGCAAAATTTTCATTTCCCCAATTAATATTATTAATTCTATTTATAGTTTTAATTAAAAACTCAGGATTTTTATTAAATGGAGCGTCCCAATTCATTAATTTATCTCTGTAATCAACCTCAACTGATGGATCCCCTCCATCTAGTGCTTCAATATATCTTAAAGAAGAAGGTAGATCATTTCTCCACGAAATACTTCTTTTACCCACTTTTGTGGCCATAAACCCTTTAGGTAAAACTTCTAAAAGCGGAGACTCAGCTATTTTTTTAATAAGTTTTCCATTTAAATCATAAACTAGAGTTTCATTAGGAAATCTTGAATAAGTGACAATGTATGAAAAAGGTTTTTTTATAATATTAACAAGGACGTATTTACCGTCAGGAGAAAAAGAAATCGATCTATACATATTCTCATCAAGCCATTGGGAGATTTTTCCTTTTAAACTAACTTTGATAAGTTTTGATCTAGACAATTGCTCGAAATTATTTTCATCAGTAATGTTTTTTAATAAATCCTGATATGTTCTATTTTGAGCTTTATCTCCCATATTTTCTGTTATAGTTGGACCTGTAGGGGTCATATTTTCTTGATCAATTATAATATTTGAATTTTCAGGCCTAATTTTAATCAAAAGGCTTTTATTATCTGAAAACCAATTAATAACAGATCCCAGTGTTGCATTTAATGAGGGAGTATTAATTCTTCTGGCTAAAGCTTTTTCAATATTTAAGACCCATAATTCCAATCTATCAGAAGTTGTATTTATCATTGCAATTTTGGATTGATCAGGTGAATAAACAAAATTTGATAATTTCGGGTTAGTTGGTAATCCTTTAACTTCAATAGGTGATTTATCTCCTTTTTTTAATCTTAAAATTTTCACTTTATTATAATAAGTTGTTCTACTACCAATATTGAGGTAAGGATTTACTCTAAGTCCTCCAAGGCGCATCTCCTTTTGTGAAAGTTCGTCAATTGATTTATACTCAGGTCTATAAACAAAAACCATATAATTGTTTTTTTCATCTTTTAATACAGAAGGAGCTCTGTCAACATCGACTAAATCTAAAATTTCTTTTTTAGGTATCTGATATGTGAGGTTTTTTTGAGAGTATGAAACAAAAGAAAAAAACAATAAAAAAAAGACGGTAAAATTTTTTAAATAATTCATAATTAGACAAGTATTAATTTCAAATATATATAATTAGAGTTTTCCAAACAATCTCATTATTTCATATAATTTCTTATAAGATATAGTATTTTGATATATTTGTAGGTTAGCCATATAGTATTCATATGTAAAATATCTAATATGACTATGTAGTAAAGTATTAAATGAATATTGTAATGTATAACAACTAAATAATTTATAAATAAAAAATATTTAGAAATTTTTTAGAAATTTTTTAGAAAAAAATTAGAATATTAAAATAAATATTTTAGATTTGTAATAGAAAATATTATAATATTATTTTAGAATGGATCTAGAAAATGAATTTAAGGTAGACATTACCGAGGATTACAAGTTTTTCCAATTTTTGGATAACAATCGTAAGCCTAATGAGAAAATATTAGGTAGACTCGAGAAAAGCATAAAAGAAAACGGCATACAAATACCTATTGTTTTAAATCACAATAATCAAATTATTGATGGTCAACATAGATTTTGGGCTCTTAAAAAATTAGGCTACAAAGTTCCTTATATTAAAAGTAAAACCTGGAAAGAAGACAAACATACTATAGAAATCAATAATACTGGTTCTAAGTGGAATGCTATGGATTTTGCTAACTACGCTGCTGAGAGTGGAAATAATGATGTACAAGAAGCTATAAAAATTGCCAAAAGATGGGAAAAAGAAACTGCAAAAAGACTTAGACCAACAACTTCCTTAGAAATATTAATGGAAGGTCGATCTCATGTTGGCTTACTTAGTAAGCTAAAAAAGCTTACCTATAAATTAGATCGAGATAGAGGTATGCAAGTATATGATTCCTTAAATGAAATGAGTAAACACAAAATGAAAGCTAGCCCCTACTCTTCTAGAATTGCCAGGTCAATTAAAATTATGAATTACGATCTAGATGATTTAGACGAGGAGGTCATTGAGGTTATGTGTACTGATAATTATATTCAAAACTTTAACAAAGAGAATGATCAATTGGAATATCTCAGAGATATTTATGATGAAGCCAAACAAAAATTAAATAGATAATGAGTAATACAGAAATTATTTCTAAAGCATACGATACTCTTTCTGGGAAATGGTTAAGAGTTTTATTTCCATTTTTTATAGTTGCTTTAATTCCAAATCTCTATCAACCCAGCGCTAACTATAGCCCTCCTATTTACTTAGCTTTTATTAGCCTATTTGCTTCAGGGCCATTTATATATGGAGGTTCGCTTTTAGCTTTAAAAATTTCAAGAGGAGAAGATTTTAATTTTGAAATGATATTTTCCGGTTTTAATCATTTTATTAAAACATTATTACTTTACGTATCTTTTATATTGATAGTTATTGCTGGTTTATTATTACTTATAATTCCAGGAATATATTTTTCTTTAAAATACTCTATGTGCTTTTTTGCTTTAGTGGAAAATCCAGAACTATCTATTGGTGAAGCTTTACAAAGAAGTGGTGATTTAATGAAGGAAGATAAATATAAACTTTTTCTTCTTTATCTATTGTATTTTTTAATTGTTATTGCAGGGCTTATAACTATCATCGGATGGCTTTGGGCTCTTCCATTGATATACGTGTCTAGTGCAATTTTTTATGAGTATTTAAAAAACAAATAACTAAAGCTGAATGATAAAAAATTCTTTAAAATATCTATTTCTAGCACTACTCTTCTCTACGGGTCTTATGGCTCAGGTGCAAGTAGGTCAACCAATTCTTGGTGCAGCTTCAGGAGATTATTTTGGAGAAAATACAGCTATAAACGGAAACGGAACAATAGTTGCTGGATTTGCTACCATGCATGACTCAAATAAAGGGCACGTAAGAGTTTTCCAATATACACCAACAGGAAATGCCTCTTGGACTCAAATGGGCTCTGATATAGATGGAGAATCGGCAAACGACAATGGTGCTATTGAAAATGGTGGAAACAATATTGCTCTTAATTTGGCTGGAAATATTTTAGCATTTGGCTCTGTTAATGATGATGGAACTGCTACAAATGCGGGTCATGTTAGAGTTTTTCAATTTATAAGTGGTAATTGGGTCCAAATGGGAGATGATATTGACGGAGAAGCTCAAAGTGATAATCTTGGAGTTTCTGTGGCGCTTAGTGATGATGGTTATACAATAGTAATTGGAGCTAATGAACATGATGATGACGGTGCAAGTCAGACAGGGGCTATATATGTATACACTTGGAATGGTTCAGCTTGGGTTCAAAAAGGTTCTTCACTACATGGATCAGCAAATCATTTATTTGGCAATGATGTTTCTGTCAATAGTAATGGAACAATAATAGCGGGATCCTCAAGAAGGGCATCATCGAATAAAGGACAAGTTAAAATATATCAATACAATTCTTCTGCTACAGATTCATGGACTTTAATAGGAAGTATTTTAGGAGAAGCTAATAATGATTATTCTGGAGCAAGTATTTCACTAAATAGTAGTGGTAATATTATTGCTATAGGCGCAACTAATAATACTGGAGCAAATGGCTCTCAGTCAGGTCATGTAAGAGTTTATAAATACTCCCCAACAGGAAATGCATCTTGGACTCAATTAGGAGCAGACATAGATGGTGAGTCTGCGAGTGATTACTTTGGAGATGCCGTTTCTTTAAGTGGTGATGGTTTTACCCTTGCAGTTGGAGCTAGGCAAAATGAAGGAGGTGGTTCTACAAGAGGAGGTGTTTATATTTATAAATTTACTCCTACAGAAACTACTTCATGGACTCAGTTTAGAACTGATATTGATGGAGGAACAAGCAATAATGCCTTTTGGGGAGAGTCTGTTAGTATTAGTAAAGATGGTACTAGAGTTGTTGGAGGTTCTTGTTTAGCTGATGATGGCCCTGGAAGTAATGCAGGGTTACTAAAAGTTTTTGACTTTTTACCTGAGGTTGATATTTTCCCTGAGGCTGCTAGATACATAGAAGATTCTAATAGTGAACAATATTATGGAGCTATAATGCCAAGTTCGGGTCAAGTTACTTTTACAGCTATTTTTTCCGAGCCCATTAACGCTATAACCCCCCCAACCATTACTATTGGCAATGGTGTTACTAGCGCTACAATGACTGCAATTACAAGTCAAACTTTTATGGCTTTTGCTCAAAGTGGGGTAGCAAGTTATGTGTCAACTGATAATTCCAGCATGACTTTTTGGACCTACAATGTAAATGGAACAACTCAAAATTATAGCACAAGCTTTACTGATAATGCCGTATGGGTATATTCCCTTAATATGGATAACTGGTCTGGATCAGCTAGTGGTACTTTTACCGCTATTGTTTCTGCAACAGATTTTGGTGGATATCTTACCACTGCTACAACTACTTATACTTTTGAAAATATAATGATTGACACTACTACTCCTACAGTTATTCTGAGTGACAATTTAAAAGAGGAAAAAATTCTAGATATAGGGTGGAATTCAACAACAAGTACAGGTGGAGACGGTGCCTGGCAAGAATTTACTCCAACTAAAAGTGGTTACGTTTATTCAATTTATTTAAAACAAGGTAATCCTACAAATTTTGGCTATGGCTTCGACAGGTCAAAAAATAATCCTGCTCGAGATTTTGGCTTTGAAATGAAAATTTATAGTGGTGTTACGGGAAATAATGGAAGTTCTTTAAGCGGAGGAACTTTAATTGGTACAACAAAAGGTTATATACCAAGAAATCAAACAACTGCAGGTGGAGTAGCTTACGTTTTTGAAACGCCTGTTTCGGTTACTGGAGGCACAAAATACTGGTTCCAAATTAAAGCACTTGATTCATCTATTAGTACTTATTCTAATACCTATATGGTAGCTCCAGATACTTACGCTAACAATGCAGGGCTGATTGGAGGAAGTTCTAAAGACTTGGCCTTCCAAGTGTGGATGAAAAATACTCTTTCAAAAAATATTGGTCTTTCCTCAACAGTAACTCTTGTTGCGAATTTTAGCAAATCTATGGCTAACTCTCCTACAATAACTATTGGAAATGGAGTTAGTAATGCTTATATGACAGCAAGTAGTTCTTCAACTTGGAAATATGTTTTAGATATGACAAGTTGGTCTGGATCTGGCACATCAGCAAAGGCTACAGTTAATGGTAAAGATTATTTCGGAAATACCATCTCAGGAAATAGCAGTATAACTTTTAACATTGATACTACAACACCTACTGTTACTCTTACAAGTACTGATGCAGATAACCGCCTTGGAATTTCAGATACAGTAACTTTTACGGCTACTTTCTCTGAGTCTATGTTAGATTCTCCTACAATTACTATTGGAGATGGAGTTGTAAATAAAACCATGACTGTTTCGTCAAGCTCTGGAGTAACATCTACAGTCTGGACGTATTTTCTAAATATGTCCACCTGGTCTGGATCACAAAGTGATACATTTAAAGTAACAGTTGCTGGAAAAGATCTTTCAGAAAACCCCTATTCAGGATCAGATAGTATAACAATCTCTATAGATACTGTAGCCCCTACAGTAATGCTAAACGATACTGATGCTGATAATATTATTGGGTCTAGTGGAAGCGTAACTATAACAGCATTTTTTTCAGAGCAATTGACTGCAAATCCAATTATAAATTTGTCAGGCATAGGGTCTGCTACCATGACTCCTTTAACCGGAACAACTACGTCTGGAATTACTATAACAGGTAGCTCTCTCTGGAATAGTGGCGAACCTAACAATTCCAATTCAGGTACTGAAAAATATGGTATGATTCAAGACAATGGTGGCTGGGGATTAAATGATTCTACTCCATCTCATCAAACTGTTCATGTTCTTGAAATTAATTCAACTGATATAAAATCAATTTCTGGTTATAATTTCTTAGGTACATTTAATGGCCATAATTATTTTCAATCAACAGGTAGAGCTACTTGGGAAAACTCTAAAACTCAAGCGGTTTCCAAAGGTGGATATTTATCTGTTATTAATAGCACTGCCGAATTTAATTTCTTAGTTGCGCAAACCTTTTCAAATGTAAATATTGGAATATGGATTGGTCTTTATCAAGACACAAATGACCCCAATTATTCTGAACCTTCAGGTGGTTGGAAATGGATAAATCAAAATTATTATGCATATAAATATATTCTTACTAGCTCCAACTCAGTCGCCACAACAACTGCTACAGTATCAGGAACCGATAGCAATGGAAATGCTTATTCTGGATCTGAGAGTATAACATTTAACTTTGATTATACTAATCCTCAAGTTACACAAAACGGAATTTCTGCCGACAATCTGACCGTTAGTTTAACCTTTAACGAAGCTGTATATACAGAATTAATTAGTGGTCAGGGATCTAATTCTCTTTCGACTTCAGATTTTCAGATTTCACTATCTGGCAACTCAAGTGTTACTTTAGGCTCTAGTTCTCCAACATCAGTTACCAGAATTTCAGGTACCAATATATATTCATTGACTATATCATTAACAGGATTTGCTTCTGGACAGGAAACATTAACTATAACTATCCCTAGTAATTCAATTTATGATATTGCTGGAAACAGTCCATCAACAGTTATAAATATTTCATTAAAAAATAATCTTTTAGTTTACTATGATTTCTCAAATCCAAACTCATACAATGGGTTAGCTACTTCTAATAGCAATAACACTGTAGAGGACTTGAGTGGAAATAATTACGATGGAATTATTAAAGAGACCGATAGAGTTTATTATGATTCTTATCAGGATGCCATCTATTTTAATGGAAGTGAACAAGAAAATGCAGGTATAGCCATCAAAACTTTAAACTACGTTAATAATAATTCTGATCAGCTAAATGAATTGAGTATTGTTGCTCGAGTAAAATTAAAAACTGGTGAATTAAACCGTGGTAATGATCAAAGAATTTTGTTTACTATGGATAGGTCTGAAAACTTTAGATTTTCTGTGGGATCAGATTATAATACTGACGCTAAAGGTAAATTGGCATTCCATTTTAACGTTAACGGTACTGTTTTTGACACTCATGCAGTTAGTCAAACTTTAGATTTAAGAGACGAAAAATGGCATACTGTAGGTGTAACGTTTAAAGCTAATGTTCCTGGAGGTCTAAAGTATTATGTAGATGGTATATTAGTTTACCAACATCCTGGAAATTTTGGTCCAATAGGAAGTGAAAATGGTGGTCCAGGCCCAAGATATGGTTGGGTAGGTAATGGAAGTGAATCTGCATCAGAAGGAAATAATACAGGTCCAAACCATCTCTTTTATGGTTATATGCAAGCTGTAAAATATTATAACAAACAGCTTTCAGTTAATCAACTTAATATCCCTGAAACAAGTCCTCCAAATGTTATTTTAACAGATACAGAATCTGACAATATTATTAAAGGTTCAGATACAGTTACGATAACTGCTACATTTAATGAAGCTATGAGCTCCTCTCCTACTATTAATATTTCTAATCAGGTGACTAATGCTGCAATGACTGTTTCATCTACAAATAATATATGGTATTACAATTGGAGTGTTACTAGTCAATATAGTGGTCTTGCAACAGCTACTGTATCAGGAACAGATCTATCAGGAAACGCATACGCGGGAACTGAAAGTATAACATTTTCTGTTGATAATACAGGCCCTAGCGTAGGTCTAACACACACGCATCCTGATCAAATTGTTTCAGATCTAGATAATCTTGCTTTAACTGCCACATTTAATGAATCTCTAAGTTCTACACCAACTATATTTATAACTGGTCTAATGAGTGAAACATTTATGAGTTCAACTAACAGCTCTACTGTATGGACTTATTATTGGAATGTCCCTGGGGTTGCTTCAGTTACCACTGGAGACTTTAGTCTTTCAGTTTCTGCAACAGATATTGCAGGTAACCTAGCCACTATGACTAACAGTGTCACATTTACAATAGATAATGTAAAACCTAAATTTAGCTCTGCTGCAATTAATACAAATCAAGATGAAATAACGTTAAGTTTTACTGAAAATGTTTATACCAATCAAAGAAGCGCTTCTAATCTTAAATCCTCGGGAGCATTAGTTGTTGGTGATTTTGTCTATTCTATTTCTGGGGGAACAGCGACTCTATCAAGCACTACCCCTTCAAGTATTCAAATTAATTCAGCTTCTTCTGTAAGTCTCGGAGTTCAGTTAAATGGAATCCCTGATGGAAACGAAATAATAACTATTGATGCTGCAACATCAGAATCAATTCATGATATAGTAGGAAATTCAATGTCAGGAGCTGCAGGGTATCTGATAGGGCCTAATAAAGGTTGGACAGCTTCTCAAGGATCTTTTCAAAATTTTTCTGGAAGTTCAGGAAATAAACCATACATAGCAGAAAATAACTTAATTTTTGCATATACAGATAATGTGTCTGTCTACAAAACTTTTGATATCCCCACAGGTGTAACTACAATAACATTAAGTGTTGATTACTTTAAAAATTATAGTGCTGATACAGGTAAGGTTGTTGTAAAATGGTACAATGGAAACAATTATACTAATTATACAAGTAACTCTGGTACACTTACCGCTGATAATACCAATGGAAAAAATTTCACGCAAAGCTGGGCGATACCTATGGCTTCTGATGTTAATAACAGGAAGGTCAGAGTGGAATTACATCAGATTAATGAAGCTGAATATTGGGCAGGAAATTATGGAATGAAGTACAGAAACTTAAAAATTTATGGAGTTGATGGCGGTTCAGATACAGGCCAAATAAGCAATTCTGTCAAACTTACAAACGTTAAACCAAATATAGTTTCTACAACTATTACAAGTGATAATTCTTCTGTAACAATTATTTTTAGTGAGAATGTAACTGCTCCAGTAGGTCAAAGTGCAATAGATGCTGGTGATTTTGAACTTTCTATAAGCGGAGGATCTGCAACACTTTCCTCAACAACCCCTTCATCATTTACAGCAACTAATTCAAAAACTTATGTTCTAGGGTTACCACTATCCTCTGCGGCTAATGGCTCTGAAATTCTAACTGTAAAAACTCTTTCAAATTCTGTAATTGATTCTTCCGAACAGCAGGTTGATTATTCTCTAGCTCAATCAAATACAATTCAATTAAATGATAAAGCAGGCCCTGTAATTATTGAATCTGTACTTCAAAAAAGAAATAAATATATCGATCTAACCTTTAATGAAGGTGTTTATGCTGACACATCATCATCAACAGGTCTTTCAACATCAACGCTTAGTTTGACTCAAACTAATGGAGCAGATATTGGCTTATCTATTATTGGTGTTAAGACCGCAAACAATGAAGAGTTAAATAATGCAGGAAGATTATCTGGAGGGGAAACAAAAATTCGAGTCTTTTTAACTTCTACCAACTCTCCTACTGGAAATGAAGTTTATACAGTTTCGGCTTATAATTCATCTTCAATTTATGACGCCCTAGGTAATAATATGTTAACTAATCAAACTAATAATACTTTTAAATTAAATCCACCTGTTTCTGGACCCCCATCACTTCTATTATCTACTATAGAAGCTGATCCAGAAACTATTGTGGTTAAAAGCGAAAGATTAACATCAGTGAATAATACAACCTCATCTGATATTTCTGGTACTACAGTTTCTTCTCCAACAGTTAATATATTAAGAGAAGAAGTGACTGGACCTGACTTATCAAAAATTGGATCAGAATTTCAGTCTGTGGAAACAAATAATGCTAGAGCTTCAACTATTATTATTCAAGCAGTAGATAGTTTAGGGCAAAAATTTAATCAAGGAGGTGCATCAGTAAAAGTATTTTATTTCCTTTTTGGAAATAGAGTTACTCTTGATACAAAAGATAATAATGACGGTACATATACTGTTGAATTTAACCCAGGAATGATTGGAGAAAACAAAGATTTTACTTTAGGGTTTACCCTTTATGAAAAAGAGGCAAAAGACAAAACAAAAGTATCAGTATTGATGGATTCTGATGGAGATGGTATTGCAGACACTTTTGACCTTTGTCCATTTACTGAATTTGGAAAAAGCGTAAATAAAGATGGTTGTGCACTATATCAAGTTGATAAAGATAAAGATGGCGTGTATGATAATTTTGATGCATGTCCAAACACCCCTGAGGGAGAAAAAGTTGACGAAAATGGTTGCTCAGATTCAGAAAGAGATACTGATAAAGATGGTGTTTTTGATATAGATGATAATTGCCCAGAAGAATATAATCCTAAACAAGAAGATAAAGATGGTGATGGTATTGGAGATGTTTGTGATACAGAAAATCCATTGCCAGAATTAAGAACTAATCAGATTAAATTTGTTCAACTTCCAAAAAATAAGTCTTCAGTTGGTAAAGTTTCAGCTATTGATCCTGAAGGAGAATCTTTAAGTTTTAGTTTAAATCCTAATTCTAAATTTGTTAATGTATTAGACATAACTCCTTCTGGTGAAGTTATTGTAATCTCTGGTCCTCTTCTTGAGTTTAAATCACAGTATAATAATTCTGATTTAGAAATCATAATTGATGATGGCACAAATCAATTAAAAGTTTCTGTCAGAATTGTAATTGAAGATCAGCCTAGACCACCTGAGATCTTTGTAACACTACTTCCTGTTAAAGAAGATGCATTGCCTGGGGTTACTGTTGCTATTATTGAAGCTGAAGATCCCATGGGTGGAGAAATTATCTCTCTAACTTTTGAAAATCCAACAGGAGTTTTTGAATGGCTTCCAACAATTGAAGGAGATAGCGGAATAGTAAAATTAGCAGCACCTCTTGATTTTGAAGAGCAAGAATCTCATCCAATTATAATAACAGCCGTTGGGGAAGAATTAACGGGAATTTTTCAAGATGAAATTCCAGTTGAAGACATTCCTAACGCAGTATATACAGGAAGATTTTCTCTTGCTGTTTTCCCTGTTCAAAATCAAACACTAGGAGCAAAAGTTGATCATACAAGATATCATAACCCTTTTAACAAAAGTGTAGGTAAATGGAAAATTAAAAAGAAAATTTCTGGAGGAGCTGATAGAGCATTATTTGAAATTAAAACAAAATCTACTGAACCTGAAATTAATCAAAAAACACCTCAGGATGAAAATGAATCCTATTTAGCATTTATTAATCCTCCTGATTTTAATAATCCTCAGGATCATAATAAGGATAATGTATACGAAGTTGAAGTTGATTTTATAAATTCTGAAGATGGTGCTGTAGAGGTACCAGTTGTTGTTACTCAAACTCAAATTCAAGTTCCTGAAGGAGCTCCTGTTGCACTCGAGCTCCAATCTACTCCTGCTTTACCTACAGATGATACTGATGGTGATGGTGTTGCTGATATAATTGACAACAGTCCTTTAGTTGCAAATCCTGACCAAATTGATGAGGATGGAGATGGAGAAGGTGATGTTTCAGATGATTTTGATCATGATGGAGTTTGGAATCCATATGATGTATGTGCTGATACTCCTTTAGGAGAGGTAGTAAATATGGAAGGTTGTGTATTATTTTATATCCCAGGACAAAACTTTAATATTTCGAAAACTGAAAAATGTGCAGGAACTAATCAAATAAACCTTGCTGTAGAAGACACCTCTTACACTTATAAAGTAAATGTTACAGGTGCAGTAAATTCTAATTATAGCTTTTCAAACAGCAATTGGTCTTTAGATAATTTATCCGCTGGAGATTATAATATTTGCGTTACCGTTGATGGCGTAGATCCTACTATGTTTGAAAGATGTTTTAAAGTAAACATCAAAGAACCTTCTCCACTATCTGTTTTTGCTATGGCTAATGATTTGGAAAATAAAGTTTCTTTTAACCTTTCTGGTGGTTCTGTCTATAATATAACTCACAATGGTAAAACAACTCAAACTTCAAAATCAAATCATACACTAAGTTTAAAAAGAGGTTTAAATAGAGTTACTATAACAACGGGTATTGAATGTCAAGGAATTTTTGAAGCGACTTATCTAAATTCTAATGAAGTAAAGTTTTCACCTAATCCATTTAATGAATTTATTAGTATTTATGTTGGAGGAGAAGATCGAGATATAAAAGTTGAGATTCACGCTACAGATGGAAGATTAATACATTCTGAAAATTGTGTTTTAGACAATTATTCAAGAACTTTAGAAATAAATACTGGTGAGTTCAAACAAGGAACATATTATATTAAGGTTAAAGGGGAGAATACAGATCAGTCATTTAAAGCAATAAAATATTGATTATGAGAAAAAATCTAATTTATATAATATTATCCCTGAGTGTTTTAGTTCAGATTAATTGTAGTAATGATTCTGGACCTAAAGATCCTTTAGCACCTAACCTTATTTCCCCTAATAATAATGAAGCTTGTTTTGATGGGACTATTGTAAATGATACTCAAAGTAGTGTTGATTTTCAATGGAGTGTTTCTGAAAATGCCGTTAGTTATGAAGTTTTAGTTAATAACTTAGCTAATCAAACATCTCAAGTATACGGTAGTGGAACTAATCAACTTAATATAACACTAACTAATGCTGAGCCTTACTCATGGTCTGTAAACGCTTTAGGAGAAGATGGCACAACACCTGCATCAAGTCAAACATGGAAATTTTATTTAGCTGGAAAAAATATTATTAACTATGCTCCGTTTCCACCAGAATTATTAAGCCCTAGATCTGGAGGAAATTTGACCCCTGTCAATGGAATAGTATTATTAAGTTGGAATTGTACTGATGTTGACGATGATCTTGAGTCTTTTGAAGTTTATCTTGATAATTCAAATGGAACCACATTGCTCAAAACCATACCCTATGAAACTCTTACTACCGAAATTGAGGTGGATGTAGAAAATAAAAAAGATTATTATTGGAAAATAATTGCTATCGATTCTAATGGTAATTCCAGCAGTTCTGGTGTATATGGTTTTAGAACTAATTAATTCTTCTTCCAAGAGTTTAAAATATAATATATATATAATTTTTATTTATTTTTATGCTTAGTTCTTTAATCTAAATATAAACATGAGATCAAAAAATTCAAACAATTCTAAATCAAGAAGAAATTTTCTAAAAAAAAGTTTAGTAGCCTCATCTATTTTCATAGTTCCTAGAAATGTTCTAGGAGGTAAAGGATATATAGCTCCTAGTGACCAATTAAATCTTGCTGCTATAGGCTCAGGTGGTAAGGGAGCTAGTGATATAAGACTTGCTTCAGTGAAAGGAAGAGAAAAAGTTGTTGCCCTATGTGATGTAGACTTTTCAGGAAGTGCAAAAAGTTCAGTGAAAAGATTTCCTAAAGCTAAAAAATACGCTGACTACAGAATTATGCTTGATAAAGAGAAAAATATTGATGCAGTAACAATCTCCACTCCCGATCATGTTCATGCTCCTGCAGGAGTTTTTGCTATGGAAAGAGGGAAGCATGTTTATATTCAAAAGCCTATGGCGCACAATATTAGAGAAACTCGAATCTTGACTGAAATGGCTCGAAAGCAAAAAGTTGTAACTCAAATGGGAAATCAAGGTGGTTCTAATCCTTATTTGAAAATGGTTCAAAATTGGATCGACAATGGCTCAATAGGTAAAGTTTCCGAAGTTAAAATATGGACAAACCGACCTGTTTGGCCTCAAGGGATTAAAATGCCAGATCCTGATGCAGCTAGCAAACCAGAAGCTCTTAATTGGGACTTATGGTTAGGACCTGCTCCTTACAAACCATATACACCTAACATGCATCCCTTCAATTGGAGAGGATGGTGGGATTATGGAACTGGAGCATTAGGTGATGTGGGTTGTCACTTAATTGATATTCCTTTCAGGACTCTTAATTTAAAATATCCAACTGATGCAGAATGCAGCGTTGGAAGTGTTTTTACTAAAATGTGGACGCCTGACTATTACCCTGAAGGATGTCCTCCATCTTCTTTTATTACTATTAATTTCAAAGCTACTGATAAAAGTAATTCTCCAATTAAAATGACTTGGAGTGATGGTGGAATTAGGCCTGCTCATCCTGATATTATTCCTGCCAATAGTGATATAGGAGGTACCAATAGCGAAAATGGAGTTTTGTTTATTGGAGCTAAAGGAATTATTTCAACTAATATTAATGACAGTTCTCCTTTAATGCCAAAATTATATCTTTATGATGGTACCAAAGATTTTGGTCCCGAAAATGAAAGAGGTCCATTATTTCCTGAACCAGAATATGGTCATCAACACAAATGGGTTGATGCTTGTAAAGCAGGTTTTAATAGTAAGGAACATAAAAGTTTAACCTGTTCATTTGATTATGCAGGGCCAATGACTGAAACCGTTTTAATGGGTAATCTCGCAATTAGGAGTTTTATGCTTAGAAAAGAATCCGGTAGAAGAACCGATTATTTTGCTAGAAAAAAATTATTATGGGATGGTGACACTATGAAGATTACAAATATTGATGAAGCTAATCAATTTGTAACGAGAGATTATAGAGATGGCTGGAGAGTTTAATTTTTTTTTTAAATAATAAATAAAACCTTATTTTTTAATACCTCACTTATTAAATTAATAAATAATTCATATTATTTTGATTAATAAAGAAAAATCTCTTTCATCAACTTCCATTGTAGATAAAAAATTTATTTTTCCATTTATACTTGTTACCTCATTATTTGCTCTTTGGGGCTTTGCAAATGCTGTAACGGACCCCATGGTTAATGCTTTTAAAAAAGTTCTTGAGCTATCAAATAGAGAAGCAGCTTGGGTTCAAATGGCTTTTTATGGAGGATACTTTTCAATGGCTTTACCTGCAGCAATTTTCATAAGAAAATTTAATTACAAAAAAGGAATTCAATTAGGATTATTTTTATACGCTTTAGGAGCATTGATGTTCTACCCTGCCGCAATAACAGAAAAATTTTGGTTTTTTTGCCTTGGTTTATATGTTCTTACATTTGGATTAGCTTTTTTAGAAACTACAGCCAATCCCTATGTTCTTGCTATGGGAAATAAATCAACAGCAACAAGAAGATTAAATCTTGCACAAGTTTTTAATCCAATTGGTGCGATTATTGGGTTATTAATTGCCCAACAATTTGTCTTAAAAAATCTTAAATCAGATGACATATCATCTTTTGAAAATTTAGATATAGCTCAAAAAATTTTAATAAAAACATCTGATTTAATTGTAATTAGAGATCCTTATGTGATTTTAGGTTTAATAGTTTTAATTTTCTTTACAATAATTAGTATAGTAAAAATGCCTCAATTCAAAGAAGATGATAAGAGTTTTTCAATAAAAAAAACATTATCAAAACTCCTTTCAAGAAAAATGTATCGTTTAGGGGTTTTAGCTCAGGCTTTTTACGTGGGAGCTCAAGTCATGTGTTGGACATATATTTATCAATATTCTGAAGGGAAAGGAATAAATAGTGTTACAGCTGCTAACTTTCAGTTTTTCGCATTTATTTTATTTTTGTTAGGAAGAATTTTTGGAACTTACCTTCTAAAAAGTTTTAATGCAGAATTTCTTTTAAAAGTTTTTTCATCATTTTCTGGTATTTTAATAATTGTAACCATTTTTAGCAATAGTATATATGGTTTATATAGCCTTGTAGGCGTTTCTTTTTTTATGTCATTAATGTTCCCAACTATTTACGCTCAAACATTAAAAGGACTTAATGATTCAGATACAAAAATAGGAGCTTCTGGACTTGTTATGGCAATTGTAGGAGGAGCACTTATGCCAAAATTACAAGGGTTTATAATAGACTTTGGAGGACCTGGAGTTAATGATATAAAAATCTTAGAAGTAAGCGAAGTTAACTTCTCATTTATACTTCCGCTAATTAGCTTTACTTATATTTATTTCTATGGAAAAATTTTAAGTAAAAGCAATAATTAAAGTTTTCGATACCAAATATTTCTATAACTAACTAAATTACCATGATCTTGAATCATTAAAGACTTTTTTGGAAAATTTGTCATTTTAGTTTTTGGGGGACCAATATATTCTGTAGTACCTAAAATTTGAGCGTTATTTTGAATTAATATACCGTTATGAAAAACAGTAAACCTTCCCACTCTTAAAATTTCTCCATTGTCATCATACAAAGGTTCCATAAATATAATATCATATTCTTGCCATTCTCCAGGAGGTCTTGATGCATTTACAAGAGGAGCATATTGTTTATATATTGAGCCAGCTTGACCATTAGAATAAGTTCTGTTTTTATAACTATCTAAAACTTGAATTTCATATCTGTTTTGAAAATAAACTCCACTGTTACCTCTACCCTGACCAGAGCTAATCACTTTTTTTGGAGTTTTCCACTCTATATGTAATTGAATTGAACCATGTTCTTCTTTTGTTTCAATTGCACCTTTTCCTGGAAAAACAGTCATAGAGCCATCTTTATTAATAGTCCATTCAACAGAACTGTTTTTTCCATAAGCTTTCCATTTTGAAAAATCTTTACCATCAAATAAAATAACAGCATCACTTGGAGGTAGATTTTTTTTCCCTGGATTAATTATATTTGGTTCTGGATTCCAAACTTCAGTATCTTCAGGTTTATATTGAGAATTGATTTTAAAGGAAAAGATTAAACAAAAAATAAAAATGAAATTTCTTATAAAACGATTATTCATAGTTTTTTTAAAAGCCTAATTTAAGAAATTTTAAATCTTTTAATACTTTTACACAAATATTAATTACTTGATGGAAGAAGTTTTAAACTATTTTGAAAAAATACCTACTTTACACAGAAGTATAATTTTAGTTGGTGGAATTACTTTTTTTTGGATTCTTGAAGGTAATTTACCTTTATTTAATTTTAATTATAAAAAATGGAAACACGCTATTCCAAACTTCTTTTTTACAATTACTACAATTATAATAAATTTTGCCCTAGCTTTTCTTCTTTTAAATACTGCTGATTGGGTAGCTCTAAATCAATTTGGATTATTATATATTTTTGATAATATACCGATATATATTTCTGTATTTATAGGAATATTAATGTTGGATTTAATAGGGGCATATCTACCTCACTTTTTAGAACATAAAATAAAACCTCTCTGGATGATTCATTTGGTTCATCACACTGATCATAAAGTAGATATAACAACAGGAAATAGGCATCATCCATTAGAAAGTATAATAAGGTTTACTTTCACTTTATTTGGAGCTTTTATTATTGGAGCAAATATTGGAATTGTCATGTTATACCAGTCTTTATCTGTATTATCTACTCAGTTTACACACGCAAATATTTCCTTGCCAAAAAAAATCGATTATTATTTAAGTTTTATAATTGTATCCCCTGATATGCACAAAATTCATCATCATTATAAGCTTCCGTATACAGATTCTAATTATGGAAACGTTTTTTCTATATGGGATAGACTATTTGGAACTTATAAAAGATTTGATAGGGATAAACTTGTATATGGAGTTGACGTTTTTTATAATGAAGAAAAAAATGGAAAAATATATGAGTTACTAAAACAACCCTTTCAAAAATACAGAAAACCTTCAGAGGTTGAAAATTAAACTTTTAGCATTTCTTTTAACTTTAAATACAATTCTTTTAAAGGGAAAGATAATTGTTCTCCAGAAATCATGTTTTTAATGATACATTTTTTTTCTTTAAATTCTTCAGGACCAATTATAACAACATATTTAATGGCCTTTTTATTTGCATAGCTTAGTTGTTTTTTCAACTTATCATTAGAGGGGTATAATTCACATGAAATGTTATTTTTTCTCAATTTATTTATTTCATTATGAATGTTATTGATTATATCATTTCCGAAATTTAAAAATAGAACCTCAGTGTTTTTTTTAATTTTTTCGGGAAATAATTTAAGAGATTCAATCACATGATAAATTCTTTCAAATCCGAATGAAATTCCAATTCCGCTAATATTTTTTAATCCAAATTTTGAAGTTAAATTATCATATCTGCCCCCTCCTCCAATTGAACCTATTTTTATAGCTGGTGGAGGAGATACTTCTATTATCATTCCAGTGTAATAATTTAAACCTCTAGCTAAAGAAAAATCAAAATCAACAGTTGAAGCTATTAATTGTGTTTTATCAAGATATTTTAAAACAAAAGAGATTTCATCTAATCCAGATTTATCTGATTTATAATCTTTAAATATTTTTTCTATAAATTTTAATTTCTCAATTGTAGTTCCCGAAAATTTAAACAAAGAGTTAATTTTATTTATAGCCTTTTGAGGAAATTTTTTAATTTCAAATTCTTTAATAGCTCCATCAATTCCAATTTTGTCTATTTTATCAAAAACAGCAGTAAATTCATTAAAACGATCTGAAATTTCTAGTAATGAGCAAATATTGGATAAAATTTTTCTATGGTTAATTCTTATTTTTACACCTTTTAAATTTAATCTACTAAAAACTTCATCGTATAATAAAATCATTTCAATTTCTTGCCAAAGAGATCTATTCCCAATTATATCTGCATCACATTGAAAGAATTCTTGAAATCTTCCATGCTGAGGTCTATCTGCTCTCCATACAGGTTGTATTTGATATCTTTTAAATGGGAAAGTGATTTTATTTTGATTCTGAGAAACATATCTTGCAAAAGGAACAGTCAAGTCATATCTCAAAGCTTTCTCAGATATAGATCTTGAAAATTTTTCATAATCTTCTTTTTCAAAAGAATTTAAATCTGCTTTTTTTACTTTCTCACCCGAGTTGATAATCTTAAATATTAACCTGTCTCCTTCATCTCCATATTGACCCATTAATGTTTCTGTTTTTTCAAATGATGGGGTTTCTACAGGTTCATATCCAAAAATCTCAAAAGAAGAAACTAGTATGTTTTTTATATAATTTCTTTTAAAAATCTCTTCACTAGAAAAATCTCTGGTTCCCTTTGGTATTGTCGGTTTAATGGCCATACTCATTAAATATAACAAAAATGATTTTATTTTTTATTCAAATTGAAAAACAAGTCTTAAGAGATTTAAATTTTTTTCCATCTGAAATTGTTGCTCCCTTTTTTANATATTTATANATATATNTATTTCTTTNTTCAGGATANTTTCTANATGATTGATANANNGACANATCNTTATNTTTTANATTATTNANTATCCAANNCCANCCTTTNTTNGTNTGAATATTNNTNTTTCTATTTAANCATTTAATNACTATNACTGAAATNGNTNTTTTTTTTGNATTNAAAAAGAATAATTGGTNNTTACTATNANANGTAAAAAAACTACATTTATTAATAATCTCNTCCCATATAATATCNCTAAACTCATCCAATAACAAAGAAATTTTATTATTTTTTTCTTTCTTTATAGAATCCCAATGTTTTTTATCAATCCCTTTTGAACTTAAAAAGAAAATAAACTGTTTATATACTGAATTAAGTTGATCTTGTGAAAGCCTGTGATACTTCATTTAATTATAAAATGAAAAAATCTATTTTTTTTCAGCAACAATATCAAAAGGAAATTTAAAACTGATCTCCCTATGAACTCTAATAGTTGCTTCATAATTACCTAATCTTTTAATGTTTTTGCCTGGAAGAGTAATATGTTTTTTATCTATTTCAATTCCGTTTGATGAAATTAATTCAGCTAAATGGCCATTAGTAACGGATCCAAATAATTTGTCTCCTGATCCAATTTTAGAGGGAATTTTAATTTTAAGTTTAGAAATCTTATCAGCTAAGGCTTTTGCCTCATCTATAACTTTTTTTTCTTTAAATGCTTTTTGTTTTAAATTTTCTTTTAAAACTTTTAATTCAACTTTAGTAGCTAAAACAGCTTTACCATTAGGAATTAAATAGTTGCGACCGTAACCATTTTTTACAGTTACAATATCATCTTTAAATCCTAAATTTTCTATATCTTCTTTTAAAATTAGTTGCATCTTTTTTATTTTAATAAGTCTGCTACATAAGGCATTATTGCAAGGTGTCTGGCTCTTTTAATTGCAACAGAAACCTTTCTTTGATATTTGAGAGATGTGCCTGTTAGTCTTCTAGGAAGTATTTTTCCTTGCTCATTAACAAATTTTAATAAAAATTCTGGATCTTTATAATCAATATACTTTATTCCAGATCTTTTAAACCTACAATATTTTTTTTTGGTTGTGGTTTCAATATTTAGAGGAGTTAAATATCTAATCTCTCCTTCTTTTTTTCCTGTAGACTGTTCTTCTATTTTTGACATGATCTTATACTTTAGCTTTTACTTTTAATTTTTTTCTTCTCTTTTCTGACCAATCCAAAGCATGTTTATCAAGTTTGACAGTTAAATATCTCATAATTCTTTCATCTCTTCTAAACTCCATTTCAATAGTCTTTGAAACTTCAGCAGTTCCTTGATACTCTATAAGGTGATAAAAACCACTTTTTTTATTTTGTATTGGATATGCAAACTTTTTAAGACCCCAATTTTCTTTAGCTACTATCTTAGCTTTATGTTTAGAAATAAGATTTTCATATTTCTTAACTGCTTCCTCTATCTGATCCTCAGATAGAACGGGATTTAGAATGAAAACAGTTTCATAATTTTTCATATAAAGTAATTTAGGTCCGCAAAATTAGTTTAATCTATATTCTTAACCAAAAAATATAATAAAATTGATAAAAAAAGATTTAATTTAATAAGGGTCAACATCAAAACTCAATTTTGTTGACCTAAACTTAGCTATAGATTGAAAACTAGTTGCAACTTTAAAAATCATATTTTTTGTTTGAAATTGATTTAAATCAGAATCAATTTTTATCAATAGCTGTTTTTGAAATAAATTTCTAACTTTTGACACATAAGGGAAAACTGGGCCTAGTATAGTTCCATTATAATTTTGATTAAGTACATTATAAAACCATAATGAAGATTCATTAATCAATTGAATACTTTTATTCTTAAAAGTTACTTTTATCAATTTTATAAACGGGGGATATTTAAATTTTTTTCTTTCAATTTTTTGATTTTTAAACATAGATTCGTAGTCATAATCCTTAACAAATTTGAATAATTCATTTTCATGTTGAAATGTCTGTAAAAAAACTTTTCCTTTTTTTTCATATCTGCCTGCTCTACCAGAGACTTGACATAACATTTGATAAGTTCTTTCATATGATCTAAAATCAGGAAAATTAATTAAATGATCTGCATTTAAAACACCTACTAATTGAACATTCTTAAAATCTAGACCTTTAATTAACATTTGTGTTCCTATTAGAATTTGGATTTTATTATTTGTAAAAGAATCAATTATTTTATCAAAAGCAAATTTTCCCCTTGTATTATCATAATCCATTCTTTCTACATTGATTCCGGGAAAAAGCTTTATTACTTGTTCTTGAATTTGTTGAGTTCCTATTCCTTTTGATTCTAAACTAAACATTCCACAACTATCACACTGTTTTGGCTTTAATCTATTATAATCACAATAATGACATCGTAATTGATTAGAAACCTGATGATATGTCAAAGAAACATCACATTGAATACATTGAGCAATATACCCACAACTTAAACATTCTAAAATTGGAGAATATCCCCTTCTATTTTGAAATAAAATTACTTGATGTTCATCTTCAAGAGTTTTATTTACCTCTTTAATCAAAGTATTTGAAAATATCCCATTCATCTGCTTTTTATTATGAGATTCTTTTAAATCTATTATTTTTATTTCGGGTAGTTCTATTCCTCCAAATCTCTCCATTAACTTTACCCACCCATATTTACCCTTTCTTGCATTTTGAGATGATTCAATTGAAGGAGTAGCAGACCCCAAAACTACTTTTGCTCCAATTTTTACACCAAGATATATTCCACAATCTCTTGCATTGTATCTTGGGTTTGGATCAAACTGTTTATAAGATGATTCATGCTCTTCATCAATAATTATTAAACCCAAATTTTTAAACGGAAGAAAAACAGAAGATCTTGCCCCTACTATGATTCTTGCACTTTCTTTATTTTCTAGAACATTCCTCCAAACTTCAGTCCTTTCATTTAAAGAATATTTTGAATGATATACTTTAATTTTATTACCGAAATATGAAGTTAATCTTTTAACTATTTGTGAAGCCAATGAAATTTCAGGTAATAAATATAAAACTTGTTTATCTTTTTTAATTTCTAGTTCAATTAACTTGATATATATTTCAGTTTTTCCAGAAGATGTAACGCCTTCAAAAAGAACTGTATTTCTTATTTTAAATTCTTGTATAATTTGATTAAATGCAATTTTCTGCTTTTTAGTTAGTAAAGGTTTTGAATCTTTTACTTTTTTATTATAAATATTTCTATCTTCTTTTAAAAATTTCTCTTTTAATATTTTTTTATCTAATAATGTTTTAATTAAAGAACTTGAAAATTCTATTTTTTTTCTTATTTCTTTTAATTTGGCATAATCACCTATTTTTTTTTGATTCTTAATTAAAAAATTAACAAATTCATACTGTTTAGGAGAATTTTTTAAATTTTCAAAAAGTTCTTTTTGATTTTTCTTTCCCCTATATCTGTTGTTTATACAAACATATCTTAAAAGTTTAGGGACGTATTTATCTTTTAATTTTTGACTTAACTCTATTATATTCAATCTTATCATTTCCTCTATAATTGGCATCACAGATTTTTTTTGAACAATAGACATTACTTCAGAAATAGAAAGAGGTCCTCCTTCAAGTGCCTCATAAATTAAAAATTGATCATCAGTTGTCTTTCTTAATATTAAGTTTTTGGATTTTTTTCTTGATACTTGGGTTTCTCCTTCTAATAATAAAGTTGATGGAAGAGAAGCTTTCATAATATCTCCGATACTACACATATAATAATTAGAAACCCATTTCCAAAAATCAAAAATTGACTCGCTAATAATTGGATTTTTATCAAGTAAAACAACTATATTTCTAATTTCATAATTTAAGGGTTTTACATTATGAATTTTATTAATAACTCCTGTTAGAAGTCTATTTTTTCCAAATGGGACAACTACCCTCATCCCAATAGATATATTTAAAAATATTTTTCTATTAAAAGAATAAGTAAACGAGTTATTAATCGGTAATGGTAATATTACGTCAACAAATGAATTCATTTATTTTTAAACCTTTAATTTTCTTTTAAAACTAGCAATAGTAGCATTTAACTCAAAACCCAAAAGAAGAATGTTTGAGTTAATCCATATATAAAGTAAAAAAATTAATAGAGCACCAATTGATCCATATAATTGATTATAACTTGAAAAGTTATCTATATATATTCCAAAGAAATAGGTCGTTAAAAAAAACAAAAGCGTTGTCATTAAAGCGCCTGGTGAAAGAAATCTTATTTTTTTTACTTCAATTGTGCCAAAATAATATAAAATACAAACTGTTGCGTGAGTAATAAACCCAAAAAATATTAATTGTCCTATTCTAATCCAATTTACCTCACTCTCAATAAGAGAATTTAAATTTTTAAGAATAAAAAATTCAAAATAAAAAAATATAACTACTGCAAAAAGAAATAAAAATGCTAGCAAAACACTTACAGCTATTGAATATAAATATTGTTTAAAAAAATTTCTTGATAATTCTATATGATATGAATCTTCAAATCCAGAAAAAATAGCAGATACTCCGTTTGCAGTAAAAATAATTGATAAAACAAAAACAGAAGATAAAAGACCTCCTCTTGGTTTATTTTGAATATCTTCAAAAATAGAATTAAAAAAACTTTGAGTTTCGCTTGGAATAAAAAATTCGATATATGTCAATAGAGTTTTATCAAAATTTTCAATTGAAAGAAAAGGAATTGAATCTATAAAAGGAATTAAGTTTAAAATAAATAGAATAAAAGGGAAAATTGCCATAAAAAAACTAAAAGAAATACTTCCTGCTCTAGATGACAAGGCTCCTTTAATAATTCCAATTATATACATTCTCAAAATATCATAAAAAGAAAATCCATAAAAAGAATTTGGTTTAATTTTTTTTAAAAATTGAATCAAATTATTAATTATTGGGATATTTTTAAATTTTACCATTTATTTCTAAATATTATAGACAAATATATAAAGCTGATTAAATCATTACTAAATTTCATTAATATAATAACATCTAGTTTGTAAATTTGCAGTGTGAAAATTACATTAATATGTATAGGTAAAAATAATTCCAAATCATTTGATTCTGAAATTAACAAATACTTTAAAAGAATAAATAGTTATATAAATTTTTCAATTATTTACTCCAATAATTCTAAAACACTAGATGAAAAAGTTAAAAGTTTAAAAAAAAAAAAATATTTAATATTTTTATTAGACGAGAAAGGTATTGAATACAATTCCTTAAAATTTTCAAATTTTATTGAAAAAAAAATATATTCAGGCATCAATAACATAATATTTATTATCGGAGATCACTCTGGCTATTCAAAATTCATTACTAATAATTTTAATAATAAAATTTCTTTGTCAAAAATGACTTTTTCTCATCAAATGACAAGATTATTCTTTTGTGAACAATTGTATAGAGCCTTTACAATTATAAAAAATCATCCTTATCACAATAATTAAATGGAATTAGTTTTTGCAACACATAATGAAAACAAAGTTATTGAAATTAAAAATTTAATTCATGATAATATTAAAATTCTAAGTTTATCAGATATTGGATTTAAAGATGAAATTATTGAATATGGAAAGTCCTTGCATGAAAATTCAATTATTAAAGCAAAATATATTAAGTCTAATTATGGAATGAATTGTTTTGCTGATGATACCGGCCTTGAAGTTCATTCATTAAATAATGAACCTGGCATTTATTCATCAAGATATTCTGGTTATCCAATTAGCACAAATAATAACATTAAAAAACTACTAAATAACCTTTCAGTATTTAGTGATAAATCCGCAAGATTTAGAACAGTTATATCTTTAATTATTAATCAAAATATTTATAGTTTCGAAGGCGTTATTAATGGAAAAATTATTGATAAAATTAAAGGCGAAAGAGGTTTTGGATATGATCCCATTTTTATTCCTAATGGTTATAAAAAAACTTTCGCAGAATTATCTTTAGAAGAAAAAAATACAATTAGTCATAGATACATTGCAATAAATAAAATGATTCACTTTTTAAAAAAAAATTATTAATATATTTTTTTTCTATATTGATAAAGCATTTATGTATTAATTTTAATAAAAAAAAATTAAAAATTTAATTTTAAATATTATAATTATTTTTTTCTTTTTTTCTTCTTATGCTCAAAAGGAAAATATAAAATTTAGAGCCATTGTGGAAAATGAGAGCACCGGTCTTCCAATGCAAAGTGTGCATGTTTTAAACTTAACTCAAGTTATTGGAACAACTACTGATCCAAAAGGAGTTTTTGAAATAAATGTAAAAACAAATGACACACTATATTTTTCATTTTTAGGATATAAAGCTTTAAAAATAGCTGTTACAAATGACATGATTAAATATGGAAATTCTAAATTTCAAATGACTGAATTAGCTTTTGCGTTAGAAGAAATTATTATAAGGCCATATAAATTAACTGGCTATTTGGATATTGATGTTAAAAATGCTCCAATAAATAACTCAAAAAGATATATAATTTCTGGGTTACCTAATATTGGATACGAATCTGGCAACAGAAACCCTTCAAATATTTCAAATGCAATTGGAGCCATTTTCAATCCTGCTGATTTTTTACATAATATTTTTGGTAAAAATCCTAAACAATTGAAAAAATTAAAAAAAATGAGAGAAGACTTTGAAATAAAAAATCTTCTTGCATCTAAATTTGATAGACAAGTACTTTCTCAACTTTTAAAAATAGAAAGAATTGATATTGATGAAATATTAAGAAATTGTAATTATTCTGATACTTTTATTAAGCAAGCAAACGACCTTCAAATCCTTGAGGGCATAAGTAACTGTTATGAGGAATACCGTATTTTAAAGTTCTAATAAATAAAATAAATTAATACAACATATAAGATTATCTTTGCATATGCTTTTTTATTATGAAAATTAACTCTTTAAATGCTATTTCACCTATTGATGGTAGATATCGAAAAAAAACTGAATCTCTTTCTAAATATTTTTCAGAAGAATCTCTTATAAAATATCGTTTAAAAATAGAAATTGAATATTTTATTGCTCTATGTAAAATCCCTCTTCCAGAATTAAAAAAATTCAATAAAAAATTTTTTAAAAATTTAAGGGATATATACTTAAATTTTTCAGAAAATGATGCTTTAAAAATTAAATCAATTGAAAAAAAAACAAATCATGATGTTAAAGCAGTTGAATATTTTTTAAAGGAAAAATTTAATGAATTAGATATAAAAAATCATAATGAATTTATTCATTTTGGTTTAACATCCCAAGACATAAATAATACAGCTATACCACTATCTGTGAAAGAAGCTTTAAAAAATGTGTATTTAATTGAACTAAGTGACATAATTGATAGTTTAAAAAAATTAGTTTATAAATTTCGAAATGTTACTATCCTTTCAAGAACCCATGGTCAGCCAGCTTCTCCTACAACAATGGGAAAAGAGTTAAATGTTTTTTGTCAAAGGTTAATTATTCAAAGAGATAATCTTCTAAAGATTCCTAACTCAGCAAAATTTTCTGGTGCAACAGGAAATTTTAATGCTCATTATGTTGCATATCCAGATATTAACTGGAAAAAATTTGCAAAAAATTTTGTTACAAAAAACTTAGGTTTAAAATTTTCATTTCCTACTACTCAAATTGAACATTATGATTCTTTTGCCTCATTATGTGATAATTTAAAAAGAATAAATTCAATACTTATTGATTTTAGTCAAGATATTTGGTTATATATATCACAAGATTATTTTAAACAAAAAATAAACTTAAATGAAGTTGGATCATCTGCTATGCCTCATAAAGTTAATCCAATTGATTTTGAAAATGCTGAGGGAAATCTTGGGATTGCAAACACAATCTTTAATTTCTTTTCAAGTAAACTTCCTGTTTCAAGACTTCAAAGAGACTTGACTGACAGTACTGTTTTAAGAAATGTTGGAGTCCCTATTGGACACACTCTTATTGCTTTTAACTCAATTTCAAATGGTTTGAAAAAAATTGTTATAAATCAGGAAATAATAAAAAATGATTTAGATCAAAATTGGGTTGTTGTTTCTGAAGCAATCCAAACAATTCTAAGAAAAGAAGGATTTAAAAATCCATACGAAATATTAAAAGATTTAACGAGAAATCAGAAAATTATTGATAAAGAAAAATTACATTATTTCATAAACAAACTAGACATATCCAATGATTTAAAAAACAAACTAAAAAAAATTTCTCCTCATAATTATATTGGAATTTTAAAATCATGAAATCAATACCTCAAATAAAAATTCTATTTTTCTTAATATCATTACTTCTATTAAACGGATGTAAAAAAGATGATGGTTCTGTTTTAAGAATTGATTCTGATGATAATGTTATAAATCTTGATGGTGAACTTCAAATTAGTGATTTTGTTTGGCAAGGTTTAAATTACTTTTACTATTGGCAAGAAAGTGTGATTAAATTATCTGATTCATTATTAAATGATAGTGAAAAATATATTGAGTTTATAAACGAGAACCCTAAACCAAAAGAATTCTTTGAATCTTTAAAACATCCTGATGATAGATTTAGCTGGATTCAGGAAGATTATGAAGAACTTGATAATCTTCTTAAAGGAGTTTTTTCGTCAAATGGACTGGAGTTTCAACTAATATGTTATCCTAGTTGCGATCAAGTTATTGGGATTGTAAAATATATTCTTAAAGACTCTGATGCTTCTGAAAAAAATATTAAAAGAGGAGATATTTTTTACGGAGTTGACGGTATAAATATTACAACTAAAAATTACCAGGAACTACTAAATGGAGATAATTTAACTTATACTCTTAACATGGCATCTTTTGATGATAATGGTAAATTAACAGCTAATGGTGTAAATATTGAACTAACTAAAGAGGAAAATTTTGAATCAAATCCAATTCAAATTGAAAAAATTATTACTATAAATTCAAATAAAATAGGTTATTTAATGTACAATCAATTTGTAGGAAACAAAACATCATTAGTTAATGAAGCTTTTGGTAAGTTTAAAAATGAAGGTGTTACTGACTTAATTATTGATTTAAGATATAATGGTGGAGGTTCTGTTGCAACCTGTACTGCCATTGCTAGCATGATAACTGGTCAATTTAAAGGTAAAACTTTTGTTAAACAAAACTGGAATTCTAAACTCACAAAATATTGGAATGAAAAAAACCCTGAAAGTTTGATAAATAAATTTTCTGATAAATATGATGGAAGTGAACAAATAAATTCCTTAAATCTAGAAAAAGTTTATATAATTACAACTTCTGAATCAGCTTCTTCAAGTGAACTTTTGATTAATGGTTTAAAACCTTATATAGATGTGATACATATCGGTGAAATAACAAGTGGAAAAAATGTTGGATCAATAACTGTCTATGATTATGTTGATAACGATGGAACAAAAAATCCATATCACAAATATGCAATGCAACCAATAGTTTTAAAAATGGCAAATAGTGATGGTTTTGATGACTACACCGATGGTTTAATTCCAGACATTGAAGTAGAGGAAGATCTTTTTAATTTGGGAACTTTAGGTGATAAAAAAGAAAATTTAATTTCATTTGCAATAAACTTAATGACTGGCAGCTCGAAATCTAATCCTGAAAAAGTTAAATTTAATCAAACGAAATTATTAGATCCTAATTTGAAAAAAAGACAAATTATGCATTTGGATTTTGATTATTTTGATTTTACTAAAAATTAAAAAAACTTATTTAGTTAAATACATTTTTCTTCTAGAATAAAGGTTATAAAAATCGTCATCTTTTAGATTTTCTATAAAAAGAATACTTTCTCCAGTACTTTTCATTTCTGGTCCTAATTGTTTATTGACATCAGGAAATTTATTAAATGAAAATACTGGTTGTTTAATTGCATATCCCTTTATACTTGGTTTAAATTTAAAATCAGTGACCTTATTATGTTTTAGCATAACTTTTGTAGCGTAATTAACATAAGGTTCATTGTATGCTTTAGCAATAAATGGAACGGTTCTTGACGCTCTTGGATTTGCCTCTATTACATATACTACATCATCTTTAATGGCATACTGAATATTAATTAAACCGACTGTTTTTAAAGCTATTGCAATTTTATGAGTATGATCTTGGATTTGCTGGACAACATATTCTCCTAAATTAAACACAGGAAGAGTGGCATTAGAATCTCCGGAATGAATACCACAAGGCTCAATATGTTCCATTATACCAATAATATATACATTTTCACCATCACAAATTGCATCTGCCTCAGCCTCAATAGCACCGTCTAGATAATGATCTAGTAATAATTTATTATTTGGAATTTTTTGTAACAAGTCACTTACATGAGATTCTAATTCTTCTTCATTTATAACTATTTTCATTCCTTGACCACCCAAAACATATGATGGTCTTACCAAAATTGGAAAATCTAATTTCTTTGACAATTTAACGGCTTCATCTGGAGTTGTAGCCACTCCAAATTCTGGGTAAGGAATATTATTCTTTTTTAATAAATTAGAAAAACTACCACGATCTTCTGCTAGATCTAATGACTTAAAGTTTGTGCCAATTATTTTTATACCATATCTATCAAGCTTTTCCGCTAACTTTAAAGCTGTTTGCCCTCCTAATTGAACAATAACACCGTAAGGTTTTTCTAAACAAATTATATCATAAATATGTTCCCAAAAAACTGGTTCAAAGTATAACTTATCAGCAATATCAAAATCTGTTGAAACAGTTTCTGGATTACAATTTATCATGATTGTTTCATAACCACATTCACTAGCCGCCATTACCCCATGAACACAACAATAATCAAATTCTATTCCCTGACCAATTCTATTAGGACCAGATCCCAAAACAATTATTTTTTTCTTATTAGTTACTATACTTTCATTTTCACTTTTTATTTTTTCGTTTTCAACATGAAACTTTTCCTCAAATGTAGAATAATAATAAGGGGTTTTTGCAGAAAATTCTGCAGCACAAGTATCAACAAGCTTATAAACTCTATTAATACCTAATTTATTTCTTTTATTATATACTTCACTCTCTAAACATTTAAGCATATGCGCAATTTGTCTATCTGCAAAACCCTTTTGTTTGGCTTCTAACAAAATTTCGGATGAAATTGATTTAATTGAAAAAGTTGAAATTTCTTTTTCTAGTTCAGCTAACTCATAGAATTGTAGTAAAAACCACATATCAATTTTTGTAATTTCAAAAATTCTTTCTAGAGAAATTCCCATTTGAATAGCATCGTAAATTATAAATACTCTATCCCAACTAGGATTACTTAATTTTTTTATTATTAATTCATAATCTTTAATTCCCTTTCCATCAGCACCTAATCCATTTCTTTTAATTTCCAATGATTGAGTTGCTTTATGAAGGGCCTCTTGAAATGATCTACCAATACCCATAACTTCCCCTACAGATTTCATCTGAAGTCCTAAAGTTCTATCTGAACCTTCAAATTTATCGAAATTCCATCTTGGAATTTTAACAATTACATAGTCCAAGGTTGGCTCAAATAAAGCAGATGTAGACTTAGTTATTTGATTATTTAATTCATCAAGAGTATAGCCTATTGCAAGTTTAGCAGCTATTTTAGCTATGGGGTATCCTGATGCTTTGGATGCTAAAGCAGAAGACCTAGAAACTCGAGGATTAATTTCAATACCAATAATATCCTCTTTTTCATCAGGACTAATTGCAAATTGAACATTACATCCTCCAGCAAAATCACCAATACTTCTCATCATTTTAATCGCCATATCTCTCATTTTCTGGTAAGTTTTATCAGAAAGAGTCATTGCAGGAGCAACAGTTATGGAATCTCCAGTGTGAATACCCATTGGATCCATATTTTCAATTGTGCAAATTATTACCACATTATCGTTTTTATCCCTTAATAACTCTAATTCATATTCCTTCCAACCAAGAAGAGCTTTATCTATTAAAACTTCATGAATGGGAGAAGCTTCTAGTCCACGAGTTAATAATTTTTCAAATTCAGATTCGTCATGTACAAATGAAGCACCTGATCCTCCAAGTGTAAAAGAAGGTCTTATAACAAGTGGGAAACCTAATTCTTGAGCAATTTCTTTGCCTTTTAAAAAAGAATTTGCTATTAATGCAGGTGCAACTGGAATGTTGATTTTTTTTAATAATTTCTTGAATTTTTCTCTATCCTCAGTTATATTGATAGCATCTATATCAACTCCAATTATTTTAACATCAAAATCTTTCCAAATACCTTTTTCGTCAGCTTCAATACAAAGATTCAAAGCTGTTTGTCCCCCCATAGTTGGTAAAACAGCATCAATAGAATGCAATTTCAAAATTTCAATAATTGACTTTGTATTTAATGGTTTCAAATAAATATGATCTGCCATAGATGGATCAGTCATTATGGTTGCCGGATTTGAATTAATTAAAATTGTTTTAATTCCATCCTCCCTCAATGATCTTAACGCTTGAGATCCTGAATAATCAAATTCACAAGCTTGACCAATAATTATTGGTCCAGATCCAATAACAAGTATAGACTTAATTGAAGATGACTTTGGCATTATCGAAATTAATATAAAAAAAAAGTGTTAACTAGAAAGTAGATAACACCTTTGAAATATTTTGTTTTTTATCATTTATTATAACTTAACTCTGATGAAACAGATAGTTTTTTCCTTCCTTTTGCTCTCCTAGATGAAAGAATTTTTCTGCCAGCAGAGGTTGACATCCTTTCCCTAAAACCATGCTTGTTTCTTCTTTTTCTTCTAGAAGGCTGAAATGTTCTTTTCATTTAATATTGCTTTGATAAATTTAGGAATTCGAGCAAATATACAATAACTTTTTTCTCTAACAAATTGAATCAAAAACATTTCAAAATTTCATTATTTTTGAATAAAAAATGTTTAATAAAAATATAAAATTACTACTAGCTTTCATAACGTTAGTATACTCTATATATCAATTCTATGAAAATTACATTGGAAATGGTATTTTTCTAATTTTAATTTCATTATTTTTCATATTGATTTATTTTAAAAATGAAATTATTTTTCTTGCATTTTTAAAGTTAAGAAAACAAGATTTCATGGGTACTGAAAGATTATTATCAAAAATATATAATCCAGAAAAAGCCCTTGTAAAAAAACAACAAGGTTATTACAATTATTTAAATGGTATTATTTATTCTCAAAAAAATTTAACCCAAGCAGAAAAGTATTTTAAAAAAGCAATCCAATTAGGTATGTCAATGAATCATGATCTTGCTATGGCAAAAATGAGCTTAGCAGGAATATTAATGCAAAAAAGAAGAAAAAGAGAAGCTCAACAGTTATTAACAGAGGCAAAAAAATTAGATAAACACAATATGCTAAATGAGCAAATAAAAATGATTCAACAACAAATGAAAAGAATTTGATATTTAATTTGGGATTTTAATAATATATTTTTTTCTTGATTTATTATTTAAATGGTTTTCTAATAACCAAGGGTTATGTAGTTTCATGGTTTTATAATTTATCCCCATTTTTTTTGAGAAATCTGTAATATTCGAAATTGCAGTATCTAACTCGATTTTTTTAATTTCATATGGCTTATAAAGATCTTTTTCTTGAAATATAAATCCATAATTATTGGCATTCTCCATTATTTCCTTAACAGCTAAAATTCTAAAAATATACCTACTGGTTTCTCTACCTAACAATAAATCATAATAGTTTTCAACTTTTTGCCTTGTAAGATTTCTTGAAATACCAGATATACCTCTATTATAAGCTGCAGCTGCTAGAGTCCAAGAACCAAATTTGTTCTTAGCTTTTTTTAAATATTTGCATGCAACTCTAGTTGATAACTCCAAATTATAACGCTCATCAACATTTTTATTAACCTCTAATCCATATTCTCTGGCTGTACCTGACATTATTTGCCAAATCCCTTTAGCTCCTTTCGGTGATCGTACGTTTTCTAATCCACTTTCAATAACAGCTAAATATTTGAAATCATCAGGCACTTCTTCTTCTTTTAATATTTCCTCAATTAATGGAAAAAATCTATACGATCTTTTAATCAACAAAAGCATGTTTGATTGCCAATAAGTATTTACAAGCAATTCTCTATCTAATCTTTCTCTAACATCTAATAATTCTAAAGGAACTTGTTCATCACAAAAACTTATATTTTCTGGTGTTTTAAGAGCATATACTCTATAAAGATCATCGTTACTATAAGATTTAAACTCTGAATTAAAGTTATTTTTAAAATACGTTGCGCTAATAAATAATAATATGATTACAAATGAAAAGAATAGAATATTTTTTTTCAAAAAATTTAATTTAGAAATGAAATGACCTACAATATTAATAATTGAAAATTTAATTTTTTAATAATTCTACTAGTAATTTATTTATTAAGTCTGCTTTAGTGATTATGATGGCATGATTACCATCAATTAGATAAACTCTACCAGATAAGTTTTTAACTGGAAAAACATTATCTTTTTTTCCATGAATATGAATTAATCCCTCTATAATTTCTGTTTGATTCCAATTCACAATGCAATCCATAGCCCATTTCAAATAATTTGGGTCTCTATATGATAAATATTTTTGATAAATTTTTATTTTCTTTTTTATTCCATTTCCAAAAGCAAAAAGAGCGAGTTTGTCAAGGCTATTAATCCATTGAAAAGGCAATATTCTATGAATATTTGTTTTTTTAGCCATTTTCATTGAAATTGGTAATTCATTATTAGTTTTTATACTTGATATTATTATAATTTTTTTGTGCTTTATATGTTTAGAAACTTCTTGAATCAATATACCGCCAAAAGAAACTCCAATTAAAATAGGATTTGGCTCAGTTATTTTTTTACAAATTCTTTTAGCATAGAACTCTAAAGTTTCTTTTCTTTTAGGAATAATCCAATCCAGTTTATGAACTGAATAAAATTCTGGTAATCTTATATATTCAAAAATCCTTGAACTTGCTGCCATACCGGGCATGAAGTAAACATTTATCTTTTTCATCTAATTGGAAAAAATAAAATTGTAATCTAACAAAATAATTGTATTTTTGTTATCCGTTTGAATTTAAGTTAAATTTTAAAATTAATCATTGTAGATTTATGATTGAAATAAAACTTGATAATAATGAATTTCTTAGGCAGTTTGAGGTAAGAAAAAATGGTCTTCTTGCTAGAATTGAATACGCAGAGCAAGAAAGAAAAATTTTTTTAACCAAAATAGTTATTCCTAGAAATATTCATTCAAAAGAATTTGAAGAAAATTTTATAAAAAAAACTCTTGAGTTTATTTCAAATAAAAAACTAAGAGTCGTTCCTACTTCTCCTAAAATAGCCAGTTTTGTAAGGAGAAATAAGTCTTACAAATCACTACTTCCTGTTGGAATTAAACTTTAATCAAATCCTACAATAACCCATTTTGTCTATTGATTGCAAAACTCTTTGTTGAATAGTATTTATTTTATTTGGGTTCCAATAATCTCTTACCTTTATATAGTTTTCGGTATAACCTTCAATAAAACCATTTTTATTTTCACTTTCAAAAAGAACATTCAGCTCTTTTCCAATTTGAGATTTATAAAAATCTTTTCTTTTTATTAAAGACAATTCTCTTAAAATATTACTTCTTTTTTTTCTTACAATTTCAGGTATAACTTCCTTATAATTTAAAGCTTCAGTATTAGATCTTTCAGAATATTTAAAGACATGCAAATATGAAACCTCTAAATTAAATAAATATTCATATGTTTTAATAAAATCTTTTTCACTTTCCCCAGGAAATCCAACAATTACATCAACTCCTATACAGGAATTAGGCATCAATTTTTTTATAGTATTAATTCTATTTGAAAATAAATTTGTCAAATATCTTCTTTTCATTTTTTTTAAAATTTTGTCACTTCCACTTTGAAGCGGAATATGAAAGTGAGGAACAAATTTTTTACTTTTAGATACAAATTCAATTATCTTATCATCTAACAAATTAGGTTCAATGGATGAAATTCTATATCTACTAATGGGTTCTATTTTATCCAATTCACAGATTAACTGCAAGAAATTATTTTTATTTGAATCTATTCTTTTTCCATAATCGCCGGTATTAACTCCTGTTATAACAACCTCTTTAATTCCCTCTTTTGCAATTTTATGAATATTTAAAATTATATTTTCAATACTATCACTTCTTGAAACACCCCTTGCAAGAGGAATTGTGCAATATGAACACTTGTAATCACAACCATCTTGCACCTTCAAAAAAGCTCTGGTTCTATTTTCACCAAGAGAATAAGCTTCATTAAAAAAATTAACCTTTGAAATATCGCAAGAATTAATCTTGTCCAAATTATCTTTAAAGGCATCTTTTACATATTTTGCTAATCTAAATTTTTCTTTTGCTCCAATTACAAGATCTACTCCTTGAATTTGAGAAATTTCTTTTGTTTTAAGCTGCGCATAACAACCAATAATAGCAATAAATCCATTAATATTTTTTTTCAAAATTAATTTAATCAAAGACTTAGTTTTTTTGTCTGCGTTTTCAGTTACAGAACAAGTATTTATTACATAAACATCTGCTTTAGAGTTAAATGAAACAATAGTGTATTTATCTTTACTAAAAGTTCGTGAAATTGAAGAAGTTTCTGAAAAATTTAATTTACATCCCAATGTATGAAAAGCAATTTTAATTTTTCTTTTTTTATCAATTATAAATTCTTTTTTTGTATTCACTTAAACAATATATATTATTTTAATTTTGAAAAGCATTGAAATTTTTAAAATGTCAAAATTAATTAAAAAATATTTTTTTTATCGTCTTTATCTAAGCTTCATCTTATTTTTTTCTTTTTGTTCTAAAAAAATTGAAACCAATACAAATGTTTTTAGATATAATGAATATAGAAACATAACCTCTTTAGATCCAGCTTTTTCAAGAAACCCTCAAAATATATGGCCAGTAAATCAAATATTCAATGGTTTAGTGCAATTAGATGATAGTCTTAATGTCATTCCTGAAATTGCTAAGTCATGGATAATAAGTGATGATGGTTTAGAATATACATTTATTTTAAGAGATGATGTTTTTTTTCATGAATCAGATTATTTTGGAAAAAATAAAACTAGAAAAGTAATTGCATCAGATTTCACTTTTAGTTTAAATAGATTAAAAGATAAAAACCTTGGCTCTCCAGGAGGTTGGGTGCTTCAAAATGTTAAAAATTATAAATCTTTAAATGATAGTATTTTTAAAATTAAACTTAAAAACCCTTTTCCTGCTTTTCTTGGGCTAGTTTCAATGAAATACTGTTCAGTCGTGCCTTATGAAGTTGTTGAAGCCCTTGGAGAGAGTTTTTCAAGAAATCCTATAGGAACTGGTCCTTTTTATTTTAAAAAATGGAATGAAAATGAAAAATTAGTTTTGAGAAAAAATAAAAACTACTTTGAAAATGATATAAATGGGATTAGATTACCTTATTTGGAATCAATTGCAATTCAATTTATTTCAGATATACAAAGTGAATTTATGTTATTTATTCAAGGAAAATTAGATTTTATTAATTCAATTGATTCTTCTTATAAAGATGAATTGTTAACATCTCAAGGAAATCTTCAACCTAAATACCTAAATAAGATAAAAATGTATAAAGGTCCATATTTAAATACAGAGTATATTGGAATTTACTTAGACACAAAATCTTCTGTAATAAATTCAAAAAAAATTAGAAAAGCCATTAATATAGGATTTAATAGAGATTTAATGATAGGATATTTAAGAAATAATATTGGAAGTTCTGCAAAAAAAGGAATAATTCCAGAAGGACTAAAAGGGGTTTCTCAATACGATTTTGAATACAATCCAATAAAAGCAAAAATCTTAGTTAATGAATTTATTGAAGAAAGTGGAATTAATAATCCTCAAATTAGAATTGCTACCGATTCAAATTATGTGGATTTATGTGAATTCCTTCAAAAAGAATTGGAAAAAATAGGTATAAATGTTAAAATTGAAATAATGCCAACATCAATCCTTAGAAAAGCAAAATCTTCTGGTAATTTAGAACTTTTTCGAGCGAGTTGGATAGCTGATTATCCTGATGCAGAAAATTACCTGTCGCTTTTCTACAGTAAAAACTTTTCGCCAAATGGTCCAAATTACACACATTATAAAAATTTAACTTATGATTCTTTATATGAAAAAACATTTAAAATAAAATCATCTGAAGAAAGAATTAAATTATATAAAAAAATGGACAGTTTAATGATGAATGACTACCCAATAGTGCCCCTTTACTTTGATCAAGTTATAAGATTTTCGCAAAAAAATATTGAAAATTTTAATATTAATCCTTTAAACCTACTTAATTTAAAAAAAGTTAGAAAATTGAATTAAAATCTATTTTTTGAATTTAGAATACTTAGTTTTAAATTTATCAATTCTTCCAGCAGTATCAACCAAGTTAGTTTTACCGGTATAATATGGATGTGAAGTTCTAGAAACCTCCAATTTAATTAGCGGATATTCAATTCCATCGACTTTAATCTTTTCTTTTGAAGGTGCGGTTGACTTAGTAATAAAAATATCTTCATTTGACATATCTTTAAAAGCAACTAATCGATAATTATCAGGATGAATATTAGGTTTCATTTATTTTTTTTAAGAAAGCAAATTTAGTTTTTTTTTTAAAATTAGTATACATTTGAATCAAAATTTTATATCATGGAAGAAAGTAGAGTAAGTATTCGTCAATATATATTAAATTATGGCTCGCTATTAGGTATAGTTTCTATTATTTTCAGCCTAATGCTTTTTTTTCTCGATATGCACTATCAAAATAGTCCATTTCAACAAGTTGTATCATTTATTATTTTATCTGCTTCAATTATTGTTGCCTTCATTGCATTTAAAAAGGATAATGAAGGTTTTATAAATCTATCTGAGTGTTTTAAATTAGGTTTAGGAATAAGTCTTTTAGGAGGTCTTATAGGTTTTTTATATTTTATTATTTTAATTAACTTTCTTGATCCAGAAGTATTGGAAAAAGGTTTTAAATATCAATCAGAAATAATGAGAATGAATAATCCAGAACTCTCTCAAGAAATGATTGAAAGTGCTATTGAAATGCAAAGAAACTTTTCAACGCCAGGAATTATTTTCGTGTTTGTTATGATTTTTCAACTTTTTATTGGTTTTATTATATCATTAATTGGAGGCCTTATTGTAAAAAAATCTAGACCAGAATAAATCAAAAGTTTGTAATTTTGATTTAAATGGAAAAAAACCCTGAAATTTCTATTGTTATACCATTATTTAATGAAAATGAATCATTAAAGGAATTAATTAAAACCACTCAAAATGTTATGGATATTCATAACTATGATTATGAAATCATTTTTATTGATGATGGAAGTACTGACAAATCATGGATCTCAATTAAAGAAATATCAAAAAAATATAAAAATATATTTGGTGTATCCTTTTCAAAAAATTATGGAAAATCTCAAGCTTTACATGCTGGTTTTGAAAAAGCTAAAGGTAATTTTATTTTTACCCTAGATGCAGATTTACAGGACTCTCCTCATGAAATCCCATTAATGCATAAAATTTTATTAAATGAAAATCTTGATTTAATTTCTGGATGGAAAAAGAAAAGATTTGATTCCTTTTTTTTCAAAAATATGCCTTCAAAATTATTTAATTGGGCAGCAAGAAAAGTCTCAGGTATTAAAATTCATGATTTTAATTGTGGTATTAAAGGATATAAAAAAAACGTTGTTAAAAACATTTATGTGTATGGAGAAATGCATAGGTATATTCCAGTCCTAGCAGCCCAACAAGGTTTTACAAAAATTAGTGAAAAAGTAGTTAAACATCAAGCAAGAAAATATGGAAAAACAAAATTTGGAAACGATAGGTTTTACAAAGGGTTTCTTGACTTAATAACCATTTGGTTTGTACAAAAATTTGGTAAAAGACCAATGCATTTTTTTGGAGTTTGGGGAACGATAATGTTGATTTTAGGATTTGGTTTTACCCTGTATACTGGATTTGATAAGCTTTATCTAGACACTTCTGGAAGATTAATTACTGAAAGGCCCCAATTTTTTATTGCTTTAACTCTAATGTTATTAGGAAGTCAATTTTTTATTGCAGGTTTTTTAGGGGAAATTATTCTGAAAACTCAAAAAAGAACAAAAAACTATTCAATAGCTGAAACAATTTAATTGTTATGTTAGACTTTCATTCATGGTTAAACAAACCTTTTGATGAAAATACTCAGTTCAAAGTTAAAGAACTAGTAAAAAATCCTTCTGAACTCAAAGATGCATTTAATAAGAATATTGAATTTGGAACTGGAGGTATGAGAGGAATCATGGGAGTCGGAACAAATAGAATAAATAAATATACAATTGGAAGGAACACTCAAGGAATATCAAATTATTTAAATAAAAAATATAATGGTACTAACATAAAAGCTATTGTAGCGTATGATAGTAGAAAAAATAGTAAAAAATTCGCAGAAATAGTTGCAAACATTTTTTCAGCTAATAATATTGAATGTTTATTATTTAGTGAATTAAGGCCAACACCAGAATTATCATTCGCAGTTCGTTATATTAAAGCTCAATGTGGAATTGTAATAACAGCATCACACAATCCTCCAGAATATAATGGATATAAAGTTTATCTAGAAGATGGAGGTCAATTAACACCACCAGAGGATGAAATAATAATAAAAGAAATAAATAAAATTAATTTTAACGATATTCTTTTTAAATCTAATCCAAGAAAGCTTAAGCTAATTAATTCAAAAATAGATAGAGAATATTTTAAAGTTATTATATCCCTTGGAAAATTCGATTATGATAAAACCAAAAACTATAAGATTGTTTTCACCCCTCTTCATGGGGCTTCAATTATGGTTATACCAGAAGTTTTAAAATTAGCAGGGTTTAAAAAAATTAACATTGTTAATGAACAATCTAAACCAGATGGTAATTTTCCAACTGTAAAATCTCCAAACCCCGAGGAAAAAGAAGCTTTATCGATGGCAATAGAAAAAGCAAAAAAAATTAAGGCTGATATTGTGATTGGTACTGATCCCGATTCAGATAGGTTAGGAATTGCTGTTTTATCTGATGAAGACGAATGGGAAATTTTAAATGGCAATCAAATTATGACAATTATGATTGATTTTTTATTAAGGGAATATATCAATAAAAAAACTCCAATCGGAAACGAGTTTATTGCAAGTACAATTGTTTCATCTCCAATAATAAAACTTATTGCAAATCATTATAAATTTCAATATAAAGAAACACTAACTGGATTTAAATGGATAGGGAAATTAATAAAAGATAATCCTGATCATAATTTTATAGCTGGAGGAGAAGAAAGTTTAGGTTTTTTAATAGGAGATAAAATTAGAGATAAAGACGCTGTTTTAAGTTCCCTGTTAATCTGTGAAATTGGATATATAGCAAAGAAAAATAATAAAAGTGTTTTTGATCTTTTGATTGATTGTTACAAAAAATACGGTTTTTTTTTAGAAGAATTAATTTCTTTTAATAAAGAAGGTGAAAGTGGTTTAGAAATCATCAATAATATAATTAAAAAATATAGAAATAATCCTCCAAATCGCATAGCTGGAATCAAGGTTAATTTTTTTGAGGATTATCTTAAATCTATTAACCACAACATGATTTCTGATAAAACTGAAAAAATTAAACTACCTAAATCTAATGTCATTATATTTAGGCTAGAAGATGACTCAATGATTGCAATCAGACCCAGTGGCACTGAACCAAAAATTAAATTTTATATAAGTGTAAATAAAAAATTTGATTCGAATAAATCATGGTTAAGCCAAAAAAAAGTTCTTGAAAAAAAAATTGAGATTATTAAAAATGAATTTATAGAAATATGATGATTTCTTTTAAAAATATTCTAAAATATGGTATCCCATACAAAGGATATGCTTTTCTAAATATTTTTTTTAATATTCTCTATGCTTTTTTTAGCGCGATGGCCTTTGTGTCTTTGATGCCTATGTTAAATGTTTTGTTTAAAACAACCGAAAAACAAGATGTAAAACCATTATATAATGGTATTTTTAAAATCGACGATTATATAAAAGACTATTTAAACTATTATATTACAAAACAGCTAGAAATAAATATAGAAACAACTTTAATATTTGTTATTTGCATTGTTTTATTATTATTTTTTCTAAAAAATTTATCAAACTATTTAGCGTTATATTTCATTACTTTTTTAAGGAATGGAATTTTAAGAGATTTAAGAAACATTTTATATGATAAAATAATTAGTTTGCCAATAGCCTATTTCAATGAAAAGAAAAAAGGAGACGTGATGTCACGAATGACAAATGATGTTAATGAAATACAAACATCTTATCTTTCTATTTTGGAATTAATAATCAAAGCCCCTTTAACTATAATCTTTTCAATAATTGCCATGTTTATTTTTAGTTTTGAATTAACCATTATAGTGATTATTTTCATTCCTATATCTGGAATTATTATTTCTATTATTGGCAAACAATTAAAAAAACAATCCAATTTAGTTCAGAAAGAACAAGGATCTTTTCTCTCAATATTAGATGAAACATTAAATGGACAAAAAATAATAAAAACATTTAGTGCTGGTCAACATTTTAAATCATTATTTCAAAATGCAACTTTAAGGTTCTATCTCTTTTCAAATAAGCTTTTACATAAAGTCAATTTATCTTCTCCTATTAGTGAGTTTCTAGGTATTTGTACAATTGGAATACTTTTATGGTTTGGTGGAAAAATGGTTCTTATAGATCAAAGTTTGACAGGAGCTGCTTTTATTGTATATATGGGTTTAGCATATAATATTTTAACCCCTGCAAAAGATATCAGTAAGGCAAGTTATAGTATTCAAAAGGGTAATGCAGCGGCTGAAAGAATATTAGAAGTTCTTAACGCAAGAAATAATATAAAAGAATCAGATAATGCTATAGAATTAAAAAAATTTAAAGAATCTATTTCATTTGAAAATGTAAATTTTTCATATTTAGAGAAAATTACATTAAATAATATTTCATTTAATATAAAAAAGGGAGAAACTGTAGCCTTAGTTGGTCCATCGGGAGGAGGTAAAACAACAATTGCAAATTTGTTAAATAGATTTTATGATATAGATTCTGGTAAAATTAAAATTGACAATATATCTATTAAAAGTATAAAAAAATCCTCATTATATAAATTAATTGGAATAGTTACACAAGAGTCTATTTTATTTAACGATACTGTTTTAAACAATTTATTAATAGGAAATCCAAAAGCAGAAAAAAAAGAAATTTATAATGCGGTAAAATCAGCAAATGCAGATGAGTTTATTGAAAAACTTGAACACAAATATTCGACTATAATTGGAAATTCAGGTAATAACCTTTCAGGAGGTCAAAAACAAAGGCTCTCTATTGCTAGAGCTCTTTTAAAAAACCCTGAAATACTTATTCTTGATGAGGCTACATCATCTTTAGACACTGTCTCTGAAAATCTTGTTAAAGAGGCTCTAAATAAGCTAATGATTGGTAGGACCTCTATAGTAATTGCACATAGACTATCAACTATTCAAAAAGCAGATAAAATAATTGTAATTGATAATGGAAAAATTATTGAATTTGGAACACATAAATCTTTAATGAATTCGAGTATGATATATAAAAATTTAGTAAAACTTCAAAGCTTTAAATAATCAAAAAAATTAAACTTTTAGTTACTTGAACTTTCCAAAATATAAAAGTGAAATTAAAAAATTAGGTTAGATCTTTAAATTTTCATTCCATTAGAATTTATAATCATTTTTTTGTTAAAACTTAATAATGTGAATAAATAAATGAAAAATAATTAAAATGTAAAGTCTTTAGTTTAAATTAAATCTGTCAAATAATTTAATTTTACATAATCATTTTTTTAGCTATATGATTTCTTTCTTCGGTAATATAAAAGATGCTATATATGTCATAAAATCCGAAAATAAAATATCTTCTGAAGATCTAAAAAAATTTCAGTGGTTATTTGATCAGAAAATTAATATTCAAAAAATAATAAAAGGACCTTTTATTGGACCATATCCTAATATGATCTCACCATGGAGTACAAATGCTGTAGAAATTGCTCAAAACATGGGTATAATTGGAATTAGTAGAATTGAAAAATATAAAAAAATATTAGATGAAGAAAAATATGATCCAATGCTTTTTAATAAATATAAAGTAATTGATCATAACATATTCGAAGTAAATGTAACTCCTGAAAAAATAAAAAAAATTGAAAACATTAATCTTTATAATATAAATGAGGGACTATCTCTTAATTCTGAAGAAATTGATTATTTAAATAACTTATCAAAAAAATTGAATAGACCTCTTACTGATTCTGAAGTCTTTGGTTTTTCTCAAGTAAACTCTGAACATTGTAGACACAAAATATTTAATGGCAATTTTATAATTAATGGAAACAAACAAAAAAAAAGCCTATTTGAGTTAATTAAAAAAACATCAAAAATTAATCCAAACGAAATCGTATCTGCCTACAAGGATAATGTAGCCTTTATAAAAGGGCCTGAAATTATTCAGTTTTCTCCTTCTAAAGGCGAAGTACCGAGTAAATATTTAACTAAAAAAATTAAAAGTGTAATTTCACTAAAAGCGGAAACACATAATTTTCCTACTACAGTTGAACCATTTAATGGAGCAGCAACTGGATCAGGTGGAGAGATTAGAGATCGAATGGCTGGAGGTCAAGGTTCAATTCCTATGGCAGGGACAGCTGTTTATATGACACCATATTCTAGAGCAGGAAAAGTTAAACGTTGGGAAGAAAATATTTATGAAAGAAAATGGCTTTATCAAAAACCCCTTGAAATATTAATAAAAGCTTCAAATGGAGCATCAGATTTTGGAAATAAATTTGGCCAACCATTAATTTCAGGATCTGTCTTAACATTTGAACATAAAGAAAAAGATCTTCTATGGGCTTATGATAAAGTAATTATGCTTGCTGGTGGAATTGGATATGGAAACTTAAATCAAGCTCAAAAAAAATTACCAAAAAAAAATGATTTAATAATTATATTAGGTGGAGATAATTACAGGATTGGAATGGGTGGAGCAGCTGTTTCTTCATCTAATACTGGATCTTTTGAAAATAAAATCGAATTAAATGCAGTACAAAGATCAAATCCAGAGATGCAAAAAAGAGTTGCAAATACTATTAGAAGCCTCATTGAGTTAGGAAAAAATCCCATTATTTCAATTCATGATCATGGCGCTGGAGGTCATTTAAATTGTCTTTCAGAGTTAGTGGAAGAAAATGGTGGACTTATTCATATTAACAAACTTCCTTTAGGAGATCCAACTCTATCTTTTAAAGAGATTATTGGTAATGAATCACAAGAAAGGATGGGTTTAATTATCGATCCTTCTGATTTAAATTTAATCAAATCCATTGCTAAAAGAGAAAGAGCACCTATTTATGTTGTTGGAGAAGTCAAAAATGATAAACAATTTACGTTTATTGATGATGCTACTCAAAAAAAACCCATTGATCTGAATCTTGACTCATTATTTGGAAATCCTCCAAAAACTTTTATGAAAGATAAAACCTTAAAAAGATCATTTAAAGAAATAGTATATTCACAAAAAAAGATAGAAGAATATATTAGTGATCTTTTAAAATTAGAATCAGTAGCATGCAAAGATTGGCTTACAAATAAAGTTGACAGATGCGTTACAGGAAAAGTTGCTCAACAACAAACTGTTGGAAAATTACAATTACCCCTAAGTAATTGTGGAGTAGTTGCTCTTGATTTTTCAGGAAATAAAGGAATTGCTTCTTCAATTGGCCATTCCCCTATTAGTGGAATTATAAATCCAAAAAAAGGAAGTGTAAACTCTATAGCGGAAAGTCTTACAAACATTATTTGGGCCCCATTGTGTAAAAAAATGAAATCTATAAGTTTGTCTGCAAATTGGATGTGGCCTTGTAAAAATCCAGGTGAAGACTCTAGACTTTATGATGCAGTAAAAGCTTGTTCAGACTTTGCAATTTCACTAGGTATAAATATTCCAACGGGAAAAGATTCTCTGTCAATGCAACAAGAATATAAAAACTCTATTGTTAGAGCTCCTGGGACTGTAATTATATCAGCTACTGGAGAGTGTGAAAATGTTAAAAAAATTGTCACTCCTAATCTTAAAAAAAATGGAGGCGATTTATATTACATAAATCTTTCAGATGAAGAATATTCTTTAGGAGGTAGTTCATTTGGTCAAATTTTAAATAAAATAGGTAATAATGCTCCTTCAATAAATAATCCCGAATATTTTAAAAAAGCTTTTAATTCTGTGCAAGATTTAATTTATGATGAAAAAATAAATTCTGGTCATGATATTTCTTCTGGGGGTTTGATTACCTGTCTTTTAGAAATGTGTTTTCCAAGTAATAATATAGGATTAGATATTGATTTAACTGAACTAAATGAAAAAGATTGTGTAAAAGTCTTCTTTTCTGAAAACTCAGGAATTCTATTACAATCTTTAATTAATTTGAGTGATTATTTTAAAAAAGAAAAAATTAAATGTATTCATATTGGAAAAGTAATTTCAAGTGGAAAATTAATTGTTAAAAATTTTAATAATAATTTCAATTTTAATATTAATAATTTTAGGGATAATTGGTATTCAACTTCAAAAATATTAGATAGCTATCAAACAATGAATAACTTATCATTGGAAAGAGAAAAAAACTATAAAGTTCAACCCTTAAAATATACTTTTCCAAAAGGATTTAAGGGGCTTATAAATAACTTAAAAAATAAAAGAAGAATTAAGGCAGCTATAATTAGAGATCAAGGAAGTAATTCCGAAAGAGAAATGGCATATGCTCTTCATATTGCTGGATTTGATGTAATTGATATACATATGACTGATCTAATAGAAGGAAGAGAAAACTTAGAATCAATAAAATTCATTGCTGGAGTTGGAGGGTTTTCAAACTCGGATGTTTTAGGCTCTGCAAAAGGATGGGCAGGTTCTTTTCTTTATAATACAAAGGCAAAAGAAAGTTTAACTAATTTTTTTAAAAGAAATGATACAATGTCAATAGGGGTTTGTAATGGGTGTCAACTTTTTATTGAATTAAATTTAATAAATCCTTTAGATAAAAATAAACCTAAAATGACTCACAATGATTCTGGAAAATTTGAATGTATATTTACTGCCGTAAAAATTCAACCGTCAAGCTCAATAATGATGAAAAGTTTAGAAGGAAGCACCTTAGGAATATGGGCGGCCCATGGAGAGGGTAAATTTTTATTACCATTAAATGAAGATCATTACCAAATACCTGCAAAATATCATTATTCTGGTTATCCTGCTAATCCAAATGGTTCAGATTATAATGCAGCTATGCTATGTAATAAAGATGGAAGACATTTAGTAATGATGCCACACCTCGAAAGATCTCTTTTTCCATGGAATTGGGGATATTATCCAAATAAATCTAAACATGAAATTTCTCCTTGGCATGAAGCCTTTGTAAATGCTTATAATTGGCTTTCAAAGTAATTTAATCTAGAATTAGTCAAAAATTCATAATTTGCGACAAAAGATAATATGGAATTCTCAAAAATTTTTCAATTTTTAGAACATCAAGTGAATAATGGACCACTTGATAAATCACTAAGTTCAAAATCAAATTCAAAATGGGTTTCAATTTCTTCTAAAGAGTTTTTTGATAAATCTCATAAAATTTCTCAAGCTCTTTTAAAACTTGGAATTAAACCTGATGATAAAATAGCTTTAATTTCATCAACAAATAGATTTGAATGGAGTATCATAGATATGGGTATACTTCAAATAGGGGCAATAAATGTTCCTTTGTACCCTACAATTACCTCAAAAGATTATGAATATATATTAAATCATTCTGAATGTAAGTATTGTTTCGTTTCTGATACAGAGGTGTTAAATAAAATTAAACCCATAAAAAGTAAGGTGAAATCCTTAAAAGAAATTTTTAGTTTTGACCAAATTAAAAATTGTAAAAACTGGAAAGAACTTCTTGATTTAGGTGAAAATTTTGATCTAGATAAAATTAATATTATTAAAAATAAAGTTAACTCTGAAAGTTTAGCAACAATAATATACACATCTGGAACAACGGGAATTCCCAAAGGAGTTATGCTTAGCCATGGAAATTTAGTTTCAAATGTAATTTCAGCCTCGAAAAGATTGGGATTACAACCAAATAAGGGACATAGAGCTTTAAGCTTTTTACCTCTTTGTCATATATATGAAAGAACTCAATTGTATGGATATATTTTTAATAGTTTTGAAGTTTATTTTGCTGAATCCCTTGAAACAATTGGAGATAATTTAAAAGAAGTTAAACCGCATGTAATAACTGCTGTACCAAGGTTATTAGAAAAAGTTTTTGACAAATTTTATGAAAAAGGTGATGAGTTAAAAGGATTGAAAAAAAACTTATTTTACTGGGCTATAAAAATAGGATTAAACTACACTCCTTTTAAAAGTCAGGGTTTTCTTTATCAAATTAAACTAAAAATTGCTTATAAATTAATTTTGTCTAAATGGAAAGATGCTTTAGGAGGTAATCTAGTTCATATTCAATCCGGAAGTGCTGCTTTGCAACCAAGATTAATTAAAGTGTTTAGTGCTGCAAAAATGACAATTGTAGAAGGTTATGGCTTAACTGAAACTTCTCCTGCAATAACAATTAATGAAAAATCAATCGAAGGTTTTAAAATTGGAAGTGTTGGTAAAGTTATTGATGGAGTAAAAATTAAGATTGCGAGCGATGGTGAAATATTATGTAAAGGACCCAACATTATGCTAGGATATTTTAAAAACAAAGAATTAACAAAGCAATGTATGACGGGAGAATATTTTCATACTGGAGATATTGGTGAAATTGATAATAATGGTTTTCTAACAATTACTGATAGGAAAAAAGAAATGTTTAAAACCTCTGGAGGAAAATATATTGCTCCTCAAGTTTTAGAAAGTTTAATAAAACAATCTTCTTTTATTGAACAAATTGCTGTAATTGGAGAGAATCAAAAAATGCCTTCAGCTATTATTCAACCTAATTTTGAGTTTTGCCTTCAATGGTTAAAAGAAAAAGGAATATCGTGCGAAAATAATCTTGAAAAAATTTGCAAACAAGAACAGTTATTAAACCAATTTGAAAAAGAAATTAATTTTTATAATGAATCCTTTGCTCAATGGGAAAAAATTAAAAAATTTAAATTAACCCCTGAAGTCTGGTCAATAGAAAAAGAGCATCTTACACCTACTATGAAAGTCAAAAGAAAAGTTATAAAAGAGAAATTCAAAGAATTAGTAAATGAAATATACAATTAAATCAAATATTTAACTCTTATAAAAATACTATGCATGCATAGTATTTTTTTTTATATTTGCTTTAATGAAAAAAGAAACTTACGACTATGCCTTAAAATCAACTTGGCAATTAGTTTCAAATATGTATAATAGGGAGGCCTTAAAATTTGAATCAACTATGGTTATAGGCTTTGCATTACTAAGTATAGAACAAAAAGGTTCATCTGTAACGGATTTAGGACCTAAAATGGGTATGGAGTCAACCAGTTTGTCAAGGCTTATAAACACAATGGAAGAAAGAAAACTTATTAAAAGAAATAAGAATCCGAAAGATGGAAGAGGTGTTATCGTAAAACTTACAAAATTTGGAAAATTAAAAAGAGAAGATTCCAAGAACGTTGTTGTTGGTTTTAATAAAGAAATTGATAAAAAATTAAATACAAAAGAAATTAAAAACTTTCATAAAGTAATAAATAGAATTTCAGAAGTAGCTAAAAAATATGAATTCTTCAAAAAAGGTGCAGTAATAATGACAACAAAAAAAATTAAATAAATATGGAAACAAATCAAAAATCAGTCACTATTGGTGGATCTTTTATAATTAAGGAGTCTAATCTCAATGATATTTTTACACCTGAAGACTTTACTGAAGAACATAAAATGATGAAGGATTCAGTTATAGAGTTTGTTGATAGAGAAATTGTTCCTAAAAGACAACGTTTTGAAAAAAAAGACTACAAACTCACAGAAGAAATAATGAGTAAAATAGGTGAATTAGGTTTTCTTGGTGTTTCTGTTCCTGAAAAATATGGAGGTCTAGGAATGGGTTTTGTATCAACGATGCTTGTTTGTGACTATATCTCAGGAGCAAGTGGATCTATCTCAACAGCTTTTGGAGCTCATACTGGTATAGGAATACTTCCAATAGTTCTTTATGGAACAGAAGATCAAAAACAAAAATATCTTCCAAATCTTGCATCTGGTAAATGGATTGGATCATATTGTTTAACTGAGCCTGGATCTGGATCAGATGCAAACTCTGGAAAAACCAAAGCTGTATTATCAGATGACGGATCTTATTACAAAATATCCGGACAAAAAATGTGGATTTCTAATGCTGGTTTTGCAAGTTTATTTATTGTTTTTGCTAGAATCGAAGATGATAAAAATATTACTGGTTTTCTAATTCCAAATGAACCTTCAAATGGAATAACTTTAGGAGATGAAGAAAATAAGCTAGGTATTCACTCATCATCTACTCGTCAAGTATTTTTTAATGAAACAAAAGTCCCAGTTGAAAATATGTTGGGAGAAAGACAACAGGGTTTTAAAATTGCCATGAATGCTTTAAATGTTGGAAGAGTCAAATTAGGAGTAGCATGTCTTGAAGCCCAAAGAAGAGTAATTACTGAAGCAGTTAAATATTCTAATGAACGTATTCAATTTAAATCACCAATTTCTAGTTTTGGAGCGATAAAAGAAAAAATTAGTCAAATGGCGACATCCTGTTATATAGGCGAATCTGCTTGTTACAGAGCTGCTAAAGATATAGAAAATAGAACTGAAGTTTATTTAAGTGAGGGTATGTCACATCAGGAATCGGAACTGAAAGGAGTTGAAGACTTTGCTATTGAATGCTCTTTAATTAAAATTGGAATTTCTGAAGATATAATGAACTGTACTGATGAAGGAATTCAAATTTTTGGTGGAATGGGATTTTCTGCAGAAGCTCCAATGGAATCTGCTTGGAGAGATGCTCGTATTGGAAGAATATATGAAGGAACTAATGAAATAAACAGAATGCTTTCAGTTGGCATGCTTTTAAAAAAAGGAATGAAAGGGCAAATAAATTTGATGGAAGCCGTAATGAATGCAAAAAGTGATTTGTTAAAAAATCTACAAATAAAAGATCTTCCAAATAATGTAATGTCAAATGAAACTCAACTGTTAATTAATCTGAAGAAAATATTTTTAATTCTAATTGGGAAAGCTGCAGAAAAATATGGTCAAGGTCTTGATAAAAAGCAACAAGTTCTAATGTCTTTATCAGATATATTAATTGAAATTTATTTAATTGATTCTGGTTTAAAAAGAACAATAAAAAATATTAATAGATCTGACAAAGAATCTCAATCTTCACAAATAAAAATGACTCAATTGTATTTATATGAGGCTAATGAAATAATCCTTAAAAAATCAAAAGATATTATTTACAGTACATTAGAAGGTGAAGAAAAATTAGAATTATTAGATTTATTTAAAAAATCATGTGACTATAAAACTTGTCCTAATATATTTGCTTTAAAAACTGAAATTGCAAATAAGATAATTAATGAAAATAAATATTGTTTCTAAAAAAAACTAACTCTAGTAATAATTATCTATTTGAATTCTTTTAAATAATCCCCTTTGATTTCTTCTATAAATACTAAAATCAAAAGTTACATAAAGTTCAAATATTGATGGAGAAAAAACTTTTCCTGGATTATTAAAGAAATTAAAATTATATGACGCTCCAAAATCAAAATTTTCAGCTGACAAACCAAAAGAAACTCCTAAATTATTAAGCCCGCTACTTCCTGCTTGTTGACTTAATCCCACGGAGAATTCTCCAAGTTGAAGTTCTTGAGAAAGATACATGTGAATTGAATTTTGGACCTTAACTGCATTTAAATAAACCATTAAATAAGAATATCTTGGAAGATATCTTCTTTCATAAGGATTAATATCAAATTCATAAGCTCCTTGAATTCCTATTTGAATAGGTTTTTCAGTTGTATCATCTTCTTTGTTAAAAGAATCATTAGGTTTATTTATATGCTTAATAGTTAAACCCGCCATAAAATCTTCACTATGTAATAAAAAAGAGGCTCCTAAATCAAAATAGTTAACATTAGAAATTATTGATGCAAGTGGATCATTTGATTCTAAAAGTTGTCCTGTACCAATACTTAATTGATCTCCAAATGTTAAATTATCTGGATTGAATTGTTTAGTTGCTAAACCTCCTGTTATAGCAGGAAGAAAAAACAAATAATTATCTAATTGTAGTTTATAAACATATGTCAAGTTTGCAATAGTTTGACCATACCCACTTTTCTCCATTGCAAAACTATTTACATCAACTCCTAATGAAAAATTTTGATTATCAAAACTAATTGTACCAAAAATATATTTATTATTCATCCTTTCAAAAGCATTTAAAGTAAGAGAGTTATATAAAACTCCCACTTTCAACAAGCTATTATATCCAAAATAACTAGGATTTGATTTTTGAAGAAATCGAGAATTGTTAACTAAATACTCTTCTTGAGAATATAAAGATTCTAACTGAAAAAATATCAGTAAAAATATAAAGTAAAATAAATAAATTACTCTCATTTTATTTCAGTATCATAAATGCTCCTTCTCTCACAACCGCATCAAATTCTTCTCCAGTGCAACTTTCCTTATTCCAAGCTTTTAAAGTCCATATATAATATGGAGCAACTCCTAATTCATCACTTCCTTCAGGCTTTCCATCCCATGGTTTAAAATCTGGGTAACCATCAGGTCCAGTTTCATTTGGTCCACCAAGGAAATTTCCTCCTTCATCTCTTTTGAAATTAGGCGCATATCCAAGTGTACTTGTAGTACTAGTACTAGTAGATGACGAAGATATTTTTGGATTTTCTCCGCTTGATTTTGTAGGATAAACAACATTACCTGTATTGTCATATATTGTGAATTCTACATAACAAAATCCTGAAAATAAAACTCCAAAATAATCATTTTTCTTGTCTCCATTAGGAGTAAAAACATTTGGAGGTAAAACAAAGAAACCTTTTCCAACTTTTACTGGCTTAGTTACTTGATCAAAACACCCTAATTCATTTTCTATTTGAAGAGTTACCAAATATGTTCCCTGAAGTCCATAAGAATGAGTTTTATCGCCTTTAAGGACTCCCTTTTGACCATCCCACTCGCCGTCACCATCTTTATCTTCAGGAGTTAAAGTATTAGACTCTAACATAGACACACCTCCAGCTAAAAACTCAACCCAATCTATCCAAGTATCACCATCAGTATCTCCTTGTAAAGCAGGATCGGTTTGTATTGATGAATTAGCTATAACTATTTCATCAAAAACATTATCTCCCCAATCCCATCTTACTTTTGTGTAAGGAGATGTCGATTGATTAGTAAATGTTATATCTTGCCTTGCATTGATTACCCTATCATCTTCACTTATAGAATTATTATAAGTAGGAGTTGAATATTCAAATCCAGGAGTTCCTAATTCAAAATTAAGTTCTACAGATTTTGTACATCCTCTATCGTTCACAACATAAAGATTAGCCAAGCTTTGAGGATTATCAATTGTAACAACGTATGAATCGAGATCATCTTTTACATGATCTACAATTTTAGCTGTAGAAAAATCTGTTCCATAATAGAAAGTTATTGGAGATTGTTGAGAATCAATAACATCAATCCTCAAAATACCAGCAGTATTATTACATAAATTATTGTCTACAAAAGGTCCATCAGATATAACTAAAGATTTATCATCTTCAACATCAATAACTCCTTGTATATATGCATAAGGTTTTGATTTACAATTACCTGTTATTAGAGGGTCAGGATCAGTAATTGTATATCTATATTTACCTTTTTCTAAATCATTCATTGATAAATAGCCTTTATATTCAGGTAATAATGTATAACCTGTTGTAAGTGGATCATTTGGATTAAGATATTCCCAGTTTATTTCAGCATTAGCAGGTCCTCCTGCAATATTTATACCAATTTTACCATCTTTTGCATCTAACAGACAACTTACTGGGGTTGAAAAAGTAGGATTGCCAAGTGAATCAACTAATCCTTCTGTAACCACAATATTAGAAATTTCTTGAGTTACATTTATTAGTATTGGTTTTGAAGGATCATTTGTACAACCTTTACTATTTGTTATTTTTAAAGTATATAATCCTTCCTCTAGCTCAAAAGTATTTATTTCGGTATCTATTTCCTCCTTAGTTCTAAAACTAGACCTTTTTATAACAAGTCCAGCTGGAGTAGATAATTCTAAAGCATAGTAAGGATCACTATTTCCTGTATAAAAAGCATCAAGATTATCTGCCTCAATAAAATCTGTCAAAGGTTCAAAATTCAACGCTATGGTATCTTGACATTTTTCAATAGAAAGTTCAGTTTCACCAATGTATTTTATTTCAGTTGCTTCATTGACCGTAATAGATTGAGAAGCTGGACAACCAGGATTATTTGCATCTGTTGCAGTAATCTCATAATCTCCAGGTGACAAATCAAAAACAGTATATCGACCTCCGGAAGCAACTGCCAATTCACCGCTTGCTTGGGTTATTTCTGTACCATTTAATGTTATAGAAACAAGTGATGTTGCACCTAACAAATTAAACTTAAAGTTTGCCGAAATTGGAGTTGCTGAATAACTACAAGTATTAAAATATTCTATACCTCCTGTAGATGTATCTACCGTAATTTCCAAAGAACTATTATCACCACTTACATAAACAGGATCACTAGTCTGCGGACTACAACCACTTGCATCAGTTAAATAAAGAACATATAATCCTGCAGGTGGGCCATCAACTATTAAGTTATCTCCAAATGGATCTCCATTTTGAGCAAACCAACCATCAACAAGTTCCTGAGCATTTTCTTTAACTTCGTCTTTAATGTCAGAAAATGAGCCTGTAACTCTAGAAACACTATCTGAATATTCAAAGGCTAATCCAAGGGTTAAAGCCTTAATTTGTATTCTGTCATTATTTCCGTCTCCATCTAGATCTTGTGCTTGAGCAGAAACTTCAGCAGACGCATCAACTTTAGTTGCTAAAGCAGAGGTTAAGCTAGAAATTGAACTTTTAGTTGGAGAAGCAGTTAAAGTTTCTGTAAAATTGACTCCATTTATTGTGATAGTAAATGCATCTCCAAGTTGTGGTACTAAAATAGTTGAAATAATTGTCATATTTTTCTGAACAATTGCTTTGTCCTTCTTTCTCCACTCAATCTCAAGTGGAGTACCTCCATTTAAAACTCCCTCCATTTTAGGTTTTTCGTCAGTCCCACAAGCTCCTGGAGTTACAGTTATTGTTGGTTTTCCAAGTTTTTCTTCTGATCCAGCCTTTTCTTTAAGAGGAAATTCTTTTGTTAAATCACACTTGGCTGCATCAGTTATTGTTACACTATAATCTCCTGCATATGTTAAATTATCTATGCTAGAACTGCCCCCAATATTATCAATACTAGTTAATGCTTTATAATTAGATCCAGCTGGTCCAGTCCAAATTAATTGGTAAGGTGCTTGTCCACCTAAAACTTTAATAGTAATTTTTCCATCAATACCAGTTGAACAGTCTATTTCTTGTTGTGTTCCATCAATTGAAGCTGACAATTCATCTGAAGGTTCAGAAATTATTACCCCAACATTATCGGTTGTAGTCCCTGATTGAGTAACAGATAATGTTACACCTTCTTGTCCGCCCGAAACGCATTGTCCAGCATCTCTTACTCTTATGTTATATGTGTCTGCACTTAATCCCGTCAACTGAACTGTTGCTCCAGCAGCTGAAGTCCACCCACCTGAACTTTCTTTATATTCATATGGAGGAGTTCCTCCTTTAATAACAAATGTAAAACTTCCATTAGAATCTCCTTTACAACTTATAGTAGTGCTAGATGTATCAAATAAAATTTCAACATTACCACCATTAATTTTATCATTACTTCCTAGAACAATTTCAGCACTTAAGTTTTCTGAGGGTCCAGTAACAGAAAATAATTGAGAAATTGAACATGATGCAGTTGATGCAGAAACATTTCCGGTGGAAACTTGAGCATTAGAGTCAGAGACAATAACCATGTAATCCCCTCCAGAATTAATTCTAACTGAATTAGTATTTCCTCCAAAAGAATCTGAAATGTTTGCTCCAGAAGGTAATTTAACCCATTGATATTGATAACTTGGTGCAATTGTTCCTCCTGTGACAGAAACGGTTAATGTTCCCCAATCTGCCCCTATCACTGTATCACTCGCAACAGGACATAACATTTGAGTTGTATTAGAAGAATCTGGAGTAATTGTTATAGCAGTTGCAGGACGAATTGTGACAGTAGCGCTAGCTGTACACGATGGATAATTAAGATCTACAACTGATAACTGATAATCTCCAGCAGCTAAACCAGAAATGTTTTCAGTAGTAAATGTTCCACTTGGGCCTGTCCATGTATAGCTATAAAAACCAGATCCTCCACTAACAGTTTGAGTAACAGTAGTTGATTTTGTTATAGCTCCTTCATCTCTTCCAAAACACCTCTGATTCTGTATATCATATTTTGATTTATCAATAGTAAGACTTCCAAAAACAGTGTGAACTGCACTATAAGCAACACAATTATTTGCGTCTTTTACTTTAACAACATATTTAGCTCCAAGTACTCCATTGAAATCTTTAGTTAGTGAATTAGTTTGTGCTGAACCACCATCATCAGTTCCATCATCATTATTGACAAGAGTATAAATATATGGTGCTGTTCCTCCTACAGTCGTTGCTGTAAATGAAGCTCCACAGTTTCCAGAAATTGATACTGTTAACTCGTCTGGTTCAATTATTGTAATTCCTCCACTAGTAGTTGAACATGAACCACTTAATGATGTACCAACAGTTAATTGATAAACACCAGCACTTAATCCTGTTATGTTTTTAGAAAATGAGTATCCAGGTGCTCCATCTTTACTCCATTCATATGTATAAGTAAGTGTACTGTTAGCAACATCAGCAACCCTTGCTATAGTAAGACTTGAAGCTCCCGTTAAAGTTCTAGTCACTGTAGCTGTAAAACCTACACCTGATGTGTTAGCTGTTATTTTAATTGTTCCTGCACCATAACCATTGGCTTGAGCAGTAACACTAATTCCAGGGGTAGTATTAATTTTATTTGATAGCCTTGTTGCAATTGAAGAACTACTTTCAACAGGGGACCCATTTCCAAAACTTCCAGTATTATCTAAAACTGTCAAAGCAATAACAGTACCATCAATAACTACTCCCGCTACATCACCCTCTATTGCCGGTCCAGGAGAACTAGAAATATTTATTCTATCAACTTGAGCTATACTTAATACACCCCCAGTAATTGCAACATCAGGAACAGTTATTGCAGCATTACTACTACCAAAACACGACACAGTTCCTGAGGATGTAGCTGATAATAATGTTTTAGATACAGTAAATGCAGTTGCATCAATGGTTATATCAGGAGCGACCTCTATTGTTCCTGAAATTACTGGCTCTGGAGAACAGTCATTACTTACTGGTGATACTGTGTAAGTAAAAACTGTCTTTGAAGCTACAGAAGCAGCAATTGTTCCTTTAATTGTAAATCTTCTTAAAATAGCATCCCAGGTACCATTTACTCCTCCAGGTAAACCAGAAACGTTTACATTTGCTATACTACCGCTTATGGAATATACAATTTCATCAATAACAGCTCCATTACAAACTATTTGATTATCTGTTGTTCCAGCAGAAATTAAAGATATTTCTGATAAAGGATTTATAGTTATTGATCCAGCATATGAATCATCAGTACACGATGTTCCAGATGTAGTTAAAGTATAATTATATATTTTAGTAGACGAAACATTTTCGGTAGGACCACCAACAAGAGTTACATAATTTTCATTATTGTTTTGTGGTGAAACACCTATAGCAGTTTTTGTTATTGAACTTCCTCCTCCAAAAGCTGTGCCAGAAGTTGTAAATGGTTTTCCTGAAATTTTTGATGTTAACAAAATCTTGTTAACGGCAGTTCTTGATGCTGTAACTGATGAATTTAAGTCATTATTAATTAAATTCGCTATAGTTTGAATTACACTTGATACTGTGTCAGTTCCATCAGCTATTTTGGAATATGAAATACCATTAACTATTATATTTACTACGTTTGTAGCACCTATTCCTGCAACAGTATACTCCTCAACTTGTTTCTCTCTGACATGATTAATACCTACTCCAGGAGGCAATCCGTTTATTGCTGGAGGAATCGCTATAGTTGCGCTAGCAGAATATGCCCCTCCTGTTAAGTTAAATCGGATTCCTTGAATACTTGCATTTTCACAAACCTCTTGATTTGCAGGCCCGCCAAATGAAATAGGATCACTTAACTGATCTAAAGTAATTTCTTCTTTAGGAATTATTTTAATAGTACCCGTAGCTGTAGCAGCAGTACAAGAATTAATATTATTTGTAGTCGTAATTTGATAATTGTAGGTCATCTCAGTTGTATGAGATTGTTTAATTTGGCCCGAAATAGTATAAATTCCTGTTCCCTCTAAATTAGTCTTTGTAACAGCAGCAACTCCACCAGTCGCATCAACTGATAAACTAAATGGTATTCCTGATGAATCCGCAGTAATTGTCATAATTCCCCCTCCTAAATCAGCAGGACTTACTTCACCTGCAACTTTAGGATTTATTGAAGCATTTATTCCCGCAGTTAAAGATGCCACAGCAGCTAAAGAAGTTGCACTAGCAGCCCCACTTGAAAACTCAACACCATTAATAAATATTTTTATTTCATCTCCTGGTGCTACACCAGTAACAGTTATTCGGTCCTGTTGAGTTCTTGCAGCAAAATTTTTAGATATATTAGCAGGCAAACCAGTAAATGTAGCTGCATTTAAAGCGGGAATCTGAGCTCCTCTCGCACCTGTAACTTTATATGTAATATCAATAATATTATCATCAAAACAAATTTCTTGATTATCTGTTAGTGCTGCAGATGTTAGTTCGAGTTTAGGACCTTCTAAAATAGTTATTGTACCTCCTCCTACAGCTGAAGAACATTCTGTTCCTGGTGTTGTTATTGTATAGGTGTATGGCTTATTTACTATAGCCGTATTATCAGGAGAACCTTCAATTGTTAAATTATTAACGTTAGGTTGTAAAATAACCTTTACAATCGCAGCTCCTCCACCTGTTGCAGTTCCTGATGAACCAAATGGAACCCCTGGAGTTTCTGCAATTAATCTTATAACTCCTCCACCGGGAGTTGATGAAGATACCGTAGCGCTTGGATCATTGTTAATCAATGTTGATATAGCTTCAGCTACCGTTTGATTGGTGTCTGAATTATTAGCTGTTCTAGGATATGAAACACCATTTAGAATAATTGCAACAATATTTGTAGAAGCTACACCAGAAATAGTAAATTGATCTTGCTGAGCTGTAACGCTATGAGTAGAAGTCACACCAGGCGGAAGACCAGCAACTAAGACTGAAGGAACAGCTCCACCAATCCTAAAACTTATTCCGCTCATATCAGTACCTGGACAAAGCTCTTGAGTAGCAGCACCAGGGAATAAAGCATTATTTATTGTATTATCATAAGTTACAGACTCTAAAGGTTCAATTTTAATTGTTCCTGTAATTGTTGCCGCATTACAAGAGTCAATGTTATTTGTTGTTGTAATCTCATAATTATATGTTGCCTCAAAATCATGAGATTGATTTATTTGTCCAGAAATTCTATAAATTCCTGTTCCTACTTGATTGGACTTTGTAATATTTGCACCTGTAGAATCAACAGATAAACTGAAGGGTATTCCTGCTGAATCTGCTGTAATTGTCATAACCCCACCTCCTAAATCTGTTGCAGTAACTTCACCATCAATTTTAGGATTAATTGATGCATTTATACCTGCAGTTACAGATGCTACTGCAGCTGCTGAGGTTGCACTGGCGGCCCCACTTGAAAACTCAATACCATTAACAAACACCTTAATCTCATCTCCAGGATTTACATTTAGTACAGTTATACTATCAAGTTGAGTTGTAGCATTAAAGTTTTTAGCTAAAGTATCAGGTAAGCCAACAAAACCAACTGTAGCAGGAATCTGGGCGCCTTGAGCTCCTGTTACTTTATATTCAATAGTTACAATATTTGAACCATTACAGACTTCTTGACTATCCGTAAGCGCAGCTGAAATTAACTCAAGTGTTGGGCCTTCTAAAATAGTTATTGTTCCTCCTCCTAAAGCTGAAGCACATTCTGTTCCAGGTGTCGTTATTGTATAAGTGTATGGCTTGTTTACAATAGCCGTATTATCAGGTGTTCCATCAAGTGTCACATTATTGACATTTGAAACTACACTTGTCTTATTAATAGCTGCTCCTCCACCAGTTGCTATACCTGATGAACTGAATGGAACACCAGGAGTTTCTGCAAGTAATCTTATAACTCCTCCCCCTGGAGTAGATGAAGATACCGTAGCACTTGTGTCATTATTAATCAATGTTGATATAGCTTCAGCAACGCTTTGATCCGTATCAGTATCAGTAGCTGTTTTACTATACGAAACTCCATTTACAAGAACATTAATAATATTTGTAGAAGCAACACCTGTTATAGTAAATTGATCTTGTTGAGCTGTAACACTATGCGTAGAAGTCACACCAGGCGGAAGACCGGCAACTACTACTGATGGTACAGCTCCTCCAATTCTGAAACTTATTCCGCTCATATCAGTACCTGGACAAAGCTCTTGAGTAGCAGCACCAGGGAATAAAGCAGGGTTTATTGTATTATCATAAGTAACTGTTTCAATAGGCTCAATTTTGATAGTTCCTGTTGCTGTTCCAGCAGAGCATGAATTAAGATTGAGAAGAGATGTAATTGTATAGTTGTAAGTCATCTCAGTATTATGAGATTGATTTATTTGTCCAGAAATTGTGAATGTTCCTGTTCCTCTTTGGTTAGACTTTGTTATAGCAGCTACGCCACCTGTTGCAGCAACAGATAAGGTAAATGGAGATCCTGAAGTAACGGCTGTTAAGGTCATAACTCCCCCTCCTAAATCAGCAGCAACAACTTGACCAGCAATATTAGGGTTAATTGATGTGTTTATGCCAGCAGTTACTGAAGCTACAGCGGCTACTGAAGTTGCACTAGCTGCTCCACTTGAAAACTCAATACCATTAATATAAACTTTTATCTCATCTCCAGGTGCTACACCAGTTATTGTAATACTATCTTGTTGAGTTGTTGCATTAAAAATTCCAGGAAAAAGATTACTGGGTAATCCAGAAAAAGTTGCTGGAACTAAGGCTGGAATTTGTGCACCTCCTGCACCATTAACTTTATATTGAATAGTGACAATATTATCACCATTACAGACTTCTTGACTATCAGTTAATGAAGCAGAAATTAATTCAATTTTCGGACCTTCAGCAACTGTAATAGTTCCTCCATTCTGACCAGGATTACAAAATGATGCTCCAGGAGTTGATATAGTGTAATTATATGGGAAACCTTTTATAGCTGTATTATTTGGTGCTCCCTCAATAACAACATTATTAACATTAGATGTTACACTAGTTTTATTTATAGCAGCACCTCCCCCAGTAGCAATACCCAATGAAGTAAATGGAACTCCTGGTGTGTCAGCTGTAAGTCTTATTACTCCTCCTCCAGGAGTTAATGTGCTAATAGTAGCATTGGTATCATTATCAATTAAGGTAGCTATAGCTACAGCTACAGTTTGGTCTGTGTCCGTATTAGATGCTGTTTTACTATAAGAAACTCCATTTACAATAAGATTAATAATATTGGTAGATGCAACACCCGTTATAGTAAACTGATCTATCTGAGCAGTTACACTATGTGTGGAAGAAACTCCAGGTGGAAGACCATTTACTACTACAGAGCCAACTGCTCCTCCTATCCTATAACTTATTCCTTCTAATGTACTTGATGGACATAAAGTTTGAGTTCGAGCTCCTGGATAAAGAGCTAAATTAATTGTATTGTCATAAGTAACTGTCTCTAAAGGAGAAACTTTTATTGTTCCAGTTATTGTTGCTGCAGGCACACATCCTCCTGGATTAGCGTTTGTTGTAAGAGTATAGACATATTGAACATCACTATTTGATGTAACATTAGGAGTTCCAAATATTCTAATCTGTGAAATACCTTCCTCATTAATTATAGTTATGCTTCCAGTTCCAGATAATTTAGATCCCGTTATGCCAAATTGAACACCAGGAGCCAATGCTTCAATGGTCAAAGTTCCATCAGCTGCAGAATCATCAGTAGAAACTAATGCAGAAAGAGCAGCATCAGCATCAATTGCGGATTCTAATTCTGCTGCAATACCAGCATTAGTTCCTCCAACTCCTGAGGTTTTTGTTATTCCATTTATAATTAAACTAAAAGATGATGTAGCTGTAGCTCCAGTAATAGTAACTTTTTCTTTTTGTCTAGTTGCAGTGACAGCTGTATTTGCACCTGGAGTCATTCCTGGAGGTAATCCATCGAAATTAACCAAAGGAGTAACTGATGCTGCATTTGTTCCTAATATTTTATAAAAAATGTCCGTTATAGGGGAATTATTACAAATTTCTTGATTATCAGTTCCTGCAGTTTTTAAAATTAATTGTGATTCTGGATACTGAAAGAAAAACCCATCTATAATTGTTGGAGTACAAGTTGAACCTCCTGTAGTGATTCTATAATCATGTCTAGTTAAAATACCCACAGATGATGATGGTGTTCCTGTAATTGTGAATAAACCTGTACCTGTAACATTTTGAGAAGTAATATTTCCTGCTCCTTCTTTTAAAACAGATGTGTAGAAAAATTTATTTGGTAAATTCGCTGTAACTTCAATAACTCCATCAGTACCAACATTTGGTGTTGCAGTCGCTATATCTGCATTACCTTGAATTAAAGCAGCTAAACTAACTGTTGCTGCTGCTAATGTGTCTGTATTAGAAACTGTTATTGAATAAGTAACACCATTAATTGATGCGTCATATCTATCCGCTGCTGCTATACCAGATAAAATAATCCTATCTGTCTGGGTTGTCGGCGAATAACTACCAAAGAATCCATCTGGAAGACCTGTTATTGAAGCAGTTGTTGCTGCCCCTAAAATACTATATGATATAGGAATTAATCCTGGACTTCCTTTACAAATATTTTGTGAATTATTTGTTCCAGCAAGAGAAGTTAAAGAAACCACAGCAGACGAAACTATTGTAATTTTTCTAGAAACTGAGGGATTTCCGCAACCCATAGAAGTTGCTGTAATAGTAACATCTCCACTAAAACCAGTAGTCCAAGTTACTTGTCCGGTAAATGCATCAATTTGACCTGCTGCCCTATTATTCCAACTCCAAGTAACATCTGATCCAGAAGATTCAAAATATGTAGTTTGACTTTCAGTTGCGGGACAAACTGGAATTGAAGAACCTGCCAAAACGGTAATATCAGACGGTAAACCATCATTTGGAGGAATAACTACAGTGCTGAATGACCTTGCAGATGGATTACCATCACAGCCCCATGCTATGACTCCTACATTAACCGTTCCGTGGAATCCTGGATTCCAACTAACTACTCCTTCATCAGTCGTAATAGAACCAGCTAAAGCAGGACTTCCAGGTCCTACTGTTACAACCTCCAGATCCCAAGTCATAGATGCAAAACCTGTAGAGTCAGAATAAAATTGAGTATTTGGAGTTGTATTAGTTATTTGACAATCTGGAATAGCTCCTGAAGGTGGACCACAATAACTTGCTGAATTTGCAGACCATGGATCCCACATCCACCAAAAACCAGTTGAGGTCGCATTTCTTTCAATTTCTACATTGAAAGATCGTCCTATTTCATCTGCAGTTAATAATATTGGATTGCTTCCTGAGGCTGTAACATAGTCAGCTACTCCTGTAGCATTGTTAATTAAGTTAACCAAAGCAAGACCGACTTGAGCATTAGTTTGACCGGCAGTAGTATATGTAGTATATTCAACACCATCAATAAAAATAGACCACCTATCACCAGTGGTTGCAGTTACTGTACTAGAAAAACGAATTCTACTTATCTGTGCTTCTTCAAAAGCAACAGGTAAAGATGGAGTTGATGCGTTAGAAACTGTGGATGTTATTTCAAAAGAAGTTTCAGTCCAATCTGATGGTCCTCCGCATCCTAGAGCACGAGCTCGTATGGTGACACTTCCTGTAAAAGTAGTAGACCAGCTAACAACACCTGTAGTAGCATTAATGGATCCTGCTGTAGGATCAGTTAATTCATACTCATAACCAGTTGCTCCTGCAACAGGACAAGCTTCAAAACTATCAATTAGAGGAGTTCCGCAAGATGAATTATTATAAGTTGTTCCAGATCTTTGAATAATATTTTCGGTATTATTACCTGAATTTCCAGTATTTGCTCCACTATAATTAGCTCTAATAAGTTGGGGTTGGTCAATATTAAAAGTTCTTGTTATAAATATTTCATTTGAAGTAACAGTTGTAGTTCCTGTTGGACATAACACTCCTGATACAGTTCCAAAAGCCAATCTTCGATACCTCTGAGATTGAGTTATAGCAGGAGCTTGATAAGTACTTAAATTATTTGGATTTGGACCTGGAGCAGGGTTCCAAGTTGAACCAGCGTCAAGTGAACGTTGCCATAAATAGGTAATAGTTCCTGTATCAAATGGAACTCCTGTATTACTTGTGGCATCAACAGTACTTGTAAATAAAGGAGGAATTTCCCCATTACATACAGTTTGTGTTCCACTTATAGTTCCTCCTGTAACAGTATTAACCTTGACTAATCTTGGATTAGTAAAAGCAAAACATTTTTCAGCCCCAAATGGATCTATTTGGCTTATTTTTCTTCTAAACCAAGTTGAAGTACCTAGGCCTGCTGGAGGATCATAACCAGCTGTGGTTACTCCTGGTATATCGGTAAATGGTCCTAAAACAGAAGCTGTAGATCTTTGCCATTGAAATCTTATAGTAGCACCGGCAGGAGTTCCTCCACTAACTGTCATAGCAGTGGGATCACCCTCTACACCCATACATATCACCTCATCAGCTTGATCAATTACTCCAGCTGTTAATGCCCCCGAGACTGTTATTTCAATTAAATTACTTCTATTAGCATTTGGATCAGGTGTAGCTAATGAAGCATTCCCTGCAGCTAAAGGAGGGTTACATAAAACTCCTCCAAAATCAATAATTGGTACTCTATAAAATGTGGCTGAAGCAGTTAAAGATCCATGATCATAAACTGCTCCTGTCGCTCCAGGGATCCTAGTAAAGTTATTAATACCATCTTTAACAGTATCTATATACCATTCATAAGAAAGGATAGTACTTCCCGGGGGTCCTGATGCTGGTACTACTTCAGTAAAAGGAGCCAAATCTTCACCAGAACAAGTAGTTTGATTTGCGGCTATTACCCCACCTGTAATCCTATTTACAGCTAGATTAGTTATCCACTCTATAGAACACGTATTTGTGGTTGCTCTTGTTGTAAGAACTGCTGTATCTGACATTGTACCAGGAACTAAAATTGTACCTTCAGGTCCATCAACAATAGGAGTTCCATCAAGGAAAAAATCATATGTAATTCCAGGACCTCCAAGTGCTGAAGCAGTAATACTTACTGTGCCTAAATCAGCTAAACAAAAAGTTATTTTCTTTGAGCCTAATATATATTGTTCACCAATACTAGATGAGGTACATGGTGAACATGAAGTTTGTATTGTAAAAGTGGAACCTGGAGTTGTTGCAGTAATTTCAATATTTGCTGCAGCTGCTGCTCCTGATGTAATCGCTGACTCAATAGCAGCTTCAGCAGCAATTATATCATCTAATGCCTGAGCAACTTCTAATGAAGTACTACCAACAGAAGCGACAACTGACGTTAAAAGAACTCCATCTAAAGTAACTGAATATGAATCACCCGTTGCAGGAGTTCCATTAATATTTACCCTAGTAACTTGTTTAGTAGATGTAACTGTACCAGAAGTTGCAACAATATTTGGAGAGTTTGGTGCTTGATTAATCGAAATAGCAATTGTACCTGCTCCAGCAGTTGTTGTTACTGTACACGATATTCCTCCACCTGTAAAGGTAGTTTGTAGTCTATAAAACCTAGCAGATGCTAATGCTGGTGGAGAATAAGCAACTCCAAAAGCTCCAGGAATAGCTGTAAATGCAATGTTATCATTAGACTCTAACCATTGATTAACATAACCTGGTCCAGTATTAGCTCCTGTAAAAGTTAACTGAGTCGGTGTTTCTCCGGAACAAATAGTCTGCGATGAAGTACTTACAGCATTATTAATTGCTGGATTAACAAGTATTGTAATTATAGTTGTACTCTCAGAACATGATAGTGCTCCATCGGTACTGGTTGCACCTCTAACAAATTGAGTGTCTTGAGTTAATGCACCTGATTGATACGTTTCACTAGTTGATCCTCCAGCTGCATTAGCCCATGCACCCCAAGGGCCTCCAATTGGTCTTGATCTTGTGACCCATTGATACGTAAGTGTTCCAAACCCAGGATCTGCTATTGCATCAGCGACACTAGTTATCAATAAAGGAGTATCTCCATTACAAATTGTAGATTGAGTGTTGGTTACTGTACCTGCCTGAATGGAATTTAAATTTATTCTAACTGAGCTACTCTCATCTCTACAGAGCTCAACACCTCCACTATTTCTTCTTATAACTACTCTTCGGTAATATAAATCTGTGACCTGAGAACCTGCAATTGGATTATAATTTTCTGTAGTAACTGCAGTATCTGTCCATGGGGCTAGTCCATTTGGTGAAGTCTGCCATAAAAAACTTATTCCAGGACCTGCTGCAGTTCTTGAGACAGTTCCGTCAATAACTGATATTTCAGCTGGATCTCCTCCAAGACAGATAGATGTTTGATTTGTTGTTATAGACGCCACCCCTCCGACTAATGCAGCTGCAACAGTTATACTAATTTGATTACTTTCTACACTACAAACTTGGCCATTCAAGTCACTAAAAGCAATTCTTTTAAATGTTGATGAAACAGCTAATGATCCTTGATCATAAGTTGGGCCTGTTGCTCCAGTATTATTCCAAGCAGTTCCATTATAAACCCACCATTGATAACTTATTGAAGCTCCTGATGGAGCTGTTGCGACAGTTCCTGTAAATCCATCAGGATCTCCACCAGGACATATAGAAGCAGATGAGCTAATTGTTCCAGCTGTAACCCTGTTTACTATAACATTAACGGCAAAGTCTGTTGCACAGGTATTAGATGTAGCTTTAGCTACTACTAGAACATTGTCTACCATGCCTGCAGGAAGAGTTAATGTTCCATCAGGAGCATCTGGCTCTGTAATACTATTTATAGTAAATGTATATGTAGGTGTACCGGCTAATACTGTTGATGTTGCTGTTAAAGTTGCCACTCCAAGATCATCAACACATATTGTAATCAATTTACTACCGGTATTAATTTGAGTTCCCATACTTAAGCCTGCTCCAAAAGATGTAGATGTTCTTACAGTAAATACACTCCCTGCTGTATTAGCAGTAACTGATATACTCGCTGAAGTTGCATCTATCGATGTTGCCACAGCAGTTCCTATTGCAGCATCTGCCTGAATTGTATCATCTAGCCTTTGAGCAATACTTAGAGCAGTGTCTCCTCCAACAGCAGTTTCTGGAGTTAAAATAACTCCGTTAAGTATAACATAATATTTGTCTCCAACATTTGGAGTTCCAGATAAACTAATTGAAGTTACCTGTAAAGAATTAGTCACTGTACCTGTACTTGCTATTATATCAGGAGATTTTGGAGCTGCAGAATCAACAGTAACTTCAATTGTTCCTGGTTGACCTGTGCTAGTAACAGTACAAGTATATGGACCATTAGTATAAGTTGTTTGTAATTTATAATATTTGTTAGTTGTAGGAGCGTCAGGTGCATATGATGTTCCAAAAGCTCCAGGAATAGCTGTAAAAGAAATATTATCATCTGACTCTAACCATTGATTTGTATAACCAGCTCCTGTTGTAGCTCCAACAAAAGTCAATGGTGAAGGAACACTCCCTAAACAAATAGTTTGAGAAGAAGTGCTTACTGCTGTGCTAATTGCGGGATTCACAAGAATTGTGACTGCTGTTGAACTGGTTGAACACGATAAAGTTCCATCTAAACTTGTTACTCCTCGAACAAACTGAGTATCTAAAGTTAGTGGACCTGGTTGATAAGTTTGACTTGTCGATCCTCCTGGTGCATTACTCCAAGCTCCCCATACACCTGCTAAAGGTCTAGTTCTTATAACCCATTGATATGTTAGAGTAGCTCCACCTGGATCTGGTAAAGCGTTTGTTGCATTTAGAATTAATGGTGGAGTGTCTCCATTACATACAGCAGTGACAGAGGTGCTTACAGTTCCGGCTTGAACAGAATTTAGGTTTATTTTTTGCGAAGTACTATTAGCTCTACATAATTCAACGCCTAATCCATCTCTTCTAATTACAACCCTTCGATAAAATAAATCCGTTGACTGTGACCCTGCAGCAGGATTATAATTTTCAGTAGTTATTCCAGTATCTGTCCATGCTAAATCATTTAAAGATGTTTGCCACATAAAAGATATTCCAGGACCAGCTGCTGTCCTTGGTGTTCCTCCGTTAATTACACTTAATTCTGCTGGGTCTCCTCCTAAACATATAGAAGTTTGATTTGTTGTTATCGAGGCTACCCCAGCAACTAAATCTGGAAGAACTGTAATTTCAATTTCATTACTATCAACAGTACACTCTAATCCATTTAAAATACTTTTAGCAACTCTTTTAAATGTTGACGATACAATTAAAGCTGGTGAATCATAAGACGCTCCAGTTGCACCGGTATTTGTATAACCACCACTACCATCACTTCTTTTTACCCACCATTCATAAACAATACTTGCCCCAGCAGGAATTGTAGCAGGAGAAAGACTAGTAAACCCAGATGGATCATCTCCAGAACATATTGAATCTGGAGCCTCTATTATTCCTGATGTAACTCTATTTACAATAACATTAACCGCAAAATCTGTTGCACAGGTATTCGAAGTAGATTTTGCTATAATAATTGCATTATCTACCATACCCCCTGGAAGAGTTATTGTACCATCTGGAGTATCAACAATATTTCCTCCGTTTAAGGTAAATGCATATGTAGGTGTACCAGCTAATACAGTTGATGTCGCTGTTAAAGTAGCTACTCCTAAATCTCCAACACAAACAGTAATTAACTTACTTCCTTTTGTAATTTGACTACCAATAACAGCTCCTGCACCAAAAGAAGAAGAAGTTTTAACAGTATATACAGTACCAGCTGTATTTGCCGTAAGAACAATAGTTCCAGCTCCATCAGGGCCATTGGCAACTGCAGATCCAATATTTCCATCAGCTAAAACTACTGGTGCTAGTCCTGCAGCCACATTACTTATAGATGTTAAACCTGGAAGAACCGTGTAAAAGTATGTTGTTCCATTGATTGTAATATAATATTTATCACCTACTGCTGGAGTTCCAGATATATTAATTTTAACTTCTTGAAAAGTATTTGAAACTGTTCCGGTACTTGGTGTTATATCAGGAGAAGTAGGTGCTGCCGAATCAACAGTAACAACTATTGTTCCTGGACCTGCTGTACTTGTGGTAGTACAAGAAGTTGGGCCATTGGTATAAGTGGTTTGAAGTCTATAATATTTAGTACTTGTAAGAACTCCTGGTGAATAAGCTGTACCAAATGCACCAACTATAGGTGTATAAAGTATATCATCATCTGATTCAAGCCATTGATTTGTATATCCTGCACCTGTAGATGCTCCAATAAATGATAAAGGTGAAGGTACAGCACCCAGACAAATAGTTTGTGATGAAGTACTAATTGCTAAATTATTGGCAGGGTTTACAAGTATCGTTTCAATTGTTGAACTTACTGAACAAGTTTCGCCTCCCTCAGTGCTTATGACTCCTCTAGCAAATTGAGTATCAGCAGTTAAAGCTACTGGCTGATATGTTGCGCTTGTAGAGCCACCTGGAGCATTAGCCCATGCTCCCCATACTCCTAAAGTTTTAGTCCTTGAAACCCACTGATAAGAAAGTGTTGCTCCCAAGTCTACTGTTGCTCCAACTGCACTAGTTATTTGTAAAGGAGTATCTCCACTACAAACTGTAGTTTGTGGATTATTTATTGTTCCAGCAGTTATCGTATTTATATCAATTAGAATGGAAGTACTTTCAGCTCTACAGAGTTCTTCACCAGATGAATTACTTCTTATAACTACTCTTCGGTAATACATGTCAGTTGCCTGAGAACCACCAGGTGGATTATACTCTTCAGAATTAGTTCCAGGTATATCGGTCCAGGGTGAAGCATTATTTGGAGAAGTTTGCCAAATAAAACTTATTCCTGCAGCTGCTCCAGTTGAACCTCCTGTTGTTGTTAAATTACCTGGATCTCCCCCAGCACAAATTACCATTTGGTTTAATGTAGCTGAAGCAACTCCTGCAACTAAAGGCGCATAAACAGTTACAGTAACAACATTTGTTGTAACAGAACAAGTCCCAACTACAGCATCTCTTCTAAATTGGTAAGTTCCAGCAGCATTATATATACTAGAAGGAATACTGTAATTGCTCGCAGAATTAGAACCTGATACAGTTGACGCAGGTGCCCATGCGCCAGCATTATACCTCTGCCAAAGATATGTAACTGGAGATACACCCCCATTTCCAATAGCATCACCTAAACTTCCAATAACGGTAGGTTGAGATTGACAAATTTCAATTGAAGAACTTATTGATCCTGCATCTACAACATTTACTATAACTGGTTTAACTGTAGAGTATTCTCTACAAAGTTCAGTTAAGCCACTTCTTCTTATTATAGCCCTTCTAAACCAAGTTGTTTCTGTTAAACCAAGTGGAGGATCATATGAAGGGCTTGTAATTCCTGCTATGGCAGTAAAACCAGTTGTTGAGGCAGTTGTAGATTTTTCCCACTGATAAAAAATATCAGATGCTGCTGGAGTATCACCCGTTATTGTCATATTATCAGGATCTCCACCTACACAAATACTTTGTCCTCCAGGATCTGAAATGGTACCGCCGTTTAATGCTGGTGCTACAGTAATAGTTACAACACTGCTCTCTTCGAAACAAACTTTGTTATTTAATGTAGATATTGCTCTCCTTTTAAAGGTTGTGCTTACTGTTAAAGCTGGTGGATCATAAGATGCCGTTGTAACCTTGGGACTTAATTCTGCCCAATCTGATGCTCCAAATGGAAAAGCAAACCATGAATAAGTTATTGCTCCACTGCCTGTTGCTGAAGCTAAAGAAGATATTACACCTGGATTTCCTCCAGCACAAATTGTCTGGTCATTACCAATTGCTCCAACAGAAGTTATGCTATTTACAGCTATGTTTACTGTCTTCTTTGAAGAACATCCATCAACCGTAAACCCAGTCACCTCTAACATGATTGGGGTAGCAAATGGAGGTGTTAAAGTTGTTATAGATGTTCCATCTGTTATAGCAATAGGGCTTCCTCCAAGGGTAAAAGAATATGATGAGGTTATGGCAGGGCCTGTAGCTTTAATTTTTGTTGCTATTTCACAAATAGTAAAAGTTGTCCCGGCTTGAATTAATGAAACACCTATTGTAGAAGAAGCCGACGTAGATTTTGAAACTTCTACAGGATATGACATTCCTTTTGCATTTGAAGTAACCTCTATAGTACCTGCACCACCTGGACCTATATTTGCTATTGCAGTTGAAATATTTGCATTAGCTTGTATTATAGGAGCCAATCCTGCAGCAAGAGTTGAAGGAGTTTCATTAAGTGCAGAGGTTGTATAAGCCGCTAGGAGAACTCCATTTACAGAAGCATAATATTTTTCATTTACAGCGCCAGAGTTACCAGAAAATTCAATTCTATTAATTTGAAATTCTGTAGAAATTTCAACTTCACCAGGAGTATTTGCTTCCATGTCAATTAAAGTTCCTCCCCCTCCAGAATTAGGAGTTTGGTTTACAGTAAATGTCTTTGAATTAGTACTAATACATCCACTTACGTCAACAACTCTTACACTTATGACATCACCATTAGAAAGTGTGGTTAAAGAAAAAGAAGCATCATTTGTTGGATTAACTGTTAACGGTGCGCCATTTAAAAAGAAATGATATGTACTACCTCCACCAGATGAAATAGTTACTAGATCTCCCTGGCAAACAGAAGTCCCTGCTGAAGAATTTAAAGTTGCTGTTGTAGGTATTGGATTTGTAGTAATTGCAGCTGCTGCATAATTATCATCTAAGTTTGGAGCAGCCTCTGCAACTCCAGTAATAGCCGTTCCTGTAATAGCATTTCCAGTTAAAGAAACTGTAAAAGTGTTTGCCCCAGGAGTGTCTAGATCAATATTATTAAATGTAATTGTTGTGGTTGCTCCTCCTGCTAATGATCCAGTCAATGCTTGATTTAATCCAGCAGCTCCTCCGTTATCAGTTCTGTTAGGACCATTAAGCACAACATTTACATTAAGGGCTGTAGCTGCATTACCAAAATTTATCGTGTATGTACTTTGATTTGTAATTTCAACAGCTAGAGAATATGTCGCAGTTGGACAAGTAGCCGGTAAAACTATAGGGGAAGGTGGAGCAGGGTTAGGAACTGATATTCCACTTAGTTTACTTATTTTAAGTATATCAGTTGGTCCTTGAGAATAAAGACTTGAGAAAAATAGGAAAATCCACAAATATCCTATTCTTAACAGTCCCCTACTGAAAAGGTTTTTACAACTCATACAAAATATTATATACAAAGAACGAGCTTTTTGACTAATTATTGTAGTTTATCTAAGATAAAAATCACACTTAAATATTTCTTGAAATTTATATTTAAAAGAAAATATTTAATCTATGTAAATTAAAAAAATTTATTTTTTTTCATCCATTCGTCATTATAAATTTTTCCTATATATCGACTTCCAGAATCATGAAATAAAACAACGACAATATCCTCTTTTTTTAAATCTTTGCTTAATTGAAGAACACCTTTTATAGCTGCACCACATGAATTTCCAGCAAAAATACCTTCTTCTTTTGCGAGTTTTCTCGTATAAATTGCTGCATCTTTATCAGTAACTTTTTCAAATTTATCAATTATATCAAAATCAACATTTTTCGGGATAATATCTTCACCTATTCCTTCAGTTACATATGGGTAAATCTCATTTTCATCAAAAATCCCTGTTTCGTGATATTTTTTAAATACAGATCCGTATGTATCAATTCCCCATATTTTTATATTTGGATTTTTTTCTTTTAAAAACTTTCCAACCCCTGATATTGTTCCTCCTGTTCCAACTCCAACCACAAAATGGGTTAGCTTTCCATTAGTTTGATTCCAAATTTCAGGTCCTGTTTGTTCATAATGAGCCCTAGTATTAGATAAATTATCATATTGATTTACATACCACGAGTTAGGAGTTTCACTTGCAATTTTTTTAGAAACACTGTAATAAGATCTTGGATCATCAGGCTTAACATCAGTTGGGCAAACAATAACTTTTGCACCAACAGCCTTTAAAACATCAAATTTCTCTTTTGATTGTTTATCATTAGAAACACATATTAATTTATACCCTTTAACTATTGCAGCAAGAGCTAAACCCATTCCAGTATTTCCAGAAGTTCCTTCAATAATAGTTCCACCTTTTTTTAATTTACCTTCATCTTCTGCATCCTCTATCATTTTTAATGCCATCCTGTCTTTTACAGAATTTCCTGGATTAAAACTTTCAACCTTAGCCAATACCATTGGTTTAATATTCTTAACAATAGTATTTAATCTAACTAAAGGAGTGTTACCTATTGTATCAAGTATGTTTTTTGAATATTTCATTTTAATAGTTTACAAATTTACTACTATGAACTTAAACTTAAAATTCATAATTAATTTTTACCTAAACCTCAAACTTTTTGATGGGGAAATTTTTAAAATTATATTTAATGGAATCCATAATAAAAAAGTGCAAACAATAATAAATAAGATATTAGTGAATAATATTTCACTTAAGCTGATAATTACAGGAGCAACTTCAACAAAATAAGTTTCAGGATCTAGTTTAATTAAAGCATATTTTTTTTGAATAAAGAAAAATAATAACCCAAAAAAATTACCAATTAACAATCCTCTTGAAATTATCAATAATCCACTCCATAAAAATATTTTTTTTATTTTATTATTTTTTAAACCCATAGTTTTTAATAAAGAAATCATTTTTGATCTTTCAAAAATTAAAATCAATATAGCAGTTGATAAATTAACCACAGAAACTATTATTACAATAATTAAAATAATTAGAATGTTAAAATCAAAAAGAGCAATCCATTGAAACGTTGATTTGTACTTTTTTGATATTGATATACTATCTAGATTTGAAGGTAAATCATTATAGATTTTTTTAGAAATTTTATCAGAGTTATAAATATTATCAATAAAAATCTCATAACTTCCTGTTTTATTTTTCTCCCATTTATTAACTCTTCTAATTTGATCAATGTCTCCGTAAATTAAATTATTATCAATATCTGGAAAACCTGAGTTAAATAACCCGACAATTTTAAACCGAGATTTATAAGGTATTTTTTGATTTTTTGAGTTTTGAAAATATAAATCAACATTATCACCTAACTCAAGTGATAATCTCTTAGCCATTATTTTAGATAAAATAATTTCTTTACTAATACTTTTTTTATTTATTTCTGGATAATTGCCCTCAATTAAAAATTCTTTTATGACCTTCCAATTATAATTGGAATCTACTCCTTTAAATATGCCCCCCTCAAAATCATTTTCCTTTTTAAGAATTACACCGTCAAATGCAACTGAGTTTATAATATTAACAGCATTATTTTTTTTAATTATTTTTCTTAAATTCAAATCATCCTCAAATGGCAAAACAGATATTTGAGATTCATTATTTTCAAAAGGCATAACTGAAATATGTCCATTAAAAGCTACTGTTTTAGATTTAATTTTTTCTTGTAAACCTTTACCTGTTGATATAGCAATTATTATTATGGTAATTCCAATTGAAACTGCTATAATTGCTATATTTATAATACGATTAGAAATGCTCTTTTTATTAGCATTTTTAAACTGCATTCTTCTAGCAATAAATAATGATAGATTCAATTAAAATAAATTACTCCTTTTTCAAAAATACATTTTTTCTTTTGCTTATATGTAACTATATAAGTATTGCTCAAATTAAAATAAAAACAGGTGCAGAAAATATTTCGGAATATTTAAGTTTAATTGAAAATAAAAATATTGGAATTGTAGCCAATAACTCTAGCATAATTTTTAATGGCAAAAAAAATATTCATTTAGTTGATAGTTTAATTTTATTAGGAGTTAATATAAAAAAAGTTTTTGCCCCAGAACATGGATTTAGAGGAAATCAAGATGCTGGTGAAAAAGTTTATGATCAAATAGACAAAAAAACTAAAATAGAAATCATTTCACTTTATGGAAAAAATAAAAAACCTAAATCTGTTGATTTAAAAAATATAGAAATTTTAATTTTTGATTTACAAGATGTAGGAGTTAGATTTTTTACTTATATATCTACACTTCACTATGTTATGGAGGCATGTGCAGAAAATAATATTAAATTAATTATTCTTGATAGACCAAATCCAAATTCTCATTATATCGATGGACCTGTTTTAAATCCAATTAATAGAAGTTTTGTTGGTATGCATGAAGTTCCAATTGTTTATGGTATGACAATAGGTGAATATGCAAAAATGATAAATGGTGAAGGATGGTTAAATAATTCCATTAAATGTAAATTAAAAGTTATACCATTAAGAAACTATACACATAAATCAACTTATACTATACCTTCAAGACCTTCTCCTAACTTACCTAATAAAAAAGCTGTTGAGTTGTATCCTAGTTTGTGTTTATTAGAATCGACTGTAGTAAGTGTTGGAAGGGGTACGGAAATGCAATTTCAAGTTTATGGCAATCCTAAATTTCCTGAATCAACATTTAGATTTATTCCAAAACCAAATTTTGGTGCAAAAAATCCAAAACATAACGGAGTTTTATGTTATGGTGAAGATTTAAGAAAAATTAAAAAATTAAATAAAATTAATCTTAAATGGCTAATAGATTCCTACAAAAAATATCCAGACAAAAAAAATTTTTTTTTAAAAGGTTTTGACAGAATATCTGGTGACTCATCATTAAAAAACCAAATTATTGATGGCTGGAATGATAAAAAAATAAGAAAAACCTGGAATGAAAAATTAGAAAAATTTAAGATTATAAGAAGTAAATATTTAATATATCCTTAACTAAAAATATAAGTTATGGAATATCTAGATATTTATGTGTTTGGAGTGAAGCTCTCCATTCTGGGTTCTTTAAAATAAAATCAACAATTAAAGGAATTATCTTCTTCCTTACACTCCATTCTGGTTGTAAAAAAAGTTTGCATTCTTTTCTAACTTTTTTTGATTGTAATTTTGCAAAACTAAAATCACTTTTATTGTAAACAATTATTTTTAATTCATCTGCTAATTTGTAAAATTCTTTATTTGGTAATTTATTTTTCTTTGGTGATAAACAAATCCAATTCCAAAATCCTGATAATGGATATGCTCCTGAAGTTTCTAAATGAGTAGAAATTCCTATATCTTGTAATTTTTTTGTCAATGGCCCCATAGGCCACATTAAAGGCTCTCCTCCAGTAATAACTGCAACTTTAGAATGACTTTTTGCTTTATTAACTATTTCATCAATATTAGTTGATGGATGAATTTTAGGATCCCAGCTTTCTTTTACGTCACACCAATGACAACCTATATCACAACCTCCAATTCTTATAAAAAATGCTGCTAAACCTTTATGATAGCCTTCTCCTTGAAGTGTATAAAATGATTCCATTAGTGGTAATTCATTTCCTGTATCAATTAAATTCATTATTAATAAAGTTTGACTTCAAATATAATTTATTATAAAAGACATAATAACATAAAAAATATATTTACATATATTGCGAAATATAAATAAAATGAAAGAACTTAATTCTTTTCATCTTGCAATACCTGTTAATAATCTTGAAGTTTGTAAAGACTTTTATGAAAACGTACTTGAATGTAAACCAGGCAGACATTCTAAATCTTGGGCTGATTATAATTTTTTCGGACATCAATTAGTTATTCATTTTGATCCAAATAAAAGAAAACCACATCATAATGAAGTTGATGGGAAATCTGTTCCAGTACCTCATTTTGGAATAGTATTATCTTGGAGTCAATTTATTAATTTTGAAAAAAAATTAAAAGAAAAAAAAATTAAATTCGAAATAGAACCATATGTTAGATTCAAAGGCCTAGAAGGGGAACAAAAAACTATGTTTTTTTATGACCCATCAGGAAATGCTCTTGAATTTAAATGTTTTAAAAATTTAAATCAATTATTTAAAAAATAAAAATGTTAAATTTTTTTGAAATTTTGTTTGAAAAGGTTTTTTCTGATAAAAACAGAAAAAAAGCTGAGAAATTTACTCTTTGGTCATCAATTATAGGTTTTATTACTCATTTATTTCTTATTTACCTTAATACATCTCAAATAATTACTTTAAAAAATGATGTGCTATTAAATAATCCAATTTCTGCAATCTATACTCCATTTTCAATAATTTTGATTTATGAAATATATCTTCTTATCTTCTTTTTACCAAGATCATTTACAACTTCAGTTTCAAAACAATTTGAAATCATATCATTAATTCTTATAAGGAGAATTTTTGGTGACATACCTGAAATAAATACTAAATCTAATTGGTTTAAAACTCAAGAAAATATTGACTTAATTTATAGTCTTTTAGGAGTTTTAATTTTATATTATTTAATCTATCAATTCAACAAATTATCAAAAAGAAGAAAACCTCAAAAAATCTCATTAGACGTTAGTAATTTTATTAAATCAAAAAAAGGTGTTAGTTTAATTTTATTACCTGTTTTAATATTAGTTTCAATATTTTCATTATCTGATTGGATTTTTAACAATATTTATTTATTTAATGAAAATATATCTTACTCAGTCGATGATATAAATGCTGTTTTTTATAATAAATTTTTTGAAATTTTAATTTTGGCAGATGTATTTATTCTCCTACTATCTTTTCAATATACTGAAAAATATAGTCAGCTAATTAGAAATACTGGCTTTATAATTTCTACTATACTAATTAGATTATCTTTTTCTGCATCAGGATTGACAAATGTACTTTTAATTATTTCAAGTGTCTTGTTTGGTCTTATTATTTTAAAGGTTTATGAGAATTATCAAAAACTTTAATCCTTTCTTTGACAAGCTAGTAAGGTGTTTTTTAATAGCATAGATATTGTCATTGGGCCTACACCCCCAGGCACAGGAGTTATTGCACTTGCTTTTTTTGAAACATTTAAAAAATCAACGTCACCTTTAATAACATAACCCTTTTCCTTAGTATTATCAATAACTCTAGTAATACCTACATCTATTATTACAGCATCCTCCTTTACCATTTCACTTTTCAAAAATTCAGGAATTCCTAACGCTGAAACAATTATATCGGCTCTTTTTGTAAAAAACTCCAAATTTTTCGTTCTACTATGAGTCAAAATAACTGTTGAATTTCCTCTACCTGATTTTTGACTTAATAAAATACTAATTGGCCTTCCAACAATATTACTTCTTCCAATCACAACGCAGTTCTTTCCTGAAGTCTCAATATTATACCTTTCTAAAAGTTCAATTATTCCATATGGTGTTGCTGGAATAAAAGATTCCATCTCCAAAGCCATTCGTCCAAAGTTTGTTGGATGAAATCCATCAACATCTTTTTTAGGATCTATAGCTAATAGAACTTTTTCCTCATTAATTGATTTTGGCAAAGGTAATTGAACAATAAAACCATCAATTTCATTATCATTATTTAAATTATTTATTTTATTTAAAAGTAATTTCTCGCTAATTGAATCATCTAATCGAATAAGGGTTGATTTAAATCCCACATAATCACATGCTCTTACCTTACTTCCAACGTAAGTTAAACTTGCACCATCATTTCCAACTATTATTGCTGCTAAATGAGGAATTTTTTTTCTTTCATTAACTCTTTTTAAGACTAATTCTTTAATCTCATTTTTAATTTTAAGAGATATTTTATTACCATCTAATATCATAATTTTTATTTCATTCCCTGAAACATTTGCATTAGGTGTTGACCCTTACCAGACTGCATCATTTTCATCATTTTGTTCATTTGATTAAACTGTTTAATTAATTGATTTACCTCATCCATTCCCCTTCCTGATCCTTTGGCAATTCTTATTTTACGACTATGATCTAAAATATTAGGATTTTGTTTTTCCTTATTGGTCATTGAACTTATAATAACCTCAATATTTTTAAAAGAGCTTTCGTCAATATCAACATCTTTCATTTTATTACCAATACCTGGAATCATTTTAACTAAGTCTTTCATATCTCCCATTTTTTTCACCTGTTGTATCTGAGATAAAAAATCATCAAAACCAAATTTATTCTTGGCAATTTTTTTATTTATTTTTTTAGCTTGCTCTATATCAAATTGTTCCTGAGCTCTTTCAACCAATGAAACAACATCTCCCATTCCCAATATTCGATCAGCCATTCTATCGGGATGAAAAACATCAAGAGCAGACATTTTTTCTCCTGTACCAATAAATTTTATGGGTTTATTTACAATAGTTTTAATTGATAAAGCAGCACCTCCTCTTGAGTCCCCATCTAATTTAGTTAATACCACACCGTCAAAATTTAGAATTTCATTGAAAGATTTTGCAGTATTAACCGCATCTTGACCCGTCATAGAATCGACAACAAATAGAGTTTCTGAAGGGTTAACTGCAGCATGAATATTTTCAATTTCTTTCATAAGAACGTCATCAACAGCAAGTCTACCAGCGGTATCGATAATTACAGTATCACATCCTTGTTTTTTTGCAAAACTCAAACTATTTAATGCAATTTTAACAGGGTTTTTTTCTTCAACATCATAGAATATTGGAACTTCAATTTGTTTGGCAACAACCTCAAGTTGATCAATAGCAGCTGGCCTATAAACATCACATGCAACCAACAAAGGTTTTTTTGAAAATTTCTTTTTTAAAAAAAGCGCAAGTTTTCCACTAAAAGTTGTTTTACCAGATCCCTGAAGACCTGACATTAAAATAATTGAAGGTTTATCCTTAAGATTAATTTCAGAAGCTTCAGAACCCATTAAATGAGTTAATTCATCTTTAACAATTTTAATTAGCAATTGGCTAGGTTTTAAACTTGTTAAAACTTTCATGCCAATTGCTTTATCTTTCACTTTTAAAGTAAAGTCCTTTGCTATTTTATAGTTAACATCAGCATCCAAAAGAGCTCTTCTAACTTCCTTTAGTGTTTCTGCAACATTTATTTCAGTTATTTTACCATGTCCTTTAAGGACCTGAAATGCTTTATCTAATTTACTGCTTAAGCTATCAAACATATATGATTAAATATTTTTAAGATAATTTTAAAACAAAAATAATAATTGAAAAATGATTGACATCAATTATTTTTATTTGTTTGAAACATTAAGGAAATAACTATAACATGGGGAAAAGTTATAGCTGCTAAAAAAGAAAAGAATAAAGGAAGTAAATAATTGGACTGAATCTCAAAAAAATAATAAAAAGATAATAATCCCAAGATTGACATTAACCAATATAAAACTGAAGATTTTACGTAACTAAAAATCGAAGTACTTGAAACTTCTCCATATAAATTTTTTAATTGGGACTCTAATGATGGCAAGCTATGCCAAATAACAAAATAAAAAGAGAATGAATATATTAATGTTGAATTAGAAAAAACTAAAACAAAAAATAAAAAAAGTAAAATTTCAATAAAAAATAAAGTAAACTCTTTTTTAAAAAATATAATAATAAAATAAAACAAGAAAAAAATTAAAAATAAAATTTGAAAAAAAATAGTTTCAAAATTTATGCCTGTAATTTCAAAAATAACTTTAGAAACATCTTGGTGTTTAATAATGAAAAGTAACAAGAAAATAACTCCTCCGTAAAAAAAATAAAATAAAGAATTGTATTTATTAGGTTTTATTTTAGATTCCCAGTGTTGTTCGCCAAAATGGAAACAACTGACCAAAACAAAAAACAATAGTGCAAAAGAGGGTAAAAAAAAGAATAACAAACCTCCCATGAGTACAGTTAGCAAATAAAAAGAAAAATACTTTAATCTTATAGAACTATTATAATTTTTTGTAAAAGTTGAAAGAATCTTTAAATCATTTGCCCCATGAACTATACCAATACTTAAAATTGCAATTATTCCAAGAATATTCTGAATATATTCATTGGTTAAAATTGCTATAATTAATGCTAAAACGGACAAAATTATATTAAAACGATAATATTTAAATACTGATAATGAGATAATTACAAATTTTATGTTAAAATAATTAGAATATTATTTTGTCAACACTCTTTTTTTGCTAAATTTAGACAAACAAAACAAATAATTATAATTATGGAAAAAATTCTAAGTTTAATGACATCTGTACCAGCAATGGCTACTGATGACTATGTAGGATTTACATTCTTCATAGGTTGTATGTCGATGATGGCTGCATCAGCGTTTTTCTTCTTATCAATGAACTCTTTTGATTCTAAATGGAGAACATCTATTTTAGTTTCTGGGCTAATTACTTTTATTGCCGCTGTTCACTATTGGTATATGAGAGATTATTGGGCTGAAAATGCCACTTCTCCTACGTTTTTTAGATATGTAGATTGGATTCTAACAGTACCTTTAATGTGTGTTGAATTTTATTTAATACTTAAAGCTGCTGGAGCTACCAAAGCTTTAATGTGGAAACTAATTCTTCTTTCAACTGTAATGTTAGTCACAGGATACTTTGGAGAAGCTGTTTATAGAGATCAAGCTCAAATTTGGGGTCTTGTTTCTGGTATAGCTTATTTCATTATAGTATACGAAATTTGGATGGGTTCTGCTTCAAAACTCGCTGCCGCTGCTGGTGGTGCAGTTCAAGCAGCTCATAAGACCCTTTGTAAATTCGTTCTTATAGGATGGGCAATTTATCCAATTGGATTTATGGCTGGAACTCCTGGATGGTATGAAGGAATTTTTGGTGGTCTTCAAATGGATGTAATATACAACGTTGGTGATGCTATTAATAAAATTGGATTTGGTCTTGTTGTTTATCAACTTGCTGTTGATTCTAAATAATTAATATCTCACACANAATATAAAAAACGCTCTTAATTAAGAGCGTTTTTTTTTTTTACATCCTGTCAGGAAGATCTATGCCAAGCAAAGAACATCCTGAAAAAATAACTTGAGAAACTTTTCTAGATAATGTAATACGAAATCTTTTTAGTGAAGTGTCTTGTGTTCCAATAATAGATAAGTTTTGATAAAAAACATTATAATACTTAACTAAATCATATATATAATTTGATATTAATGCTGGACTATAAGATTCTCCTGCTTGATAAACTATTTCAGGATATTGTAATAAATGCTTAATAATATTTTTTTCTCNAATATCAATTTTACTTAATACATCAATTTCATTATCATAATTTTTAATCTTTTTTAATAAAGATTTAATTCTCGCATAGGTATATTGAATAAACGGACCTGTATTTCCATTAAAATCAACTGAATCTTCCGGATTAAATAAAATTCTTTTTTTAGGGTCAACTTTTAAAATATGATATTTTAAAGCTCCCATCCCAATTATTCTATATAAGTTAGACTTTTCTTTTTCTGACATTCCTTCTAACTTTCCTATTGATTCGGATACTTTTTTTGCAGTAAGTTCCATTTCTTCAATTAGTTGATCTGCATCAATAACATTTCCCTCCCTACTTTTCATCTTTCCATCAGGAAGGTCAACCATTCCATAACTAAGATGAAAAAGATAATCTGACCATTTGTAACCTAATTTTTTTAAAATAATAAATAATACTTTGAAATGGTAATCTTGTTCATTACCAACTGTATAAACCATGCCCTTTAATTTCGGATTATCCTCTTTTCTTTTAATTGCTGTTCCTAAATCTTGAGTTATATAAACTGATGTTCCATCAGATCTGAGTAACAACTTCTCATCTAATCCCTCATTAGTTAAATCAATCCATATTGATCCATCACCTTTTTTATAAAAAATCTTTTTTGAAAGTCCATCATTTATTATATTNTTTCCCAATAAATAGGTATCACTTTCATAATATAAAGAATCAAAAAAAACACCTAAATTATTATATGTAATTTCAAACCCATTATATACCCAATTATTCATTTTCTTCCATAATTCAATAGTAGATTTATCTCCAGATTCCCATAAACGAAGAAGTTCTTGAGCTGAGANAAAAATTGGTGCAGATTTAATAGATTCATCTTTACTTTTTCCTTTTTCAATTAATTCATTAACCTGTTTATTAAAAACTTCATTGTATTTAACATAATATTTGCCAACAAGTTGATCTCCTTTAATACCTGATGACTCTGGAGTTTCATTATTTGAAAAAAGTTTCCAAGCGATCATTGACTTACATATGTGAATTCCTCTATCATTTATAACTTGTGTTCTTATAACATTTTTACCATTAGCCTCTAAAATTTTTGAAACAGAATGTCCTAAAAGATTATTTCTTATATGTCCTAAATGTAGAGGCTTATTAGTATTTGGGGATGAAAACTCTACTATTATTAATTCAGAGTCTGATTTTTTTGTTTTAAATCCATAATTTTCAATTTCATCAATCCTATATAATTCATTAATAAAATAATGGTCAGAAATAGTAAGATTTAAAAAGCCTTTAACTAAATTAAATTTNATAATATAATCACTAGATTCCTCTAAATAAATTCCAATTTTTTTACCTATATCATTTAAAGACATCTTTAAAAATTTAACCAAAGGGAAAATCACTAAAGTTATNTCTCCATCAAATTCTTTTCTTGTTAACTGAAATTCTAATTTATCAAGACTTAAAGAAAACTCAGATTTTAAAAAAGATTTAACTATTTTGCCAAGCTCATTATATATATTCATTTTAACTAATTGAAATAATTAAATTAAATATTTTATCTAATTTATTTCGAGTCAGGAAATTGATCTTTTATTTAAACCTGTGTAAATTTGCCTTGGCCTTCCAATTGGCTCCATATTTTTTCTCATTTCTAACCACTGAGCAATCCATCCAGGAATTCTACCTAGAGCAAACATAACAGTAAACATTTCTGTAGGAATACCTAATGCTCGATATATTATACCTGAATAAAAATCAACATTTGGATATAATTTCCTGTCAATAAAATATGAATCATTTAAAGCTTCATCTTCTAAGCTTTTAGCAATATCTAATACGGGATCTTTAATNCCTAGTTCATCTAGAACCTNATCAGCTGCTTTCTTAATTATTTTTGCTCTNGGATCAAAATTTTTATATACTCTGTGACCAAATCCCATCAACCTAAAAGGGTCCTTTTTATCTTTAGCTTTAGCCATAAATTTTTTAGTATCTCCACCATCTTTTTGAATCGCTTCTAACATTTCTAATACAGATTGATTAGCTCCTCCATGAAGTCGTCCCCATAAAGCAGAAATTCCTGCAGAAACCGANGCAAATAATCCAGCTTGTGATGACCCAACTATTCTAACTGTTGATGTAGAACAATTTTGCTCATGATCTGCATGTAATATTAATAGTTTGTTAAGAGCATCTACAACNATTGGGTTTATATCATAATCTTCATTAGGGCGCTTAAACATCATTTGAGTAATATTTTCAACATAAGAAAGTGAAGTGTTAGCATAATTTAAAGGTAAGCCCTTAATTTTTCTGTGTGCCCAAGAAGATAGGATTGGAAATTTAGCTACCAACATTGCTATAGCTTCTCTCATTTCATAATCTGAATCTACATCAACTGATGAAGGGTTAAATGCTATAAGTGCAGATGTTAATGACGCTAANACACCCATTGGATGAGCTGATTTTGGAAAACTTTTNANAATAGATTTTAAATCTTCATCAACAATTGATTCTTTTTTNATGTCATTTTCAAAAACTAATAATTCATTTTCATNAGGNAANTCTCCATAAATCAATAAATAAGCTACTTGAANAAAGCTTGCTTTAGAACATAATTCTTCAATTGAATGACCTCTATATCTTAATATNCCTTCTTCTCCATTTAANAAAGTTATATTACTCTTACATGANCCAGTATTTTTATAACCAGGATCATANGTTATCAANCCAGTTTTAGACCTTAAATTTTGAATATCAATTCCCTTTTCATTTTCAGTCCCTTCAATTAATGGAAACTCATGAGTAGAGTTATTATAACTAATTTTAATAGAATTACTCATAAAAAAGTTGATTTATGTAAATGTATCAAATTAAGAGAAGANAAGAAAATAGAATTAATTTATAGTTAAAAATTAATTCTAAATACTAAATCTTAAAAACTTTTCTTCCAAGAAATAAAGCTTTTTTATCAAGAATCTCTTCAATCCTAAGGAGTTGATTGTACTTAGACATTCTATCACTTCTTGATGCAGAACCAGTTTTTATTTGTCCAGTATTTAATGCAACTGCTAGATCTGCAATTGTATTATCTTCTGTTTCTCCAGACCTGTGAGACATTATAGATGTGTATCCTGCTTGATTAGCCATTTCAACTGCAGCTATTGTTTCAGTTAAAGTTCCTATTTGATTAACCTTTATTAAAATAGAGTTTGCAATTTTGTTATCTATACCTTTTTTTAACCTATTTACATTGGTAACAAAAAGATCATCTCCAACAAGTTGAACTTTATTTCCAATTTTATCAGTTAAAGATTTCCAACCTTTCCAGTCATTTTCATCCATTCCATCCTCAATTGAAATTATAGGAAATTTTTCACATAATGACTCAAGATAGTCTACTTGTTCATCTGATGTTCTTTTTAACCCAGAGGATCCCTCAAAAATTGAATAATCATATATTCCATCTTTATAAAACTCAGAGCTTGCACAATCCAAGGCAATTACTACATCCTCTTTTGGTTTATATCCTGATTCAATTATTGAATCAATAATTGTCTCTAGTGCATCTTCTGTTCCTGTAAGTTCTGGGGCGAATCCACCTTCATCACCAACAGATGTATTTAAATTTTTTTTTGATAAGATTTTCTTTAGATTATGAAAAATTTCTGTTCCCATTTTAAGTGCTTCAGAAAAAAATTTTCCACCTACTGGAATTATCATAAATTCTTGAAATGCAATTGGAGCATTTGAATGAGAACCTCCATTAATTATATTCATCATTGGAATAGGTAAAATGTTTGCTGACTCTCCTCCAATATATTTAAATAATGGTAATCCAAGTTCATTAGCTGAAGCTTTAGCAATTGCCAAGGAAACTCCTAAAATTGAATTGGCCCCTAAATTTGATTTATTAGGTGTTCCGTCCAAATCAATCATAATTTTGTCAATTTTTTTTTGTTCAGAAACTTCTATCCCAATTAAACTTTTTGAAATAATATTATTTACATTTTTTATAGCTTTAGAAACACCTTTTCCCAAATATGATTTGCCTCCATCTCTTAACTCTACTGCTTCGTGTTCTCCAGTTGATGCACCCGAAGGTACTGCAGCTCTTCCTAAAAAACCTTTTTGAGTCAAAACATCTACCTCAACTGTTGGGTTTCCTCTGGAATCAAAAATTTGTCTTGCAATAATATTTCTTATTTTACTCATCTTGTTATAATTAATTAAAAATTATTGTATCATNTTCTTTTTAAANTCATCAAAAAGATATGTAGCNTCATTAGGNCCTGGACCTGCTTCAGGATGATATTGAACTGAAAAACAATTTTTTGATTTCATCTTNATTCCNGCAACAGTATGATCATTAAGATGAATATGAGTTATTAAAATATCAGGATGANATTCNGCNTCTTCCTTAACAACTGCAAAACCNTGNTTTTGTGAAGTTATTTCNCCTTTTGAAGTAATTAAATTTTTAATTGGATGATTNATTCCTCTGTGCCCATTAAACATTTTATAAGTTGAGACTCCNTTTGCTAATGCTATAACTTGATGACCAAGACATATNCCAAATANAGGNTAATTTTTTTTTATAATTAATTTTGCAGTATCAATAGCTTTTTTNAATGGTTCTGGATCACCTGGTCCATTAGATAAAAAATATCCATCTGGANTCCATGATTCCATTTNTTCAAAACTAGTATTATANGGAAATACTTTCATATAAATATCTCTATCNGCCATATTTCTTAAAATNTTCTTTTTTATTCCAAGATCTAAAACTGCAACTTTTAATGAGGCTTTAGAATNTCCANAAAAATATGCTTTNTTTGTTGAAACTTTNGAAGCAAGATCTAAGCCCTCCATCTTNGGTATATTTTTTAATTTTTTCTTTTCATCTTCTATNGAATTAATATTAGTAGAAATAACTGCATTCATTGCNCCATTTTTTCTGATATAACTTACTAAAGCTCTTGTATCAACATCAGAAATTGTTATGATATTATTTTTTTTTAAATAATCAAACAATGAATTTTTAGACTTAACTCTCGAATATGAAAAACTAAAATTTTTACAAATTAAACCTGAAATAGCAATTATATCTGATTGAGCTTCATCATTTAAAACNCCATAATTTCCAATATGAGCATTAGTAGTCACCATTATTTGACCATAATATGAAGGGTCAGTAAATATTTCTTGATACCCTGTCATTCCAGTATTGAAACANATCTCCCCATATGATTCACCTTCTATGCCAATNGATTTACCATAAAAAATTGTNCCATCTGCTAAAAGTATATATGCTTTTTTTCTNGACTTGTANTTCATAAAAATTTTAAAAACAAATTAAATCAAAAAAAGGATAAACAAAAAGTTTATCCCTTTAATAATATTCAAAAATGAATCATAAATGTTAATTATATTTTACTTTTTTTTCTTATTATTTGATTCTTTATTTTCAGCTGGTGTTTGCTCAGCTGGTGTTTGCTCAGCTGGTGTTTGCTCAGCTGGTGTTTGCTCAGCTGGTGTTTGCTCAGCT
>PBHD01000004.1 GCA_002719315.1 Flavobacteriaceae bacterium
CACCTCCAGCAGATTGTTTTTTAATTCCTCCCATAAAAGGACATTTGCTTTCTCCATTTGACTTAAGTTCAAAGTGATTTTTCATATAGAATAAATTAATTTATTAATAATGCTTTAAGGCAAATCTAATTAAAATTGAAATATTTTTATAATCTTTTAATTAGATTATTTGGATAGTTTTTTAAGGAATATTTTAATTAAAAATATAAAGCCAGCCTTCTCTGATTTCACCATTAGTTCCTCCTAGAACTATTTTATAGTAATAAGGCCCAGAAGGGAGTTTGTTTCCTGTTCTTATATTTTCACCTCTCCAATCATTTTGATAATTATCAGATTCATAAACTAGGCCTCCATCAGGACTATAGACTTTTACTTTGGTGTAAGGGTATTTATCTATATTAATAGCCTTCCAAGTAGATTCTAATCCATTTTCATTAGGAGTTAGGACTGTAGATACAATTAAATCCTCGTCAGGAAAACTGTCATTATTATCGTCTTGGTCTTCATTATCTCCAATTCCATCGTTATCTAAATCATTCCATTCTTGAGGGTCACATGGAAAAGCATCTTGATTATCACCAATTCCNTCATTATCAGAATCAAACTCATAGCGATTATCAATCCCGTCATTATCGCAGTCTTTGCATAATAATTTATTTAAAGGAAAATCATCTTCANNGTCNAGGCACTGGTCATTATCATCATNTTGATCTANACAATCTGGAGAAAGNTCCTTGTCAAAATCAAGAGGGACATTGTTGGCATCTAAAGGATCACTTTGACAGGAAATTTCATCTTGATCTGAGTATCCATCATTATCATCATCACTATCGGCGTTATCTCCGGTAGAGTCTCCATCTGTATCTGCCCATTCGTTTGGATCTAGGGGGAATAAATCCTGGGTATCTGGATAAGAATCATTATCATCGTCNTGATCTAAACAGTTAGGGGTGGAGTCACCATCAGAATCTATAGGGACAGAATTAGCAGAGAGAGGATCCGTACCACATTGAGATTCAATAGTATCGGTATAACCATCATTATCATCATCGGTATCAGCATTGTCTCCTATACCATCAGAGTCATTATCTGCCCACTCATTAGGATCTTCAGGGAATGCGTCTTTATAATTATCGACATTATCTCCATCAATATCTCTATCAAAACAATCAGAGATAAAGTCATTATCTAAATCTGGAGGAGTAGAGGAGGTAGATCTTGGATTAGACAGACAACTGTTCTCATCTTCATCTAGGTATGAGTCATTATCATCATCACTATCACAGACATCTCCAATACCATCATTATCAAAATCGGATTGATCAGAATTAGAAATGATAACACAATTGTCTAAAGAGTCCATTACCCCATCATTATCTGCATCAGGATCTTGTTGATCTCCCAGACCATCACCATCGCTATCTATAGACTCGGAAGGGTTTGTAGGGAAAGCATCTTCGGTATCTAATATTCCGTCATTATCATCATCGCTGTCACAGGCATTACCCAGACCATCCCCATCACTATCTAATTGATCTGCATTAATAACATCATTACAATTATCACAAACATCTCCAACGCCGTCTCCATCTGAATCATCCTGATCAGCATTAGCCGTATTAGGGCAATTATCATTTACTCCAGATATTCCATCATTATCAGGATCTTTTTGACTATCAGCACATCCGTTAGCATCAACAGACTCTCCATTGGGTGTGTTAGCACATTGATCCAGTGGATCAGTAACTCCATCACCGTCTGAATCAGCATTTAGATTTATTGAATTACTGGATTGGGTTGAAGAGGCAGTAAGCCCTTGAGCATCAAAAATAGCATTAGAGGCAGGAGAGACTGTTAAAACTTCACTACCATTAGGAGTACCAGAGAGAGAAAGACCAAGGCTTACAGTTGTTCCATTGATAGAAATACTGGATGGTGTAGCAGAGGAAAGAGTGGCATTTCCACCACTAATTGACAAGTTAAAATCTGCAACTTCTAAAGCTCCGGACCCTAAATTAGTATCAAAAACAGATTCACTAAAGGTTACTGAAACAATTGAATTATTTGAGGCTATAGAGCTTGATGTGATTTCTGGAGGTTTGTTAGTTAATGCTTCATAATTTTGAAGAACCTGATTATCTGTTAAAGAGCTATTATAAATTAAAACATATCCTATTTCACCAGAACCATAAACATTATTATTTTGAGTATAGTTTTTTCCGATTAATAAATCAGTTGCATTAGCAGCTCCCAATGAACCTGATCGAGTATTTTTTAAAGCACCATCAATATATGTTTTGATATTACCTGAAGTGCTATTAATAGTAATTGTAATTACCGATAATTTTCCATTTGCCATTTCAGAGGATGCAGTATATAAAGGTTTTACCGTTGACCCAGTAGTTCCGTTATCTATATCAATTCCTTTGTCACTACCGACCCATGTAATGTAATTATATCGAGAAGTTCCGTCATTATAACCTTTGGATATAAATGGGCTATAAGTACCCCAGTTTGGTTTTAAAGAATAAGAAATTGTAATATCGTTAGTAATGTCAAGAGTGTTATTATCTTGAATTCTAACATCATCATTGGATCCATCAAAACTCATACTTCCACTTGAATAAGTTACACCGTTAATAAAACCGTCGTTATTATTAATTGATAAATCATGCCAAACATTACCAGCTCCAGAATAAGATGCTGGATTATTAGCATCTAAAAAGAGAACTAAATTACCTGTCACTATATTAGGGATTAACTTTGCTGTGTTAGAAGTTTGACTTGTAGAAGCCGGGTTACCATCTAAATCGAAAATAGCATTTGATATTGGAGAAATAGTTAAAACTTCACTTCCATTAGGAGTACCTGATAAAGGTATTCCAAGTCCTATAGATGTTCCGTTTATTGAAATGCTAGAAGGGGTAGTAGAAGAAAGTGTTGCATTCCCCCCAGATATAGACAAGGAGAAGTCAGAAACTTCCAAATTACCACTGCCTGAATTAGTATTAAAAACAGACTCGTCAAATGTTACTGAAACTATTGAGTTATCTGTTGCAATTTTAGTTCTGTTGATTTGAGGTGGCGAAATAATTAATGTATTATAATTTTGTGAAACCTCACTCTGGGTTAAAATTTTATTATACATTCTAAATACTGGAAAGAATCCGCCGAAGGCATCATTTGTATTAAATCCACCACAAGTTGAATCATAGTCTTGTCCTAAAGCTAAACATCCATTTGTTGGAATTGAATTGTTATTTGAAGTGAAAGTTTGAATTAAAACCCCATCAACATATATTTTTTCAATTCCATTGGTTTTGTCAACAGTCTGAACAAAATGACGCCACTCATTATTACTGATATTTGCATTTGTGTATTTAACTGTTCCTTTAGTGTGAGTTCTGATATTTCCACCGTTGCTATTATCTATCCAAACTAAATTTGCATTGTCATTATTGGACTTGTTATAACTTATAATTCCTCCATCAGTAGTTTGAGATGTTTTTATAAAGATTTCATTTGTAAAGGTATTTGCTGGATGAGGAAAATTCGTTTGTTGAAAGTATTTTGATGTTTGTCCGGAAACAAATGTAAAACCATCTGTCGTATTGTAATTCATGGAACCATTAATTGTAAAATCATGGTTGTTTCCACTAATATCATATAAAGTTGTCCCATATCCTGGATAAGAACTTTGATTTCTAGAATCAACATATAAAACAAGACCATTTCTTTCAATGTTAGGAATCAATTTAGTTGTATTTGAAGTTTGAGTGGTTGACACAGTGTTTCCAGTACTTGCAAAAATTGCATTTGAAGCAGGAGAAATAGTTAATATTTCATTTCCATTAGGAGTTCCTGTTAAAGAGATTCCAAGACCTATAGTAGTACCACTTATAGTTATACTAGAGGGTGTTGAAGAAGACAAGCTAGCTACACCACCAGATATAGCTAATGAAAAATCAGAAACTGCTAAAGTGGATGTAGAATTAGATGTTCCACCATATACTAGAGATGTAAACGTAACAGAAACAGTAGAGTTATTTAAAGCAATTTGGGCTCTTTTTATTTCAGGAACACTTGTTACACTTACTGTAAAAGCTTTGGCAAAGTTTGATGTTCCATCACTTACATTTACATATATATTATAGCTGTTTTTTGTCTCAAAGTCTAAAGTTGTACTTGTTAAAAGACTTGTTCCGCTTATTGTAAAACTACCATTATCATCATCTTGTGAATCACCACTACTTGTAAATGTGTATGTTAAACTGCTAATTGATGTATCAGAGTCAACAGCAGAGAGAGTCCCAATATTACTTCCAATAGGGGAGTTCTCAGCAATTGTATTAGAAGTTAAACCTATATCAGTAGGGGCAATATTTAAATCATTAACATTAACAACAAGAGCCTTATTAAATGTATAAGAACCATCAGATAATTGAACATAGATTTTTAAAGATTGTTTATCATTATAAGATATATTGCTGTTATTTAAAAGTAGCTGTGTCCCTGAAATTGTAAAAGAAGAATTATCCTGATCATTGGTTNCGTTACCATTAACTAAACTAAAATTAAATATATCAACAGGATAATCAACGTCAGCAGCAGTAAGATCTCCAACTTTTGTCCCTGATAATGCAAATTCATTAATTGTTACAGAATTAGTTCCATAGGTTAAATCATATCTTGGAGCAAAATGATTATGAATTTTTTGTATTTCTAAGTCAGAGAGAACTCTATTATATATTAAAACTACAGGAATTCTTCCATCAAATAAATTAGTTCCATCATTATAAGCTGCAATTCNAACTAATCCATTTCCGTCTGATACAGCCGTACTATTATCTGAATCAACTAAGGTTCCATTATGATAAAGTTTCCATCCCGAAGAGTTATTAAAAGATACGGCTCCAAAGTGCCATTTATTAAGCATACCTCCTGAGGGGGTATGCTCAACTATATTCCATGTACCATTATGCCCAGCTTTAAATTTAATATCTGAATTCATCCAAAATGCATGTCGGGCTTCATTTCCACCACTAACAATATTATTCGTGTTTGATTTAGGGTAAAAAACAGCAATTTTAGTATATGCATTTCGATTTAAAATGGATGTGGAATTAGATTTTGCATAATCGTTAGATTCATCAAAGACAAATGTTCCCCCTTCCATTTCAGGATGAAAAAAAGGAGAACCGTAAACTGTAAAATTATTTCCATTTCCACTTAAATCTGACCATGTATTTCCAGTACCTGGGTATGAATTTGAATTTGCACCATCCAAATAAAGTACTAAACCATTAGTATCAAGCTTACTTAATGTGATATCATAAGGCGTTACTCCAAACCTTCCTCTTTCAGCATCATAATTTTGAGAAACCTCTTCAGCAGAAAGCCCTCTAGAGTAAAACCTAGTTATTGCAACTTTACCTTTAAAATAATTAGTTACAGGGTCAAAACTCCTTGCTCCAATTCTAACATTAGTAGTTGTATTTATCGAATATGAAGATGCTACAGTATGTTTAAGATCCCCATTTACATACAATTTTATATTAGAACCATCTTTTGTAGCCACTACATGTCTCCATATGTTTGAATGTGTATTTGTATAAACATTTTTAATATCATCATTTCCCACATAATATTCAATAACAGAATTTCTATAATGTAATATGTATCCATCATTATTACTGTCTCTAGCATCCCATACCCAATTTGAACCACCACTTTCATTATAAATCCAAAATTCGATTGTATGCTGATTATACGAGAATGGAGAGTCTAATTGAATATAGTCATTAGAGCCATCAAAATATATTTCACCTCCTTTAGTATTTGTAAAAGCAGTACCATTTATTAAAGTTCCATTATTATAATTTTCACTTAAATCGTATATAATATTTCCTTGCCCAGGATAAGATGAAGAATTCGAGGCATCATAATGTAAGATTAACGAATTAGTGACAATTGAAGATTCTGGTGGGAAAATGCTATTTAAATCAATTGTTTGACTAGGAGTCCACCCAATAAGGCCAGGTGTCCAAGTTGCACCAGATTCTAAAGCTCCTATATCAATTGCACTTCCAGAAATTGTTTGAGGTACAATTGTATTTAAAGTAGCAGTNGTTGTTANNGAAGTTGAAATAANATTTGTTGGTGAAGCTCCTTTATCTAAAAGTTTATTACTTGTAGGAACATAATCGGCCATTGATTTCCCATTTCCAGCATTATAGCTAATTAAAGATTCTATATTATTGTCGTAGGTTATACCTGGACGAGAAACATTTATGCCATCATAATTTGATGTTGAGCTGCCAGTTCCTGAACCAGAAAAAAATGAATCTCCTGAGTCACAAGCTTCCCAATTACCACCATTTTTAATATATCCAGCAGTTCCAATGGGTAGTGGAGAGGTTCCAGGAGTTGAAAATGTTACATCACTTCTATGAGCCCCTATTCGTTCAGCCAAATTATTATAAAACCAGGTACTATTGTTTGAACAATCCTCAGAAAGTATAATAATATCATTTCTATTACTGATCGTATTTAAAACTGTATTATGAGCAATTACTTGGTTATTACCTTTAATCATTAAACCAAGAGTATTATCGGCTATATTATGATGCATTCTACCAAAACTGCCTGCCTGTGAAGCATCACCTCCAGGAGCATCATAACGAAAAGCATATTTTTCTGTATCGTAAACAAAATTATGATGAACTTCAGAGCCAGCAACACACGCACTGGTTCCTTGAAATACAGCTCCATCAGATTGAGCATGGCCTGTACTTGATACTATATTATATGAAAACTCAGAAGCTGTTCCTGGCCAAACAGTTGCTGAAGCACCAGTATTATAGATTTCATTATTATTAAACTTATTGTTATTTCCATTTATATAAACACTAACCATAAGTCCATTTAATTCTGTTGCTGACCAGTCAATATTTCTGAAGTATGAATTTTTTATCGTATTATCATCTCCATAAACAACTAGTGCTTCTCCTTCAGTATCAATAAATAAACATCCACTTACAGTACTACTATCAACTCTAGCTGAATTTCCTGAACCGGTCCCTAGAGTAGTTACATTAGCTCCAGAGAGGTCATTTAACATTCTTCTTGAATTTGAAGGATAATAGAAGTTACAAGATTCAATTTCTATATAACTGCTCCCTTCTGCTTTTAATGTTGTTGCAAAGAAAGTAAGTCCCTGTACTTTTAGGTATTCACTTCCTGTAATATTTATTGAATAATCTCTAACTTTACCTCTTATAGGTACTTTAGAAAGATCAACTCCTGTTGGAGGATTTAAATAAAGGATGTCATTAGCGTTATCTAAAAACCATTCATTTTGAGTATCTATAAATTCTTTTTTTCCTTCAAAAAAAAAATAATAGTGTTTAGTTTTAAACCCACTTCCTATCTGATTTGAGTATGTGAAAACATCATTTCCAGCTTGTTGGGTATGTGAATTTATAGTTCTATTATAGGTCTTAAAAGATCCAAGGTTTAAAACTCCAATTGAATTTGTTAGATTCAATGAGCCAGGATTTTCAACGGATTCATCAATTATAATAGAACCGTCACTACTTCCTGTTTCTAAACCTTCAGCCCAATTATCATGATCATAAATCGAAAGATCTGAGAATTGAGCGTTAGGCCATCTGGCCATCACCATTTGGTTGTTACCTACAAAAAGTTGAGTAATGGAAGAGGTTATACTTTCTATTTTTTTAACTGGAGTTGAACCTATAGTTTCATTTGACCAATTTCCAGTTATAGGGATTGTTCCGTCAATAATTACTCTTTCATTATTGTAATTAGATATTAATGTTTTATTTCCAGAAGTAGCGTCTAAATTATTTAAGGTTAGATCCTCATGATAAACTCCTTGTCTAATATAAATATTGTCTCCGGCAGAAATCACAGAAATAGCTTTCCCAATTGTTAGAAAAGGGCTTGAAATACTGGTTCCATTATTAGAATCATTTCCATTTTTTGCTACATAATAAGTGGTTTGAGAGTAGGAAAAGATTCCAAAAAGAAAAACTACTAAATAATATTTTATATTAATAAACTATATTTTAAAAACATATATTAATTCAAATTTAATTGATCAAAATTAATTTTTAGAAAAATTTATTAGAAAATAATCTTATGGTAATTCTTGAATTGTATATCCACCAAAGTCAAATTTCTCAATATCTTGATCAGATAAAGTAACTTCTTTACTTAAATCTCGATTTTTTTGAAATAAATAAGCTTTTTCTAAAGCAGGAAAAGAGTTGATGACCTTAATTTGATTTGAATTAAAGTTGGTGTTTATAAGATGTAATTTTTTTAAATTTTTCAAAGAGGATAATTTATCTATTCCTTTACCAGAAACAGAAGTGTAATTCAATTTCAATCTGGTTAAATTTGTGAAAGTGCTAAGTATATCAAAAACTTCATCATTAAAAGAACTATTACTTAGGTCCATGTCGACAAGATTATCCTTTAATTTTTTCAATTCAGTGATATCTTCTTCAATAAATTCATGGTAGTTATAGGAGCTTAGATATAGCAAGTTTGAAGATTTAGTTATAGGAGCAATATGTATTCCTTTTTTTCTGAGAAAAGAAATAGAGTTTTTATTTGGTGTATCAATATCTATTTTAGGAAAAAAACTTTCTTCTTTTTGAATAAAATTTGAAAGAAGTTCATTACTCATTTCCATATCTTTAATTAAGGTGTTTTCAGGGGCTCCCATATTTATCCAATGACTTAAAACGTTTATTTCAGCTTTAGTTAATTGTTTTTTTGCTTTGGGAGGCATATGTTTTTTTTCATCTTTAGGTAAATGGATACGAACTAAAATTTCACTTAACTCAGGACTTTCATAATTAATTACAAGTCCATTTTTTCCACCTTTTTTTAACACCTCAAAATTATTTAACATTAATTTACCTTTACTTTTTTTTGAATTATGACAACTAACGCATTTAGAATCCAAAATAGGTTGAATTAAATTATTAAAAACAGGCTTATTTATATCAATTTCATCTTTGTAAGTAAATTCTTCTTTTATAGAATCTTTATTAAGAAATAATTTAACGGAATCGGGGAGAGGTTCAATTAAATGGTCTTCGCCATGGGTTATATTTCCTCCTAAGTGTCCTGTAATTAATAGATTAACAAATATACCTATAGTATATACTTTTCTTGGAATAGCAATAAAAGGTTTAGATTTATTTAAATAAAAATAAAAAGCAACACTAAGTAAAAGAGTAATTATTCCTGATATAAAATGACCTTGAATGGATTCCCATAAAAGACCTTCACTTTGATATTGTAAAAAACCTGTTAAAACAGAAATTAAACAAGTAATACTAGACCATAGAAAAATGAATTTTAAAATTTTATTTGGACTTTTAAATTTTTTTGAATTTATTTCAATTAATAATCCAATTAAAATAAACCCGATAGGTAAATGAATTATAAGTGGGTGGAATTTTCCAATAAGATTTAATAAAATATCCAAATTATGCTAAAATTTCTCGAATAATTTCACCTTCAACATCAGTAAGTCTAAACGGTCTGCCTTGGAAATCATAAGTAAATTTTTCATGATCAAATCCAAGTAAATGAAGTATGGTAGCTTGGATATCATGAACAGAAACTTTTCCGCTGACTGGTTTGTATCCGAATTCATCAGTTTCTCCGTGTACTATTCCTTTTTTTATTCCACCACCAGCGAGCCACATTGTAAAAGCATCCCCATGATGGTCTCTTCCTGTATAAGCATTTTGAACTCCACTTCTGTTTTCTTGCATTGGAGTCCTACCAAACTCGCCTCCCCAAACAACTAATGTTTGATCTAACAAACCACGCTGTTTTAAATCTAATATTAATGCAGCAATTGGACGGTCAATTTCTTCACATTTTGTTTTAAAACCAAGATTTAAAGCAGTTTCTTCAAGATCACCATGGCTATCCCACCCCCAATCATAAAGCTGAACAAAACGAACACCTTTTGAAACTAGTTTTCTAGCTAACAGACAATTATTAGCAAATGATTCTTCCCCTGGTTTAACTCCATACATTTCTTTTACACTCTCAGGTTCATCATTTATATTCATTACTTCTGGGACTGCAATTTGCATTCTATAAGCCATTTCGTATTGACTAATCCTTGTAAGTATTTCAGGATCCTTGTAGTTTTTATACTCATCAGAATTTATTTCATTAATTGAAGTAATTAAATCCCTTTTTAGATCCCTTGAAATTCCTTTAGGATCACTAAGATATAGAACAGGATCCCCTTTAGACCGACATTGAACTCCTTGATAAACAGAGGGCAGAAAACCACTTCCCCATAAACTTTTACCTCCATCAGGAGTTCCTCCACCAGAAGTTAATACCATAAAACCTGGAAGATCTTGATTTTCAGATCCTAAACCATATGTAGCCCATGAACCAATACTTGGTCTACCTAGGCGAGGACTTCCCGTATGCATAAATAGTTGGGCTGGACCATGATTAAATTCATTAGTATGAACAGCTTTTAAAAAACTTACCTCGTCAATTATTGTCTTGAAATATGGTAAGTTGTTAGAAACCCAATTTCCAGATTCTCCAGCTTTTTTAAATTTAGCTTGAGGACCTAACATTTTCGGCACACCTTCTATGAATGCAAATTTTTTCCCCTTTAAAAGTGACTCAGGACAAGGCTTGTTGTGAAGCTTATGTAATTCTGGTTTATAGTCAAATAATTCTAATTGGGATGGAGCGCCAACCATATGAAGATATATTACACTTTTTACCTTACCTAAATTAGGCGGAGAAATTGGAGCAAGTGGATTTAATGATCTACCATTATCAAATAAGTTTTTTTTATCAGTACTACAATTAGTTAATAAGTTACTAAATGCCATCCCGCCCATTCCTAATGTACAGTTTTTTAAAAAATGTCTTCTGCTATTTATTGAAGCATTTTTTAACATAAGCTCATTAAATAGTTTTATTTTTTTATTCATAATTATGCATGTGTTAAGAATTCATCTAAATTCATTATTGCATTAGCAACTATAGTAAGACCAGCATGATGCTTATCAGTATCTTCAATATTTAAAAACTCATTTAAGCTTTTAGGATCATTCTCATATTGCTTAATTGCACTATTATAAAGTTCCACTAAGCTTTCAAGTTTAAAGTTATTAATATTTTTATATGTTGCCTTTTTATAAATTGACTTTATTGCATCTTCAATATTCTCATTCTCTAATTGACTTTTCGCTAAATGATAAGATGCTTCAACATATACAGGATCATTCATTGTTATTAGTGCTTGTAATGGAGTGTTTGTAGAGATTCTATTTGTTAGACAAACTTCTCTAGTTCCTGCATCAAAAACTAAAAAAGAAGGGTATGGTATTGTTCTTTTTTGATATGTATAAACGGCTCTTCTATATTTATCTTCTCCTTCACTGTCAATCCATGTATCAGCGCCATATCTGTGTTTTCCATAATTTTTAGGTGAAGGGGGCTTAACAGCAGGACCACCCATTTTTGAACTTAAAAGTCCAGAAACTGCCAATGCTTGATCTCTTACTTCTTCTGCTTTTAATCTAAGTTTTGGACCTCTTGCATAGTATAAGTTTAATGGATCTTTTTGATAATTTTTTTCATCAATAATTGAATTTTGTTGATATGTTCCTGATAGAACAATTGATTTAATTAAACTTTTTAAGCTCCAATTTTGTTCATTGATAAAGTGAACTGACATCCAATCAAGAAGAGCAGGATGACTTGGAGGTTCAGATTGAGTTCCCATATCTTCTATAGTTGATACAATTCCTCTTCCAAAAATTTGATTCCAAATTCGATTAACAACAGTTCTTGACGTAAGTGAATTATCTTTATCTACTATCCACTGAGCTAACCCTAGTCTATTCATTTCCCATTCTTGTTTCCAACTATTAAGAATTTCAGGAACATTGGGTTTAACTTCTTTTGTAGGTTGAAGCCAATTACCTCTGTCAAAAACATATGTAGATCGTTTATGAAAATCCTCATTTTCTATCATAATAGGTGTTTTAACTATATCATTTGCATTTAATATCTCATTGACATATTTGTTGATTTTAGAGTATCCTTTTTTTCCTTTTCCTGGAATATTAGGCACAAAAGAAAACCAATTTAAAAACACTAGAGGTTTTGCATTATCTAGTCCTATTACACCTGAGGAGTTTGGTTTAAATTCTCTAGAATCTTTAATTGGATCATATGCCTCAATGTATAAATCTATTTTGTCAGCTACTTTTTTAAATGGTAAATTAAGTAATTCAGGTCTCCATGATTTTCCATTTTTTTTCCAGTTCATTTCAGGAACTCTAAATTTAGTTAAAACCCTTCCTTTTGAAGAACCCTCTCTAATTGTTACTATCGAACCAGGACTATCACTATGGTAGTGTATTATAATTCTACTATTTTCTTTTGGATAAACGTTTTTTAATATTGCAGAACCATTATTTCTGAGAAATAGGGAGTTATTTTTATTTATTAATGTTGCATTTATAAAATTTCCAGCATGGTTTGCTTGATATTGTGGCTGGTAACTATAAAAAAGGTTTTTATATCTCTTATGAGTTTCAACATCACCATACGCTTTAATCCAGTCAAGAACTTTATTAATTTTTGACTCTTCAGTTTGATTATATGTCATATAAACAGGACTTTCATCAACAGGTTGATCAGAGTCTTGAGTATTATTAAAGAAAGCAAAAATCTTATAATAATCATCATGTTTTATAGGATCGTATGGGTGAGCATGACATTGAACACAACTCATTGTTGTACTTTGAAATACATCAAAAGTTGTATTTACTCTATCAATAATTGCAGCTGTTCTAAACTCTTCATTATTGGTTCCACCTTCATCGTTATTCATTGAATTTCTGTGAAAAGCAGTAGCTATATAATTATCAGGAGTTGGATTTTCAAACAAATCTCCCGCCAATTGTTCAATTGTAAATTTATCAAAAGGCATATCTTTATTTAAGGCATTAATTACCCAATCTCTGTATTTCCAAACAATTCTATCGCCATCCCCTTCATATCCTCTTGAATCTGCATATCTTGCAAGATCTAACCACCAACTAGCCCATTTTTCACCATAACTTTTTGATATCAAAAGAGAATCAATATAATTTTCATATGTTATATCCCCATTTATAAAATTTTCGAAAAGATTAATCTTTGGAGGTAAGCCAGTTATATCGAGCGCAACTCTTCTTGCCAAAACATTTTTATCTGCTTTATTATTTGGTTTTAATTTTTGATTTTCCATTTTTGCGGCAATAAAATTGTCTATAGGATTTTGTATGAATTCTTTTTTATTGAAAGATTGATTAACTCGTGGAATTTTTGATTTTTTTGGAGGAATATAAGCCCAATGAGTACCCCAGTTTGCACCTTGATCAATCCATTTTACAAATAAATCAATTTCTTCTTCACTTAAAGCAGGTTTTTCATAGGGCATTCTTAATTCAGGATCTTTTTCAAGAAGACGTTGAATTAATCTACTTTTTTTTGCATTTCCAGGAATAATAGCAGGAGAACCTTCATCAGTATTTCCCAGTGCTTGCTGTTCAAATAAAAAACTTAATCCAGCATTTTGTTCAACTCCTCCATGACATGCTATACACTTATCGTTTATAATTGGTTTTATCTGAGAATTATAATCTATTTTTCTCTTTTCTTGACAACCAATAAAAAAAAGAGGAGCAAAGAGTAGTATTAATAAGTATTGAGAAAAAAACCTAAATAAATAATTCAAAATATTTTTTTTATAAAATTAATTATAAGAATTTAACTATTTTATTATTATACATTTTATTAACTAAAAACCCTTATTTTATTAATAAATCAATATTGATATACAATTTTATTTCTATTCTAATTTGAGTAAATTATCTAAAACCTTTTGACCTACCTTAAATATACTTCCATGTAAAGCATTTTCTGGAAAATTAATTTGATCTGATATATCAATCCAGTTTTTTAAATCNCTAGATTTGACAACACCCATTCTATTTCCAGTTTTCATATATTTATCAAAGTAAACATGCCAATAATCACCAATTTTAATTGAAGAAGGACCTTCAGCCCAGTAATTTCCTGTTATAGGATCTGATACAGGCTTAAAATTATCAAAAAGAGATTTACTAGTTGTTATTCTTATATTTTTTTGGGGTGGATATCTTGTTTCATCTTTAAGGAAAAGCAAGTAATTATCCTCTGATTTGTTTAAAGATCCGTCTATAACGTTAAATCCTTGATCAAAAAACAATTTAGTTTCACTAAAAACTTTGAAATTTTTAGTTGTTACATAGTAAAGACGATGATTATATGTTAGTATTAAATCCGTCTTTCCTTCTAAACGTGAAGGAGTATGAATATGAATAGAATCACCACTACTATCTGTCTCTTTAAAGCGTTCAGGAATGGTAGTTGACCAAAGGATTACATAATTTTTTGAATTTGAATCGTAAAAAATTTCAGGAGCCCAACAATTAAGAGCATTTTCTTCATGTTTCATTACAGGGATTTCTAATTGTTTGGACCAATTTATTAGATCCGGTGAAGATGCATATCCAATGCTTCTTTCTCTCCAACTAACTGTATAAACCATATGAAATTTTTTGTCTGGACCATAAATAATACATGGGTCTCTCATAAGTTTATCATTCCCAATTGTTGGAGTAAGGAACGATTTATTATTTTTCAATGATTTCCAATTATATCCATCTAAACTATAAGCTAAATGAAGTCCATCCGCTCCATTATTAATAAAATAACTATATAGATATGCGTCTTTGTTTTGAGCTAATGACTTTAAACAATAAATAGTAACAAAGAGTAAAAAAAATAATCTATTCAAAACAAAATGTTTTTATTTAATAATTTTAAAGTCTGTACGTCTGTTTAATTGATGATTTTCTTCTGAAAGTTTACAACAATTACAATTTAAAATCCATGCAACTATTTTATAGTCTTTCAAAGACTTAACAAGTTCTTTGGCATTTTTGAATTTGTCAAAATCTTTAACAATTATTTTGAATAACCCATTTGCTTTCTCTATTGAAGAACTGAAGCCTAGTTTATCCAAATTTTCCTTTTTAGTTTTCGCATTTTTTTCAGATTTGTAAAGTCCGGAAACTACAATGTAATCTCGAGTTTGATTTTTAATTTTTGATTTACCTCCCGTTGATTGAGATATAGAGGAGCCAATTCCTGTGTTGAAAACGTCTTCACTTAAAATATTAGTTTCACCATATCCTTTTCCATAAACTCTTTCAGGATTTTTTATCTCTTTTCTTATATATTCAATTATTGTTTTTGACCTTTTATTTGATAGATTTAGGTTGTATTCTTTAGAACCCCTACAATCAGTATATGAATTAACCTCAACTTTCATTTCAGGAGAATAATTCAATGCAGAAATAACTTTGTCAATATTTTCTTTATACTTTGTTAAAATATCAGATTTGTCAAAATCATAATATATAGAAGCAAATGATTCTATAGGTAAGTCTTTTCTTATTAGATTAACATATAAAGGATCTGAAATACCATAATCTGTATTAATTACATATGAAAAGGAATCATTTTCTTTGGAGGAATCAATATTTTTATATAAAAAAGAACCATTATCATTTAAAATTAATTCCCCATGTTTTACAGTTTGTATTAACTCAGCTTTTTTAGAAAATAAGATTGTTAAAGGATCTTTGTTTTTCATTATTTCTAAATCATTTTTTAAAACTCCATTGAAAGAAACAGCTAATGTGTCTGTTGGGCTATAGATATAATTGTCATCTTCACCAATTATTTTAGGAGTAAATTTAAAAGCATAAAGATCATCATCTCCTTTACCTCCCTCACGTTTTGAAGTAAAAAGACCAAATTTTAAATTTTTATCTAGTGAAAAAGAAAAATCATCTTGGTTACTATTAAATGGAGATTCAAGATTAAATGTTTCCCATCTTTTTTCAATTAAATGTTTTCCCATNTTTATATTTAATCTTTCGGTTCCTTCATTATTGTTGGAAGAATAGAATAAAATATTTTCAGAAAAACTAAATGGAAAAACCTCGTCAAATGATGAGTTTATATCTGGTCCTAAATTTACAGGTTTCCCTAACTTATTATCTTCAAGTATTTCAACATAATAAAGGTCCATACCACCAAATCCTCCTGGCCGATCACTTGAAAAATATAATCTATTACCATCAGGGCTAACTGATGGGTGCATAGTTGAATAATTTTGACCATTAATTAAGAGCGGAATAGCAATTTGACCTTTAGAGTTTTCAAAAGGGATAGAAAAAAGATCAAGCTGTATTAGGTTGTTTTTTCCAAAAGTTTTAGAACTTCTAGTGATGTAAAAAATATTTCTTTTAACATCTAATGATGCAGGACCATCTTGAAAAATAGAATTTATTGATTCCTGAAAAGGGTTAATATTAGATATACTTAAAGAGGTCGTATCGAATTTTGCTTTAAAGATATTGTAAACTGGCGAGTTAGATTTTAGTTTTTTTCTCATCACTTTATTAAAGTCAATTTTTTGTGGACTAGAAAAAATTATAATTTCTGGATTTGATGGATTTAAAAACATAGCTCCAAAGTCAGACTTTTCTGAGTTAATATTCAGATTAAATATTTTATAATTTTTATTTTCATTTTTTTTATTTTCATAAGGTTTTTTGTTCTTAAAATAACTATTACTTAAAGGAATTTTATAGGCTTTTTCTCGATATTCATTAGCTAAAGAAGGATTTGATTTTAATAAATCAGCATAAACATAATAATCTACTACTTCAGCATTATTAGAATCAACTACTAATTTAAAAGATTCTTCGGCCTTTTTCATATTTCCAATTTTAATATAAGCTTTTGCAAGATTTAATTGATTTTTAAAAGGAAGAGTACTTTCATACTTAGTATATAATTCAATTGCTTTATAGTAATTTTTATTCATTAAATAATAATCACCCCAATCAAGTTTTTTTTCATTTGAAACATCTGATTGACCTCTAGATAGGAAGCAGATAATAATAGTTATAATGTATATTGTTTTTTTCATGTCTAAAAAATTCTTGGTGATCTAAGAAGTCCAATTACTTTTGGAGTAAGTTCATACCTTAACATTACTTCATGTGTTCCATAATTAAAACCTAAGCTTGTAATGCCCATAGAAGAACCGTATGAATATCCTATAGAAATATTTTTATTTATGTTAAGACCTGCAATTACACCGAAACCTCCACCAAACTGTGCATCTGGTATTGGAGAATCTATGGTTGTCCTTAGTTGCGGACCTAACCAAAAAGTTTCTTTATAAACTATAAGGCTGCTAATATCATAACCCAATGGAGAACCTGGGCTATATTTTATAAATAGACTTGGCTTTAATTCCCAGTCTGGAGCAATATTAAATAGGGCTCCTGATAACATATATCCATGCGTAGACATATTATAGATATCGTTTTTAATCATTTTAGGTATTGAAACACCAAAATACCATTTCATAGAATATAAGTAGAGACCGAATCCAATATTAGGAAGAATATTCATTTTTTTATCCATTATAAAAGTTTGGTCAGAAGGTTCTAATGTGTTTATTAGATCTGTATTTAAGTTATAATTATGTAAACCAAATTTTAACCCTACAGAAAGTCTAGTATTAGCCTCATTAAGTCTTAAATGATAAGATAGATCAAAATTAGCAGAGGTATTTAGTATTGGACCAATCTTATCATTTACTGCACTAATACCAAACCCTAAATTTTTTGAATTAAAAGGACCATTGAATGTAAAGCTTTGAGTTAAAGGAGATCCTTCAAAACCAACCCATTGAGAACGATGTAAAGCTGTAAAATTCCCAACTTTCTTTGAACCAGCATAGGCTGGATTTATAGTCTGATGACTGAACATGTATTGGGAAAAAGAAAATTCTTGTTGTGCTATAGTTTTTAAAGAAAAAATAAAACAACCAATGAAAATTATTGTAAAAAAGAATTTATTCATAATACTACCTTTTTTTACGTTTAATGTAAATAAACCCTTTAATAGGCTCTTTCATTTCTCCTAACTCAATAATGTAAAAATATATTCCTTCAGGTAAATTTTTGTCATTACCTAGAGTTGTTCCATGTGTTTGAATACCATCCCAATCATTTTGATAGTTAATTGATTCAAATACTTTAGCTTCCCATCGATTATAAATTCTTATATAATGTTTAGTATAGTACTCTAACCCTTCAATTACCCATTTATCATTAACACCATCACCGTCAGGAGAAAAGGCATTAGGAATATTTAAGTCTATTTTACTTAGAAGAGATTCCTCAGATATAACATCTTCTCCACAGACATAACATGGATTAGAAATAATGACTCTGTATTTCCAACCAATCATATTTATTGATGGATTATTTATTGTTAAAATATTAGTTTCAGTTCCACTATAAAGATTGGAATCATTAATTGAAACCCAACTTTGTTTTTTCGAACTAATGGATTGCGTATTATTATTTACTTGCCATTTATAGCTTCTTGTACCTTCTGATTCAGCATCAACTGATAATGATATTGGTCTTCCAGGGTTAACAGGATTAATCGTTTTAGGTTGTTTTGTGATTTTTATTTCTGATCCAAATTCAAGATAGTCATCAATTCCATTAGAGTCTAAATCATTTGGCGTAGTATAGCCAGAACTAGAAATAATTTTTCCAAAAGAATCAAAAGAAAGAGGGCTGCTTCCAAGAACTCCATCATTATCTCCATCTTCAAAACCAGCTTCTATTACATCAGGACAATTGTCCCCATCACTATCTAAATCTAAATAATTTGGTATTCCATCATTGTCTATATCATCATTTCCTTCTTTAGAATCTAATATTCCATCATTGTCACTATCTAGATCATTTTCATCTATAGCTCCATCTCCATCGCAATCAATCTTTATTGTTACTTCAAGGGTAATATTAGAGCTATTAAATGAACAAGCATTTTTAGGATCTGTTTTATCGAGTTCCTCTATAACATTAAGAACACCATCTCCATCAATATCAATATCACATAAATCACCTGTACCATCTTGATCTAAATCTTTTTGCTCAGGATTAGATATATCAATACAATTATCATCATCACCTTCAACTAAATCATTATCAAAATCTTCTTCATTATCTATATTAATAACAAACACATTAACTCTGGCGACTGATTGATATGAAGAGTCAGAATTTAAAGCATCCACATTTAGGTATATTACCGAACTAATATCTCCATCTAATATAAAATCATCTTGACCCGTAATTGTAATTTGTTGATCAATATTCCAGTTTAAAGAATTAAATGTGAGTTTTGTTTTATTAATGGCTAGTTCAGTTATATCAGATAATGATAAGTCTATGTTAACATTTGATAGAATATTTGTTCCTAGTCTAACATTAAGAAGGGAGTTTGTTCCATCTTCAGAAACTGAATTGGGAGTACTAACAATTATTGTTGGAACATCATTATCTTGATTAGTAAGTAATGGATTAGCAACACTGTCAGCATTAAGATCATTATGAAAAGAATCTCCCGAAGTTGGGTCACCTGTGATAAGGTATACTTGTTTATCTCCATCAACAAGAAGATCATCAAGTCCAGTAATTGTTATTTGGTTAGCTGAAGGATTATCCCAATTATTATTTAAAATAGTTATTGAAGTTTCATTTAAATTCATTTCCCCTGAAGGTCCAGATAAACTTAAAGGTATAGTCACATCAGCTCCTCCATTTGGCTTTGAAAGTAAACTAAACTGAGCTATGACAATGTCTCCTGATTCACTAGTTGTAAAATCGTCATTTAAAATCGTAACTAATATTCCAGGTGCATCATTATCTTGATTAGTCATATTAGCATCTGGAATTGAAGATCCATCTAGTAAATCAAAATCAGGATCAGAAGAGTTTACATTTCCAGTTATAATTTTAAAATCAATAGAACCGTCACTTGTAGGAGGGGAGTCATCTAATCCTTCAACAGTAATAATTTGTGGTATATTCCAATTAGAAGGAGTAAAAGTGACTGAAGTATCAATCAATTTACCTTCAAGTATATTTGAGGAACTTAAGTTTATGGTGACATCATCAGTTGGTTGAGCTGTCAAAATAATTTCAAAATAGCCTGTATCGCCATCTTCACTTGTAAGATTATCCATTACAGTAACTATTGCACCGGCAATTTCATTATCATAAGTTACTACAGAAACTGTTTGACTTGGTAAAGAAATATAATCTGGATCTGAGCTATTGTTTACAGAAGCTGTTATAGATGTTGTTTGAGTTCCATCAATTATATAATCATCCTCACTGAAAAGAGTTATTATTTGAGGTATATTCCAATTTATAGATGTGAAAGTTAAAAAGACTTTGTCTAAAACAACTTCACTAGAGTCAGTGTTATTTAAATCAATAATAACGTCAGAAGTTGGAGTGGAGTTAAGAACAACTGAAAATTGAGCTGTTATTGTATTACTTTCTGTTAATGATCCAACTACTGGGTTAACTGTAAAACCAGGAGCATCATTATCTTCAGTAATTACACTAACAGTTTTGCTACTTGCTCCTGTAAAAGAAGAGTCAGAGCTAGGATTTACAGAACCTGTTATTATTGTTGTTTGGTCTCCATCAAAAATTAACTCATCAACGCTATCAACTACAACAAGAATTGGAATATTCCAATTTGCAGGAGTAAATGTTACACTTGTTGTTGCCATAGATGCCTCTGTTAGATCTCCACTTGAAAAGTTAATTTCTACGTTTGACGCTGGTATTGCATTTAGAACTACTGAAAAATTAACTGAATTGAGGGGTTGTTCAGTTAAATTTCCACTTATAGGCCCTAGTATAAAATCCCCAATTTCATTGTCTTTTGTTACCACGGTAACTGTTTGACTAGCTAAACCAGTAAAATTTGAATCAGATGAAGGGTCTATTTCTGCAGTAATTGATGTTGTTTGATCACCATCTACCAAAAGTTCATCAACACTATTTAAAAAAATTGTTTGAGTTACATTCCAGGTTACACTTGTAAAAGTTAGAGTAGTAGTGCCTATAGTTTTTTCACTTGCATCACTGTTAGTAAGGTTTATTATAACATCATTTATAGGTTGTCTAGTTAAAATTATAGTAAATGAAGCAGTTGTTGTATCACTTTCAGTCAGTGTTCCAATTACAGGGTTTACAATATAACCAGCAGTATCATTATCAATAATAGTTACATCAAAGTTTAATGGACCAATATTATCAAAGCAATCATCACTTGAGGGGTCAGCAGCCAATATTAAAGTACCAGTTACGGTTCCATCAACTATTAAATCATCAACTGCACTAAGAGTTGCAGATTGGGATGTACTCCAATTTGAACTATCAAAATTAAAAGAAGANGGNGTNAATGTNAATTGACCAGCTGGAGTTGTTGTTAAGTTTATTGTGACTGTACTACTTGGTTGATCAGTAAGAGCAAAACCAAAAATATCATTAGCTCCTCCTTCAGTAACTGATAGCGACCCCCCCCCATAAGTTATAACACCTGGTTGAACAAAATCTAAAGTTGCTGTAGCTGAAATAGAAAAACAAACAAATTCATCTTTTGATATTACAACTCTATATAGACTATCATCTAATGTATCTGAATCTGGAGCTGTTAATGTTAGTGTTGGAGAAGTTACACCTGAGTATAAAGCTCCATTGGCTAGGTTATCCCACACACTAGTTGCTGTATTATATCTTTGCCACAAAAAAACTGTATCTGATAAACTGCTTGAAGCTGTAAAAGAGGTGTCATCTCCTGGACATACCTTGACATCTTGTGGTTCTAGAGTAAATGTTGGAGAAACAGTATATTCAAGATAGTCTTTTACGCCATTTGTGTTTAAATCATTAGGGGTAGTATAACCCTCACCTTGGTTGTTTACTTTTCCAGGTTCTGCAGCTAACATCCCATCAACAGTAATAGGGTTTGTTCCAAGTCTTCCATTAGAATCCCCATCAGAAAACCCTGCTTCTACAGTATCATAACAGCCATCACCATCACTATCTCTATCATAATGATTATAAATGGAGTCAGAATCTGTATCTATTGGAAGATATTTCATTGAAAGCACTCCATTAAAAACTGAATTTCCACCAGTATTTTCAGTAATATGTTTAAAAGTAAATTGTGTTATAGCATCGGCTTGAAAAGAAAATTTATCAGCAGCAGATGCAGTGCCATCAAAAGTGAATAGAATTTCATTAGAAGTTATGGTTACTATACCAGAATCATAAANTCCATTTTGATTGGTGTCAATTTTAAGTTCATCTCCAGGATCTAAAAGTGTTATTGTAAGAGAGACAGGTAAAATGCTTACTGAATATTTTTCTCCGGCTTGAAGATTGTGAGTAAAGTTGATATCTTCATCTAAAACAATATTAACAGGTTGCGTAAAAGAAACAGTATAAGTTCCATTCTTAGTTCCTCCTCCTGAAGTAATTGTTGACACGAAAGCTCCGGAAGATTGTCCAGTTAGTGAAACCCCAGCTCCATTACTTGTAAAAACAGCTGAGGGGATAGAGGTGTCAGTTGTAGTATCAGAAAAAACAATCATTGGATTATCGAGGGTAGAAATATCAAGAAGGTCAATAGCTCTAGATTCTACAGTATTATAAATACCATCTTGATCAATGTCTACATCGATATTGTTAATTATTCCGTCTCCATCAGTATCTTCGGGACAATTACTTACTTTTTTAGGATTAGATTCTAATCGAAAATTTTTGGTACCGCAGTTAATTATTCCAATAGCTTTATAGAATCCGACATTTGTAGGGGTAACAGTTGCCGTTGACCATCCAGGTACAGTAGTGTAGGTTACAGCACCAGTACCATTCCAATATTCCCATTCTATGGAATCAAACTCTGAATCATTAGAAATGCTTAAACTTACATTTGGGATACAATCTCCTAATGATGAATTTGAAGCGGTGTTAAAATTATTATCAGGAGGTGAGGGAAAGCCGGAATAATAAGCTCCAGCAGTGGCAGTAGAATTTGTGTTATAGTAAGCTGCATATAATTCGGCTTGACTTCCATCAGGATAAGTTGAAAAAATAGATACATTACCAAGAAAACCTGTTATTTTATATGTGGTATAGGTTGTGTTTCCGGTTACAGCCCTACCAAAACTTTTTTCAGCACCAGTTGCAGCATTTGCTATATTATTTATTGTTATTCCAGTAGTAGTTACGGCACCAGTCCATGTAGGGTTAGGATTATTTTGGTCAGTAAAGGTTATTGAAGCTGTAGCTGGAGCAACAACTATCACTCCTGTATTATTCCAGTTAGCACCAGCAGCATCTCTAATTTGAGGAATTGTTTCTACATTTTCTATACTTGTACATGAAAGAGGAGGCACAAAATACAAATCTGTATTAGCAGTATCTCCATTGGTAATAGCCTGATAAGCATAAGTGTTTTTTGAGGTCCTTACATAAATATTTCCGCCACCTGCACCAGCTGAGTATTGATTTCCTTCTATAGAATAGTATTGGCCAGCAGTAAGTGTTACTGTGGCCGAATCACTTCCATTTAAGAAAACTGCAGTATCATCTTCATGAGCAACAATAATAGCATTATCATAATCATCACCATCAGTTGGGTTACCTTCAACAAAAATAAATTCATTTCCTATTTTATCAAGACCTACAATTTGATCTATACCATGATCTCTTCCAGGTCCTGATTCAGTCATACTTCCATTAGCACCTCCTGAAATAACGGCAATATTTTTGTCAGATTCAATTAACATTCCAATGAGCGCATCTCTGTTAGTTATTGGATAAGGAAATCCTTGTGCTGCAGATGGTGTACCTTCTTGATTTCCGTTTTCAGGAACTCTCATTGCAATAACAAAGGTTTCATATTGTTTGAGTGAAATAACAATATCATCAATATTTCCAGCTCCATCATAAACTTCTGCAATATTTTCAATATCAGCAAATCCTGTTCCTGCATTATTATTTATGTCACTAAAAGTTACTGATGTTGTTCCTTCTTCTACTGCCATAACAGAAGCAAAAGTTAAGTAATGCTCATCGTCAGGTCTACCATTAGTAAAACCTCCAGTTCGAAAAGATTTACCTAAAGCGGCTTGACCTTTACTTACAAGACCACTAGCTTGATTATTAGCTTTATATCGAATATTTACAAAAACAGGAGCATCTGCTTCTATATAAAATCCTTTATCTGTAGTCACAGTCCCCGTGGCGGATCGTGGAATAAAAAGTTGTCCAAAAGCTGCATTATCTGCTACATAATAATCTGTATTAATACCTATTGCTTCACCAGGGGTTAATTTATCAATTGTACCCGTAATACTTGTAGCATTACTAATAGGAAGAGGCCATATAGTCCAATTAACAGGATCAGTGCTAGGTGTTGTAATATAGATCCACTGAGCAGACATATCATCAGCATTACCTTCAGCAGAGGTTAAAGGAGGTATATAATGATATTTACTTGCTTGAGAAAAAACAATTAAAGGAAAAACAAACAAGAATAAAAAATATACTTTTTTCACTTTATCCAAATTTATCAAAGTTACTTAAAATCAAATATTTAGCTAAATAGAGGATTATATAAAATGATAAAACCAATATATTAAATTTATTATATTTGATTTAATAAAATCTTATGTTAAAATGAAAAAATACATTTATTTATTTTTCATTTCAACTTTTATAATAGGTTGTTCTGAAAAAAAAGAAGTACTTGAAATCCCCTTAACTTCAAATTCTCAAGAAGCAGTTGAATTGTTTCAAAATGAAGTTTTTAGACCAAAAACTGCATACAGGACATACAGTCCTGCTATTAATAATGCAATTGTTAAATGTTTGGAATTAGATCCAGAGTTTTACTTAGCTCAGGCAATTTATGGTAATCTTTCGTTTCAATTAAAACCAGAGGAAAGAAGAGAGAAAATAAATCTTGCTTACAATAATATTGAAAACGTTTCTGAGATTGAGGGTGCTTTAATCAGTTCAATCTATGAAAATAGAATAAATGGTAATTTATTGAAGGCAGAAGAAATTTTAGAGAGTATAGTTAAAAAATATCCTAATTACTATTATTTAAGAATTTACTTNGGTGAGTTTCAAAATATTATTGCTTTAAATCCAAAAAAATCTGAAAAGTCATGGGAGGAAGCTTTAAGAATTGATCCAGATAATTCCTTAGCTAAATTACTTTTATCTCAGCTTCATTATGTCACCACAGTTGATTTTCAGTTATTACCAAGGGATCAAGTAGATACTGAAAAGGCTATTAAATTAATTAAAGAAGTTGAAAAAGCTGAGCCTAATAATTACATATGCCCTAGACTTTTAGGAAATTTGTATCGACTTACAGGTGATTTTGATCAATCAATAAATGAATATGAAAAAGCTATGAGATTAATTGGTGACGAAAGCTCTTTAGAATATGCTCGAGTTGTACTTGTTAATGCTCATAATTTTGTATTTAAAGAAGAATATGAAAAAGCTAGAGAACTTTATCAAAAGTCAATAAATACATTTAGAAATAATGGGTCAGAAAACGTTGGAACAGCATTATGGTCAACAAATACATATATGTATGAAAAAAAATATGATGAAGCAATTAAAGCTATAGAAAAAGTTGAAGAATGGGTTAATTCAAAGAAAGATATGAGTGAATTACAAAGGAATTATCAATTATATCAATGTGATTTTGAGAAATTCTTAACTTACGGTCATAGTCAAATGAAGGAAGATGCATACAAAAGTGTTCAAAATATGAATGATCATGCAGACGTATCAAAAAAAATTAGAAAACAATTTGCTTCCTCAGAATCTGAGATTGAAAGGATTGATTTAGAAGTTGAAATTAACAAAGGCTTCATGAATGTTTGGTATTTAATTTTATTTGGGGAATTTGAAGAGGCTTCAGAAAAACTTAAATCATATTCTCAATTATCAAGCTCTTACTTAGTCTACGATTCAAAGGCAATGATAAATTTTTATAAACTTTCTGGATATTTAAATTTAATGTCTGGAAATGTAGATGCTTCAATTTCATTTTATGATCAAATACCAAGAGAACTATTAGATGCTGATAACTATCACCTTTATTTTTATGCTCTGGCAGTTAAGGCAAAAGGAAATAAGGAAAAAAGTAATGAACTTTTTGAGTATTTAGCAAATTATAATTTTGCTGGATGGGCTAATTCAATAATTAGGTCATTAGCTCAGAGTCAATTAAAGGCTTAGAACACTATAGACTAAAATATTTAGGATGTTGAAAAAAACTCTAACATTAATGGGATTAATGTCTTTTTCATTAATGTTTGGACAATTTTCTAAATCTAATATAGAACTTAGTTCTGATTTTGTAGAAAGTATTTTAATAGACAAAAAAGGAGGAGAATNGATTGGAACAGATGAAGGTTTAAATTTAATTACTCATTCTGATAACAACTCCTTCTATTCAAATATTTCAAATAAAAAAGGACTTTTAAATTCAGAGATTTATCATCTAGAAGAGATTGGTAATGGATTTATTGCTGCCTTTTCAAATGATGGAATTAGTATTTTTAATCCAAAAACTTTTAATTTCAAAAGGGTAGTATTGAATTCAAGTCCTATTTCAATTTACAAGGATAGTTTAAAAAATAATTATTGGGTTACCACCTCCTCTTCGGGGATTTATCAAATTAACAATAATTTTGAAATAGAATTTAATTTAACATATGACCCTTTAAATCCATTATCATTATCGCACTCTAAATTTAATGTTGATAATAAAAACACTTTAATTGATTTACAAGAGGACGAGTCATTTTATATTGCTACTATAAATGGATTTAATGTTTATGATAGGGATCAAAAAACAATTAAAAGATATTTTAAGAAAAGATCATCGACTTTATTATCAAATAATATAAATCAGATTCATAGAATTTCTGATTCAGAATTATTAATTAATACCGATAGAGGTATAAATATTTTCAATACAAATTCTAAAAAATTTTCTAATAAAATAGTTGCTGAAGGAAAAAATATTGAACAACTTTTTGAAATAAATAAAAATAATTTCGCCTTAATATCTGATGGTAAGCTTTTTAGTTTTAATCTTAACGATTCGGAATTAGATATTGAATTAAAACTTGAATTAGATGTTTCTGAAAGTAATATTAAATTTATAAAAGAAAATTCTAATTTATATGGATTTGCAAAAGGAAGTCAAGAATTAGTTAAAGTTAATTTAGAGAATTTTCAAAAAGAAGTTTTAAATTTTCCTGCAATCATTCAAACAGTAAATTTAACTGATAATAATAAAATTTTAGTTGGAACAAGCGAAGGTCTTTTCAAAGAAAGTAAAAAACAAAATCTTGTAAAAAATATTAATTCAAAAGTTGGATTTTATTTTTATGAAATATCAAAAAACAGAAAAGTTTTGGTATACCGTGATCACATTATTGTTGAAGATTTATCTAAAGCAAAAAAAGAAAAAATAAATTTTCCTAATAATTTAAGAGTTGATTCTGAAACAATTTTTCAATTAAATAATAGTCTTTTATTATTCGGTAATAAAAATTTAAATGCATTAGATCTTAAATCCTCTAAGTTTTATAGAAATTTATTTGAAGGAGAAGATTTGCTATTGGGTAACTTCGATAATTTTAAATTGATTAATACAAATCTTTATGTTTCAACTCAAAATGGAATTGTTAAGTATATAATTCCTAAAGTAATTGATCGTAATTTTAAAAAGAGTTTATTAGAAAGTCAAGTTAAGTATGAATTTAATTCTCTTTTAAATCCTGATGTTCCTAAGAAATTTTCTGACATCTATGAGATTGATAATTTAATTTGGGTAGCTGATATGGATGAAGGATTAAAGTTATATGATAAAACTTTAAACAACTTTATTAAAGATTTTATTTATGAAGATGGAAATAACAAGACTTTGGCTACTAAATCAGTTACAAAATTATTTTATAATAAAGAATTTAACTCATTATTAATTGCATCCAGGGGAGATGGTCTTTTTACATTAAATATTAAGGATACTATATTTAAAAATACAACAGTTAAAGATGGACTATTATCAAACAATATATCTGATTTTATAAAAACAGATAATCATGTTTGGATTCAAACTGGAGATGGAATTAATTTTATTGATAATAATAACCAAATAAGAAATATAAATAATATTGATGGATTAAATATTAAAACATTTCATAAAAACTCCTTACATGCTTATAATAATAACATAATTATTTCAGGAGTAGACAATATTCAAAAATTTAATATTGATGAAATTGATCAATTTCAAAAAGAAGAATTTAATTTAAACATATTAAAAATTGTAGGGTATAATAAAGAAAATCAACCTAGAATTTTAAGTTTAAATGAAGATAATTTAATAGAAATTGATAATTCTATAAGTTCAGTTGAAATAAATCTTTATACCAATTCAAAGATTAAAGCAAATCAGATTAAATATTTTATTTCATCGGATATATATGAAGATATCATATCAAATGGATATAATAATAAAATTCAATTAAATTCAATTCCTTTATATAATTCTGAGTTTAAACTTAGTGCAGTAAATGGTAGTGGTAGTAAAAGTCAAAACATTATTTCTCTTAAAATAAAAAATAATCCTCCAATTTGGTTAAGAATAGAATCATTGGTTGGTTATTTTATTTTATTAATTAGTATAATATATATAATAGTTAAGTTTAAGGATAACCAAACCAAAAAGAGACTTGAAAGTGAGAGAAAAAGTAAAGAATTAGAGGAGGCAAAAAATTTGCAAAACAGTATGCTTCCGAAATTATTACCTAGTGTAGAAGGGTTTGAAATTAGCACATATCTTAAATCAGCTACTGAGGTAGGAGGAGACTATTATGATTTCTTTCATAAGAAGGGGGAGTATTTTTATGCTATATGTGGAGATGCAACGGGCCATGGTGTTATTTCAGGAATAATGGTGTCTGTTACAAAAGCTGGGTTAAATGGTTTGCCGATGGGTCCTCCTTCCAAAATATTGGGACAACTTAATCGAATTGTTAAAAGAGTAAATTTTGGCAGATTAAGAATGAGTTTAAGTGTTGCTAAATTTGATAAAAATTCAGTTGAATTATGCTCTGCAGCAATGCCTCCAACTTATTACTTTTCAAATAAGATTAATAAAACAGAAGAAATATTAGTTCCTAATTTACCCCTTGGAGGTATTGAATCAGAAGAGTTTAATGGAGTAAAAAAAGATTTTAAAATAGGAGATGTGATGGTAATGATATCTGATGGACTTCCAGAGTTACCAAATCCTTCTAATGATTTATTGAATTATGAAAAAGTCCATAATTGCATTGAAAAGAATTCTGATAAAAGTGCCGAGGAGATTAAAGATGCCTTAGTAGACTTATCAAATAAATGGGCTAAAGGAGTAATGAATCCAGACGACATTACTATTGTTGTTATAAAAAAAGCAGCTTAAACCTTAATTTTCTAGTTCATCTAACCATAACCATTGCCATTGTAAAGTATTTTGAGGATTGGTTTTAATATTTAAATCAACAGTATAAAAGCCAGGGTAATCAAATTTGATTTGTCCTACCGTAAAAGATTTAAATCTGTCAATAATAAAGTCTTGGATTGGCTCCCCTACAGTCTTACCCGTATATTTTAATGAGTGCTTAAACTTTTTATTATTCACTTTTATAGATAAAGAGCCATCTGTTATTTTTTTTTGAAAATTATATGATATGTCTATATTGTACTTAGACGGTTTGTCAACAAAAATTTTCCAAGAAATTTTCATTGAATCTTTAATCTCAATATTTGGAGGTATTGATCCAAATCTTTTTCTCTTATTTATTAAACTTTTACCTTGGACTGATATTGAATTTGTAAATTTAAGTGAGTATCCACCATATTTAGATTCTGCAACAAGGTCTTGATCTATTTTTGGTTTTTTATTAAATTCTAGCTCTATGACATTAACATATGGATCAGGTAAATTCTTAGGTAATTTAAACGATATAACTGCCTTATTAAATTTAAAGTTTAGATTAGTTTTGGATTTTTTATCAAGTAGATATACATTAGAAGGACTTTCAAGAATTCCAGTGAATTTTAATGTTTCAACTGGCTGATTATCAAAAATATTAAGAAAAACATAATGTTTTCCATTATTACTTTTTTTGTAAGTAGTGAGTCCCCAATCATGTATATCATTTCTTAAATCAAAAGCACCTGAACCATAAATTGATTTTCCATAAAAGGATAACCAATTACCAATTTCACCAAACCTTTTTTTAATTTCATATGGTACAGATCCGTTTGAAGTGGGACCAATATTCAACATAAGGTTACCATTTAGGCTTACATTTCCTATTAATGATCTTAAAATTGATGTTGTTGATTTCCATTCATTTTCATTTACATTATAACCCCATGAATGGGCAACTGTAGCTGGAGTTTGCCAGGGATATTCATACTTAAATTCACCTAATTGATTATCGCCAAGAGTTCTAAAATCTACATCTTTATCTTCTTCTATTGATAAACCCAAACGAGAATTTATCAAACAGTTAGGTTGCATCTGACGAATTAAATTTTTTAATTGAAATAATTGTTCTTTTGTAACTATTGTTTCATTATGGTTAAGCCACATATCAAACCAAATTAAACTTATTTCACCATAATTTGACAAAAGTTCTTTCATTTGAGGTATTACTTTTTCCTGCCAATATATATCAAATTTCTTTTTATCTAACCAATGAATTTCTTTTGAATTATCCCACGAATAAGGATGATCCCAGTCAGTCCAATGAGAATAATAAAAACCTAATTTTATACCATGCTTTTTACATGCTTCTGATAAGTCTTTTATTATATCCCTTTTTGGATTGCTATAATTATAAACATTATATTCACTTGATTTACTATTCCAAAGAGCGAATCCATCATGATGTTTAGCCGTTATAGTTATATATTTCATTCCTGCTTTTTTAGCAAGTAAAACCCATTCTTCAGGATCTATTTCGTTCCAGTCAAATCTTTTTGAAAGTTTAACGTATTCTTTTTTCTCTATTTGATTTCTGTATTGAATCCATTCTGCATAATCATTGTCATATCTAACTTTTTCACCTTTCCAAACGCCCTCAGCAGAACTATATAATCCCCAATGAATAAACATTCCAAAACGATCATTTACAAACCATTTTGCTCTTTCATTTGTTTGATTTTGAGAATACATTTTTGTAGAAAAAATGATCAGAAATAAGAATATAATTTTTTTCATAAGAATTTTTATTTATAGAATAATTTCAGATCTTCTTATCAAACACTTTTAAGGAACAATTAAAAGTTGTTTTAAGTTTCTGTACCCCTAAACTACAAAAACTAATTAATTAAAAAAGTAAATTTTGTTAGATTAAAAATTAGTAAAGTTTTAGTTGAGTTTGATAAAAATCATTTAATCTTTTGAATCAATTCAGCTGTTATTTTTGCTGATAGTAAGCATATTGGAATTCCACCACCAGGATGAACACTTCCTCCACAAAAGAATAAATTATTAATCTTGTTAGAAAAATTCGAATGTCTTAAGAAAGCTGAAATTCTACTATTACTAGATGGCCCATAAAGAGCTCCTAAATGTGATTTAGTTTTATTTTGAATTATTTTTGGTGTTAAAATTTCTTCTGTCACTATTTTCTTTGAGATATCCTCTCCCAAAATACGAGAGATCTTTTTTTTAATTTTTTTACGTACCTTATTAACTATTAAGTCCCAATCTTGACCACTATCATATGGACAATTTATCATCACAAACCAGTTTTCACAATTTTTTGGAGCATCATTTTTAACATCTTTTGAGGTAATATTTATATATATTGTCGGATCATCAGAAATATTTTGATTTTTAAAAATTTGCTCAAATTCTTCATTATAATCTCTTGAAAAAAATATATTATGAAGATCAAGGTTTGGAAATTTTTTTGATATTCCCCAATAAAAAATCAAAGCTGAACTCGAAGGTTTATTATTAGCAATTCTTTTTGGCATTTTAACTTTTGAGAGTAGAAGGTTATAAGTTGGATTAATATCCATATTGCTTATAACTACATCTGATAAGTAATTTTTTCCAAGTGATTTTATTCCTTTGGCAGAATTTTTTTCAATTAAAATATTATCCACATAACTATTAAATATAAATTTTACACCTTGTCTTTTTGCCAAGCTAACAAGGGATTCAGTTATACTTACCATTCCTTTTATAGGAACAAATGTTCCAAAATGTTGCTCCAAATGTTGAATTAAAGTCATCATTCCTGAAGTTTGAAAAGGATTTGATCCAATATATGTGGCAAAGCGATTAAATAGTTGAACTAGATGTGGTTCTTTTAGTTGTTGCTCATTTATTTCGTTTAGACTTTTAAAAAAATCATATTTATTAAATGATAATATTGCATTAATTGCATCTCTTGATAAATAGGTTTTTACTTTGTGTAAAGACTTATTTAAAAATAATGGGGCAGTTCTATCAAATTTTGTTTTTGCCCTTTCAAAATAATTTATCAATACATGTTTAGGAACTCCTAACTTATTTTCAACTTCAGTTGTAAATTTACTTTTATCTCCGTATGCAATAAGGTTTTTTCCATCNTCCCAAAAATATTTACAACCAATTTGTTTTCTTTTATAATTAAAATAATCTCTAGGATTTTCATTACAAATCTTAAATAGTTCATCTACATACTCTGGCATTGTGAATAGAGAAGGTCCTGCATCAAATCTAAATCCATTCTTTTTAATTGAGTGAATTTTTCCACCTGGAAATGAATTTGATTCAAAAACTTTTACTTTATAACCTAATCTTGAAAGTCTAATACTTAGAGCAATTCCTCCAATTCCAGATCCAATAATTATAGCTTTTTTCATTAATATAATTTATTGGTTGAGTCGGAAAGGAGTAAAAATCTTGAGAACAAATCTTCTTTATACCAATTATTCTTTCTTGTTTTTTTTATAANTGCGGCATGGTCAATTTCTTTGTATGCAAAGTCATTTATGAAATTATTATTTTTCCAGACACTAATGGTTGCTTGTTGTATAAAAGGTAATTCACCAATTCCTTTATAAAAAATTACTCCTTTTGCTTTTTCAATTGCTTTACTTATTCTAGGTACAGATTTCCAAAACTGTATTAACTTACTCCAATTTAATGTTGCTCTTGTTATTACAGCTACAGGAAAACTACTGGTTTTAAAATTTAATTCCTGAGATTTAAATGGTTGTTTTGAATCCCAAAACCCATGACTTTTAATTGCTACCATTTTTAAATGTCTATAACTAATTGATTTTTTAATATATAGATTGAACATTTTGTTTTTTTGAAAAAATAAATCTGATGATTTTTTATTTTTCCAAACACATAATATTGCATAAGTACTAAAGTCAGGTTTTAAACTAAAGCCTGGCGAACCTCCTGTTCCCATTACTTTAATAAACTCAAGGTCACTGTTTTTGTTAAAATTTTTCTTAGCAAAAGCCATTTGTTTTAGTGGCCAATACCAATTTTCACCAAAATTAAATATGGTTAATGTAGTAAATGAATCAATTTCCAAATTTTTCATTTAATTCTTATTATTGAGATTAAATTTTAAAAATAAATCTCAAATCTTTGAAAATAAAACCCCTCAGATTAAAAAAGAGGGGGTAATATGAATTGCGGAGGAAGAGGGATTCGAACCCCCGGAGGTGTGACCCTCAACAGTTTTCAAGACTGCCGCATTCGACCACTCTGCCATTCCTCCAATTCGAAGCAAATATAATATCCTTTTATTTATTACGAAACTTTATCACTTAGAGTTTTGATATCATATTTTTCTATTACTTTACAATTTATCTTATTTAATGAATGATTGAAATTTTAGAGATAGTTATTTTGGTATTTGTAGGGCTAGCTGCGGGAGTAATTAATACTCTTGCAGGTGGAGGATCAGCATTTACACTACCTGTTTTAATTTTTTTAGGATTACCTCCAAGTGTAGCTAATGGAACAAATAGAATAGTTATAGTTATTCAATCCCTAATAGGAGCTTTAGGTTACAAAAGCAAAGGGATTTCAACTTTTCCATTTAATATTTATTTAGGAATTAGCGCAAGTTTTGGTGCATTTATAGGAGCTTTAATAGCAATAGAAATAGATGAGAAATTATTTAATAAAATTTTAGCAATAGTTATAATTACTATTGGAGTTTTAATAATTGCCAATAACAAAAAACTAGATTCCAAATTAATAGAAAAAATCAATGGTAAATATTTATTTTTTTCATTAATCATATTTTTCTTTTTAGGAATATATGGTGGTTTTCTAAATGCTGGGATTGGAATTGTAATTATGTTTATTTTGAATAGGTATAATGGTTTGGACTTAGTCAAAACTAATGCAACTAAAGTAGTTTTGATAACCATATATTCTTCAATTGCTTTAATTGTTTTTGCTTATAACAATTCAATTAATTGGGAAAAAGGATTATGGATGGCTTTAGGAACAATATATGGTGCCTGGTGGTCTAGCAGATGGTCTGTTAAGAAGGGAGATAAAGTAATAAAAATTGTTATGTTAATTATGATAATAATTATAGCAATTAAATTATGGTTTTTTGATTAATAATTAGTGTAACCCTCTATTGTTAAACCATAGCCAGTTAACCCCACTCTTCTTTTTTGTTTAGAATTGCTTATTACATTTAGTTTTTTGATTTCAAGGTCATGGAGTATTTGAGCTCCAATCCCAAAATCTTTAATATCCATAGAAATTGGTGGGGATTTATCAATTTTTCCTTTCGATTGCATTTTTTCAAGTTCTAAAATCCTTGATAGTAAATCTTCAGAGTCTTCTTGTTTATTGATAAATAAAATTGAACCTTTCTTTTGTTTATTTATTAAAGTGAAAATATCATCAAGACCTTTATTAATTGAACCAGTAAGCATTCCAAGGATATCATTAGTTATTTTTGAGGAATGAATTCTTGTTAAAATTGTTTCGCCAGAATTCCAAAAGCCCTTTGTTAAAGCCAAATGAATAATACCATTAGTTGTTTGTTCGTAAGCCCTTAATCTATATTCACCGTATTTAGTTAAAATTTTTGTATCAATTTTTTTTATTATTAAACTATCATGTTTCATTCTATAGGAGACCAGATCATCAATAGAAACAATTTTTAAATTGAATTTTTTTGCAACNTTAAATAATTCTGGAAGCCTAGCCATTGTACCATTTGAATTCATTATTTCACAAATTATACCAGCTGGTTTTAATCCACTAAGTCTAGCAAAATCAATTGCCGCTTCAGTATGCCCTGTTCTTCTTAAAACTCCTCCTTTCATTGCTATAAGTGGAAAAACATGACCTGGTTTAGAAAAATCTTCAGGTTTTGTTTTAGGATTNATTATTGCTTTAATTGTTTTTGATCTATCTGATGTAGAAATACCTGTACTTACACCTTTTCCTTTAAGGTCTACTGATACTGTAAATGCAGTTTCATGTGGATCAGTATTACTAGAGACCATTTTATTTAAATTTAATTCTTTAGACCTTTTTTCAGTAATAGGACAACATATTAACCCTCTTCCATGAGTAGCCATAAAATTAATAAGCTCAGGAGAAACTTTTTCAGCTGCCGCCATAAAATCTCCTTCATTTTCTCTATTGGCATCGTCAACAACAATTATTATTTCACCATTTTTAAATGCTTTGATAGCGTCTGATATTGAATCTAAATCAAATTTTTTATCTTTCATTTTTTTGAAATCTTTTAAGAGGATTTATGAAATTTTTAAATATATGCAGAGTGAAATCAAAATTTATAAACCCTTTATCAGAAGATGCTCTTCTAGTTAGAATAATTGAAATAGGAGCTATAATTAATGTTGATATCCAAGATCCTATAAAAGGATCAATAGAGCTATCTTCTGCTGCATTTTTGGAAAATAAACCTATATAGTGAAAAGTTAAAAAAATAATAACTGACAAAACTAAAGGAAAACCAACTCCCCCTTTTCTTATAATCGCTCCTAATGAAGCTCCTATTAGAAAAAGAAATAATGAGGAAAAAATAAGTGAATATTTGTTGTTTAATTCAATTATATGAAGATTTATTCTTTTTTGAGTGAAGAAATAGAGTAATTTTTTATTATTTAAAGTTCTTTTTTGAGAATTAATTTCCTCAATAGAAGTGTTTATTATTTGAGGAACTTTCCAATTTCTGTCATTTTCAATAAAATCAAGAATATTATTTGGAACTTTTTCTTTCCTAGATATTTTTTTCGAAGATTTTAATAATTCAGCTATAATACTTCTTTGTTGAAAATTTTGACTAAAAATTTCTTTTTCAGTATTAAAATCTCTTTGCAGGGTATCTATACTTTTATTTAGTTGATCAACTTTTTGCATTCTAAAAGTTGTTTTATATTTTTCTTCATCTAAATCTACGTTATTAAATTTTGACAAATCTATATTCATTGTATATTCTTCAAAATGTACTTTAGTATGAGGGAAATTTGGATTATTCAAATCTTCTTTTGAGGTAATCTCTTCGTATCTGTTTCCATCATATAGAACTAGTTGAAGATTTGAATCAGAAGTTTCACTTTTAAGTTCCCCACTTGTTGATTTAATTACAATATTATTTTCATCATTTGGAGTATATTCATGGATTATTACATCAGTTAAAAATCTGTTTTCAGGACCAAACTTTTTTTTAACTTTTATATTTATTTCACCAACTTCGTTAAATATACCCTCTCTAATTGCTAAAGCTGGTTTCAATTTAGCTAAATTTTTTCTAAGATTATATGATTTTAATTCTCCATATGGAATTACGTGGTTAGAGAAGTAAAATGTACCTATTCCAATGATAATGTGTAAAAAAAACAAACCAACCATTGCTCTTTTTAATGAAATTCCGGTTGATTTCATGGCGACAAATTCATAATTTTCGGCAAAAGTTCCAAAAGTCATTAATGAAGCAAAAAGAACAGATAGAGGAAGCACTAGTGGAATAAGTTTAGGAGAATAATAAACCAAAAATTTAAATATAACAATTAGATCAAGATCTTTTCCTGCTAATTCATCAATAAAAAGCCAAAAAGTTTGAACAATAAATATTAACATGCAAATAGAGAAAATAGATAATAATCTGATCAGATAACTTTTTAATATATATAAATCTAGAATTTTCAAAATAAACTTAGTTGTTAATGTAATAATTTGGATAATCATCAAAATTTATAGAAAAAAAGGATTTTTCTAATATTATGTTTGTTTTTTGATTATTAATTGTTAATGTAGTAATTGTTTCATTTTTTCCTATCTCAATTAATCTAAAAATATTTTTTGTATTTATATCAATACCAAGAAGCAAATAGTTTAAATCAGAATTTTTATCATCTGGCACTAATTTTATAAATTGAATAAACTTATCTAGATGTTTTTGTTTGATATCCATAAAATAGTTGTAACCTGATTTGTAAAATGTTAGGAGTTTACTGGGATTTATTCCAATATCATTTTCACTATCAGCTTTGCTAATTGTGATTTCTTCGTTTTCGGGAATAATCGTATAAATATTTTTTCCATCAAATATTTGGACTAAGCCAAGATAATTTAATTTGTAATTATCACCTGAAACTGTAACATTTCCATTGGTCTCTTGTTTGATTTGTTCTTCTTTATTGTTTAGCGAATATGTAAAATCAAAATATATGTTTTTAAAAGAAGAAATATTTGTTGAGACATCATCTAATAATTTTTTTGCATCTTCTGAAGATTGAGAATAAACTTTATTCATTATTATTAGAAGAAAAACAATAGCAATTTTTTTCATTATTATTCTTTATTAAGAAACAAATTTAGTGCAGAAAGATCAGTAATTAAAACCTGTCTTGCTTTGCTCCCTTCAAAAGGACCTACTATACCAGCGGATTCCATTTGATCAATTATTCTTCCTGCCCTATTGTAACCAAGCTTTAATTTTCTTTGTAAAAGAGATGCAGAACCTTGTTGAGCTATTACAATTACTTCTGCAGCTTCTTTAAATAAAGGATCTCTTTCAGAAGAATCAATATCTAAAACAGAACCTTTTTCTTCACCAACATATTCAGGAAGTAAATGAGCATCGATATAACCCATTTGAGAACCAATGAATTCAGCTAAACTCTCAATTTCAGGTGTATCAACAAATGCACATTGAATTCTAATTAAATCATTCCCTTGACTAAATAACATATCTCNTCTACCAATTAATTGATCTGCACCTCCAGTATCTAAAATTGTCCTTGAATCAATTTTAGATGTAACCCTGAATGCTATTCTAGCAGGAAAGTTTGCTTTTATAACACCAGTAATAACATTTACAGAGGGTCTTTGAGTAGCAATTATAAGATGAATACCTACAGCCCTTGCTAATTGTGCTAACCTAGCTATTGGAGTTTCAACTTCTTTTCCTGCTGTCATAATTAAATCAGCAAATTCATCAACTACTAAAACTATATATGGTAAATATCTATGTCCGTCATTTGGATTTAATTTCCTTTCCTTAAATTTTTTATTATATTCTTTTAAATTTCTACATAGCCCATTTTTTAATAACTCATAGCGATTATCCATTTCAAGACAAAGAGAATTTAAAGTATAAATTACTTTTGTATTATCAGTAATAATTGCATCGTCGCTATTTGGTATTTTAGCTAAATAATGTCTTTCAATTTTATTATAAATATTTAACTCAACTTTTTTTGGATCTACTAAAACAAACTTTACCTCAGCAGGATGCTTCTTATAGAGTAAGGATGTTAGTACAGCATTTAATCCAACAGATTTTCCTTGGCCCGTTGCTCCTGCCATCAGGAGGTGTGGCATTCTAGAAAGGTCTACAATAAAAGTTTCATTATTTATTGTTTTTCCTAGTGCAATTGGAAGATCCATTTCCGCCTTTTGAAATTTAGTAGAACTTATAACTGATCTAATAGAAACTATACTCGGTTTTTGATTGGGAACTTCAATTCCTATAGTACCCTTTCCAGGAATAGGAGCNATAATTCTTATNCCAAGCGCTGAAAGAGATAAGGCAATATCATCTTCTAGATTTTTAATTTTTGAAATTCTAATTCCAGCATCTGGAACTATTTCATAAAGAGTTACTGTAGGACCAATAGTTGCCTTTATATGCGCAATACCAATTTTATAATTATTTAACGTTTCAACAATTTTATTTTTATTTATTTCTAATTCTTCNTCATTTATTGTTATTGAGCCATCTCCATAATCTTTTAACAAATTAATTTTTGGCATTTTGAATTTACTTAATTCAAGTGTTGGATCAAAGAAACCTTTTTCTTCAACAAGTTTTTTAGAAATATCTTTTTCGATTGATTCTTCTTCAGGTTTTTCAATTTCCATATTAATTGATGATTTATCTTTATCAATTATATTAGAGGTTTCTAAATCTTTATCATTTTCTGATTCTGTAGAATTATAAGAACTTTCAGCAGATTGTGTTTTAATAATTTCTGAATCTATAATTTCATTATCAATTTTTAATTCATTTGAACTTTTAGTTTTGTTAGGTTTTTTTGAAAAGATATTTTTTAGCTTGTTGGGATTCCAATTAAATTCAATTATGATAAAACAAAGAAAAAAGAATGACAATAAAATAATTAAGCCAATATTACCAATAAAATCAACAATTATAGAATTGATTTCATAACCAACAATTCCTCCAAGTAGAGGGTTTGTATTATAAAAAAATCCTAAGGTAATGGAGACCCATATAGTCTGAAAAATTCCCCAACTCCAGTTTTTTAATATTTTTTTTGATGTTTTACTAAAAAAAAGAATAAAACCTGTTTTTAAGATTAGATAGACAAGAATAAAGGACCCAAGTCCAAAAAATTTATAAATAAAAAGGTGGCTAATATATGCTCCTAATTTGTTTAAAATATTTGAAGAGGAAGTATCTCTGTCTGTTATCTTATAAAGTGTGCTATAGTCCTCTTGCCAATTATAAAAGAAAGATATAAATGAAATAAATAAAATTATACTAATTGTAATTAAGAAGCTGCCAATTAAAACTTTTTGTTTTCTATTTCTTTTGCTAGAATTATCATTATTATTAAGATCCTCGATAGGATTAAGATCGTTCATTCTAAATAATTAGTATTAGTAAAAGTACAAATTCAATTACAAAAAATGGTCATAATTATAGATTCAAAAGATTTAATTTTCATTTTTAAATTATTATTATTTTGAATTAATTATATATTTTATTTTAATATTAAAATAGGCAAATAAAAGAGTCATAAATGGACTAACCCAATTAAAAATGGCATAGATAAAATAATCTAAAACATTTACGCCTAAAACTCCTGATTGATATGCTCCACAAGTATTCCATGGTATTAAAACAGACGTAACAGTTCCAGAATCTTCAAGTGTTCTGCTAAGATTTTCTGATTTTAAGTTTCTTTTTTTGTAAGCTTTATTAAACATTTTTCCTGGTATTACAATTGACAAATATTGATCTGAGGCAGTTAAGTTAATAGTTAAACATGAAGCAACTGTACTAGCAAATAATTGAAAGGTTGATTTTGCCCAATTAAGAAGAGATTGACTTATTTTGTCTAGTGCTCCAATGGCATCCATAATTCCTCCAAAAACTAAAGCGCAAATAATTAACCAAATTGTATTTAACATACCTGACATTCCTCCAGAAATAAAAAGTTCATTTAATAAATCATTACTTGTATTAACTTGAGTAGATATAGTCATAGAGTTAATTATAGTTTTATATGAATTTTCAAATGTTAATTTATTAGAATTTGAAATTTCTAGTATTAAATTTTCCTGAAAAATTATAGCAAAAACACCTCCTAATAATGTACCAGTTAATAATGCAATTAATGGTGGAGATTTTTTTATAATTAAAACTATAACAGTAGTTGGAACAATGAATAATAAAAGGTTTATATTAAACTTTTCTTTAATTGCAAACATTAAAGGTTCAGTATCAGAATTTCCTGCTGACTTTTGAATAAAGCCAAGGATAAAAAAAACAATTAGGGTTATTATAATACTGGGAACTGTTGTTAAGGTCATATACCTAATATGAGAAAATAAGTCACCTCCTGCCATTGCAGGTGCAAGATTTGTAGTATCGCTTAATGGAGAAAGTTTATCACCAAAATATGCTCCTGAAATTACCGAACCTGCAATCATTCCAGCAGGCAATCCTAGAGCTTTTCCTATACCAATTAGTGCTATTCCAACAGTAGCAGAAGTTGTCCAACTACTTCCTGTTGCTAGAGAAATAATCGCACATAAAATGATACATGCAGGTAAAAATAAAGTTGGGTTTAAAATTTTTAAACCATAATAAATCATTGCAGGAATAATACCACTAATTAACCAAGTCCCTGCTAGTGCTCCAACAAAAAGTAAAATTAAAATAGCTCCTGTTACTGATTGAATATTTTCAGCAATTTTATTAATCATTATTTTATAACTGACTTTATTTTTAAAACCAAAAATTGCAGCAATAAATCCTCCTATTAAAAGTATAAATTGATTTGATCCATTAAGGGAATTATCTCCAAAAACCATTATGTTGTATGAAAGCAATATAACTAAAATGATAATTGGGGTTATGGCTGAGGTTAGGCTAATTGATTTATTTTTCAATTTAAAAAGAAAATAATTTTTTAATTTTTACAAGTTAAAGTAATTTTCAATTATTAGATATATGACAATTATTTTTTATATTAAAAATTATAAACTAAATACAATGTTAATTTTAGAACTAAACATTTGTATTTTTGATTAAAATAAAAGATATGAGTCAATTTGATGTAGTTATTATAGGATCAGGACCTGGAGGATATGTTTGCGCTATAAGGTGTTCTCAGTTAGGTTTGAAAACAGCACTTGTTGAAAAATATAAAACTTTAGGAGGCACTTGTCTTAATGTAGGCTGTATACCCTCTAAATCTCTTTTAGATTCATCGCATCATTATGAGGAGGCTATTCACAATTTTAATCATCACGGAATAGAAATTGGAAATCAGATAAAGATTAANTTTAAACAAATGATAAAAAGGAAATCCGATGTTGTTGAACAAACAACAAAAGGGATTGATTTTTTAATGAAAAAAAATAAAATTACTGTATATGAGGGTTTAGGAAGTTTTATTGATAAGAATACAGTAAAAGTTGAAGGAAAAGAAAAAAAGGAAATAAAAACAAAAAATATAATAATAGCTACTGGTTCAAAACCAGGAAGTCTTCCTTTTATTCAGATTGATAAAGAAAGAATAATTACTTCCACTGAAGCTCTTTCTCTGAATGAAATTCCAAAAAATTTATTAGTAATCGGAGGAGGGGTAATTGGTCTTGAACTAGGTCAAGTATACAAAAGATTAGGTTCTGAAGTTACAGTTATTGAATATGCAGACAGAATTACTCCAATTATGGATTCATCATTATCTCGAGAATTAATGAAAGTAATGAAAAAACAAGGAGTTAAATTTTATTTATCTCACCAAGTTAGCTCAGTCAAGAGAAAAGGCAAAATGGTTGAAGTAAAAGCTAAAGATAAAAAAGATAGTGAAGTTGTTTTTGAAGGNGATTATTGTCTTGTNTCAGTTGGAAGAAAACCATTTACTGAAAATTTAAACCTTGAAAAAGTTGGAATTAATTTGAATAATTCAGGTCAGGTTGAAGTAAATGAAAAAATGCAAACTAGTGTCTCCAATATTTATGCTATTGGTGATGTTGTTAGAGGATCTATGTTGGCTCATAAAGCTGAAGAAGAAGGGGTAATGGTAGCTGAAATTTTATCTGGCCAAAAACCTCATATAAATTATAATTTAATACCTAATGTTATATATACATGGCCTGAAGTTGCTTCTGTTGGAAAAACAGAAGAAGAATTAAAAGAAAATCAAATCTCTTATAAAGTAGGTCAGTTTCCTATGAGAGCATTAGGTAGATCTAGAGCAAGTATGGATACTGATGGTTTTGTTAAAATTTTAGCAGACTCTAAAACTGATGAAATTTTAGGTGTTCACATAATAGGAGCAAGGGCAGCAGATTTGATTGCAGAAGGTGTTATAGCTATGGAATATAGAGCCTCTGCAGAAGATATAGCAAGAATTAGTCATTCTCATCCTACTTATGCTGAAGCAATTAAAGAAGCAGCATTAGCAGCTACAGAAAACAGACCATTACATATTTAATTTTTATGATAAAATGAACAGGAGAGACTTTATTATCAAATCAGGATTATCTTCTTCCATTTTTTCAATAGTTCCTAGTAGTGTTCTGGGATTTAATGGAGTTTCTCCAAATAATAAAATTCAAATAGGATTTATTGGAGCTGGCAGACAAGGAAGAGGGCTTATGAAAAATTTTACTGAATATAATGAATGTCAAATAATTGCTATCTCTGATGTTGACTCCCAAAAAGTTGATTTTTTTTCTGAAGAGTTTGAAAATAAAATTTTAAAGGATAATGAAAAGAAGGTATATATAAAAAAGTTTGAGTTTTATCGAGAGATGCTTCAAAGCACAAGTGTTGATGCAGTTGTAATAGCTACGCCTGATCATTGGCATGCTCAAATGTCAGTTGACTCTGCTAAGTATGGAAAAGATATATATTGCGAAAAACCCCTCTCAAGCACTATATTAGAAGGTCGAGCGATGGTTAATTCAGCAAGAAAATATAAGGTAGTTTATCAGACAGGAAGTATGCAAAGATCATGGAAACATTTTAGACATGCTGTAGAATTAATTCAAAATGGATATATTGGAGAAATTAAGGAAGTCAATGTAGCAATTGGAGATCCACATAAGCAGTGTGATCTGCCATCATTGAAAGCTCCAGATCATTTAAATTGGAATGAATGGATTGGACCTGTTACTTATAGGGGATATCATCCAGATTTAGCCTGTCTATTGGAAGATAAAAGGTGGGGACAATGGAGGAACTATAAACCTTTTGGAGGTGGTATGATAACAGATTTTGGAGCTCACATGTTTGATATTGTTCAATGGGCTTTGGAAATGGATAATTCTGGTCCAAAATTATTTGTTCCACCAAAGAAAAATGCAACTTTAGGTTTATCTTACTATTATGATAATGAAGTAAAAGTAAACCACATAAAATGGGGAAAAGGAAATAATGAAATTCAGTTCATTGGTTCTGAAGGAAAACTTGAGGTCAGCAGAAGATATCTTAGGACATCTCCAGATAAATCTCTTAAAGATTTAATAATTCCAAAAAACGCAACTAAAAGAGTATATCAAAGTGATAATCATCATTTAGATTGGTTAAATTCAATTAAAAATAGAACTAGACCTATTTGTGATGTTGAAATTGGTCATAGGACAGCATCAGTCTGTAATATCTGTAATATAGCTTATGATCTTCAGAGAGATTTGGAATGGGATGCAAAAAAAGAGATTTTTGTTGGAGATGAGAGTGCAAACTTATTAATTGATCGCCCCTATAGAGGTAATTGGAATTATAAAGAATTTTAAAATACTTTTTAATAGTATTTTTTCATCTTCATTTTTATATCATTTAAATTTAAATTTCCAATACTTCCTATATGNGTATGNTTTAATTTTTTATTTGGAATATAATTTTTGTTTTTAANTTCTAATTTCATTTTTNTATAAGCATCTCTAAAAGGAANACCCTGCATNACCCATTTGTTTAATGAATCAACTGTAAATAGATAGTCATATTTAGGATTATCAATTATATTTTTATTNATTATAATTTTTTTTATGGAATGGTTGAANATTTTTAAACAAGATTTAATTTCATTAATTGATTCGATAAGAGGAGCTTTTGTTAATTGCATTTCTCTATGATATCCACTTGGCAAGTTAGTTGTCAATAAATTAATTTGATTAGGTAAACTTTGAATAATATTGCATTTACCTCTAATTAATTCAAAGATGTCAGGATTTTTTTTATGNGGCATTATACTTGAACCAGTAGTTAAATTTTCTGGAAAACTTATAAAATTAAAATCCTGTCCCATATATAAACAGATATCCATACAAAATTTAGATAGTGTTGAAGAGATAGAACTAATTGCGCTTAAAGTTTGTTTTTCAATTTTACCTCTACTTATTTGAGCTGCTAATGAATTGTATTTTAATTCAGAAAAATTTAAGGATTTAGTTGTTGATTTTCTGTCAATAGGAAAGGAAGTGCCATATCCGGCTGCACTTCCTAAAGGATTTTGATCAACAATGGATAATGTATTATTAATTGAGATAACATCATCAATTAATGTTTCAGCATAAGCTGAAAACCAAAGACCAAATGATGAAGGCATTGCTAATTGCATATGAGTATATCCAGGAATAATAAATGATTTATATTTCTCAGAAAGTTTTATTAAAATATTAAAAAGAGAATGAATTTCTTTTTTTATAGAATTTAATTCATCTTTTACAAAAAGTTGAATTGCAACAAGAACTTGATCATTTCTTGATCTTGCAGTATGTATTTTCTTTCCAAGGTCTCCTAGTTTTTGAATTAAAACGAATTCAATTTTAGAATGCATATCTTCAAATTCATCTTCTATTTTAAATTCACCTTTTTTTATTTCATCAATTATTTCGTTTAAAACTTTATTTAATTTATCACTCTCATTTTTTGATAATATATTAACCTTTGCTAGCATTTTTGAATGAGCTATAGAAGCTTTACAATCATATTTNGCAAGTANANTATCATAATNCCTNTCTTTACCNACTGTAAANTGATCAATTANTTNATTTCTTTTTTTATCTTTTTCTTCCCAGAGTTTCATNANTTATAATATTTNTNCTAATAATTTAATGTAAAAATTAATTCCTTCTTCAATTTCATCTAAATATATAAATTCATCTGCTATGTGCGATCTTTTTGAATCGCCTGGTCCAAGTTTTAATGACGGACAATTTAATGCAGCTTGGTCAGAAAGAGTNGGNGATCCATAGGTTTTCTTCCCTAACTTAATNGCCGCTTTAACAATTNTATGATCACTTGAAATAGAAGATGATTTAAGGTTTGTAGATCTTGNNGTAAGCTCACATGGTGCTTTTTNTTGAAGAATTTTTACAANTTCTTTGTTTGAATATAATTCGTTAACTCTAACATCAATAACAATTTCTATTTCTGAAGGGATTACATTGTGTTGTGATCCTGCATTTATTTGAGTAATCGTTAATTTAACAGGACCTAAGAAATCAGAAACCTTTTCAAATTTAAATTTTTTGAACCATTTTATTATTTCAGGTAATTTATTTATNNCATTATTTTTATTTTCNTGAGCGGCATGGCTNGCTGTTCCATAAATTTTTCCATCAAAAACTATTAAACCTTTTTCAGCTATTGCTAAGTTCATTAGAGTTGGCTCTCCAATTATAGCAAAATCAATTTTAGGTAATTCTTTTAGAAGCAATCTAAGACTATTTTTTCCTGCAATTTCTTCTTCAGCTGTGGCNGCNATAATAATATTATAATTTAAACTAGAAGAATTATAAAAATATTTAAAAGCTGCTATTAATGACACTAATGCTCCACCAGCATCATTGCTTCCCAAACCATAAAGCTTATTATCAATTACTTCTGGATTAAAAGGATCTTTTGTGTAAGATTTATTNGGTTTTACTGTGTCATGGTGNGAGTTTAATAAAATTGTAGGTTTTTTATTGTCAAAGAATTTGTTTTTAGCCCAAACATTATTTTTACTTCTAAAAGATTTAATTTTATTATTTTCAAACCACTTTTCTATTATGTCAGCTGTAATATTTTCTTCACCTGAATATGACTTAGTCCTTATTAAATTTTTTAATAAAGNGGTTGAATTAAGAAATAATTNATTACTCATNTTTTATATTTTTAATTCCGTGAAATCTTTCTTATTTATTAACATTGAATTATTCCCAATTGTAACTCTGTTGACACCATTTTTTAATGCATANAAACAATTATCTAGTTTTGGGATCATACCTTCAGAAATATTATTATTTTTAATTAAGTCTTTNTAATNATTCAAATTAATTTTTTTGATTAAAGAATTTTCATTATTTAAATTTTTAAGGACACCCTTTTTTTCAAAACAATAAAATAATTTTGTTTTAAAGTCATTACTTAAGTTTATGGCAATTTCTGAAGCTATTGAATCTGCATTTGTATTTAATAATTGTCCTTTTTTATTGTGTGTAATTGCACAAAAAACAGGTGTTAAATTATTTTTTAAAAGTTCAATAATGAATTTTGTGTTTACAAATGAAATATCTCCTACAAATCCATAATTAATTTTANTGTTTTCTCTTTTTTTTGATATTATTGAATTTCCATCAGCTCCAGANAACCCNAGNGAGTTACAATTTAATTTTTGAAGNTTACTCACAATTTTTTTATTTAACTCNCCAGCATAGACCATAGTAGCNATTTCAAGACTAGTTTTATTTGTAATNCTTCTTCCATTAATTATTTTGACCTCAACNTTTAGCTTTTCACTTAATTTTGTNGCTTTTTTACCACCACCATGAACAAGAANTTTTGGACTTTTAATNATTGAAAATTTTTTTAAAAAATCATTTAATAAAAATTNATNATCGATTANNTTACCTCCAATTTTAAAGATTAATATTTCATTCATTTTTNANTAATTTTTCAATAACATATTGAGCTGAGTAAATTCTATTTTCTGCTTGCTTGATAACNAATGAATTTTTATTGTCTAAAACTTCATCAGATGCGACAATATTTCTTCTAATTGGAAGACAATGCATAAATTTTGCATCATTTGTTAAATTCATTTTTTCTTTGTTNATAATCCAATCATCATTTNNTTTAGAGANNTGCCCATAGTTTTTATAAGAGCTCCAATTTTTGGCATAAACGAAATCTACATCTTTAAAAGCTTCACTTTGATTGTGATACAACTTAATGTCTTTNGTAATTATTGGATTAAGTTCGAATTCTTTAGGTTGAGTTATACTTAATTCTACATCCATGTGTTTCATTATTTTCACAAAAGAATTAGGAACAGCTTGAGGCAAAGCTTTTGGATGTGGAGCCCACGTTAAAAGAACTTTAGGTCTTTTTTTACTTTTGTTTTCAATAATTGTTATTGCATCAGCTAAAGCTTGAAGAGGATGAGCTGTAGCACTTTCCATATTAATTATTGGTATTTTTGAATNTTTTAAAAAACTTTTTATAACAACTTCTGATTCATCTTTTTNTTTGTTATTTAGTGAAGCAAAAGCTCTTATAGCTAACATATCACAATATTCAGAAATAACAGCAGCAGCCTCTTTTATATGTTCAGACCTTAAACCACTCATTNTTGTGCCATTTTCAAATTCAAGAGCCCATGCTTCATTGGAAAAATTCATTATCATTGTTTTCAAACCAATGTTATGAGCAGCTTTCTGAGTACTTAGCCTTGTTCTAAGGCTAGGGTTGAAAAATATCATTCCTAAAGTTCTATTAGTATTCTNATAGGANTTTTTATTATTCAAATAATTATTTTTAAGGTTTAAAGNNTCTTTAATAGCAAAATTTACATCCTCAANATCATCAATTGTTATAAATTGTTTCATGTTAATTTTTTTAATGAATTAAAAAAAAGATCAATATGTTTTTTTTCAATTGTTAATGGAGGNAATATTCTGATAAGATTTTTATTACTACTACCACCAGTAAAAATTCTTTCTTCTAAAATTAATTTTCTTCTAAGTTCTTTTACTTCAAATGGAAATTCTATACCTAACATNAAACCTCTTCCTTTNATTTTTTTTATTGAACTAATTCTTTTAGCTTTTTTTCTAAAATAAGNTTCTAATTCAATTATCTTATTTTTTAAATCAATTTTTTCAAGTATTTCTAATACTGAAAGACTAGCTGTACAAGCAAGATGATTTCCNCCAAAAGTAGTACCCAAAAGACCATACTTTGCTTTTATTTCAGGATTAATTAAAATTCCTCCAATTGGAAAACCATTACCCATTCCTTTAGCCATTGTAATTANATGTGGCTTTAAATTGAATTTTTCAAATGAAAAAAAATCACCAGTTCTATAAAAACCAGATTGGACTTCATCTGCTATTACACAAGCTTTATNTTTTTTTGATANTTTNTCTAAACTATCAATGAATTTTTCATTGACTTGATCTAAACCACCCACTCCTTGTACACATTCAATAACTATGGCACAAACATCACCTTTTTTTAATTCTTCTTCTAAACTTTTAGAGTCATTTAGCTCTAGAAAGGTAACTTTTTGTTGTTTATTTATTGGAGACTTTATATTGTCATTATCAGTAATAGCAATNGCCGCAGATGTTCTTCCATGAAAAGAGTTTTTAAAAGAAATAATTCTNTTTTTATTAGTATGAAAAGAACATAATTTTAATGCATTTTCCATTGCTTCTGCACCACTATTACAAAGGAATAATTTATAATTTTTTATAGAAAAATGTTCTTGAATTTTTTTAGCAAGTTGATTTTGAAGTGGATTTNTTATTGCATTTGAGTAAAAGATGATTTTATTTATTTGTTTTTTTAAATTATTAATAAATTTTGGATGGGAATGACCAATTGATATTACCGCATGACCTCCATAAAANTCAAGATATTTTTTATTCTTATCATCNATAATATAAACCCCTTCACCTTTAATTGGAATTACATCATATAATGGNTATACTTNAAATAGTTTCATTTATTCAGTTGATATTTCGTTTATTTTATTATACGATGCATTTAAGCCTTTAATTAATGATGAGCTTAANCCTTGATGCTCCATTTCATTTAAACCAGTTATNGTGCAACCTTTTGGAGTTGTTACCTTATCAATTTCTCCNTCTGGATGTGTTTTTGAGTCAATTANTAAGCTAGCAGCNCCCATTGCTGTATATTTTGACATTTCTAGAGCAACATCTGCATCAAAACCTAATTGAACACCTCCTTGTGTNGTTGCTCGAATTAGTCTCATCCAAAAAGCTATACCGCTGGCACAAATGACTGTAGCTGCTTGCATTAAAGACTCNTCTATTTTAATTGTTGTTCCTAATCCATTAAAGATAGCTTCTGCAACAGGAGTACTTTTAATTCCTTTTTTATTTGAACATATACANGTCATTGATTTTCCNACAGAAATTGCAGTATTTGGCATAGTCCTTATTATAGGTATAAATGAGCCAGTAATTTTTTCAATTCTATTAATATTAAANCCTGTAATTGTAGAAATAATTACATGTCTTTCATTAATGTTTGACTTTATTTCATTTAATATGCTTTCAAATTGACCTGGTTGAACTGAAAAAATTAAAATGTCAGAATTAGAAATTGCATCTAAATTATTACTTGAAATATATACATTTTCATATTTTTTTAATTTTTCTATAGAATCAATATTTCTCTTTGTAAGATATAGTGNTGTATAAAGGTCATTTTTAATTAATCCTTTTGCGATACTTAATCCTAAATTTCCNGTTCCAATTATTGCTATTTTCATATTTCTTTTTTTAATAAATAGATGCTTTTAATTTTAAACCTAAATTTTCATNCCAATTCATCATTAGGTTTANATTTTGTAATGCTTGACCAGAAGCTCCTTTTGTNAGGTTATCTATAATACTTGTAATTAATAAAATGTTTTCGTGTTTACATAAATGTATGTAACAGTTATTGGTATTTATTACTGATTTTAATGAAATTTCTTCATCAGAAATTTCTGTAAATGGNTGATTTTTATAATAATTTTTNTATATNTTTTTTATTTNGTTTANATCTCCANTATACTTAGTATAACTAGTTGAAAATATACCTCTTGTAAAATTTCCCCTTTGAGGTATAAAGATCAATTTTGATTTTTGATTTAATNCATTTAATGTTTGATTAATTTCTAAAAGATGTTGATGATTAAAAGCTTTATACCATGAAATATTATTATTTCTCCAACTAAAATGTGTAGTATCAGAGTTTTTCATTCCAGCACCNGTACTTCCTGTAGTTGCATTAACATGAATTGTATCTTTAATTANATTATGTTTTGCCATNGGGATTAAACTAAGTTGAATTGCTGTTGCAAAACATCCAGGGTTTGCTATGGCATTTGCTTTTTTTATTGTTTCTTTATTTAANTCTGGTAAACCATAGATAAANTTTAAATTATTTAATTCATTATNTTTTCTAATTCTAAAATCATTACTCAAATCAATAATTTTTGTTGTTTTCAAAAATTTATTTTTTTTNAGAAANTTTAATGAATTTCCNTGTCCAGCACATAGGAATAAAACATCTATTTCTTTTTCGGGGATATTGGTAAATTTCAATGTNGTTAATCCNAATAAGTCCTTATGGATTTTAAAAAGATAATCTCCAGAAAACTGNGTGCTATATACAAACTTTATTTTTAATTTTGGATGGTTGATAATTAATCTAATTAACTCACCTCCTGTATATCCTGATCCTCCAACAATACCAACTGTTTTCATGTTTATTTTTTTAAATTATGATAAATTTTTCCTGCATTTGCATTTATTTTGATAAACCCTTTAACATCTNNTGCATTCCAATTTTTATTTACTTCTCCATAAGTTCCAAATTCATTAGTCATTAGGTCATTTTTNGATTTTATTCCTTCTAAATCAAAACTATAGGGTTTTAATTTTAGNTAAACTGTTCCACTTACATTNTTTTGACTATTTGATAAAAAAGATTCTATGTCCCTCATTACCGGATCAAANTACTGTCCTTCGTGTAACAACATTCCATAAAATGAAGAAATAGATTCTTTTTGAAATTGTTGCCATTTAGANANNGTATGTTTTTCAAGTAAGTGATGNGCTTTGATTATGATNAAAGGAGCNGCTGCTTCAAANGCAACTCTACCTTTAATTCCAATTATTGTATCTCCTANATGAATATCTCTTCCTATGGCATATTTTTTTGCAATATTTTCTANATCTCTAATAATATTAATTGGNGAATCTTTTTTTGAATTCANTGAAATTAATTCTCCGTTTTTAAATTCAANTTTAATTTTTTTTTCATTTNTNAATTTAAGTTGACTAGGGTAAGCTTTTTCAGGTAAAGGATNTTTTGATGTTAATGTTTCNCTTCCACCTATTGAAGTCCCCCAAAGNCCTTTGTTAATTGAGTATTTAGCTTTTTTCCAATCTATCATTACNCCTTTAGACTTNAAATAATTTATTTCGTCTTTTCTAGAAAGATTAAGATCTCTTATTAAAGTAATTATTTCAGTTTTAGGAGATAGTATTTGAAATATTTGATCAAATCGAACTTGGTCATTTCCAGCTCCGGTTGATCCATGAGAAATATANTTAGCCTGAACTTTATTTGAATAATTAACTATTTCAATAGCTTGAATTATTCTTTCTGAACTGACAGAAAGAGGATAGGTGTTATTTTTTAATATATTTCCAAAGATTAAATATTTAACTATTTTATTATAAAATGGAGAAATTGCATTAATACATTTATATGTTTTTGCTCCTAATTTTTTAGCTTTTTTTGAAATTTGACTTATCTCTTCATTTGAAAATCCACCTGTATTAATTGTAATGGCATGAACTTGATAANCATCAGATGATAANTTTTTTAGACAATATGAAGTGTCTAATCCACCACTATAAGCTAATACAACAATTTTATTTTTCATATTTTTTTATTTTTTGGGTCATATAACATTCCAGTGCAAAGGCACATCGTTCGATTTGTTCTAGTAAGAACATCATAGTTTTTACATGTTTGACATCCTTTCCAGAACTCAGGNTCATCCGTAAGTTCAGAAAAATGAACTGGTTTATATCCTAATTCGTAATTNATTTTCATTACCGCCATTCCNGTTGTAATCCCGAATACTTTAGAGTTGGGATATTTTTTTAATGAAAGTTNAAATACTTTTTTCTTTATTTTTTTTGCTAAACCTTGTTTTCTATAGTTGGGAGAAACAATTAACCCTGAATGAGCTACATATTTNCCGTGACCCCAAACTTCAATGTAACAAAACCCAGCAAAGATATTATTGTCAATAGCAATTACTGCATTCCCATTTTCAATTTTTTTTGAAATATANTCGGGAGTTCTTCTTGCTATACCTGTACCACGAACTTTNGCAGCCTGATCAATATGACTNCTTATTGTTTTTGAGTATTTAATATGTTTAGCTTTTGCTAGAATTATTTGCATTTATCTTGTTTTAANTTAATTTTTGAAAAAAATCTTTTACTTTAAAAGATTAGAAAATCGGAATATCCAATTTTCAAGAGAATATTANACCCACAAGGGGCGAAAAGGNNNACGACGAACAGAAGTTTTTGTTCGGTTATTCAAATTAATATTTAACAATTNANCTAGCATTTCGGNTGCAAATTTGAGNTTTTTTTTATTTACAGCCAAAAAAAATCTNAAATTTTTGANAAAATAACATATTTAATAATTGATAAAGTTTGTGTTAAATTTGTTTTGTGAATATTTCAATTAAAGATAAAATCTATAATGATTTAATAAAATTTAAGTCAAAAAAAATTCTCCTAGGCCATAGTGNNGGNNTNGATAGTTCTGTCTTGGCAAATATTTTATATGATTTTAAAATTGATTTTTCCATAGNTCATTGTAATTTTCAATTAAGAGGAAAAGAAAGTNAAGATGATTTTAAANTTGTCTCTAAATGGAGCAANGAGAATAAAATACCTTTTTTTTNTTCTAAATTTTCTACTAAAAAATATTGTCAGATTAATAAAACTAATGTTCAATTGGCGACAAGAGACTTAAGATATAATTGGTTTTTTGAATTACAAAACATCTATAAATTTGATTTTATTTTTACTGCACATCATTTAGATGACCAGTTTGAAACTTTTTTAATTAATTCNTCAAGAGGAACTGGACTTAAAGGTTTACTTGGAATAGTTAATTCAAAGAAAGTTTACAGACCATTTTTAAATATTACAAAAAATGAAATATTTGATTACGCTATTAGAAATAAAATATCCTGGAGAGATGACAAATCGAATTATGAAAATTATTATGTGAGAAATAAATTTAGAAATAATATTATTCCAGAAATTGAAAAAATAACACCAGATTATTTAAANAANTTTAAAAACACTNTANATAATCTTGATGAAACTAATTTGTTCATNAAAAACTCNATAGAAAAAATTAGAAATAAAATTTTTAAAATCGAAAATNAAATAATTAAAGTAAAAGTCAAAAGTTTGCTNAAATTAGAACCTTTAANCTTTCATTTACACGAATTGTTTTATTCATATGGTTTTAANTCNAAAGAANTTNAAAAATTGTTGTNNTCTAATACAGGAAAACAACTATTTTCAAAATCACANAGAATCTTAATAGATAGAGGTTTTTTANTTTTAAATCAATTAATTAAAAAGAAAAATGAGAGTTATTTAATTNATTTGAATGAAAAAAAAATTAAATCTCCAGTCAAACTTAATTTTAAATACGTTAGNAANTATGATAAAGAAATATTAAATCATAATTTTGCATCGATTGATTTAATGAAAATTAAAGAACCCTTGATTTTAAGAAAACCTTTATCAAAAGATTATTTTTATCCAATTGGAATGCAAGGAAAAAAAACNNTAAGTAAATATTTTAAGGATGAAAAATACTCTATNTATGACAAAGANAATCAGTGGTTACTGGTTTCTGATAATGATATCGTNTGGNTAGTAGGTAAAAGNCTAGATAGTNGATTTGCTGCAACTAAAAATTCAATTAAAGTTTTNGAAATAAAATGTGTTTTATAAGNTTATTTATTTTAAGCTTTTTTGTTGTTTTTAATTCTTTTTCACAGATTGAAGAACCAGTAACATGGAATTCAAATATTAATAAAGTATCTGATGAAAATTATTTAATAACCATAGACGCATATATTGAAAANAATTGGAGANTATATTCTCAAAATTTACCTAAAGGAGGTCCAGANCCTACTGAATTCATATTNAAAGAAAAACAAGGATATGAATCATTAGGATCTTTTCAAGAAAGTAAGTCTATCAAAAAGTATGATAAACTATTTGAATTNGATTTGAATTATTTTGAAAAGNNTGCTTCNTTTTCTCAAGAAATNAAATTAATTGATAATAATNTAGAAAAAATTGATGTAGAAATAAATTATCAAGCTTGTGATGATAGACTTTGTATTTTTAGATCTGAATTAATTACNATTCCTTTAAGCGAAAATTTTACTTCAATTGAAAAAAAANTAGANAAAAACAGNATTNTAAAATCTAAAGAATTACTTNTAANTATNAAGAATAAAGATTNATATACTTCAAANGGATCTGAAAATACNAACAANAATTCTTATTTAAAAATTTTCATNTTAGGTATAATTGGTGGAATATTAGCACTTTTAACCCCTTGTGTTTTGCCAATGATGCCTTTAACAGTATCTTNTTTTTTAAAAAAATCAAACAATAAACAAANTGGAATTTTTAATTCTTCACTTTATGGNTTTTTTATAATTCTAGTTTATTTTCTCTTAAGCCTTCCTTTTCATTTTCTTGATTTTTTGGATCCAGGAATTTTGAATACAATATCTACTAGTGTAACAACNAATTTTATATTTTTTGTTGTTTTTGTTTTTTTTGCTTTTTCTTTTTTTGGTTATTACGATATTTCTCTACCAAGTTCATGGGCTAATAAGTCAGAGTCTTCATCTAATTTGAGAAATGTTGNAGGAATATTTTTTATGGCTTTAACATTATCTATTGTTTCATTCTCCTGTACTGGTCCAATTTTAGGCTCTCTGCTTGCAGGTTCTTTAAATTCCAATGGTCCAACTGAATTGACTTTTGGTATGCTTGGTTTTGGATTTGCATTGGGAGTTCCTTTTTCTATTTTGGCATTTTTNCCAAAGTTAATTAAGANTATTCCTAAATCTGGNGGATGGATGAATACTTTAAAAGTTACTCTNGGATTCCTNGAATTAGCTTTAGCNTTAAAATTTTTATCAAATGCTGACTTAATTGGAGGATGGAATATTTTAAAAAGAGAAATNTTTATTNTNATNTGGGCTTTACTNAGTCTTTCATTGGGGATATATTTAATTGGAGGAATAAATTTTATTAAAAATTTTAATTCTAATTTAAAACTAAAACTNTANAGTTCGATTCCATTTTTGTTTAGNTTTTATCTTNTATATAGTNTNTTTACTGATAAAAATGAATTAAGNTTTTTGAGTGGNTTTCCTCCTCCAGAATTTTATTCAATTAATATTGCTAATAATGATTGTCCATTAAACTTAAATTGTTTTAAGGATTATGATAAAGGATATGANNATGCAAAATTGAATAATAAACCTATTTTGATTGATTTTACAGGATGGGCATGCGTAAATTGCAGAAGAATGGAGGAAAATGTTTGGTCAGATCCAGAAATTTATAGTTTACTTAAAAATGATTTNGTTTTAATTTCACTCTATGTTGATGATAGAAANAAATTAGATGTTAAAGATCAATTTGATTTTAAATTTTTAAACGGTAGAATAAAAAAAATTGAATCATTAGGAGAGAAATGGGCAACTTTTCAAGCGATAAATTTTAANTCTGCATCTCAACCTTTCTATGTTCAGTTAAATAAAGATNTAGAACTATTAAATTCACCAATTCAATACTCAGGAAAAAATGAATTTAGNGATTGGTTGAAAANAGGNTTAAAAAGATCAATCGATCTTTCGGAGAAAAANGATAAAAATATTTATGATNATAATTTGTGGTAAACNGACTCAAGAGGAACTCTAAANCGTTTTCCNTAGATACCTTNTTGTGTTCTTATTCCACAACTAATTACCATATTGATTTCTGACTTTTTTGGTAGATTAAGAATTTCTTTTATTTTTTTTGAATCAAAACCTTCCATGGGACANGTATCATATCCAAAAGAAGCCATTGAAATCATGAAGTTTTGAGATGCAAGAGCTAAACTTTTATGGGCTACAATTCTTAGATCACTTGATTTTACCTCNCGGTAAGTNGGTTTAAATAATCCTCTATATTTCATCATAATGGAATGAATATANCCTCTAATAGGNGAAAANCCCTTGTATAATTTTGGAATGATTTCTTGATAGTATTTTAANGCACTTATTATGTNGTTTTTNGAATCATTTTTATTATTTTTTATAAAATCAATATTTGATTTTANTCTATTTCTCCATAGGTCATGTCTTACAACTGGTATNACAAATTGNTTNGATGTTTTAGCTGAGGATTGATTAAAACAACTTTTTGATATTTCTGNNCAAANTTTNTTAGAAATTATATGATAAAATTCCCACAGCTGAAGATTACTGCTATTTGGAGCCAATGTAGAGAGTTTAATNCATTGTTTTACAATTTTTTCATCAATATCTTTATTCTTATCATAAACTCTAACAGATCTTCTAAAGNATATTGATTCACTAACAGTTTTTTCTTTCATAGTTTGTTTAATAAAAATTTAAGAAATTTTATTGATTTAGGATATGGNGCAAATCTTTGNGGNAGATCAAATAGAAAAGATCTTTTNACAACTGGTTTAAAATGAGAAAAAAGTTTAAANCTATGTTTTCCATGNTATGCACCCATGCCACTAGCNCCAATTCCTCCAAANGGCAAATTGATATTTGCAAATTGAATNAGAGTATCGTTAACAACACCTCCNCCAAAGGAGAATTTGTTNAGCATTAAANTTATAAAAGATTTATTTTTACTGAAAATNTAGAAAGCAAGNGGTTTTTCTAAATTTTTAATNATTTTAAAAATTCTATCGTNACTCTNATAAGAAATAATAGGAAGAATTGGACCNAAAATTTCTTCTTGCATTAATTCACTATCTANNTNTGGTTCATCAACAATNGTNGGACTTAAATAAAGATCTTTTTTTTCATTAATACCTCCATATATAATTTTTTGATTTTNAAGAGATTTTATTAATTTTTCTAGATGGTTTTNGTGAATTATNCTGCCATAATCTTTAGAGNTNTTAATTTCTTTAGTAAANGCTATTTCAATTTCCTGGATAATTTTCTTAATTAAAATTTTTTTTATTTTTTTTTCAACTAAAATATAGTCAGGNGCTATACAGGTTTGACCACAATTNATAAATTTTCCCCAAACTATTCTTTTTGCNGTTTTATTTATTGAAGCAGNACTTTCAACTATACAGGGACTTTTTCCACCTAATTCAAGGGTAGTTGGAGTTAAATTTTCAGCAGCTGCTTTTGCAACAAATTTTCCAACTCTTGTNCTGCCAGTNTAAAATATATAATCCCATTTTTGTTTTAAAAGATTTTTAGCAGTATTTGCNTCTCCTTCAATTACTTTAACCCATTCTTCTGGAAAAACAGTATCAATAATTTCATTAATNATTTTNGATGTATTTGGAGCAGATTCAGAAGGTTTAAGAACNACNGTNTTTCCAGCTGCTACAGCNCCAATTAGAGGAGTAAGAGAAAGTTGAAAAGGATAATTCCATGGAGAAATCATTAAAACATTTCCATAAGGTTCNGGAATTAAATAATCTTTTGANGGNAAATTAATTAAAGAACTNGGAATTCTTTTNGGTTTNGACCANTTTTTTAAATTTNTAATCATTATNTCNAGTTCTTTATTNACAAGCATAGTNTCACTTGTAAAAGCCTCAAAATCTGACTTTTTNAAATCTTTATAAAGTGCATCAAAAATATNTTCAGATTTTTCNTNAAGNATCTTTTTTAGTTTTTTTAAATAATCAATCCTTTTTTTGATATTNTANGTNCTTTGTTTATCAAAAAATGATTCTTGTAAANTNTTNATTTGTTTTTCTAACAATTTATTTCAATTTGAAAANTCAAATATAANTGAAATGATAGAATAAAATACAATGATTGAATATATTAAAAAAANGNATGAAACTAANTGNTAATCAGNNTTTTNANAATANTAGCTTTGTTTTGACTATAATTTTAANNTTAATTANTNATGNATANAAATAATNTTTTATNANTTAANTTAGNNTTNTAAATGTCATTANAATTAAATAAATANAGTAAAATAGTAACTCAGGATNCTACTCAACCTGCTGCTCAGGCNATGTTNCATGCAATAGGTATGAAAGNNGATGANTTTGANAAACCANTNGTNGGTATTGCATCAACTGGATATGAAGGAAATCCTTGCAATATGCATTTAAATGATTTATCTAAATTAATTAAAANAGGNNTTAACAGTNATNATTTATNTGGATTNATATTTAATACAATTGGNGTNAGTGATGGNATATCNATGGGTACNCCTGGNATGAGATANTCNCTTCCATCAAGAGATATAATATCAGATTCAATTGAAACTGTAGTTCAGGCTATGAGTTATGATGCATTAATTACNGTTGTTGGNTGTGATAAAAATATGCCTGGTGCATTNATGGCAATGTTAANATTAAATAGACCTTCGATNTTAGTTTATGGAGGAACTATTGCNCCNGGTTGTTTAGGAGAAAAAAAANTNGATGTTGTTTCAGCATTTGAAGCNTGGGGANAAAGAGTTTCTGGNAAAATAGATGAANATCAATATANNTCAGTNATTGAAAATGCTTGTCCTGGAGCAGGAGCTTGTGGNGGAATGTATACNGCAAATACTATGGCTTCNGCGATAGAAGCNTGTGGAATGGCTATTCCTTATAACTCATCNAANCCTGCAANTAGTANNGATAAAAANTTNGAATGTAGTAATNTAGGATNNTATTTAAAAAAAATANTNGAAAAGGATATTAAACCAAAAGATATTGTNACAAGAGAATCTCTTTTAAATGCNCTNAAATTAATNANTGTNTTAGGNGGNTCNACTAACGCTGTNCTTCATTTTTTNGCNATTGCAAAAGCTGCTGATATTAATCTANCATTGNATGATTTTCAAAAAGTTAGTNATNCAACACCATTTCTTGCNGATTTAAAACCNAGNGGNAAATATTTAATGAATGANCTTCATGAAGTTGGNGGTGTTCCTGGAGTTTTAAAATATATGTTAGAAAAGGGAATGCTTTATGGCGATTGTTTAACGGTAACTGGGAACACACTTGCTGAAAATCTTAAAAACTTAAAACCTTTAAGAAAAGATCAAGAGATCATTAGATTAGTTAATGAGCCTATTAAGGAAACAGGTCATTTACAAATATTAAAAGGAAATATAGCAGAAAAAGGTTCGGTAGCAAAAATAACTGGTAAGGAAGGATTGAAGTTTGAAGGGCCAGCAAAAGTTTTTGATAGTGAATTTGAAGCTAATGATGGCATAAGAAAAGGTCTTGTTAAACAGGGAGAAGTCCTAGTAATAAGGTACGAAGGGCCCAAGGGAGGACCAGGAATGCCAGAAATGTTAAAACCAACAGCTGCGATTATGGGAGCTGGTTTAGGTAAAAGTGTTGCTCTTATAACTGATGGAAGATTTTCTGGTGGAACTCATGGCTTTGTAGTCGGTCATATTGTTCCAGAGGCACAGGAGGGTGGAGTTATAGGGTTAATTAAAAATGGAGATATAATATCAATAGATTCTACAAATAATTCTTTGAATGTTAAATTAAGTGAAAAAGAAATAGATAAAAGAAAGGAGGAGTGGAAAAAACCTCCTTATAAGTTTAATAAAGGTATATTGTATAAGTATATTAAATCAGTGTCTAATGCATCAGAAGGATGTGTTACTGACCAATAATAAAATGGAAAAAGAAAAATATAATAAATTGATAATGAAACAAATTTCCGGTGCAGAGGCAATGATTCATTGCTTACTTGCGGAAGGAGTAGATTTAATTTATGGATATCCAGGAGGAGCCATTATGCCCGTTTATGATGAATTATATAAATTTCAAAAAAAACTTAATCATATTTTAACAAGACATGAACAGGGAGCTGTCCATGCTGCACAAGGATTTGCCAGAACATCTGGTAAAGTAGGTGTTGCAATCGCAACTTCTGGTCCAGGCGCAACTAATTTAATCACAGGTATTGCAGATGCTTTAATTGACTCAACTCCAATAGTTTGTATTACTGGACAAGTAGCTTCTCATTTACTTGGTACTGATGCTTTTCAGGAAACTGATATAATTGGAATTTCAACTCCTGCAACTAAATGGAGTTATCAGATCACTAAAGCTAGTGAAATTCCTTATGTTATGGCTAAAGCATTCTACATTGCTCGTTCTGGAAGGCCTGGACCTGTTTTAATTGATATTACAAAAGATGCTCAATTTGAATTATTTGACTTTGAATATAAAAAGTGTTTAGGTATAAGAAGTTATAACCCTATGCCTGAAATAAATACAAAAAAAATAGATGAAGCAATTTCAATTATTAATAATGCAAAAAAACCATTATTAGTTTGGGGACAAGGTGTCATATTAGGTAGAGCTGAAGAAGAATTAAAATCCTTTATTGAGAAAACAGGAATTCCAGCAGTTTGGACAATTTTGGGATTATCTGCTCTTCCAACATCACATCCTTTGAATATGGGAATGGTTGGAATGCATGGCAATTATGGACCTAATCTTTTAACAAATGAGTGTGATGTCCTTATTGCTGTTGGNATGAGGTTTGATGANAGNGTAACAGGNGATTTAAATACTTATGCAAAACAGGCAAAAATTATTCATTTAGAAATTGATCCTTCAGAAATAAATAAAAATGTTAAAGTAGATGTTCCAATATTGGGAAATTGTAAAGAATCACTTGGTNTTTTAATTAAAAAAATAAAAGAAAANAATTTTTCATCATGGATTAANCNTTTTAAGANATTATANGANATTGAGTATAAAAAAGTAATTAAAAGAGATTTATTTCCTAAAAAAANTGGCTTAACAATGGGAGAAGCTATNGAATCAATTAATAAATATTCTAAAGGAGATGCNGTGATTGTAACAGATGTAGGTCANCANCAAATGGTTGCNTGTCGCTANGCTAAATTTAATAGAAGCCAAAGCAACCTAACTTCTGGAGGTCTTGGAACNATGGGTTTTGCNTTACCTGCNGCAATTGGTGCAAAGATGGGTGCGCCAGANAGAGAAGTTGTTGCNNTNATTGGAGATGGTGGTTATCAAATGACAATTCAAGAATTGGGAACAATTTTTCAAACACAAGTTGCAGTAAAGATAGTTGTTTTAAATAATGATTTTTTAGGAATGGTAAGGCAGTGGCAACAATTNTTTTTTGATAAAAGATATGCTTCNACTGAAATGACAAATCCAGANTTTNTTACTATTGCAAAAGGNTATCATATAGATGCAGTTAGAGTTNCAAAAAGAAATGAATTAGANTCANCAGTAAAANAAATGATGTTATCAAAAAAGCCTTTCTTTTTAGAAGTTTGTGTAGAAAAAGANGATAATGTTTTTCCTATGATACCNTCAGGAGCAAGTGTTTCAGATATAAGACTTGAATAAAATGGAATTAAAAAAATATACAATTTCTGTATACAGTGAGAATAATGTTGGATTANTAAATAGAATTTCAGCAATTTTTCTCAAAAGNCATATAAANNTAGATAGTTTTTCATCATCTGAATCTGAGATTAAAGATGTTTANAGATTTGTGATAGTAGTAAANNTAGACANAAANAAAATAAATAANTTGGTNAANCAAATAGAAAAACAAGTTGATGTTATTAAGGCTTTTTATCATACAGATGANGAAACAATTTTTCANGAATCTGCTNTATANAANGTTAAATCAAATTCNCTTTTTGAAGAAAGAAAAATTCAAAATATTATAAAACAAAGNCAGGCAAANATNGTNACTGTTTCACCAAAATTTTTTGTGATTGAATTNACAGGNTTTAGAGAAGAAACNGAAAAGNTATACAACGATTTAAAACCANTNGGACTTTTACAATTTGTTAGATCTGGAAGAATTTCTGTTACAAAAGAAAAAATGGGTATATCAGAAATATTAAATACTTTTAAAAATAATAATAATAATAAAANTTNATCAAATGGCTAATTATTTTAATCAACTTTCACTTCGAGACCAATTNCATCAATTAGGACAATGTAGGTTTATGGATTTATCTGAGTTTAATGATGGTATTTTAGAATTGAAGGGTAAAAAAATTGTAATTATTGGATGTGGAGCACAAGGTTTAAATCAGGGTCTTAACATGAGAGATTCAGGATTAGATATTTCATATGCTTTACGAGAAAATGCTATAAAAGAGAAAAGAGAATCATTCATAAACTCAACAAAAAATAATTTTAATGTCGGTACCATTGAAGAATTAGTTCCAAATGCAGACTTGGTTTTAAATTTAACTCCTGATAAAAATCATACAAAAGTGATTTTAAATGTTATGCCATTAATGAAAAAAGGATCAACATTATCATATTCCCATGGATTTAATATAGTTGAAGAAGGAATTGAAATTAGAAAAGATATAACTGTTATTATGGTTGCTCCAAAATGTCCAGGTTCAGAGGTTAGAGAGGAATATAAAAGAGGTTTTGGTGTTCCAACCTTAATAGCTGTTCACCCTGAAAATGATCCAAATGGAAAAGGACTTGATCAAGCAAAAGCATATGCTTTTGCTACTGGAGGACATAGGGCAGGTGTTTTAGAATCGTCTTTTGTTGCTGAGGTTAAATCAGATTTAATGGGTGAACAAACAATACTTTGTGGTGTTTTGCAAACAGGTTCAATCTTATGTTTTAATAAAATGGTAGAGAAGGGAATAAATTCTGCTTATGCGGCAAAGCTGGTTCAATACGGATGGGAAACTATTACTGAAGCATTAAAACATGGTGGAATTACAAATATGATGGATAGATTGTCAAATTCAGCAAAAGTTAAAGCTTTTGAACTTTCTGAAGAGTTAAAACAAATTTTAACCCCTTTATTTCAAAAGCATATGGATGATATTATTTCTGGAAATTTTTCAAAAAACATGATGAAAGATTGGGATAATGATGATAAAGATTTATTAAAATGGAGAGCTGAAACTGGAAAAACAGCATTTGAAAAAACAGAAATTTCATCAGAAAAAATAGATGAGCAAGATTTTTTTGATAACGGAATTTTAATGGTTGCATTTGTAAGAGCAGGTGTTGAATTGGCATTTGATACAATGATAGAAGCAGGGATAAAAGAAGAATCAGCTTATTATGAGTCCCTACATGAAACTCCTTTAATCGCAAACTTAATTGCTAGAAAAAAATTATTTGAGATGAACAGAGTAATTTCTGATACTGCTGAATATGGATGCTATCTTTTTGATCATGCTGCAAAACCATTACTCTCAAAATTTATGAAAAAAATTGATAAAAGCTTAATAGGTGATGGGTCAAAATATAATAAACAGACTGGCGTTGATAATAAAAAACTTATAGATATCAATGAAATTATTCGTTATCACCCTGTTGAGATAATTGGTTATGAACTTCGTGATTCTATGACTGCTATGAAGAAAATTATATAAAATTTATAAAGAAATGAGTAATAAAGTCCCAAAAGAATATCAAGTTTCTCTATTTAACTGCGACGAATATTTAATTAATGGAGAATTAAATAAATGGAAAGGTAATACAACACCCGTTTATTCTTCAATTGTTTTAGAAGATAAAAATGGAAATGAGAATAAAACACTTTTAGGTTCAATTCCAGATATGGAAACTGAATCTGCTATAAAAGCTCTTAATGCCGCAAAAAATGCTTTTAATAGAGGTCAAGGTTATTGGCCTACATTAAAAGTGGGAGAGAGGTTAAAATGTATGGAGAAGTTTGTTGAAAAAATGAAAGCTTCAAGAGAGGAAGTCGTTAAATTATTGATGTGGGAAATTTGTAAAAATAAAACAGATTCATATAAGGAGTTTGATAGAACAGTAGATTATATTAATGACACTATTGATGCATATAAAACACTTGATAGAAAAAGTGCAAAATTTGATAAAGAGGGTGGTATCCACGCTCATATTCGAAGAGGTCCTTTAGGAATTGTTCTTTGTTTAGGGCCTTACAATTACCCTTTGAATGAGACCTTTTGTTTATTAATTCCTGCAATTATAATGGGGAATACGGCTATTTTTAAACCTGCAAAACATGGAGTTTTATTAATTGCACCTCTTTTAAAGGCTTTTAAAGAAAGTTTTCCACCTGGAGTTGTTAACATATTATTTGGTCGAGGAAGGAAAATTGCAACACCTATTATGCAGACTGGATTTATTGATGTTCTTGCTCTTATTGGACATAGTTCTTCTGCTGTTTCTTTACAAGATGAACATCCAAATAAAAATAGACTAAGATTAGTTTTAGGATTAGAGGCAAAAAATCCTGGAATTATTCTTCCTGATGCAGATCTTGATCATACAGTTAAAGAATGTATTTCCGGGACTTTATCATATAATGGACAAAGGTGTACAGCATTAAAAGTTTTATATGTTCATGAGTCAATTGTCGATGAGTTTAATAAAAAATTTGCTAAAGCAGTTGATAATTTAAAATATGGTCTTCCTTGGGAAGATACTTTTTTGACTCCTTTACCGGAACCTTCTAAGCCTACTTATATTAAAGAATTAATTAATGATGCTGTTGAAAAAGGTGCTAAGGTATTGAATAAAAAAGGAGGGAAGTTGTCTTCAAATTATTCTTTTCCTGCTGTTTTATATCCAGTTGATAATTCAATGAAAGTTTATCATGAAGAACAATTTGGTCCAGTAGTTCCTATTATTTCTTATAAAGACATAAGCGAACCTTTAGATGCAATGGCAGCATCTGAATATGGGCAACAGGTAAGTTTATTTGGAAAAGATGTAAAAAAACTGGGTCCTCTTATTGATTCTCTTGCTAATTTGGTATGTAGAGTAAACTTGAATTCAGCATGTCAAAGAGGTCCAGATGTCTACCCTTTTACTGGAAGGAAAAATTCCGCTGTAAGTACTCTTAGTGTATATGATGCTTTAAGATCATTTTCAATAAGAACTTTTGTTGCATCTAAAGACAATCCATATAATAATAATATTCTTGAAAAACTTTTAAATTCTAATGAATCAAATTTTATAAATACAGATTATTTACTTTAATTTTCAGATAAAATTTGATTTTTAAGAAAGTCACCAATATCATTTGTTTTAAAAGCTTTTTCATTATTTTGAGCCAAATCCTCAGTTATAATACCTTTTTCTAAAGATTTTTCTACAGATTTTTTAATACATTCAGCTTCTTCTTTTAAATTAAAAGCCATTTCAAACATCATAGCAGCTGAAAGTATTGCTGCTAGAGGGTTTGCTATGTTTTTACCAGTAGCTTGTGGAAAAGATCCATGAATTGGTTCAAAAAGACTATTGTTATTTCCAATTGATGCAGAAGGCATTAAACCCATAGATCCAGAAATTACAGAAGCTTCATCAGTTAATATATCTCCAAAAAGATTTTCAGTAATTAAGACATCATAGGTGTTTGGCCATTGAATGAGTCTCATAGCAACAGCATCAACAAATTCATAACTTACTTCAACCTCTGGATAGTCCTTTTCCATTGATTGAACAGTTTCTCTCCATAATCTTGAACTTTCTAAAACATTTGCTTTATCAACACAGCATAGTTTTTTTCTTCTTTTCATGGATAATTCAAATCCTTTTTTTGCTAGTCTCTTTATTTCCTCTCTATTATATGTACATGTGTCATAAGCAGTATCACCATTGTCTTTTCTTCCTCTATCTCCAAAATAAATACCACTAGTTAATTCTCTAACGAAGACTAAGTCAGTTCCATTTATTCTTTCTTTTTTTAAAGGTGACTTGTCAATTAATGAGGAAAAAGTGAAAGTTGGTCTTATATTGGCAAATAAACCAAGTTTTTTTCTCATTTTAAGAAGACCTTGTTCAGGTCGAATCTTAGCTGAAGGATCATTATCATACTTTGGGTCACCAATTGCACCAAAAAGAATTGAATCTGCTTCGATGCAAATTTTATGAGTATCATCAGGATAAGGATCATTATATTTTTCAATTGCAATTGCACCCGTTGAAGCATAAGTCCATATAATTTTATGATTATACTTTTTACCTATTGCATTGCAAACTTTAATGGCTTCTTTTGTAATTTCTGGTCCTATTCCATCACCGGCTAAAACAGCTATTTTTAACTCCATTTTTTTGAATAAATAATATTTAACATTTTTTCAGTAGCTTTTATGGCAGATACAGTTTGATCAGAATCTAACCCTCTTGTAGTAAAATCACGATCATTATATTTCCATGTAATTGATGTTTCACACAAAGCATCAGAGTTACTTCCAGGAGGAATTCTAACAGCATAATCAATTAGGTTGGGTAGTTTAATTTTTTGATTTTTATAAATCTTGTTTATTGCATTCCAAAAAGCATCATATTGGCCATCTCCAGAAGAATTTTCTTCATAAACCTTTCCGTTGAAGTCCAAAGCTACAGAAGTTGTAGCGTTTAGTCCTTTAGAATGAGATAATGCATATGATTTTATTTTGATTTTATTCTTTATACTTTCACTTCCTATAACATCAGATATGATGTATGGAAGATCCTCAGCGGTTACTCTTTCTTTTTTATCACCTAATTCTATAACTCGTTCCGTAACTAATTTAATTTCACTTTCATTTAAAGTTAGACCAAGTTCAGTTAAATTCTTTTTAATGTTTGCTTTTCCAGAGGTTTTTCCCAGAGCATATTTTCTTTTTCTACCAAATCTTTCTGGAATTAAATCGTTGAAATATAAGTTTTTTTTATCATCACCATCTGCATGAACACCTGCTGTCTGTGTAAAAACGTTTTCTCCAACTATGGGTTTATTTGCTGGAATTCTAAAACCAGTTAAAGTTGAAACTAATTTACTTACCTTATGAAGAGATTCCTCATCAACTGAAATTTTAATATTAGGTAAAAAATCATTTATAGCTGCAATTACACTTGCCATTGGGGCATTACCAGCCCTTTCACCCATTCCATTTACAGTTAGATGTAATCCCTTAACCCCAGCTCTTAAAGATTCTAAAGAATTTGCTACTCCTAAATCATAATCATTGTGACCATGAAAATCAAAGTGTATATTTGGAAATTTATTAATTATTTCAGATAAAAAATTATATGTCTCTCTAGGATTTAAAATGCCAAGAGTATCCGGCAATAACACTCTTTTAATTGGTTCATTTGAAATAAAATTTAAATATTCAAAAACATAGTTTTTTGAATTTCTCATACCATTACTCCAATCTTCAAGGTATACATTAGTTTCTATTCCAATTTTTTTAGCTTCAAAGATATTTTTCGAAATAGATTTAAAATGATCAGTAGGCTCTTTTTTTAACTGATACTTAAGATGATTTAAAGATCCTTTTGTTAATAGATTTTGAACCTTAGCATCAGCTTTTTTCATCCAATCTAAAGAAATTCCATTGTCAACAAAGGTTAAAATTTCTATTTTATTTAAAAGCGAATTTTCTTTAGCCCAATTAGTAATATTTTTTACAGCATAAAACTCTCCTTCAGAAACTCTCGCAGAAGCTATCTCTATTCTGTTTACTTTTAATTCATTGAGCAGTAGCTTAGCTAAAGTCAGTTTCTCAGATGCGGAAAAGGATACACCAGATGTTTGTTCTCCATCTCTTAAAGTTGTATCCATAATTTCTATAACTTTATTGCTCATTATTATAATGGTGATTTTTTTGCAAAATTAGTTATATCGTTTTTAATACTATTAAGAAAATCAATGTCATCATAACCGTTTAATAAATTTTCTTTTTTATATGAGCTAATATCAAAGTTTTCGCTTTTATTTTTAGATACATTTAAAATTTGTTGTTTAGGTAAATTAATTTTAAATTCAGATTTAGGATTTTCTTCAACAGTTCTGAAAATTTCTTCTAAAAAATTATCTGAAATTTGAACTGGTAAAACACCAATATTTAAACAATTATTTCTAAATATGTCAGCAAAAAAACTTGAAACTACACATCTAAAACCATAATCATATATTGCCCAGGCAGCATGTTCTCTTGAAGACCCTGAACCAAAATTTTTGCCTGCTACAAGTATTTTACCATCAAAACTTTCATTATTTAAGATAAAATCTTTTTTTGGTCGATTATCACTAAAAAATCTCCAATCCCTAAATAGATTATCTCCGAAACCTTTTCTTTCAGTTGCTTTTAGAAATCTGGCAGGTATTATCTGATCCGTATCTACATTTTCAATTGGTAGAGGAACTGCTGTACTATTTAAAATATTAAATTTTTCGTATGCCATTTATAAGATTATAAAAATATTCTGGGATCAGTTACTTCACCTGTAACAGCAGCAGCAGCAGCAACTATTGGGCTCCCTAATAGAGTTCTTGATCCAGGACCTTGTCTTCCTTCAAAATTTCTATTAGAAGTGCTTACTGCATATTTTCCTGGAGGAATTTTATCATCATTCATTGCAAGACAAGCAGAACAACCAGGCTCTCTTAATTCAAAACCAGATTCATTTAAAACATTTAATAAACCTTCATTTTTTATTGATTGAAGAACTTTATGTGACCCAGGAACTAACCAAGCTGTAACATTATTTGCTTTTTTTCTCCCTTTTACAATATTTGTAAAAGCTCTAAAATCTTCAATTCTTCCATTAGTGCAACTCCCCAAAAAAACAAAGTCAATTTTTTTTCCAATCATTTTTTCACCTTCGTTATATCCCATATATTCTAAAGATTTTTTATACGTTGAAGGATCTCCATTTACCGATGATGCTTTTGGAATAGATTTTGAAATAGGTAATCCCATTCCTGGATTAGTTCCAAAAGTTATCATAGGTTCTATTTCACTAGCATGAAAAATATATTCTCTATCAAATTTTGCTTTTTCATCAGATTTTAAAGTTCTCCAATATTTCATAGCTCTATCAAACTCCAATTTTTTAGGAGTAAACTCTCTGTTTTTTATGTATTCAAAAGTTTTTTTATCAGGAGCAATCATACCACCTCTTGCACCCATTTCGATACTTAGATTGCATACAGTCATTCTACCTTCCATAGATAAAGACTCAAAAACTTGACCAGAATATTCAACAAAATATCCTGTAGCTCCTGAGGTAGTTAATTTAGATATTATAAAAAGAGCTACATCCTTAGGAGTAACTCCATTATTTAATTTGCCATTAATTGTAATCCTCATTTTTTTTGGTTTTGGCTGAATTATACATTGAGTAGCCAAAACCATTTCAACTTCAGATGTTCCAATTCCAAAAGCAATTGCTCCGAATGCTCCATGGGTTGATGTATGTGAATCACCACATACAATTGTTGCTCCAGGCTGAGTTATTCCATATTCAGGACCTATAACATGTACAATTCCATTTTTTTTATGGCCTAAACCCCAATAAGAAATTCCATTTTCTTTTGCATTTGTTTCTAAAGCTTTCAATTGTTTTGCTGATAGAGGATCAGAAACTGGAAGATGTTGATTTATAGTAGGAGTATTGTGATCGGCAGTTGCAAATGTTCTGTTAGGAAATAAAACATTGATTTTTCTTTTTTTTAAACCTAGAAAAGCAACTGGGCTGGTTACCTCATGAACCATATGACGATCTATAAATAAAACGTCAGGTCCATCTTTTATAGATTTTACAACATGAGAGTCCCAAACTTTATCAAAAAGTGTTTTATTCATATAAATTAAATATTGCTAGATTGAATAATTTTAGGAATATCTTCATCACGTACTTCTTTTTGAACATCAGCGACTTTTAGAAATTCTTTATAAACTTTATCTAGCTGTAATTTATCTAATTCAAAACCAACATTTCTTGCTCTATAAGCTAATGCTGCCCTGCCGCTTCTTGCTGTTAAAACAATTGAAGATTTATCGACACCAACATCTTTTGGATCAATAATCTCATATGTTTCTCTTCTTTTAATTACACCATCTTGATGTATTCCTGAACTATGAGCAAATGCATTTGCTCCAACAATAGCTTTATTTGGTTGAACAGGCATACCCATACTTTCTGAAACTAGCTTACTTATACCATAAAGCATTTCAGATTTTACTTTAGTATCAAGGCCAAGTCTTGGGTGTTGTCTCATTATCATAACAACTTCCTCTAATGATGTGTTTCCTGCTCTTTCACCAATTCCATTAATTGTACACTCAATTTGTCTAGCTCCATTTTGAATACCAGCTATAGAATTTGATGTTGCTAATCCAAGATCATTATGACAATGACAAGAAATTTTTGCTTTATCGATACCTTTTACATTTTCTTTTAAGAATTTTATTTTAAAACCATACTCCTCAGGCAAGCAATATCCTGTAGTATCTGGAATATTGAGAACAGTAGCTCCAGCTTTAATAACTTCTTCGCAAACTTGAGCTAAAAATTCATTTTCAGTTCTTCCAGCATCTTCAGCATAAAACTCTACATCGTTAACATATTTTTTTGCATGAGATACAGCAGCAACAGCTCTTTCAATAATCTGAGATTTAGTTGCTTTGAATTTAAATTTCATGTGACTTTCAGACGTGCCAATACCAGTATGAATTCTTGGCTTTTTTGCATTTTTAAGAGCTTCTGCTGCCACATCAATATCTTTTTTAACAGCTCTAGTTAGGCCACAAACTGTTGCATTTTTAATAATTTTTGAAATTTCATTTACAGCATTAAAATCACCAGGGCTTGATATTGGAAAACCAGCTTCTATAATATCGATACCCAGAAAGTCAAGTTGTTCTGCAATTATTAATTTTGTTTTAGAATCTAATTTACAACCAGGAACTTGTTCGCCATCTCGAAGTGTGGTATCAAAAATCTCAACGTACTCCATAAAAATTCGTTAATAATCGATTATTAATTAACAAGTACAATATACATATTATCTAAAAAACATATAAATTATTTATATTTGTATTACAATATTCTATTATAATACTAATTTTATAACTAACTAATAGACAAGGTTTTAAACTTTAGCTTTTTACAATGACAAGTGAACAGAAAGATAATTTGTTTGTTTTAATTAAATCATTAACAAAGTCTGAAAAAAGACAATTTAAATTATATGTTGGCAGAATGGATTCTAATGAAGATTCTAAGTACATAAGTCTTTTTAATTTAATGGATAAAATGAATGATTATAGTGAAGATGCTATTTTAAACAAAGGTATAGTAAAAAAACAACAATTATCAAATTTAAAAGCCCACTTATATAAACAAATTTTAATTAGTTTAAGACTAAATCCGGTATTAAAAAATGTTAGAATACAAATTAGAGAACAATTAGATTTTGCAACCTTATTATATCAAAAAGGCTTATATAAACAAAGTTTGAAGGTTTTAGAAAAAGCTAAAATTATGGCTTTGAATCATGAAGAGAAATATATTGCTTATGATATTGTGGAACTTGAAAAAGTTATAGAGTCTCAATACATAACAAGAAGTTTATCTAATAGGGCAGAACAGTTAATAAATGAAGCTGACAAGTTATCTGAACAAAATAATATTTCAACTCAATTATCTAACCTTTCACTAGAGTTATACCAAAGATTAATTAGGGCAGGTTATGCAAAGAGTGATATAGAATTTAGAGAAATAACTCAGTTTTTTTATAAAAGAATGCCTAAAGTAAAAGAAAATGATTTAGGATTTAGAGAAAAACTATGGTTTTATAAAGCTCATGTATGGTATAGTTTTTTAACCCAAGACTTTTTGTCTAGTTATAAGTATTCATCAAAATGGGTGAAAATGTTTGAAGAATTTCCTAAGATGATTCCAGTTAATCCAGTTTTTTATTTAAAAGGAAATAATTACTTAATGGAAATCCTTTTTTTAATTAAACATCCAATAAAATTCAAAAAAGTTTTAACTCAAATGAAGAATAGGGTTGATAATACTAATTTTCCTAAAAATGATAATTTAGGAGCATTATCATTTCATTTTAAGTATAGTAATCTTGTGAATCTTTGTTTTTTAGAAGGTGATTTTGATCTAGCTTTAAATTATATTCCATCAATATTAAAAGGAATAAAAGAATATAAAAATCAAATTGACGCCCATCATGTGATGATGTTTTATTATAAAATAGCTTGCATATATTTTGGTAAAGAAGATTATGAGAATTGCATTATTTATTTGGATAAAATAATTAGAAATAAAGATTTAAAAATGCGTGAAGATTTATTATGTTTTTCTAGAGTTCTCAATATTTTTGCACATTATGAAGCTGGATATGATTATCATTTAGAAAAGCAATTAAGAGAGACATATAAATTTCTTATTAAAATGAATGATTTACATGAAGTTCAAAAGGCAATGATAAGATTTGTAAGAAAATTAGATAAGGTTTATCCACACGATTTAAAACATGCCTTTAAAAATTTATTGGTCGAATTAAAAAAATATGAAAATGATCCATATGAAAAAAGATCTTTTCTTTATTTGGATATATTATCTTGGCTTGAATCTAAAATAGAAGGAAGGCCCATTGTAGATATAATTAAAAGAAAAGCTTCTCAATTTAATCGAAAAGAACGTTCCTCCATATCCCATAAGTCGGTATTGAAGCAATAAACTCCATCTTTTCTTTACTTATAGGATGGTCTATAATAAGCTTATATGAATGAAGTCCAATATAGCCCAGATCATTTGATCTTTTTGAACCATATTTTAAATCTCCCATTACAGGAAAACCAATCTTACTTAATTGAGATCTAATTTGATGATGCCTTCCAGTTTCTAATTCAATTTCTAAAATTGAGTAATTAATTAGTTTTTTTACTTTTTTATAATGAAGAATTCCTTTTTTACTATTATTAACTTTTTTATCATATGAAAAAGATTTGTTTTTAAGCTTTTTTCTTAATAACCAGTGTTCCAAAGATCCTATTTCATTTGGAAATTTATTAGAAACAATTGCAAGATATTTTTTTTTAGTTATTCTGTTTTTAAATTGATTGTTTAATCTTTTAAGAGCTTTTGAGGTTTTTGCGAAAATAACTACACCACTTGTTGGTCTATCAATTCTATGAATTACCCCAAGAAAAACATTTCCGACTTTAAGATATTTTTTTTTTAAATACTTTTTAATTTTATCAACTAAAGAAATATCTTTTGTTTTATCATTTTGAACTAATTCACCATATTTTTTATTTATAACAATTATATGGTTGTCTTCAAAAATGATTTGATTAAGATTCACTAAAATAAATTAGTATTGTTCATCACTATTAGGAAAAGAGGAATTTTTAACATCTTTAGTATATTCTTTTACAGCATGATCTATTTTTTCACTGAGATTTAAATATCTTCTTAAAAACCTTGGATTAAATTTTTGAGTCATACCAAGAAAGTCATGAAGAACAAGAACTTGTCCATCGACATTTTTTCCTGCTCCAATTCCAATTACTGGAATTTTTATTGATCTAGAAATTTCAGTAGCTAGAGTTGCAGGTATTTTTTCAAGAACAATAGCAAAACAACCTATTTCTTCTAATTTTTTGGCATCTTTTATTAATTCATTAGCCTCTTTTTTCTCTTTAGCTCGAACATTATATGTTCCAAATTTATATATTGATTGAGGAGTTAGCCCTAAATGCCCCATCACAGGAATACCAGCTTGAAGAATTCTTTCAATTGATTCAACAACTTGACTTCCACCTTCTAATTTTACTGCATGAGCTCCTGATTCTTTCATAATTTTTATTGCTGACTTAAGTGCTTCCTTTGAGTCAGATTGATATGTTCCAAAAGGTAAATCGACAACAACTAATGCTCTTTTTACAGCTCTAATAACACTTCTTGCATGATATATTATTTGTTCTAAAGTAATTGGCAGAGTTGTTTCGTGACCAGCCATAACATTTGAAGCAGAGTCTCCAACTAGAATAACATCTATTCCTGCTTTATCAATAATTCCAGCAAGTGTGAAATCATAAGCTGTTAGCATTGCTATTTTTTCACCAGAAATTTTCATTTCAGATAAAGTATTTGTTGTAATTCTTTTATAATCTTTAGAACTCATTTATTTAATTTAATTTGCTAAAATTAATATTTTATTATTAAGTAATATTTCTGTCATAGTGTCAGTTTATTTTTTTTGGCATAATGCTTGACATTATATATAAAAAAATGAAATTATGAGTAAAATAATTGGAATAGACTTAGGAACCACAAATTCATGCGTTTCTGTTATGGAAGGAAAAGAACCTGTAGTTATACCAAATGCCGAGGGCAAAAGAACTACACCCTCAGTAATTGCATTTGTAGAGGGTGGAGAAATTAAAGTTGGAGATCCTGCAAAAAGGCAGGCTGTTACAAACCCTACTAAAACTATTGCTTCTATTAAGAGATTTATGGGAAATAAGTTTTCTGAATCTAAAAATGATGTTTCTAATGTAGCTTACAAAGTTGTAAAGGGAGATAATGATACACCAAGAGTTGATATTGATGGGAGATTATACACTCCTCAGGAATTATCTGCAATGACATTACAAAAAATGAAAAAAACAGCTGAAGATTATTTAGGTCAAAGTGTTTCAGAGGCTGTAATTACTGTACCTGCTTATTTTAATGATTCTCAAAGACAAGCAACTAAAGAAGCAGGTGAAATTGCTGGATTAAAAGTTCAACGAATTATAAATGAGCCAACGGCCGCTGCTCTGGCATATGGTTTAGACAAAGGAACATCAGATAAAAAAATTGCTGTATATGACTTAGGAGGAGGAACTTTTGATATTTCAATATTAGAATTAGGAGATGGAGTTTTTGAAGTATTATCAACTAATGGTGACACTCATCTTGGAGGAGATGATTTCGATCAAGTTATAATTAATTTTTTAGCTGAAGAATTTATAAAAAATGAATCAATAGATTTAAGAAAAGACCCTATGGCTTTACAGAGGTTGAAAGAAGCTGCAGAAAAAGCTAAAATTGAACTTTCTTCATCAAAACAAACAGAAATAAATCTTCCATATGTTACTGCAACTGATTCAGGACCAAAACATCTTGTTACAACACTAACAAGAGCAAATTTTGAAAAATTAGCTGATGATTTGGTAAAAAGATCGATGTCTCCAGTAAAAAAAGCTTTAGATGATGCTAGTTTATCTAAGTCTGATATAGATGAAGTTATTTTAGTCGGAGGTTCTACTAGGATTCCTATAATTCAAGGTGAAGTGGAAAAGTTTTTTGGAAAACAACCCTCTAAAGGTGTAAACCCTGACGAGGTTGTTGCAATTGGCGCAGCAATTCAAGGAGGTGTTTTAACAGGAGATGTTAAAGATGTTCTTCTATTAGATGTTACACCTTTATCTCTTGGCATCGAGACAATGGGAGGAGTTATGACTAAATTAATTGAATCAAATACTACAATACCATCAAAAAAATCTCAAATTTTTTCAACAGCAGCTGATAATCAGCCTTCAGTTGAAATTCATGTTTTACAAGGGGAAAGGTCTATGGCAGGAGATAATAAAACAATTGGAAGATTTCATCTAGATGGAATTCCACCTGCTCCAAGAGGAACACCTCAAATTGAAGTTACATTTGATATTGATGCAAATGGTATAATTAAAGTTAGTGCTTCTGATAAAGCTACTGGGAAGTCTCAAGATATTAGGATTGAAGCCTCATCTGGTTTAACTGAAGAAGAAATCGAAAAAATGAAAAAAGAAGCAGAAGCCAACGCGGATGCAGATAAAAAAGCTAAAGAAGAAGTTGATAAATTTAATTCTGCCGATCAAATGATTTTCCAAACTGAAAATCAATTAAAAGAATTTGGAGATAAATTATCTGCAGATAAGAAAAAACCTATAGAAGATGCTTTAAAATCTTTAAAAAAGGCTCATGAATCAAAAAATATGAAAGAAATTGATTCAGCTATGGAAGTTATTAATGAAGCATGGAAAAATGCCTCTGAGGAAATGTATAAAGCTCAGGCTAATGCCCAAGCATCTAATTCATCAAAATCTAAAGGAGATTCAAAGTCCAAATCAACTAAAAAAACAAAAGATGATGGAGACAATGTTCAAGATGTAGATTTTGAAGAAGTAAAATAACTCAATTTTTAATTATATTTAAACCTCTAATTTTAGAGGTTTTTTTTTATAAATAAATGGATAAAAAAGTAATTATTGAAATGTGCAACAACATTTCAAAAAACACTTTAATAGAGACGTTAAGTATAAAATTTACTGATATTGGAGAAGATTTTGTTGAGGCAAAAATGCCAGTTAACGAATCTGTTCATCAACCTGATGGAATTCTTCACGGAGGTGCTACAGCTGCATTAGCAGAAACTGTTGGAAGTACTGCAGCATTTGTTTTATTGAAAAGAAAAGATATTGTTGTTAGAGGTATAGAAATTTCTACAAATCATTTAAAAAGTATTTCTAAAGGTGAAATTACTGCCATAGCTAAACCTATTAATCTGGGAAAAACAATTCAATTATGGGAAATAAAAATTACTGATCAAGAAGGGCAACTGATATCAATAAGTAAGTTAACAACTTATACAAGAATTAAAAAAAAATGATGGAAGGTTTTTTATTATGAATTAAATTTGAAAAAAAATAATAACTAAAAAAGTATAAAAATGAAAAGCGTTATAATATGTGATATGGAAGGTGTAATTCAAAATCTTAACAAAGGTGCAGAAGAAATGTTTGGATATTCTAATTTAGAATTAGTTGGTAAAAAAAGAGTTTCTATTTTTTCTCCTGGAGAAATTGTTTTACAAAATGTTTTTGGATGGTTAAAACAGGCAAATAAAAATGGCAGTTATCAAACTAAAACAAATTTTCTTAAAAAAGATGGGACTTTATTTAATGCAAAAATAACTATAACTCCAAATTTTTCTAATGGCAAAAATAATCCTCAAACTGGTTATTGTGGAATAACTGAAATTATTGATGAAAAAGTTAAAGTTCCAATAAAGTTTACTACAAAAATAATTAAGTTTGTTGCGATAACGAGAGCAGGATTTACCTCGGCGTCTTTATTCCCAGTATTAATTGTTGCATCTTATTTTGCTGGAATTGGAGACAATTTATTTAATCCTTTAAGTTTAATTCTAACGTTGGTAGGAATATTTTCACTACAATTATTTTCAAATTTATATAATGATTTTTTTGATGTTAAGGATGGAACTGATGGTTTAAATGATGAGTACTTCAATGTAGGAATGAACGATCCTATATTGGAAGGCGCTCAACTTTCTGGTGGAAGTAGAGCGATAGAATTAGGATTAACTACGTTAAAAAAAACAAAGTATTTAGCTAATATTATGTTAATATGTTCACTTGTTTCTGCTTCCTTAATTTTATTATTAAGTTATTTAAACACAAACTCATATCAAAACGCTATTTATGTCTCAATAATAGCTGTGATAGGAATATCTTTAGGTTACTTATATACTGCAAAACCGTTAAAATTATCAGCTAGAAAGGGTTTAGGTGAGTTAACAATATTTTTAACATTTGGACCATTATTAACTTTAGGAACAGGTTTTGCTATTTCTACTGATACAATTTCTTTGTTTTCTAATGAATTTAATAATTTAATATTTTTAGGAGTTCCAGTTGGTTTATTAACAACTAATATTTTATTTATAAATCAATTCCCAGATTATAAGTCTGATAAATTAGCGGGTAAGAACAATTTAGTTGTATTATTTGGAAAAAAATTTGCAAGATGGATTTATCTTATTTTTCTTGTATTAACATATACTTTTATGTTTTATTATGTTGATATTTTAAATGAAAATATTTCTAATTTTTCTTTAACTCTATTTTATGTTTTTAATTCTATTTTAATTGTAATTGGATTGTTTATTGTTTTACATATATTTAAAAATTATGACAATAGATCATTAGTTAGATCTAATATAAACACAATTTATTATCAAATGCTTTTTTCAATTTTGTATATTATTATTTTAAACCCTTTTTATCTTAATTGAAAAAAGTAAATTATTTTATTAATAGAAATAAAAAAGACCCTTTTTGGATGTACCTTCTTGGGTCTTTTGTAGTTATAATATTTAATTTTATTGGTCAATTTCCATTAACTTATTATATAATAGAATCTAATAAATTTGATTTAAGTATTTCTGATCCACTTGAATTATTAAGAAAAATTGAAAGTAATTTACAGTTATTATTGATATTAATTCCTTTTTTGTTTTCATTTATTGGTTTTTGGTTAATTATTAAAAAACTACATAATTCATCCTTAGTTAAAATAGCTACAATTAGAAAAAAAATTGACTTTAATAGAATTATTTTTTCTTTTGTTTTATGGGGAACATTGATAATATTTATGGTATTATTTGATTATTTTATTTATCCTGATGATTATAAATGGAATTTTAAATTAAAAGAATTTTTAATCATGCTTCCAATAGCTTTTTTATTTATTCCAATTCAAACTAGTCTGGAAGAGTTTATTTTTAGGGGGTATTTGATGGAAGGTTTTGCGTCTCTTTTAAAAAACTCATGGATGCCTTTAATTTTTACATCATTAATATTCGGCTTATTGCATATTTATAATCCTGAGGTTGATAAATTAGGTCATGGCATTTTAATATATTATATAGGAACAGGTTTATTTTTAGGAGTTTTATCAATAATGGATCAAGGAATTGAATTGTCAATAGGGTTTCATGCTGCAAATAATTTAGTAACCGCTCTTCTAGTTACCTCAACTTGGACTGTTTTTCAAACAGAGTCCATTTTAATTGACGTTTCAGAACCAAGTTTATTTTTTGAAACAGTTTTTTCATTATTAATATTGTATCCTTTATTTTTATATGTTATGTCAAGGAAGTATAATTGGAATAATTGGAAAGAAAAGATATTTTAATATAAATTTATTTTAATTTTAGATATTTGTTAAGTTTTTAATATATGGGATTAAATAAAAACAAAATTGTAGGCTTTGGAGCTTTAATTCTAGCTGTTATTGGAACTGCGTTAATACTTATTGGAATCCTAAAGTATAGAGATCATGCTATAGGTTTTTCAATTGCTGGAGTAGGTTTCTATGCTATTGCATGGGCATTTAATGCATTAAGAGGAAGAATATGATATTTTTTATTAATTATTTATCTCCAATCATATCTTCAGGTCTGACCCATTTATCAAAATCTTTTTCAGAAACATATCCTAGAAGTTTTGCAGATTCCTTTAAACTAATACCTTCATTATATGCTTTATTAGCTATTTCAGTTGATTTATAATAACCGATTTTAGTATTTAATGCAGTTACTAGCATCAAAGAGTTTTCAACCATTTTTTTAATTTGTTTGTGATTAGGTTTTATTCCAAGAACACAATTTTTATTAAAACTGTTAGATGAATCACCAAGTAATTGTGCTGATTCAATAATATTATTAGCCATTAAAGGTTTAAATACATTGAGTTCGAAATGACCTTGACTACCTGCAAAAGAAATCGAGGTATCATTTCCCATAATTTGAGCACAAACCATAGTTAATGCCTCACATTGAGTTGGATTTATTTTTCCCGGCATAATGGAACTTCCGGGTTCATTTGAAGGAAGAATAATTTCTCCAATTCCAGATCTTGGACCAGATGACAGCATCCTTATATCATTAGCAATTTTATAGAGAGACATTGCTATTTGTTTTAGAGCTCCATGAGTCTCAACAATTGCATCGTGAGCAGCTATTGATTCAAATTTATTTTTTGAAGTAACAAATGGTAAACCCGTAAATTTTTTAATGTAAGAAGCTACTAATTTATCATATCCTTTTGGAGTGTTAATTCCTGTACCGACAGCTGTTCCTCCTAATGCAATTTCCGATAAATGGGGTAGGGTATTTTTTAAAGCTTCAATTCCATGATCAATTTGTGAAACATATCCAGAAAATTCTTGACCTAAAGAAAGGGGAGTGGCATCCATGAAATGGGTTCTTCCAATTTTAATTATTTTTTTGAATTCATTAGCTTTTTTATCAAAAGAATTTCTGAGATCTTCTAAAGCAGGGATTGTTAATTTAACTATTTTATTATATGTTGCAATATGCATTGCTGTTGGAAAAGTATCGTTAGAAGATTGAGATTTATTGACATCATCATTGGGGTTAAGCATCTTTTCACCCTCACCAATTTTCTTTCCTTCAAGAATGTGAGCTCTATTTGAAATAACTTCGTTAAGATTCATATTTGTTTGGGTTCCGGATCCTGTTTGCCAAATAACTAAGGGAAAATGATTGTCTAAATTTCCGTCAACAATTTCGTCACAAACCTTAGATATTGCATTTCTTTTTTCTAAAGTCAAAATTTGTAATTCATGATTAGCATATGCAGCAGCTTTTTTTAATGTAGCGAAACCATATATTATTTCAATTGGCATAGTCGATTTATTACCAATTTTAAAGTTATTTATTGATCTTTGGGTTTGAGGACCCCAGTATGATTCAATTGGAATTTTAACTTCTCCTAAAGTGTCTTTTTCTATTCGATATTTCATTAAAAAAAGATTTTATACAAAAATACAAGGTTTGATTTCAAATGATTTCATAAAAATTAAAAGATTTTTTAAAAAAATAAATTTAGTTAATAATATTTTCATCTAATAATTAAATATATTTTATAATTTTACACCTTAATAAATTAATTATTATGGAGTTTGACCAGTATTTAGGTTTTTTAGCATTTTTGTCAATATTCACAATGGGATTTTGGCTTATGTTTTTTTTACTGCTTTTTGTAATTCCTTATTGGCTTTTTGGGTACTTTATTGAGCAAATTCAATTAAAGTCAAAAAAGAAACTTAAAAGATAATAGGGTACTGATTGCAGGTTTTGATCAAAAATCAAATCCTTCATCTTCACCTCCTCCATAATTTCTTTGTTGTCTTCTTCTATTTTTCTTTTTATTTGGATTTATCTGATAAGTAAGAGTAAGAACATATGAAGGTTCTCTCCACTGAAATTCACCATAACTATAAAAACTTTCAGTTCTAGTTTCTGATTTTCTTCTTGAAGAGTCCAATAGATCAGAGATTCTAAATGAAATAGTACCTTTTTTATTTAAAACTTCTTTATTTAATGCACCAGATAAGAACAAAATACCTTTACTTTTTGTCTGTGCATTTTCAGAAGGTCCCCTGTAAAAAAATCTAGTTTGCCAATCAATTGAACCAGGAAGTTTAATGTTGCTATTAAATCTAGCAAACCAACTTATGTTTTTAGCATCAAATGTTTGTCCTTTATAATCACCAATAATTTCAGAACTAAATAAATTAAAATTACCACTTAATCTAATTTTTCTTGAGGGAAAATATGAAATAGAAAATTCACCACCATATCTAATATTTTCAGATAAATTTATTGGGAATAATCTAATGACCGGAACTTCAACAACTGGATTAGAAGGATTGTTTTCTTCGCCAGAAATTATTACTTTTTCACCTGAGTCTTGCCTTATAAAAGTAAAAGCTTTTGTAGCTTTTTGGTAATAAATTGATGAATTCAGGGTAAGAGTTTTCCAACGTTTTAAATAGCCTATATCAAATGCATTTGAATAAGTGGGATCTAAATTAGGATTTCCTTGAAAAATATTTGTAATGCTACTCCTAGATGGAAAGGGATTTATAAACCTTGATCTTGGTCGTCGTAAACGTCTAGAATATCCTAAAGTATAACTTTCTTTGTCATTAATTTCAAAAGATAAATTTAAAGTAGGAAAAAAATCAGTATATTTTTTTTTTGTTTTATCATTAGAAGTTTTTTGATCAATTTCAATTTTAGAATCTTCCATACGAAGACCTAATAGATAGGAAAATTTGTTAATTTTTTTTCCATACTGAGTATAAGCTGCGTTTACATATTCTTTATAGATTAAATAGTTAGTCAGATTATTGTCTAACTCATAATTTGAATCAATTAAATATGAAACCTGATAATCAGTTTTTTGAGTAGAAAAACTTCCTCTATATCCAATTTCAAATTGAGTATTTTCATCAATTGGAAGAACATAATCACTTTGAGCTAAAATCCTTTTTTGATTTTCATCATTTATTACTTTTTCATAATTTATTTCGGAGATAATAGGGACTAAAGTTTGATTGTTTATATCAGAATATTCATCTTCATAGCTTTCCTCATATTGGAAAAGAGCGGTAAATCTGTGTCCTTCTTTTTTAAAATCTTTAAAAAAATTAACACTATATTGTTTTGAGATATCTTTTTCATCTTCATCTTCTCTTCTTTCAGTAAGATTTAAAGGATTTTCTGAAAAATCTAATTCCTGAATTTTGTTTTTAGTATTACTGTCTCTATCTGATTCTCTATAAAATGAACTTAATGTTAACGAAGTTTTATCATCAAAAAAATATTCAAGACCATAGCTAGTAAAAAAACTTTTTCTATTTCTCTCAGAAAGTCTTTTTTCTCTTAAAAACGTACTTGGATCGTTTCCATTAAAATATTCATTGTTATTAAAGGAATTTCCTTTAGTTATGTTGTCACTTAATGTATTTGTAGTAAAAATATTTAACTTTTTTGTTCTCCAATTTAAATTAGCAGAAGTTCTATTGTTTTTAGGTATACCAACACTACCTGTTAAAGTTCCGTTTATTCCTTCTAAGTTTTGTTTTTTTAAAATAATATTTAAAATACCGGCAGTTCCTTCAGCATCATATCTGGCAGATGGTGAAGTGACCACTTCAACTTTTTCAATAGATTCTGCAGGTAATGATCTAAGTCCTTGAGGACCTGATATACCAACTAAGCCTGAGGGTTTTCCATTTATTAATATCCTTACATTATCATTTCCCCTTAAAGCAACGTTTCCTTCTACATCAACAGAAACTGAGGGTACATTGTCAAGAACATCTGCAACACTTCCACCCCTTACCATTATGTCTTTACCTACATTATATATTTTTTTATCTAATCTAATTTCAACTTCAGTTCTCTCCCCAATTAATTCAATTTCTTCAAGACGATTTTCACTAAAAATCATTAAAATTTTACCAAAGTCTTTATTTTCTCTAATTAACTCACCTTCATATTTTATAGGATTGAAACCTATATATTCAATTAGCACGTTATATTTGCCTGGAAATACTTCTATATCAAACTTCCCAATTTTATTAGTTATACCTCCTTGAATTCTGTCTGGAAACCTATTGTTTTTTAAAGTGATAGTTGCATATTCTAGTGGTTGACTTGTTTCTTGATCAAATACCTCTCCAGTTATTTTTATTTTTTTAATATTTGGGATATTTGAAGGACGTTGAGCACATAAAATACTTGAGAAAATTAATGTAAAAATTAAATAATATTTTTTTTTCATTTTTGAATCTATCAATTTATTAGTCTTTTATTATTATTCCGTTTGATAATATTAAAACCCTAATTAATTTATTTTTCTTTAAAAAAATCGATGAGTTTTTCTATTGGCCTTCCTACAACTGCACTATTTTCATTTTCAATTATTGGCCTTTCGATTAGTTTTGGATTTTCTAACATTATAGAAATTATTTCATTTTCGGTCAATTTTTTTTTTGAAAATTCAGTTTTCCATAATAACTCATTTTTTCTGACAAGATCGATAGCATTAATTTTTAATTTAAATAAAAGATTTTCTAAAGTGATTTTACTTAGAGGTTTAGAGAGATATAAAACAAGATTATAATCAATATCTGAATTATTCAAATAATCTAAAGCTTCTCTTGATTTTCTGCAACGAGGATTATGATAAATTGAAATTTTACTATTCAAAATTTTAATTATTTTAATTTATCAACTATTGCTTTAAAAGCTTCAGGATTATTCATGGCTAAATCTGCAAGAACTTTCCTGTTTAATTCAATTTTATTAGATTTAATTTTCCCCATAAATTGACTATAAGACATTCCATAAAGTCTAGATGCTGCGTTAATTCTAGTGATCCAAAGAGATCTAAAGTTTCTTTTTTTTGTTTTTCTATCTCTATAAGAGTATTGCATGGCTTTTTCAACTGCATTTTTTGCAATAGTCCACACATTCTTTCTTCGCCCAAAATAACCTTTAGCTAATTTTATTATTTTTTTTCTTCTTTTTCTAGAAGCAACCGAATTTAATGATCTTGGCATTTTAATTTAATTTTTGAAGGAGGCGGTATTTTGAATACACTTAAATTGGCCTTACTTCTGGTTTACAAAATATTTTATTTAAGTCTTAATTGTTGTTTTATGTTATCATTATCACTTTTGTGGACTAGTCCAAAATGAGTTAGCCTCAACTTTCTTTTTTTTGATTTCTTAGTTAAAATATGATTTTTAAAAGCACGTTTTCTCTTTATTTTTCCAGATCCAGTTATTTTAAATCTTTTTTTTGCACTGGATTTTGTTTTCATTTTAGGCATAACTTATTTTTTACTTATTTTTTTTGGTGTTATTAAAATTGACATTTTTTTTCCTTCTAACTCAGGCATTTGTTCTACTTTTCCATATTCTTCTAAATCTTGAGCTAATCGCAATAATAAAATTTGACCTTTTTCTTTATAAACAATTGACCTTCCTTTAAAGAAAACAAAAGCCTTCAATTTAGCTCCATCTAATAAAAACTTTTCAGCATGTTTCTTTTTAAATTCATAATCATGTTCATCAGTATTAGGACCAAAACGTATTTCCTTTAATATTACTTTAATTGTTTTAGATTTTAATAATTTTTCTCTTTTTTTTTGTTCGTATAAAAACTTTTTATATTCTAAAATCTTACAAACTGGAGGAGAGGCATTTGGAGAAATTTCAACAAGATCTAATCCTTGATCTCTAGCAATCGACAAAGCTTTATTTAAATTATAAATTCCAACCTCAACATTTTCACCAACTAAACGAATTTCATGTGCAGTTATTTTTTCGTTAATTTTATGAGGATTTTCTTTTATAACTCTACCTGGCCCCCTTCTTACTCTTTTTTTTCTTATTCCTATGACTATATAATTTTAATTATTAATATTATTTACCTCAAAATTAATCTTTTCAATTAATTCATCAATTTTTATTGTTCCTAAATCACCTATTTTATGTTTTCTGAGTGATATTGTATTATTTTTAGCCTCTTTCTCCCCAATAATTATCATATAGGGAATTTTTGACAATTCTGATTCTCTTATTTTTTTCCCTATAGTTTCATTTCTATCATCAAGTAGCGCGCGAATTTCGTTATTTTTCAATAAATCTAAAACTTTTAAAGCGTATTTTTTATATTTTTCACTTACACAAAGAATATTTATTTGGGTTGGAGTTAACCATAAGGGTAAAATACCAGAAGTATGCTCTAATAATATAGCAACAAACCTTTCCATACTTCCAAAAGGTGCCCTGTGAATCATAACAGGTCTATGAAGTTCATTATCTTTTCCTTTATATGATAGTTTGAATCTCTCAGGTAAATTATAGTCTACTTGAATTGTACCTAATTGCCATTCCCTGTTTAAAGCATCTTTAACTATAAAATCAAGTTTAGGACCATAGAATGCTGCTTCACCAGTTTTAGTAATATAATTTAACTTCTTTTCTTCAGCTGCAGAAATAATAGCTTTTTGAGCTAAATCCCAATTTTTTTCTGTTCCTATATATTTTTCAGGATTATTTGGATCTTTTAAAGAAACTTGAGTAACAAAATCTTCAAAACCAAGAGATTTAAATACATAAAGAGTTAAATCAATTACTTTTTTAAATTCATCATTTAATTGATCTGGCCTACAAAAAATATGTGCATCATCTTGAGTAAAACCTCTTACTCTACTTAAACCGTGGAGTTCCCCACTTTGTTCATATCTATAAACTGTACCAAATTCTGCATACCTTTTAGGAAGATCTTTGTAACTCCATGGCCTACTTTTATAAATTTCACAATGATGAGGACAATTCATTGGTTTAAGTAAAAACTCTTCATTTTCAGAAGGAGTTAATATTGGTTGAAAGCTATCTGATCCATACTTTTCATAGTGCCCTGAGGTAACATAAAGTTCTTTATTACCAATATGAGGAGAAATTACTTGTTCGTAACCTGCTTTAATTTGAGCTTTCTTTAGAAAAAGCTCTAACCTATCTCTTAAATCTGCTCCTTTAGGAAGCCAAAGAGGTAAACCTTGACCAACTTTTTCTGAAAAAGTAAACAAATCTAATTCTTTACCAAGTTTTCTGTGATCTCTTTTTTTAGCTTCTTTTATAAGAGATAAGTATTGATTTAACTCTTTTTGTTTTGGAAATGAAATACCATAAATTCTTGTTAATTGTTTATTTTTTTCATTTCCTCTCCAATATGCTCCTGCCACATTTAATAATTTAACAGATTTTATAAATCCAGTATGGGGAATATGCCCTCCTTTACAGAGATCAGAAAAATTTGCATGATCACAAAATGTGATTTCACCATCATTTAGACCTTTAATTAATTCAGTTTTATATCTATTTTTTTTATAAAAATTTAATGCATCTTTTTTAGACACATTTTTCATTTTAAAATAATATTTTTCCTTTGAAAATTCTAAGATTTTTTTTTCAATAGATTTTAAGTCACTTTCTGTAATAGCCTCCCCTTCAAAGTCAGCATCATAATAAAATCCATTATCGATTGCAGGGCCAATTGTAAGTTTACAATTAGGATATAAATCAACTAATGCTTGAGCTAATACATGAGCTGATGAGTGCCAAAAAGCTTTTTTTCCTTCAGAATCATTCCAAGTAAAAAATTTTATAGAACCACTTTCATTTAATTTACTTGATATTTCAATAGTATTTTCATTAAAGCTTGCTGAAAGAACATTTCTAGAAAAACCTTCACTTATATCCATAGCAATTTCCATAGCAGTGATTCCCTTTTTATATTTTCTAACTGAGTCGTCAGGAAATTTTATTTTAATCATGCTCTAAATTATTTATTGTTGTAAAGATAAGCTCTATAAATATGGTATACAATTCAAATTATAATCTATTGTTTTTCTTTTGGCCTAAAAATGAATTCATCAAAATTTGAATTCCTTTAAAACCATTGAAAATTGCAAGAAAAAAAAATATTAATCCAATAATTAATACTGGTATAAATAAGTAATGTTCTTTATTTTTAAAAGCTTGATAAATTACAATAGGACCAGTAAAAGCAAAAACCAAGAAATATGACAAACGAATTAAACTTTTTTTAAATAAAACTTTATTCATATTTATAGTTAGATATTGATTTTCTTATACTTTTATGTTTGTCAATAAGCTTTTCTGCCTTTTGTTTATCAATATTTAATTCTTTCATCAAAATTTTTATTCCTCTGTCATGAAGTTTGTTGTTATTTAATTGCATGTCAATCATCTTATTTCCTTTTACATGTCCAAGTTTAATCATTACAGCGGTAGAGATCATATTTAAAATTAACTTCTGAACAGTTCCAGCCTTCATTCTTGAACTTCCTGTTAGAAATTCAGGACCTACGATAATTTCTATTGGATAATCAGAGTTTTTTGACAATGGGCTTCCTGGATTACAAGTTATACAACCAGTTGATATATCATTTTTATTACAATCTTTAATACCAGAAATAACGTAGGGTGTTGTTCCAGAAGCAGCAATTCCAAGAACAAAATCTTTATCAGAAACATTATGTTTTTTCAGGTCTTTCCATGCTTGTGATTGATCGTCTTCTGATTTTTCAATAGAGTTTCTTAATGCATAATCACCACCTGCAATTATTCCAATAACTTTTCCAGGATTTGTTCCGAATGTTGGAGGGCATTCAGACGCATCTAAAACACCAAGTCTTCCACTAGTTCCTGCTCCAACATAAAAAAGTCTACCATTATTCTTTAATTTCTGAAATATTTTGTCAATTAAAACAGATATTTTAGGTAAGATTTTATTTATTGCTGAAACAGCTTTTTGATCTTCTTTATGAATATTGGATATAATCTCTTCAGTTGACATTTTATGAAGTTCAATATAAAGGGAATCTTTCTCAGTTATTTTTTCAAAGGTCATAACTTAAAAAAGTTAGATTTTAAATTCTTTTTTTAAATTTTCTTCTATTTCAAAAAGGAAATCCTCAGTGTTAAGATAATCTGATTCATTTAATTTTTCATTATATATTAATAAAGCTAAATCCTTTGTCATTTTACCATTTTCAACAGTTTTGATACATACGTTTTCAAGAGCATTACAAAAAGAAATTAAATCATTATTCTTATCTAATTTTCCTCTGAATTCTAAACCTCTAGTCCAAGCAAAAATTGAAGCTATTGGATTAGTAGAAGTTTTTTTCCCATTTTGGTGTTGTCTAAAATGTCTTGTAACTGTTCCATGGGCAGCCTCAGCTTCCATTGTTTTTCCATCAGGAGTTACTAAAGTAGATGTCATTAATCCAAGAGAACCAAAGCCTTGAGCAACAGTATCAGATTGAACGTCCCCATCATAGTTTTTACAAGCCCAAACAAAACCACCATTCCATTTCATAGCTGCGGCAACCATATCATCAATAAGTCTGTGTTCATATGTTATTCCAGCTTTTTTGAATTTATTTTTAAATTCAGTTTCAAAAACTTCATGAAAAATATCTTTGAATCGTCCATCATAGGACTTTAAGATAGTATTTTTTGTTGATAAATATAACGGCCATTTCTTTGAAAGAGCTTGATTCATACAAGATCTTGCGAAGCCATAAATTGAAGAATCAATATTATACATAGCCATGGCAACCCCATCCTCTTGAAAATTATAAACTTGCCATGACTTAGATTTATCTCCATTTTCAGGAGTAAATGTCATAGTAAGTTTGCCTTTTCCGTGAGTAACTATATCTGTTGCTTTATATTGATCTCCAAAAGCATGTCTTCCAATACATATAGGTTTTGTCCATCCTTGGACATATCTAGGTATATTTTTCATAATTATAGGCTCTCTAAAAACTGTTCCTCCAACAATATTTCTTATAGTGCCATTTGGAGATCTCCACATTTTTTTTAGTGTATACTCTTGAACTCTATCTTCATCAGGAGTTATAGTAGCACATTTAATACCTACATTATATTTTTTAATTGCATTAGCGGCATCTACTGTCACTTCATCATCAGTAAAGTCTCGATTTTTAATACCTAAATCATAATATTTTATGTCGAGATCTAAATAGGGAAATATTAATTTTTCCTTAATAAATTTCCATATTATTCTTGTCATCTCATCTCCATCTATTTCAACAATAGGGTTTAAAACTTTAATTTTTGGCATAACACTATTCTTTTAAATTAGAACTTATATTGGTTTTATAAAATTACAATTAACTATTTAAAGAAAATGTATATTTTATTTTTCTCTTATTTTGGCTTTTTTACCTGTAAGTTTTTTGAAATAATAGATTTTAGATTGTCTAACTTTCCCTTTGCTGTTTATTTCTATTTTTTGAATTGCAGGTAGATTAATAGGAAAAATTCTTTCAACTCCAATATTGCCAGACATTTTTCTAATTGTAAACGTCTTTGTTAAACCAGTCCCTTTAATTTTTATAATAACACCTTTAAAAAATTGAGTTCTAACTTTGTCTCCTTCTCTAATATCGTAAAAAACAGTTATTGTATCCCCAGATGAAATTTCAGGAAAATCTTTTTTTTCAATAAATTGGGTTTCGACATAATTTATTAAACCTTCCATTTTTTTACAAATTTATTTTATATAGAATAACATTCACGTTTTTCGTCAGAGGTTAATACCTATTTAGGCTGCAAAAATAAGATTAATTTTAAACTACGCAAAAATCAAAATTTTACGTAATTATTTTTATTTAATATTCTATTTAAAATAAATCAGGTCTTAATTTTTTTGTTCTATTAATTGAATTATTTTCTCGCCATTTTTCAATTAATGATTTATTACCTGATAATAATTCATTAGGAACTTTCCAGTTTTTATAATTTGAAGGTCTTGTATATATTTCAGGAGCAAGTAATTTATCTTGAAAACTATCATTAAGAGCGGAAGATTCATCACCTAAAACCCCAGGAATTAATCTTATTATAGAATCGCAAAATACTGCAGCTGCTAATTCTCCTCCGGATAAAACAAAATCACCAATAGAAATTTCTCTAGTTATTAAATGATCTCTAATTCTATGATCAACTCCTTTATAATGGCCGCAAAGAATAATAATATTTTCTTTAATTGAAAAATCATTAGAGATCTTTTGATTTAACTTCTCTCCATCTGGAGTAAGATATATTATATCATCATATTCGCGTTTTTTTTTTAAATTAGAAATACACTTATCAATGGGTTCTATCATAAGAACCATTCCAGAGCCGCCACCAAAAGGATAATCGTCAACTTGTTTTTGTTTTTTTATACCATACTCTCTTAAGTCATGAAAGTTTACAGATACAATTTTTGATTTTATCGCTTTTTTAAGGATTGATACACTAAAAGGACTTTGTAAAATTTCTGGAAACAAAGTTATAATATCGATATTCACTTTAAATTAAATATTATCTAAAAAATAATCTTTCTTTTTCACCTTCAGGATTTATAAATAATATATTTTCTAAATCATATGGACTAAATTTTTCTACATCAGAAACTTTATAAATTTTTTTGTTATTTATCTCTAAAATGATATGTCCTTCATTAATTCCATTTCTATATAACCTTTCATTTCCCATTCTGGAAATAATTAAACCTCCGTCAATATTAAATTCTTCTTTTTTATTTTTATTAAGTTCTCTTAATTCCATTCCATAAAAGTTTATTCTATTAATCTTTTTTAGAATAACCATAACATTTTTCTCTAAGTCATTTCTTATATATTTAATAGAAACTTTTTGTCCAGGCCTTTTAGTTGATAAATATCCAGATAGATCAGCAAATTTGTTGATTTTTAAACCATCAATACTTTTAATAATATCACCCGGTTTTAATCCAGATATATCAGCACCAAATCCTTTTTCAATTTCATTAATATAAAAACCTTCAGTTTCAAATACACCAAATTTTTCAGCAACATCAGAATTAAGTGCCTGACCAATAACACCCAATAAACCTTTTTGGACATCACCAAATTCAATTATATCTTCAAAAACTTTTCTAGCAACATTACTTGGAACAGCAAAGGAATAGCCAACAAATCCACCTGTAACAGAGCTTATTGCAGTATTAATTCCAATTAATTGTCCATTTGTATTAACCAGGGCACCTCCACTATTACCTTTATTTACTGCTGCATCAGTTTGAATATATGATTCATTTTTGTTATCATATTTATTTAAATCTCGAGATTTGGCACTTATTATACCAGCAGTTACAGTTGAATTTAAATTAAAAGGATTTCCTACAGCTAATACCCATTCTCCTATTTTAGTATTATCAGAATCGCCAAAGGAGATATAAGGGAGCATTGAATCAGCATTAATTTTTAGTACGGCGATATCCGTTCCTGGATCTGTGCCAATTAAACTTGCTTTATATGATTTGTTGTTATTAGTTGTAATTTCAATTTCTGAATATCCATCTATAACATGATTGTTCGTAATAATATATCCATCTGGAGATACTATAACTCCTGATCCAGTCCCAATTCTTTCAGGAATTTCGTTTTCTTCTTCATAAAAAAATCTATACCAAGACGGAGTATTGCTCGAACTTATCGAAGTATTTTTAACATGTACGACAGCATCAATTGTTTTTTCAGCAGCAACAGTAAAGTCAGTTGATATTGAATTTTTATTTGAATATAAATAATTAACGGGTATTGAGTTGCTATAGTTTAAATCATTAAATTTAATTTCAGACTTATCATAATAATTGTAGAAATAGATTGATATAAAACCTGATAAAACTCCTATTAATAGATATTTAAGAAATAATTTCATTATAATATAATTTCCACAAAAATATAAATTTCATTATTTATAATTTTTATTTTAACTCGAATTTAACAACTATATTAATTTTCAATTTGATTAAATTTGTTAGCTAATGGAATTAATTTTTGATAAATACCATGGTTTGGGAAATGATTTTGTTATAATTGACGGAAGATCATTGAATCTTCAACAATTAAATCAAAATCAGATTAAAAAAATTTGTAATCGCAATTTTGGTGTTGGAGCAGATGGTTTGATTTTAATTAAAGATCATTTAAAGTTAGATTTTGAAATGATATATTATAATTCTGATGGATTATTAAGCTCAATGTGTGGAAATGGGGCTAGATGTTCTGTGGCTTTTGCTTATGAAAAAAATATTTGTTCAGAAAAAATGGTTTTTATGGCATATGATGGTCCTCACGAAGGTTTTATTCTAGCTGATAGTAATATAAAATTATCTTTTAATGATATTTCAAATATAAAAGAGAATGAGTATGGTATATATATAGATAGTGGATCTCCACATCTATTAATTTTTGATAAAAATATTGAAGAATTAAATGTTAAAGAATTAGGATCATCAATTAGGCATTCAAAAAAATTTCTTAAAGAAGGTATTAATGTTAATTTTATTGAGCATATAAATAAAAATAGGTTTAAATTAAGAACTTATGAAAGAGGAGTAGAAGATGAGACTTTATCTTGTGGTTCAGGGGCAGTTGCAGCTGCAATTTCAGTTCATTATAAAGGATTAGCTAATAATTATTCTGAAATTTTAATTCAAACTTTAGGGGGATCACTTAAAGTTGACTTTAAATTTGAAAAAGAAAAATATTTTAAAATATATCTCTCTGGTAAAGCTCAAAAAGTTTTTTCAGGTATAATATCAATATAGGATGGAGGGTATAAAACTTAGAGCTTTAGAACCAGAGGATATTGATATATTATTTTCTATTGAAAATAATAAAGAATTATGGAAATATTCAAATAGAAATGAACCTTATTCAAGGTATACATTAAAAAAATACATTGAAATCCAAAATCAAGAAATTTCCAAATCAAAACAAAAACGATTTGTTTTATCTAATAATGATAAAATTGTTTTTGGATTTATAGATTTATTTGATTTTGAAACTTTTCATAGAAGAGCTGGTATAGGATTAGTGATTTTGTCTAACTACAGAAATAAAGGTTTTGGATCAAAAGGTTTGGAGTTAATAGAATATCATTCAAAATTATTTTACAATTTACATTTACTTTATGCAAATGTTGCATATGAAAATAAGGAGAGTAATCTTCTGTTTAAGAAAATGAAATATGATTTAGTTGGGATTAAAAAAAAGTGGAATTATTATGATAATTCATTCCATGATGAATGTTTATATCAAAAAATTTTAGATTGAAAAAAAGATCATATTTTATAATTTTAATTTCAGTAATAGTATTAGTTTACTTTGTAAATAGTTTCATAATATACTTTAGTAATAACACTGATTTTAACTTTAAAGAAATTACCTTTTTTATTGATAGTGATGATAACATAGATTCATTAGGTATTAAACTAAAGCCGTATTTAAAGTCAACAAATAATTTTATTAAAGTTGCAAAAAAAAAGGGGTATTCTAATAATATTAAATCTGGTAAATATTTAATTAAAAAGGGAAGTAGCAACAATGATATTATTAATAATTTAAGAATTAATAGATTAACAGTTAATGTTGTTTTTAATAATCAGGAAAGGTTAGAAGATTTAGCTTTAAGAATTTCAAAACAAATTATGATTGACAGCTTGTCCTTAGTTAAAAGTTTTTTAGACCCTAGTTTTTTAAGTGAAAAAGGATTTGATTCTTTAAACGCATTATCAATGTACATTCCTAATTCATATAATTTTTATTGGGATGTTAGTCCAGAAAAATTTAGAAATAGAATGTGGAATGAATATAATTCTTTTTGGAATGAAGAATTAGAAAATAAAGCAAAAAAAATTAATTTAACTAAAATTGAAGTATACATTTTAGCATCAATTGTTCAAAAGGAATCTGCAAAACAAATTGAAAAAAGTAGAATTGCAGGTGTTTACCTTAATAGACTTAAAAGGAAAATGAAATTACAAGCAGACCCTACTGTAATTTATGCGATAAAAAAAGAAACTAATAATTTTAATAAAATTATAAAAAGAGTTTTGTACAGGGATTTAAAAATTAAATCAGCTTATAATACTTATTATAGAAAAGGTCTTCCTCCGTCTCCAATTTGTATGCCAGACATGTCTACAATTTTATCAGTACTTAATGCAGAAAATCATTCTTTTTTATATTTTGTAGTAGATCCTCAAAACCCGGGTTTTCATTTGTTTTCAAAAGACTTGGTTCAGCATAATAGAAATAAAAAAAAATATATTAACTGGTTAAATGAAAAAAAAATATATCGTTAGATATTTTTTGATTTTGTAATAAAAAATTTTATGTTTTTATTTGAGTCAATTGCAATATTTCTCTAATCGAATTTTAAGCAAATTTAAATTGTAAGTTTTTGACTTAAATCTTCTACGTATTTTCTAAATTGTTTGTCAGTAAAACTTAGATTGTCAACAGTTTTACAAGCATGTAAAACTGTTGCATGATCTCTTTTTCCAATTTGATTTCCAATACTTGCTAATGATGCCTTTGTGTATTTTTTTGCAAAATACATCGCAAGTTGTCTTGCTTGAACAATGTGCCTTCTTCTAGTTTTAGATTGAAGTGTTTGAATATCCATTTGAAAGTAATCAGAAACAACTTTTTGAATGTAATCTATTGAGACTTCTCTTTTTGTGTTTTTTACAAACTTTTGAACAATATCTCTTGCTAATTCAATAGTGATTTCTGCTTTATTAAATGAAGACTGAGCAATTAAAGAAATTATTGCTCCTTCCAATTCTCTAACATTAGTTTTAATATTTTTAGCAACATACTCAATTATATCATGATTTATTTCTACACCATCTCTATATAATTTATTTTTTAATATAGATATTCTTGTTTCAAAATCAGGTAATTGTAATTCTGCAGAAAGGCCCCATTTAAATCTTGACAATAGCCTTTGTTCAATATCTTGCATATCGACAGGAGCTTTATCAGATGTTAGAATAACCTGTTTTCCATTTTGATGAAGCTGATTAAATATATGAAAAAATACATCTTGAGTTCCACTTTTACCTGAAAGAAATTGAACATCATCAATTATAAGAACTTCTAGAATTTGATAGAAATGAATAAAATCATTTCTGGTGTTTTTTTTGACAGATTCGACATATTGTTGTGTAAATTTTTCTGCTGAAATATATAAAACAGTTTTATCAGGATATTTTTCTTTTATTTCAACACCAATTGCATGGGCTAGATGAGTTTTTCCAAGACCAACTCCACCAAAAATTAATAAAGGATTAAAAGATGTTCCACCAGGTTTATTTGAAACAGCCATTGCAGCTGACCTTGCTAATCTGTTGGAATCACCCTCTAAAAAATTTTCAAAGTTATAGTTAGGATTTAATTGAGATTCAATTTGTAAATTTTTAATTCCAGGAATAATAAAAGGATTTTTTAGTTCATTTGAACTAGAATATAATGGTGCATTTACTTCTTGAGTTCTAAGATTTGTTCTATTGTTACTTGGAATTTTTTCTGTAAATGGAGACTTACTTCCATAAGTATTCTCCATTTTAATAATGTAGATTAATTTAGCCTGATTCCCTAACTCCTTATTTAGAGCTGTTTTTAAAATTTTTAAGTAATGTTCTTCAAGCCACTCATAAAAAAATTTACTTGGCACTTGAATTGTTAATGAATTTTCCTCTAGCTTTACAGGTTTAATGGGTTTAAACCAAGTTTTATATGCTTGTGTTTGAATGTTATCTTTGATAAAGCTTAAACAATTATTCCATACAGAACTAGCATCTAAATTCATTTAAATGAAAAGGGTTTATGTGTTATTTAATAGTGTTTTTTTTTTGAGATCATTGAAATACAAATATTAAAAAAAAAATGTAAAAAAAAATTTTTTTTTGTATTGATTTTTAACTTTTTTTTTGTGATATTCTGAAACAGTAAATTTGTAGGAATTATATAATTTTCTTACATTAAATGAATTATGGAATTTATTACAAAACCAATTTTAGTTAGATATTATGAAACAGATCAAATGGGATTTGTTCATCATTCAAATTATTTAAGATATTTTGAGCTTGCAAGAATTGAATGGATTTCATCCTTAGGGTTTTCTTATCAAAAGATGGAGGAAAAAGGCTATTTAATGCCTGTAATAAATGCTAATGTAAATTATAAAAAACCTTTAAATTTTGGGAAAAGCTTCAGAGTTAAAATTCAATCTAACAATATTCCAAAGGTTAAGTTTGAATTAAAATATGAGGTTATATCAGAAAATAATGAAATTCTTGCAACAGGATCTACTATCTTAGTTTTTTTGTCATCTCATAATTTAAAGCCAGTAAGATGTCCAGATTTTTTTTACAATTTATTTAAATAGGATGATAAATATTTAATTTATTATTTCCTATTTTTTCTTGATAAATTTCTTTGGCATCTAGTTTTGGCTCTCTTATGCCTTCAAAAAATTTTTTTTCTCCAGTAAAAACTCTAGCCTCATCCCATAAATTTTCATCGATGAAATACTGAATTGTTTTACTTCCTCCCTCAATTATAACTGATTGTATATTTTCTTTATATAAAATTTCTAAAATATTTGATGTTTTAGTAAAATCACATTTTATCCATTTTTTATTTTTAATTGTCAAGTTTTTGTGTGAGTTAATTATCGTCAATGGATACTTGTCTTTCATGACTTTTGTTTTATTGTTAATTTTAAGATTAGGGTCTATTATATATCTTCTAGGACTTTTTCCATTCCACTTTCTTAATGTTAGACTAGGATTATCATTTATAATAGTATTTACACCAACTAAAATTCCATCTTCTATACTTCTTAATTTATGAGATCTTTGAATAGATAGAGAATTAGATATCCAATATATTTTTCCAGATTTATTTCTTTCATAAAGAGGAGCAATAAAACCATCTTTTGTTCTCGCCCATTTCAAAATAACATAAGGTCTTTTTTTTTCACAGAATGTAAAAAAACGTTTATTTAAATTAATACAATCTTTTTTTAAAACATTAATTTTAATTTCACAGCCATGTTTTTTTAATTTCTCAATTCCTTTCCCATCAACTTTATTATTTGGATCTTTTACACCAATTACTATTTTAGGTATTTTATATTTAATTATTAATTCAGAACAAGGAGGAGTTTTTCCATAATGGTTACATGGTTCTAAATTTACGTAGATTATACTTTTACTTAGTAAAGAGGTGTTTTCTACACTTTTAATTGCATTTAATTCTGCATGAGATGAGCCGTACCTTTTATGCCAACCTTCACCAATAATCTCATTTTTGTGAACTATTACACATCCAACCATAGGATTGGGAGAGGTATATCCAATTCCCTTTTTTGCAAGGAACAAACATCTTTTCATGTAAAATTCGTCTATCATTTTGACTTAAAAAAAACAAGAATAAATAATGTTTCGTAAATTTAATTATTATTTACATTGATAAACACAAGAAATTAATATAAGCTATAGATTTGCTTATGACTTTAGTTGATGTTAGGAATTATTACCGTGAAAAATTAAGAGATTATTATGGGCAAAGTGAAATTGATTTTTATTTCAAAATTTTAATAAATTCGTTTTTTGATTGGGACTCAACTTTAATTGCTTTAAATCCGAAAAAACAATTAACAAAACTCCAGGCCAAAAAGTTAATTAAAATAATTAAGAATTTGAGAGAGTTTAAACCAATACAATACATTACTGGAGAATCATTATTTATGGGGTGTAAATTTAAAGTAAATAAGAATGTTCTAATTCCAAGGCAAGAAACCGAAGAATTAGTAGAATGGGTTATAAATGATAATATTGATTGTAAAAAAAAAATTAATGCAATTGATATTGGAACAGGTAGTGGTTGTATTGCTGTTTCACTTTCTCTAAAAAAAAGAAATTTTAATTTTACTGCTATAGACAATTCTAATAAATCTTTGATGCTTGCAAAGGAAAATGCTAGGTTAAATAGAGTTAAAATTAATTTTTTAAAAAATGATATTTTAAAACCTATAAATCATGAAACTATTTATGATATTATTATTTCAAACCCACCTTATGTTCCTGATAGTGAAATGAAAAATATAGAAGATAAAGTTTTAAAGTTTGAACCTCATAATGCAATTTTTGTTGATAAAAAAGATCCATTTGTTTTTTATAAAGCTATAATAGATTTTTCTTTATCAAACCTCAAAAAAGATGGAAAAATTTATTTTGAAATAAATCCAAATCTTTATAATTCTCTATTAATCTTAATTGAAAGTTATAATAAATTTAACCTTGTTGTTAAAAAAGATATTTCTAATAAAAAAAGGATGATTAGACTAAATTGGAAAAATGAGCAGTGATTTAGAAAAAATAAAAAAATTAAGGAGTGAACTTCATTATCACAATCACTTATATTATAGTTTAAACAAACCTATAATTAGTGATTATGAATTTGATAATAAGCTAAATAATCTTATTAGACTAGAGAAAAAAAATCCTTTTTTCTTTGATAAAAATTCTCCTTCTCAAAGAGTGGGTGGATCAATTTCAGATTCATTTAAAACAATAAAACATAAAGATCCAATGTATTCATTATCTAATACCTATAATAAGGAAGAGGTCTATAAATGGGAGGAAAGAGTAATTAAAATTTTAGGAGAAAAAAAAATAAATTACTTCTGTGAATTAAAATATGATGGTGCTTCTATAAATCTTTTATATAAGAATGGTGAACTTGAATCAGCAACCACTAGAGGAGATGGGATTCAAGGAGATGATGTTACGAATAATATTAAAACTATATCATCAATTCCTCTTAAATTAAGGGGTGATTATCCTGATTTTTTTGAAATAAGAGGTGAGATTTTTTTACCATTAGATGGTTTTAAAAAAATGAACGCAATTAAAGAGTCTAAAGGGGAGTCATTATATAGTAACCCGAGAAACACAGCTGCTGGAAGCATAAAATTAAAAGACAGTAAAGTTGCAGCTAAAAGACCTTTAGATTGCTTTTTATATTCTCTTTCTGTTAATGATATTTCAATAAGTTCTCATGATTATTCTCTCAAGAAGGCTAAATCTTGGGGCTTTAAGGTTCCTGAGATTTTTAGTTTATGTAAATCTATTGAAGATGTTTTAAGTTTTATTTCTCATTGGGAAAATAAAAGAACAGAATTACCATATGAGATTGACGGAATAGTAATTAAGGTAAATGATTTTTCTCAACAGTCAATTCTTGGTTTTACTTCAAAATTTCCTAGATGGGCTATTGCATATAAATTTCAAGCAGAAAATGTTTCTACCAGATTAATAGACGTAAAATATCAAGTTGGAAGAACTGGAGCTTTAACTCCGGTTGCAATTCTAGACCCAGTTAAAATTTCTGGAACAATAGTAAAAAGGGCATCACTACATAATTCTGATCAAATTGAAAATTTAGGATTAAGAATTGGAGATCATGTTTATGTTGAAAAAGGGGGAGAAATTATTCCTAAAATCGTTGGAATAGACAATTTAAGTAGAGGTTTATCAGATAATAAGGTAAGATTTATCAAGTTTTGCCCTAAATGCGGAAGTGTTTTATCAAGAAATGAAGGAGAGGCAAATTATTATTGTTTAAATTCAAATTTTTGCAAACCTCAAATAATTGGAAAAATATTACACTATGTTTCCAGAAAAGCTATGGATATTGAAGGTTTAGGTTCTGAAACTATTGATTTGTTATATAAAAACTTCATTGTTAGAAATATTTCTGATTTATATTCTTTAAATAAAAATGACCTTATTCAACTTGAAAGGTTTGCTGAAAAGTCTGTTAATAATCTTTTAAAAAATATTGAAAAATCAAAAACAAAACCATTTTCGAAAGTTTTATTTGGAATTGGAATTAGACATGTGGGAGAAACTGTTGCGAAAAATATTTCAAACAAAATAAGTTCTTTTGAAAAGTTGTCTTCACTAACCGAAGATGAAATTTTGAAAATTGATGATGTTGGAATTAAAATTGCAAAAAGTATTGTTGATTTTTTTAAAAATAAGGATAATTTAAAGCTTATTGAATCATTAAAAATCAATGGAATTCAGGTAGAAAACAAAATATTTAATAACACAAATAGAGGAGGGGTCTTAGATAAAATGATTTTTGTTATTTCTGGAGTTTTTGAAAAATACTCTAGACAAGAGTTAAGAGACAAAATAGAACAAAATGGAGGAAATATTTCATCATCAATTTCCAAGAAAACATCTTATTTGATAACAGGATCGAAGCCTGGCCCAAGTAAAACTATCAAGGCAAAAAATTATGAAGTTAAAATTATCAATGAAAATGAATTTGAAAAAATGATTAATTTGACCAAATCTTAAATGTTATATTTATAACAGATTTATTATAAAATATATAGATGTTTCAATTTTTATGTTTTTTTAGTTAATTAAAATAACTTTAAATATTAATTATAATGATTAAAAGAATTAAATTTCTTTTTTTGAGTTTAAGATTAAGTAAGGAACTTAAGAATAGCAACAGAAAAATAAAAATTGTTTCAAAAAAGAAATTATCTGTAGGCCTGTTAATAGACTCTAAATTTGATTTAAATGATTCTTTTATTCTAATGTTAGCTATGAAATTAGAATTGTCCAAAGATAGATTTGATATTACAGTTTTTAATAATAATAACTTTAATAATTTTAAGGTTAATCTTATTTCAATTGAAGACGTAGGATTATTCGGAAAATTACCTCTAAATATTAAAAAGTTTTTAAATAGAAGATTTGACTTGTTGTTTAATTTGCATTATAATAATCCATTATTAGCTCTATTATCATCTATAAGTAAAGCAAATTTTAGAATTGGTTTAATTCAAGCAGATAAAAGATTAAATGACTTAATTATAAATTTAAGTCCGGAAAACCCCAAATTTATTGATGAATCTGCTAAATATTTAAATAAAATTTTTTTTAAAAAATAATGGAGATTAAAGGGCTAGGAGTTGCTATGATAACTCCCTTTGATAAAAATGGAAATATTGATTTCGATAAAATACCATTAATAGTAGATAATATAGTTTCTGGATCAGCTGATTATATAGTTGTTTTTGGCACAACGGGTGAGTCAGCCCTTATAACAAAGAAAGAAAAAAATCAATTAATTGAAGCTATAATAAATGCTAATAATAATAGATTACCTTTGGTTATTGGTATCGGAGGAAATAATACAGATTTGGTAATTAAAGAAATTCAGAATACTGATTTAAATTATTTTAGTGCAATTTTATCAGTTTCTCCATATTATGTAAAACCTACTCAAAAGGGTATAATTAAGCACTATTCAAAAATATCTAGGGAAAGTCCTATTCCATTAATCCTATATAATGTTCCTTCTAGAACTGGTTCTATGATAGAAATTGAAACATTTTTGAAAATAATTAGTGGAAATGATAATATTATTGGGATTAAAGAAGCAAGTGGAAATTTATCTTTTGTCCAAGATTTAATTAAGAGTGTACCTAACAATATTCAAATTATTTCTGGAGATGATCAATATATTTTACCTATTATCTTATCGGGAGGTTCAGGTTCTATATCAGTAATAGCAAATGCTTTTCCTAATAAAATTTCTAAAATGATAACATATGCTAAATCCGAAGAGGTTAGTATGGCTTATCAAATTCATTTTGAACTTTTAGATATGGTTAAACTTATGTTTTTAGAGGGAAATCCAACAGGCATAAAAGAATTAATGAGTCAATTATCGCTTTGTTCAAATGTTTTAAGATTACCTTTATTGAGAGCTTCTGATGAATTATCGAATAAAATTTCTAAGAAACTTAAAGAAATAAATTATTAATTCATTTAATAGTTAAAACTATAATAAATTAAAATTTAATTGAGATTTATTAGATTTGCAAAATGTATTTGGTTAACTATTTTTATTTATTTGTTGTATTTCTGATATTTGTAAAATGTAGTGATTATCAGAAATTACTTAATAGTGACAATGTATCAGAAAAATATAAAGTAGCAGAGTCATTTTACAATAATGGAGACTATAGAAAGGCATCTAGGCTTTTTGAACAAATAATTCCAAAATATAGAGGAAAACCTCAAGCTCAAAGAATAATATATTTTCTTGCAGATAGTTATTTTTTAGATAAAAACTTTTATTTGGCAGCAAATCAATTTAAAAATTTTATAAAATCGTATCCAAAGAGTGAACGAATTACAGAAGCTCAGTTTAAAGAAGCAAAAAGTTTTTATTTTCAATCTCCAAACTATAGTTTAGATCAAGAAGACACTTATATTGCAATAGAAAAACTTCAAGTTTTTATTAATAATTATCCAAATTCAAAGTTTTCAAAAGAGGCAAATTCATTGATCAACGAATTGCAAGTAAAACTTGAAAAAAAAGGTTTTGAAATTGCAAAACAATACTACACAATTAGAGATTACAAAGCATCAATTAAAGCAAATGATAATTTCATTACATCTTATCCTGGAACTAAATTTAGAGAGGAATCAATGTATGTTAAATTTAATTCTATGTACCAAATAGCCATTAATAGTATTGAATTAAAAAAAAGAGATAGACTCAATGAATTAAAAGATTACATTAAATTAATCTTAGATTATTACCCTGAGACTACTTTTATTCAAGATTTAGAAAAAAAGAGAAAAATAATTGATAAAGAATTAAATTTCTTTAAAGAAAATGATTTACCAACAAAATAGTTTATTATGACAAAATACAGAGAATCAAAAGCATCTTTAACAACAAAAACTTACAATAAGGATGATATCGAATTAAAAACAGAAAATATATATGAAGCATTATCAATAATTGCTAAAAGAACTAATCAAATTAATTTGGACATTAAAAAAGAACTTCATGAAAAATTAGATGAGTTTGCAACACACAATGATAGTTTGGAAGAAATTTTTGAGAATAAAGAACAAATTGAAGTTTCTAAGTTTTATGAACGTTTGCCAAAACCGCATGCAATTGCCATTGAAGAATGGCTAAATGATAAAATATATCATAGAAATACTGATGAAGAAACTAATTTTTAAAAATGAGTTTTCTTATTGGAAAAAAAGTTTTAATTGGTGTTTCGGGTGGTATTGCTGCTTATAAAGCACCCGAAATTGTCAGACAATTAATTAAAAAAGGATCTGAAGTTAGAGTAGTTATGACTCCTTCTTCTATGGATTTTGTTACCCCATTGTCATTATCAACTGTTTCAAAAAACCCTGTTTTATCAAGTTTCATTTCTGAAGATTTAGACAATCCATTATGGAATAATCATGTGGATTTAGCTAATTGGGCAGACTTATTTTTAATAGCTCCGGCTACTTCTAATACTATTTCCTCGATGGCAAATGGAAATTGTAATAATTTACTTTTGGCTACTTATTTTTCATCGAAATGTCCAGTAATAATAGCACCTGCTATGGATTTAGATATGTATGAACATCCAACAAATAGTAAAAATTTAAATAAATTAAACTCATTTGGAAATATAATTTTACCTGTTGGAGAGGGTTTTTTAGCTAGTGGTTTAGAAGGAAAGGGAAGAATGTTAGAGCCAGAAGAAATTATAAACTATGTAGATGATTTTTTTAAAAAAAAAATGACTTTTTATGGAAAAAAAATTTTAATTACTTCTGGACCAACTTATGAAGAAATTGATTTAGTTCGTTTTATAGGAAATTATTCCTCAGGAAAAATGGGATTTTCTTTAGCTAAAATAGCATTAGAACTTGGGGCTGAAGTTTATTTAATAACTGGACCAACTTCACAAAAAATTAAACATCCCAATTTAAAACAGATAGATATAATATCTGCATTAGACATGTTTGATAAAGTAAAATTGTATTATAAAAAAGTTGATATAGCTATAGCAGCTGCTGCTGTCTCTGACTTTAAACCACTAGAAACTTTTAACAAAAAGATTAAAAAAGAAGATGATTTTACTATATTAAAATTGCAAAAAACTAATGATATCCTAGATTATATGGGAAAGAATAAAAGAAATCAATTTTTGATTGGCTTTGCCTTAGAATCTGAAAATGAAATAAATAATGCTAAACAAAAATTAAAAAATAAAAAGTTAGATTTCATTGTCTTAAACTCACTAAAAGAAAAAAAAGGAGGTTTTAATAGTGATAAAAATAAAATAACAATTATAAAAAAGAATTTTTCAATTATAGATTTTAAATTAAAATCTAAAATTAATGTTGCTAAAGATATTTTTAATGAAATATTAAATGAGATTAATTAATTTTTTCTTTTTGTTTTTATCTTTTGTTTTTAATAACAAGATCATTTCACAAGAATTAAATGCTCAAGTTATTGTTAATTCAAATTTAGTTAATCAGACTAATCAACAGATTTTTGAAACTTTGGAAAAATCTCTAAATGAATTTATAAACAATCAATCATGGACAAATAGAGAATTTCTTAATAATGAAAAAATTACATGTAGTTTTATTTTTACTCTTTCTAGTTATAAAAACGAAAAGTTTGAGGGAACTCTTCAAGTTCAATCTCAAAGGCCAATTTTTGATTCTAATTATGATAGTCCAATATTAAATTTTTTAGATAAAGATATTGAGTTTAGATATCAGGAATTTCAACCTTTGTTTTTTAATAGATCCTCTTTTGAATCTAATTTAGTTTCAATAGTTAGTTATTATTCATTTTTGATTATTGGAATGGATATGGATACTTTTAAATTAAATGGAGGATCTTTTTCTTTTGATAATGCTCAAACAATTGTCAATTTAGCAAGACAATCAGGCTTTAAAGGATGGAACCCTAATGAAAGTGATAGAAATCGTTTCTGGCTAATTGAGTCAATGTTATCCAACTCTTATAGTGATTACAGGAAATCCTCATATATATATCATAAAAATGGTTTAGATTTTATGACCTCCAATAATTTTGAAGCGAAAAAATCAATTATTGAATCTATAAATAATTTGGAAAAAGTTTATAATGTAAGACCGGATTCTTATTTACTTCAAATTTTTTTTGATGCAAAATCTGATGAAATAGTAAATATTTTTTCTGGAGGTCCTAAAGTTGATTTTGATTCAACTTTAATTATTTTAAATAAAATATCTCCATTTTTTAATTCTAAATGGAAACAAATAAAAATGTAATTTATTTTTTTAAATTATACTAAATTTTAATTGAATTTAAATCTTAAGAATTGTTAACAGAACTAAGAATAAAAAACTTTGCATTAATTAAAGAATTAACTGTATCTTTTTCAAGCGGAATGTCATGTATTACTGGAGAAACAGGAGCTGGTAAATCTATTTTATTAGGAGGGCTCTCATTGGTTTTAGGTAAAAGAGCAGATATAAGTTTATTAAATGATTTAAGCAAAAAATGTATCATTGAAGCTGTTTTTCAAATTAGAAATTATGATTTGAAGAAATTTTTTTCTGAAAATAATTTAGATTATTTTGATGAAACAATTTTAAGAAGAGAAGTTTTACCAAATGGAAAATCTCGAGCTTTTATAAATGACACTCCTGTTAAGATAAGCATGCTAGAGAATTTAAGTATAAATTTGATTGATATTCATTCTCAAAATGAAAAACAGTTAATAAATCAAGAATCTTACCAATTTTCAATAGTAGACTCTTTTGCTCAAAATAAATATATTTTAAATGATTATAAAATTTTCATAAATGAATATAATTTGATTAAAGATGAATTGGAAAATTTAAAAAGAAAACGTTTTGAACTAAACAAATCTTTTGAATACAAGAAATTTATTTATGATGAATTGTTAAATGCAAACTTGCCCGAAAATTTTGAAGATGATTTAGAATATAAATATCGTGAGCTATCAAATGTTGAGGAAATAAAAGAGAATTTAAGAAAATCAATATCTCTTTTAGAAAATGAACAAATTGGATTAATTAATAATTTGATTGAATTTAGGAATGTAATAAAAGATCTTAATCAAAGTTCTAATAAATATTTGAAGTTTAAAGAAAGATCTGATTTTATTTATTATGAATTAATTGATTTTCTTGAAGATTTTAACAAAAGAATTGAAAATTTAGACTCATATCCTGAGGAACTATTGACATTAGAAAACAGAATTAATGAAATCAATACTCTTTTAAACAAACATAAGCTTAAAAAAGTTTCAGAATTAATAGAATTAAGAGAGGAACTAAGAAAAGAAATTAAAAAAAATGAAAATATTGATCAATATATTTTATCGGTTAAGAAGAAAAAAAGAGATTTAGAAACAAAATTAAATAATTTATCAAGAGAGATTTCTAAAAAAAGAAAAGCAGTCATTCCTTCTATTGAATCTGATCTTAAAAGATTAACAAACAGAATGGGAATGAAAGATGCAAGTTTTAAAATAGAATTAACTAATTCTGAAACTTTTTTATATAATGGAAAAGAATCCATTACATTCTATTTTAAAGCTAATAAAGGAACTGATTTTAAATTGTTAAAGAAAATAGCTTCTGGTGGTGAAATATCGAGAATTATGTTATCAATTAAAAATATAATATCTAAATTTAAAAAACTGCCAACAATAATTTTTGACGAAATAGATTCAGGCGTTTCAGGAAAAATATCTGATAGTATAGCAGATATAATGTATGAACTTTCAGTAACAACTCAAGTGTTTACTATTACTCATTTGCCCCAAGTTGCATCCAAAGGCGATAATCATTTCAAGGTTTTTAAAAATACAAATAAGTCAAATACAAATACTTTTATAAAGCGATTAAATAAAAAAGAAAGAATTAATGAAATAGCTTTAATGTTATCTGGAAATAAAATTACTGATACGGCAAAAGCACATGCAAAACAATTATTGAATTAGCATTATATTTGAAAAAGATTAAATCAATATGTCACATAAAATTTTAAAGGGAAAAAACGGAATTATTTTTGGAGCATTAGATAATTCATCTATTGCTTGGAAAACAGCAGAGGCAGTTCACAAATCTGGAGGCAATTTTATTTTAACAAATGCCCCAGTTGCTATAAGAATGGGTTCAATAAATGAGTTAGCCAAGCAAACTAATTCTAGAGTAATTTCCGCCGATGCAACCAATATTGATGATATTTCCATGGTCGTTCTTGAAGCTCAAAATACATTTGGCGCTAAAATAGATTTTGTATTACATTCAATTGGAATGTCAGTTAACGTTAGAAAAGGAAAAAAATATACTGAATTAAATTATGATTGGTTGACAAAAGGATGGGATGTCTCGGCTGTTTCGTTTCACAAGTTATTACAGGTTCTATATAAAAATGATGCTATGAAACAATGGGGTAGTATAGTTGCTTTATCTTACATTGCATCTCAAAGAGTTTTTCCTAATTATAATGATATGGCTGATAATAAAGCATATTTAGAATCTATAGCTAGAAGTTTTGGATATTTTTTTGGAAAAGAAAAAAAAGTAAGAGTTAATACTATTTCTCAATCACCAACTATTACCACTGCTGGAAAAGGAGTTGAAGGATTGAAAACTTTTTTAAATTATGCAGAAAAAATGTCTCCATTGGGAAATGCTTCAGCTGAAGATTGCGCAAATTATATTATTTCATTGTTTTCTGATTACACAAAAAAAGTTTCTCTTCAAAATCTTTATCATGACGGGGGGTTTTCGAATGTTGGTATAAGTCAGGAAATTATTAAAATGTTTGGAGATTAAAAAAAAATCAGAATTGTTAAAAAACCATAGTTCCAATCAAAAGCTTTTACAATTTTTTAAAAAAAAGAATTTTAAGTTTTTCTTTTTCTTTTTCATTATTTCATCATTTTTTTGGATAGTCACAAAATTTTCAAATATTTATAAGTTTGAGAATGACTTTGATATAAATTGGACAAATATTCCTAAATCAATCATTATTGATAAAACTCCAAAAAAAATAACTGTTTTATTTGCGGCTTCTGGATTTGAGATTTTAATTTATAAAATCTTTAGTAATACTATTGAGATAAGCTTAGATAAAGATGTTATTTATGAAAATAATATTGGAATAGTCAATATTAAAAATAAACTTTATGAAATTGAAAATCAGTTGTTTGAAAATAATAAAGTTGAAAATATTATTACAAAAAAAATATCATTTTATTACTCAGTTTTATCAAGAAAAAAGGTACCAGTTGTTTTGGAAAAAAAAATTAATTTTAGAGCAGGGTATTTAAATGTAAATGATTTTAAACTTATTCCCGATAGTATATATGCAACAGGACCAGATAATATTATCGATACTTTAAAAAATATAAAAACCATTAGATTTGAAAGAAATGACGTTTATCAATCAATTAATGAGGAAATAGAACTTTTATTATTGGATAATATATCTTTTAGCAAAAATCAAATAAAAATATCAAGCATAGTAAATAAATATTCTGAAAAGGAATTTAAAGTACCTATAAAAATTATAAATCTTCCCGATTCAATTAAATTAAAATTATTTCCAAATTATATTACTTTAAAAGCAATAGTTAGTCTTGATCATTATAATGATATAATTGATGATGATTTTAATATTATTGCTAATTATAACATATTAAACACAAATTTTGGTTCTATATCATTATTTTTAAATGAATATCCAAATGGCGTTAAAAATATAAACTGGTATCCAAAAACAGTAAATTATTTAATAAGAAAATGAAAATAGTTGGTTTAACAGGTGGAATTGGTTCAGGAAAAACATCTATTTTAAATCTTTTTAAGAAAAATAATATTAAATGTTTTAATTCAGATTTTATAGCTAAAAACTTAATGGAAAGAGATTTAATGGAAAAAATTAAAATTTTATTTGGATCAGATATTTATATTAAGGGTAAGCTAAATAGGAAAAAAATTTCTAAGATTGTTTTTAATGATAAAGAAAAATTAAGTTCATTGAATTCAATAGTTCATCCGGAAGTAAGGAAAAAATTTGAAAATTTTATCAAAAATAACAAAAAGGATAAAATTTTAGTATATGAAACAGCTTTACTATTTGAAACTGGTTTTTATAAAAAATGTGATTTCACAATTCTTGTTATTGCACCATTTGAAAAAAGAATTCAAAGAATTATTAAAAGAGATAAACTTTTAGAATCAGAAATAATTAAAAGGATGAAACATCAATGGTCAGACAAGAAGAAAGCAGAGTTATCAGACTATATTATAAATAATGATATTTGGGAAAACACTTTGTTTGAGTTCAATAAATTATTTAAAAAATTAAATTTAGCTTATTAACATTGTTTTAATATTTTTTTTGTTAAAAATATTAGAAATTTGCATTAAAATATATTTAATTGAAAAGGAATATTTTTTTATCATTAGTTTTATTGACAATAGCATCAATTGTTGGAATTATTTTATTTCAAGGGTATTGGATTTATTCTGCATGGAAAAATAAGGAAGAAGAATTTTCACTTTCAGTTCAACAATCAATCCAAAAAGTATCAAAAGAAATTCAAGAGAGAGAATTATCTGATTATATTTCTGCATATGAAAAATTTATTGATTCTATAGGTTCTCCTGATAACGCAAATTTTGCAGAAGTTTATCTATTCTTAGATGATGATAAATCAAATGACTTGATGTCTTACTATGCTTACGGTATTTTGCAAGAAGATTATAATATCAAATCTTATTTAACTGAAAATGACAGCACAGCTGTTGGTAAAATGATTGATTTTAAAAGTGTAGAAAACACTACTATTATAGATAAAAATAATATTTTTGATAGGGCAAATAATTTAACAAGTTCTATTGAAAAGATTAAAACTGTTAATAGGATTAATCTTTATGATCAGGCAAAAAGAGAGGCCTTTACTCAATATTCTAAAAACATTCCAATTCATAAAAGGTTAAACGCAAATGAATTGAATTTTTTAATTGAAAGAGAGCTCGAAAATAAGAATATAAACACTCCTTTTGATTTTTTAGTTTTAAATAACGGCTTGGTAACAAAAGTAAAATCAAATAATTATATTGAAAAATACTTGGGACCAAAATATTTCACACCTTTATTTTTTGATGAAAATGGAATAGCTCAATATGAGTTGGTAGTGTTTTTTCCAAATAAAGATCAATATGTATTATCTTCTATTTTTGGAATAGGCGCCTTAACATTTTTTCTCACAGTTATTATAGTAATCGTATCATCTACGGCTTTATATCAAATGATAAAACAGAAAAAAAATTCAGAAATTAAGACAGATTTTATTAACAATATGACACATGAATTTAAAACTCCTATAGCTACTATTAATCTTGCGCTTGATTCCATTTCAAACCCTAAACTTATTTCTAAACCTAATAAAATAAATAATTATATTAAAATGATTAGAGAAGAAAATTCTAGAATGTTAGATCAGGTAGAAAATATTTTAACAATTTCTCAACTAGAAAGAAGTAATGATACTCTTATAAAAAACTCGATAAATATGCATCCCATAATTAATAATGCAATTAATCACATTAAATTAATTACTTCAAGTAAGGGAGGGAAAATTATTAAAAATTTTAAAGCAAATGATGATTTATTTTATGGTAATAAAAATCATTTTACAAATGTTTTAATAAATATTTTAGACAATGCAATTAAGTATTCAAAAAAACCTCCTCAAATTAAAATTGAAACAAACAATGATGATTCTAATATTTTTATTAGTATTAAAGACAAAGGAATTGGGATGGATTCTAATACACAAAAAAAAATATTTGAAAAGTTTTATAGAGAACAGTCAGGAAATATTCATGATATAAAAGGTCATGGATTGGGTTTATCATATGTAAAAAAAATCATAGATATTCATAAGGGATTAATTAAAATTAATAGTAAAAAAGGTGAAGGTTCAAATTTCATTATATCTGTACCATTAATAAATTCTTAATCATTTTATGAGAACTAATAATAGAATACTAATTGTAGAAGATGATCCAAACTTTGGAACTATTCTAAGAGACTATTTAACTTTAAATGATTATAAAGTTATTCTAGCAAAGAATGGAATTGAGGGGTTTGAGAAGTTTAAAATAAATGAATTTGATCTTTGTATTCTTGACATCATGATGCCTTATAAAGATGGATTTACTTTAGCTAAAGAAATTAGAGAAAAAAATGAAAGTATTCCTATTTTTTTTCTTACAGCAAGAGGTTTGAAAGAAGATGTTTTAAAGGGTTTTAAAATTGGCGCAGATGATTATTTAATAAAACCTTTTGATTCTGAGGTTCTACTTGCAAAAATTAAAAATATTTTAAATAGAAAAAGTATTTCTAAACCAATAGAAGAAAATTCTTTACAATTTGAATTTAAATTTGGTGATTTTAATTTAAATACAAAAATTAGAGAATTAAAGTATAAAAATAACTCTCCTATCAAATTATCTCCTAAAGAAAATAAACTACTTGAATTGCTTGTGTTAAACTTAGATGATTTATTGCCTAGAGATATAGCTTTGAATAAAATTTGGAGAGATGATAATTATTTTACATCTAGAAGTATGGATGTTTATATTGCAAAGCTTAGAAAGTATCTTTCTTTAGATCCAAATATAGAAATTATTAATATTCATGGAGAAGGTTTTCGTTTGTTAGTTAAATGATTTAAATGTTTCTTGGGTGAAATTTTTTCATAATTTTTTTTAAATGTTTTGTGTCCAGATGAGTATAAATTTCAGTAGTTATTATATTTTCATGTCCCAGAAGTTTTTGTATAGTTCTTAAGTCAGCTCCATTTTCAATTAAATGAGTTGCAAAAGAGTGCCTAAGAGTATGAGGACTAATATTTTTTTTAATATTAGACTTAATGGCTAATTCTTTAATTATTGTGAAAATCATAACTCTTGATATTTGACGACCATTTCTATTAAGAAAAACTGTATCAGAATTATTTTCAATAATTTTAGATTTAGGCCTTTCACTTTTTATATAAATTTTTAAATATTTTTTTGAAAATTTTCCCATTGGCACCAATCTTTGTTTATTTCCTTTTCCAAACACTTTAATTAAATTTTCTTTAAAAAAAAGATTTGATAATTTAAGATTTGTTAACTCTGAAACTCTTAATCCACTTGCGTAAAGTGTTTCTATTATAGCTCTATTCCTAATTCCTTGAGGATGACTTAAATCAATATTTTTTATAATTTTAATTATCTCATTTAAACTTAAACTGTTGGGAAGTTTTTTCCCAATTTTTGGAGTTTCTATAAGGCTTGAAGGATTAGTTTTGATAAAAGACTCAAATGCTAAATAATCAAAAAAACTTCTTATTCCAGAAATTCTTCTTGCTTGTGTTTTAGCGCTATTAACTTTGGATTGATCATAAATGTATTTCTTTATTATTTCGCTATTACATTTTTTTGGATTTTCGGATAATTTATTTTTTTTTATAAAACCATGAAATGATTTCAAATCTGATGTATAACTTTCAATTGAATTTTCTGAAAGTCCTCTTTCGATTTTAAGAAACATTTTAAATTTTGAAATTGCTTCTAACCAATTCATAAGAAAAATTTTATTCTAAACTCTTAAAATATTATTTTTGAACAAATATTTCAAATGAAATTAAGCATAATTAATGGACCAAATTTAAATTTACTTGGAAAGAGGGAACCAAATATTTATGGAAAAGAATCTTTTGATGTATTTTTAAATTTTCTAAAGAAAAAATATTCTAATGTTAATTTTGATTATTTTCAATCAAATATTGAAGGTGAAATAATTGATCAAATTCAAAAGGTTGGATTTACTTATAACGGTATACTTTTAAATGCAGCCGCTTTTACTCATACTTCTATAGGTATAGCAGACGCTATAAAGTCTGTTAATACACCTGTTATAGAAATTCATATTTCTAACACATTTTCTCGTGAAGACTTTAGACATAAATCATACATTTCTCCTGTATCAAAAGGTTTGATTGTTGGTTTTGGTTTTGAAAGTTATAGATTAGGAGTTGAAAGCTTTATTACTAATTATAAATGAATAACTTCCCCATATGCATCAGCTACTGCTTCCATGACAGCTTCACTCATTGTGGGATGAGGATGTACTGTTTTTAATATTTCATAACCAGTTGTTTCTAGTTTCCTTCCAAGAACTGCTTCAGCAATCATATCCGTAACACCTTCTCCAATCATATGACACCCTAGCCATTCACCATATTTTTTATCAAAAATTACTTTGATAAAACCGTCAGAATTACCACTTGCTTTTGCTTTTCCAGAGGCTGAAAACGGAAACTTTCCTATTAAAATATCATATCCACTTTCTTTTGCCTGCTTTTCGGTCATTCCTACAGATGCCACTTCAGGACTACAATAGGTGCAACCAGGAATGTTGTTATAATCTAATTTTTGAACATTATGACCTGCAATTTTTTCAACACATAAAATACCCTCAGCTGAAGCTACATGAGCAAGAGCAGGCCCTTTAGTGATATCACCAATAGCATAATAACCTGGAATATTAGTTTCATAGAAATCATTAACTAAAATTTTATCGTTATCTACTGCTATTCCAATATCTTCTAGACCTATATTTTCAATATTTGATTTAATCCCTGTTGCTGAAATTATTATATCTGCTGTTAAAATTTCTTCTTTTTTTTCAGTTTTGAATTTAGCAGAAACATTTTTTGCTTTTTTCTCAACCGATATGACCTCAGAATTTGTAAAAACCTTAATTCCATTTTTTTTAAAATTTCTTTCTAATTGTTTGGAAATATCTTCATCTTCAATAGGCAATATGTTTTTTTGATATTCAATTACAGTTACATCCGTACCAATAGCGTTGTAAAAATATGCAAACTCAATTCCAATAGCTCCTGAACCAATAATAATAATTTTTTTTGGTTGTGATTTCAAACTCATAGCTTCTCTATAACCAATTACTTTTTTTTGATCTTGTGGAATATTTTTTAATTCTCTTGATCTAGCTCCGGTAGCGATAATTATATTATCAGCTTCAACAATTATTTTCTTCTTATTATTTTCAACTTCAACTTTTTTTCCATTTAATATTTTTCCATGTCCTTCTATTACATCAATTTTATTTTTTTTCATTAAAAACTTAACTCCATCACTCATGGAATTAGATATATTTCTACTTCGATCTATAATTGATTTGAAATCTTTTTCATATCCATTAATCTTTAATCCATAATCTGAAGCTTTTTTTAAATAATTAAAAACTTGAGCTGATTTTAAAAGAGCTTTAGTAGGAATACATCCCCAATTCAAACATATTCCACCTAAATTTTCTTTTTCAATAATTGCAGTTTTTAATCCTAGTTGAGATGCTCTTATAGCAGCAACATAGCCTCCTGGTCCACTTCCAAGGATTATTAAGTTATATTTTTCCATTTACATTTAAAGATTAAAGTTGAAACCAAATTTACGAAATATGAAAGTTATTATTTCGAATTATTTGATCTAAAGTCAACAGAAATTGAGTTTACACAATATCTTTTTCCAGAATCAGTAGGACCATCATTAAAAACATGTCCTTGATGCCCTCCACATTTAGAACAAATTATTTCAATTCTGTTCATGCCATAAGAATAGTCTTCAATATAATTTATAGAACCTTTTATAGATTTGTCGAAACTTGGCCATCCACAACTGCTGTGAAATTTATTTTCAGAGTTAAATAATTTTTGCCCACAACCCTTGCAAGAATATACACCATTATCAAAAAAATCATTATATTTTCCTGTAAAAGGAGGTTCAGTTCCTTTTTTTCTTAAAACCTTATATTCTTCAGGGCTTAATTTTTGTTTCCACTCTTTTTCAGAAAATTTTATTTTCATTTTAATTAATTTTTGATTTCAATAAATTTTAAAGCAGCAGAATTGACGCAATGTCTTTTTCCAGTAGTTTTTCTTGGTCCATCCTCAAACATATGGCCAAGATGGCCCCCACATTTATTACATTTTAGTTCTACCCTTGGGTATCCTATTTTGTAATCTATACTATATTCTATATTATCATCATTGCCTTTGTCAAAAGAAGGCCATCCAGAACCTGAATCGTATTTGTTTTCAGAATCATATAATTTACTATTACACCCTTTACATACGTAATAACCTTTTTCGTAAAAATCATCATATTTTCCTGAAAAGGCAGGTTCAGTATAAGCTTTTCTTAATACATAATAGGACAGATTTGGTAATTCTTTTTTCCAAATCTCGTCAGATTTTTCAATAATATATTTTTTAGAAACAATAATTTCTTTTTGACCATTTGTTTTACAGCCTATTAATCCAGTTAAAACTAATGTTAATAAAATTTTTTTCATTTTTTTTAGCAAATTTATTAAATGATTAATTAATATATTAGTTTTTATAATTAATCAATATTATTAAATTTGATATATAAATTTTTTAAATGTTAAAAAGTCCTTTTCCTTTGAAAAAGGGTAGCAAAAAATTAATAAATGCATGGGCTTTTTATGATTGGGCTAATTCTGTCTATCCTCTTGTTATTTCCTCAACTATTTTCCCTATATATTATGGAACATTGTTTGATGATATTAATACAATTTCTTTTTTTGATTTTCAAATTAAAAACACTGCTGTAATTAGTTTTGTAATAGCAGCCGCTTTTATTATTGTAGCATTAAGTTCTCCGATATTATCTGGTATAGCTGATTACCTTGGGAACAAAGTCAAATTCATGAAATTTTATGTTTATATGGGATCCTTTTCTTGTGTTGCCTTATATTGGTTTGATATTGATAATATTTATTTTGGTTTATTTTTTTACTTTCTTGCATTGATTGGGTTTTGGGGAGGTTTAGTTTTCTATAACTCTTATTTACCTGAAGTTGCATACCCTGATCAGCAAGATAGATCAAGTGCTAGAGGTTTTTCATTTGGATATGTTGGTAGTGTATCATTATTGTTATTTAATTTATTTATGATAATGAACCCTAAGTTATTTGGTATTCCAGGTAACGAAAGTGAATCTTCGATGATAGCAATGAGATATTCATTTATATTAGTCGGCTTATGGTGGATCTTGTTCAGCCAATATTCTTTTTATTATTTACCTAGGGTAAGAATTAAAAAAAAGGTTTCTTCACATGTTATTTGGAATGGATACAGAGAATTAAGAAATGTTTGGAGATTATTAAAAAATGAAGTTGGGTTAAAACGATATTTACCTGCATTTTTCATTTACAGTACAGCTCTTCAAACCGTTATTTTAATCGCTGCTTATTTTGGAGAAGAAGAGATTTTATGGCCAGATGCAACTGAAAAAACAATTGGATTAATAGTCAGCATTTTATTAATTCAACTTGTTGGGATTATTGGAGCTTATTTTACAGCTAGAGCTTCTGAAAAATTTGGAAGTATTCCAATATTAATAATAATTAATATTTCATGGGCTATTATTTGTTTGATAGCTTATCATATAAAAAGTCCATTTGAATTTTATGTAACCGCATGTTTCGTTGGTTTGTTTATGGGTGGTGTTCAGGCATTATCTAGATCAACTTATTCTAGGTTAATTCCAAAAACAAATAACACAACCTCTTTTTTTAGTTTTTATGATGTGTCTGAAAAAATAGGAATTGTTATCGGTATGATAATTTTTGGCATTCTTGATCAATATACCGGAAATATGAGAACTTCAATTATCTTTTTTCTCATTTTATTCCTCATTGGAGCTTTAATGCTTAATCGTGTTCCAAGAGATAAATTGTCAAAAAAAATCTTGGCATAACTATTGAACTATATATATAGTTATATCATTTTGTGTTATATGTTCTATTTAAACCAATATTATAAACTATGTTTAAATATTTTGTGTGACAGAATGGCTTAAATTTTAATTATGAATAAATTTAATTATAATTCTTTAGACAATTTGTCGCTTCATGATATAGAATCTGAAGCTGAATTTATACCTCTTATGACTTCTGAGGATGAAGAAGCACTAAATAAAGAAGCTCTTCCACAAGTTGTTCCAATCCTTCCATTAAAAAACAATGTTCTTTTTCCAGGTGTTGTTATACCAATTACTGCGGGTAGAGATAAATCTATTCAACTTATTAAAGATGCTAACAATGCAGATAAAGTTATAGGTGTTGTCGCTCAAAAAGATAAAAAGATAGAAAACCCCGGGATAGAAGACATATATTCTTTAGGAACGGTTGCTCAAATATTAAGAGTTCTTAAAATGCCTGATGGTAATACAACGATAATTATTCAAGGAAAGAAAAGATTTAAAATTGATAGTATAGTAGAGGAAAAACCATATATAAAAGCAAAAATTAAAGATTTTATTGATGACGAAACAGACAAAAAAAATAAGGAGTTTATCGCAACAATAGATTCTATAAAAGATATGGCAATAAATATTATTAAAGAAAACCCCAATATTCCTTCAGAAGCTTCTTTTGCTATAAAAAATATTCAAAGTCCAACATTTTTGGTAAATTTTGTTTCCTCTAATATGAATTTAATTATTAAGGATAAACAAAAAATATTGTCAATTCAAAGTTTAAAAGAAAGGGCTCTTTTATGCTTAAAATATATGAATACTGAATATGAAAAGTTAGCATTAAAAAATGATATTCAATCCAGAGTAAGAAATGAAATGGATGTTCAACAAAGAGAATATTACCTTCATCAACAAATGAAAACAATTCAAGAAGAATTAGGAGGAGTTTCATATGAGCAAGAAGTTGAAGATATGAAGAAGAGGGCGTTAGATAAAAATTGGAATAAAGCTGTAGAAAATCATTTTCAAAAAGAACTCCTTAAACTTCAAAGGATGAATCCTCAAGTAGCTGATTATTCAGTTCAAAGAAATTACTTGGACTTATATCTGGATCTTCCTTGGAATGATTATTCTGAAGATAATTTTGATTTAAAAAGATCAGAAAGAGTTTTAAATAAAGATCATTATGGTCTTGAAGAGGTAAAGAAGAGAGTTATTGAATATTTAGCAGTGCTAAAATTAAGAAAGGACATGAAATCTCCTATATTATGTTTACATGGCCCCCCTGGTGTTGGTAAAACTTCCCTAGGTAAATCTATAGCAAATGCACTAGGAAGAGAGTATGTTAGAATATCTTTAGGGGGAATGAGAGATGAAGCAGAAATTCGAGGTCACAGAAAAACTTATATAGGGGCTTTGCCAGGAAGGATTATTCAAAGTATAAAAAAAGCTGGGAAATCAAACCCAGTTTTCGTCTTAGATGAAATTGATAAAATCTTTTCAGGGGTACAAGGAGATCCTGCTTCTGCACTTCTAGAAGTATTAGATCCAGAACAAAACCTCGAGTTTTATGATAATTTTTTAGAAATAGGTTATGATTTATCAAAAGTACTGTTTATAGCTACCGCAAATAATCTAGCTCCTATTTACCCTGCTCTAAGAGACAGAATGGAAATAATAAATGTAAGTGGGTATACTATTGAAGAAAAAATTTCAATTACTCAAAAATTTTTATTACCAAAACAACTAAAAGAACATGGATTAAATAAGACTCATTTGAAAATAAACAATAAAGTCGTCGAGAAAATTGTTGATGGTTACACAAGAGAGTCAGGCGTGAGAGGATTAGAAAAGCAAGTTGCTAAATCTGTTAGGTATGTTGCAAAATCAATTGCTATGGAAGAAAATTATATTAAAAATCCTAATTCTAACGATTTAATTGAAATTTTAGGACCTGTTAAAGTTCATCGAGACTTATATGAAAACAATTTTATTGCAGGTGTTGCTACTGGTCTTGCATGGACAGCTGTTGGTGGAGAGATTTTATTTATTGAATCTTCTATTTCAAGAGGTAAAGGAAATTTATCAATAACAGGTAACTTGGGAAAAATAATGAAAGAATCTGCAACTATTGCAATTGAATTTATTAAAGCAAACTCTGATATAATAGGCTTATCTAATTTTAATTTTGAAAAATACAATATTCATATGCATGTTCCAGAAGGATCAACCCCTAAGGATGGGCCTAGTGCGGGAATAACAATGCTTTTATCATTAATTTCATTATTTACTCAAAAAAGAATTAAAAAAAACATTGCAATGACCGGTGAAATAACATTAAGAGGAAAAGTGTTGCCTGTAGGAGGAATTAAAGAAAAAATACTTGCTGCAAAAAGATCTAATATTAAAGAAATTATTCTTTCTAAGGATAATGAAAAAGATATAAAGGAAATTAATTCGAAGTATTTAAAAGGATTAAAGTTTTATTATATCGACAAAATGATTGAAGTGATTGAAATAGCTTTAACAAATAAAAATGTTATAAATTTTAAAAATTTTAATTTATAAGCTTTTTTTAATGAAAGATATTATAGTAGCAATAGACGGAAATGCTGCAACTGGCAAGAGTACACAATCAAAAAAAATAGCTTTATATTTAAATTACCAGTACATAGATTCCGGAGCAATGTACAGAGCTGTAACTCTTTATGCTATTAGAAATAAAATTTTACCTAGTAATTTAAATCAAATTAATTCTATGTTATCAAAAATTAAAATAAATTTTAAATTTTTAAATGGTAAAAACAAAACTTTTTTAAATGGTGAAGACGTTGAAAAATTAATTCGTTCTAAAGATGTTGCAAACAAAGTTAGTTCTTATGCTAAAATTAAAATAATCCGTGAATTTTTAATTTCAAAACAACGTGAATTTGGAATAAATAAAAGAATTGTTATGGAAGGTAGAGACATTGGTACAGTTGTTTTTCCAAAAGCAGAATGTAAATTTTTTTTTAAATCGGATGTTAACATTTCAGCTAATAGGAGATATAAAGAAATTATTAAATCAGGATCTCAAACTAAATTTGAGGATGTCCTTTCAGAAGTTTCAAAAAGAGATATTACCGATAAAAAAAGAGCACACTCGCCATTAAAAAAAGCCAAGGATTCAATAGAAGTCGATGTTTCTAATAAATCTATAAGTCAAATTTTTGAATATTTAATTGAAATCATTCTAAGAAAAATAAAATGATTCAACTAAATTATATAAAGTTATTATTTGCTTATAATTAATAATGTAATTAAATTTGCAGGCTTTAAAAATTTTAAGAAGAGTAATTAAAGCGATAATTTTTATTAACATCTTTTGATTATTAAATTTTAACTCTTCGATTAATCATTATACAAAAATTATAGAAATGGCTAAAAAAGCTTCTTCTAAAAAAGTTACTGCTACTAAACCAGCTTCAAAAAAAACTGCTACTAAACCAGCTTCAAAAAAAACTGCTACTAAACCAGCCTCAAAAAAGACTGTTACAAAACCAGCCTCAAAAAAGACTGTTACAAAACCAGCCCCAAAAAAGACTGCTACAAGACCAGCCTCAAAAAAGACTGTTACAAAACCAGCCTCAAAAAAGACTGCTACAAAACCAGCC
>PBHD01000005.1 GCA_002719315.1 Flavobacteriaceae bacterium
CCATTTCCATTATTATCTGTGATAGAAACTGTCTTGGTTGCTTCTATTATTGGGTTTGGATCTATAACAAGAACCGTTACATCATCTGTGGTATTTCCATCATTATCAATACCATCATCCGATGTATCTGATACTAATCCTCCTGTACTACTAGCTGTAACAGTAACACTATTAATAACGCCTCCCGCATCAATAACTGGCTGATTAATTAAATAAGTAGCATTATAATGAGCCGTCTCAAGGGGTTTTATAACTCCTTCTGAAGAACCTAGATTAGCAAAATCAAAAGTAGGAGTAGTGGTCAAACTAAGTGGTGAACTGGCTATATCTGTGAAGGTGTCACTAATAACTAAGCTTGTAAGATTAACATTACCCTTATTCTCTATAGTAATTAAATACTTAACAATATCTCCTATACCTAAAGAACCATCGCCATTTTCTTGAACCGTAACAGTCTTAGTTACTTCAATACCTGGTATTGGCGTTACATTTACTACTGTTGGATCATTAGGGGCACCAGTATTAGTATCATCTGAAGTATCTGAAACATTATTGGTTTGACCAGGGCTACTCGCTGTTGCTAGAACAGTATTTATAATTTTACCTGTATTAGCCGCCGCTACTGTAATCGTGTAAGAAGCCGAATATGTTACTGTATCTCCTACTTGAATTGTAGTTGATGTTGAACCTGAGGAGGCAGACACAAAAGTAGGAGAAGCATTTAGACTTAAAGTAGAACTATTGGCATCCGTTAAAGTATCAACTAGAGTTAAACCAGATAAATCTAGATTACCTGTATTTTCAATAGCAATAGTATATGTAATAAAATCGCCAGCATCTGTTTTAGAGTTATTATTTACGTCTGTTATTATAGCTGTTTTATAAACTGCCATAGAGATGTCAGTAGTAGTTGCAATAATAGTTTGATCATTAGTAATATTTCCATCGGTGTCATCTCCATCATCACTAACATCACTTATTTGACTAATATTTCCAGGGGTATTAGCTGTTGCCACGACAGTATTTTTAACGCTTCCTGAATTAGCTGCGCCTTGTGAAATAATATAAGTAGCCGTGTAAGTTACTACTCCACTAGATAAAAGAGTTGAAGAAGTTGATCCTGCAGAAGCAGAAACAAATGTTGGTCCAGTAATAGAAAGTCCTGATCCATTACCATCAGTTAAAGTATCTACAAGTGTTAATCCACTTAAAGTCACTCCTCCAGTATTAATAATACTTATAGTATAAGTAATCAAATCTCCTGAGTTATTTGCAGAATTTCCGTCATTTTGAGTAACCACAGCAGTTTTTGTTACATCCAATCCAGCTATTGGAGATGTTTGAATAATAGTTGGATCGTCTGTAGTATTTCCATCAGTATCATCTCCATCATCAGAAGTATCAGATACATTTCCACTTTGTCCTGGACTACTAGCAATAACAGTAATTGTATTATTAACAAAACCAGTATAAGCAACAGCTTGCTGAATGGTATACGAAGCCGTATAGGTATGGGTCCCTCCAATAGCTAATGTTGATGATGTGGATCCACCAGTTATCGAAGCTAATGTAATACTTGAATTATAAGAAAGCACACCTGAATTTCCGTCTGTAAGATTATCATTAAGAACAAAAGAAGATAATGGTAAGTTTCCTGTATTAACAACTGTTATAGTATATGTTATAATATCCCCATTATCATTTTGACTGTTACCATTTACATCGTTAACACTTGCTGTTTTTGTAACTTCTATAGATGGTATTGGATTAATGATAATATCGGTTGTATCGCTAACTGTATTTCCATCAGTATCATCTCCATCATCTGATATGTCTGATACATCATTGGAATTTCCTGGACTACTTGCTCTAATCGTTGCCGAATTTTTAACAGATCCTGTTGCTGCCGCTGCTTGACTTATAATATAATAAGCAAGATATGTGGCTGTCTCCCCTGCCTTTATTGTTCCTGAACCTGAACCTTGATTCGCTCCTGAGAAATTCGGACCACTACTTAAGGATAATGTACTTGAGTTTCCGTCTGTAAGAGTATCAGTAACTGTAAGTCCTGTTAATGTAACATTTCCTTTGTTCTCAACAGTGATAGTATAATTTATAACATCTCCAGCTCCTACATAATTATCTCCATTATCCGTAACTGAAGCGGTCTTAGTTACTTCCATTTCTTTATAAGGATCTATGTTAACTACTGTCACATCATCAGGGGCAGCTGTGTTTGGATTATCACTTGTGTCTGTTACTGTTGCGCTACCTCCTTGAATCGTAGCTGTAGCTAAAACTTTATTTATGATTTTTCCAGTATATGAAGCTGCTGCCTCAATTGTATAAGTCGCTGTATAAGTAACTGTACCACTTGTAACTATTGTCTGTGAAGTAGATCCTGCAGATGCTGAAACAAATGTTGGACCACTTGTAAGACTTAAGGTAGAACTATTAGCATCCGTTAAAGTATCTGTTAGGATAAGACCCGTTAAATTAACATCACCCGTGTTTTTAATGCCAATAGTATAAGTAATTACATCGCCGGCCTCCGTAGTTGAGTTTCCATTGGTTTGTGAAACTACTGCTGACTTAATTACGTTCAAAGATGTTTCTGCCGTAGTGGACACTTCCGTTTGATCATTTATTGTATTACTATCAGTATCATCACCGTCATCACTCACATCTATAACATTCGCTGTATTCCCTGGACTACTGGCTGTAACTAATACAGTGTTTCTTATCTTACCGCTAAGAGCTGGTGCTGCTGTTAAAGTATAGGTCGCTGTATAAGTTACTATGCCCCCTACTTTTATAGTTGTTGATGTGGAACCTGCAGTAGCTGAGAAGTAAGTCGGGCCACTATCCAAACTCAACGCATTGCCATTATTATCTGTTAGGGTATCTGCAAGAGTTAAAGCTGTTAGTGTTACGTTGCCCGTGTTTTCAATAGTAATTGTATATCTAAGAACATCTCCTACATCATTTATCGTGTTGCCATTATTATCTGTTACAGAAACTGTCTTAGTTGCCTCTATTGATGGGTCTGGAGATATAGGTGTTATGGTTGGATCGTCAGTGGTATTTCCATCACTATCATCCCCATCGTCCGAAGTATCTGATACATTATTAGTCTGACCTGGACTACTGGCTATAGCTACTGCTGAGTTTATAACACTTGGTGTCTTCTCTGTAGCCGCACTAATAATATGATAAGCCGTATAAGTCTGTATCTCTCCTACTTTTAATGTACCTGGATTAGAACCTAATGTCGTTGAGCTAAAGGATGGCGATACATTTAGGCTAAGGGGTCCTCCACTACCATCAGTAAGAGTGTCACTTATTGTTAAACCTGTTAATGTTACATTACCCTTATTCTCAATCTTAAAGGTATAATTAATCACATCGGATAATCCTGTTTCTCCATCTCCATTACTATCGGTAACTGCTGCTGTTTTTGTAATCTCTATTGAAGGTGAGGCTGTTATAGTAAGCTCCGTCACATCATCCTCTGTATTACCATCAGTATCATCTCCATCATCTGAGGTGTCTGATACATTGTTACTATTACCTGGACTACTGGCTGTGGCCACTGCATAATTTATTATGTTCCCCGTATCTACTGCTGACTGTTCTATTATATAAAGCGCAGAATAGGTCGCTGTCTCACTTACCTTAAGAGTGCCAGGAACAGAGCCATTACTTGATGTTGAAAAATTAGGTCCACTACTTAGGCTCAGCGTACTGCTGTTAGCATCTGTTAAAGTATCACTAATGGTCAGACCACTTAGAGTAATATTTCCTGTGTTTTTAACAGTAATTGTATAACGAACTATATCTCCTATACCCGTAACTCCATCTCCATTATCTGTGACCGTCACCGTCTTAGTCACCTCTATAGATGGTGATGCCGTAATCGTTGTTATCGTCTTATCATTTGGTGTAGCTGTTGTTGGATCATCACTCGTGTCCGATACGTTATTAGTCTGGCCTGGACTACTAGCTCTAGCTAACACGCTATTAATAACACTTCCACTATCTAATGCTCCCTGACTTATCGTATAATCTGCTGTAAAGGACGAGATCCCACTAACCGGTNATATAGTTGCTAATCCATTAGTTGATAACGGATTTTGTTCTGTTATTATGACAGAATCTCCAAGTCCTAGTGCCTGTGCAGAATAAGTGAACACATCTGATGACACGCTTGTTATGGTCATTTTACCCCCAGTTCCAGTAGTTGCAGTTACTTTTCCATTAATCCTACTATCTGTTGAAGCATTTACTAAATTAGTTAAAACTTGTCTTGCTATTCCAGGGTTGACCACATTCCCCGAAGTAAATTGAACTCCATTTATATTCAATATCCCTGTTCCTGAGCCTCCAAATCCTTGCCAATTAAACTCTGTTTCTTTACCTATTCGTGTAGAACTTATAGTTGCTGAAACAAAAGTTGGACCGTTTGTAAGACTAAGTGTAGAACTGTTTGCATCGGTAATAGTATCGACAAGAGTTAATTCTGTTAAGGTCACATTACCTTTGTTCTTAACTATTATAGTGTAAACGATTATATCATCTTTATCTGTAATGCCATTTCCATTAACATCNGAAACAACCGCTGACTTAACTACTTCCAATGACGGAGAAGCTGTTAGTGTGAGTGTTGTTGGATCATCATCAGTATCTCCATCGCTATCATCTCCGTCATCACTTCTATCTGTAACATTATTTGTCTGACCCGGACTACTGGCCGTAACTAAAACTGTATTATTTATCTGTCCACTATCTAACGCCTGTTGATTAACTTGATAAGTCGCTGTGTAAGTTGATACTCCACTCACCTGAAGAGTGGTTGATGTAGAACTTGTCGTAGCCGATACAAACGTAGGCGTAGTAGTCAGGGTAAGTAATTGACCATTTCCATCAGTTAATGTATCACTTATTGTTAGACCACTCAAGGTTACATTACCCTTATTCTCAAATGTTATTCTATATGTAAGTAAATCTCCAAGATCTGTTGTGCCATTTCCATTATTATCTGTGATAGAAACTGTCTTGGTTGCTTCTATTATTGGGTTTGNANNNATAACNAGAACNGTTACATCATCTGTGGTATTTCCATCATTATCAATACCATCATCCGATGTATCTGATACTAATCCTCCTGTACTACTAGCTGTAACAGTAACACTATTAATAACGCCTCCCGCATCAATAACTGGCTGATTAATTAAATAAGTAGCATTATAATGAGCCGTCTCAAGGGGTTTTATAACTCCTTCTGAAGAACCTAGATTAGCAAAATCAAAAGTAGGAGTAGTGGTCAAACTAAGTGGTGAACTGGCTATATCTGTGAAGGTGTCACTAATAACTAAGCTTGTAAGATTAACATTACCCTTATTCTCTATAGTAATTAAATACTTAACAATATCTCCTATACCTAAAGAACCATCGCCATTTTCTTGAACCGTAACAGTCTTAGTTACTTCAATACCTGGTATTGGCGTTACATTTACTACTGTTGGATCATTAGGGGCACCAGTATTAGTATCATCTGAAGTATCTGAAACATTATTGGTTTGACCAGGGCTACTCGCTGTTGCTAGAACAGTATTTATAATTTTACCTGTATTAGCCGCCGCTACCGTAATCGTGTAAGAAGCCGAATATGTTACTGTATCTCCTNCTTNNATTGTAGTTGATGTTGAACCTGAGGAGGCAGATACAAAATTAGGAGAAGCATTTAGACTTAAAGTAGAACTATTGGCATCCGTTAAAGTATCAACTAGAGTTAAACCAGATAAATTAGCACTTCCCGTATTTTCAATAGCAATAGTATAAATAATAATATCTCCAGCATCTGTTTTAGAGTTATTATTTACATCAGAAACTGTAGCTGTTTTGGCAACAGTTAAAGAAATATCGCTAACTGTTACTACTACTGTTGGATCATTTATTGTATTTCCATCGGTGTCATCTCCATCATCACTCACATCTGTAACATCATCTGTGTTTCCTGGACTACTAGCTATAACTGTCATACTATTATTTACACCACCAGTATTGGCCGAAGATTGTGTTATGGTATAACTAGCTGTGTAAGTTACAACTCCACTTGACAATAGCGTTAAAGAAGTTGACCCAGCAGAAGCAGAAACAAATGTAGGACTTGCATTAAGAGCTAAAGGTCCTCCTCCTGCATCAGTAAGGTTGTCAGTTAATTTTAAATTCGATAGAGTAACATTTCCTTTATTTTCAATCCTAAATGTATATACAATAACATCTCCATTTCCGTTAGTAAGATTTCCATCGTTTTGAGTTACTGTTGCAGTCTTGGTTACCTCAATAGAAGCATCTGAAGCAGTTGTAATAACAGTTTTGTCATCTGTTGTGTTGCCATCGGTATCATCTCCATCATCAGAAGTATCTGATACGTTGTCACTATTCCCTGGACTACTTAGGGTAACTAAAACACTGTTTTGAATGCTTCCTGTATTAGCTGAAATTTGAGTTATTGTATAACTAGCAGTATAAGTTATATATCCCCCAACTGCAATAGAAGTTGAAGTTGAACCAGCAGTTGCAGAAACAAACGTTGGACTTCCATTTAAGGATAATACCCCTGCATTAGCATCCGTAAGTGTATCTGAAATAACTAAACTAGTTAATGATACATTTCCAGTATTTGATATAGTAATAGAATAAGTTATAATATCCCCGCTATCATTTTGACTATTACCATTTACATCTGAAACAGTTGCAGTTTTTGTTGCCTCAACAGAAGGTAAGGGAGTAATAAACACATTTGTTGTATCGCTAACTGTATTTCCATCAGTATCATCTCCATCATCGGAAGTATCTGATACGTTATTTGTATTTCCTGGGCTACTTGCTGTTGCAGAAACAGTGTTTATAATTGCACCTGTTTTAGAAGAATCCGTACTTATTATATAATAAGCAAGATATGTTGCAGTCTCACCAGCTTTTAATGTTCCTGTATTAGACCCCATTGTTGATCCAGAGAAATTTGGTCCATTAGTCATTGAGAGAGTTGAACTTTTTCCATCAGTTAATGTGTCGCTTATTGTTAAGCCTGTAAGAGCAACGTTACCTTTGTTCTGAACGGTAATAGTATAATTTATAACATCCCCAGCTCCTATATTTCCATCACCATCATCAGTTACAGATGCTGTCTTAGTTACTTCCATTTCTGCATAAGGATCTATGTTAACTACTGTCACATCATCAGTTACAGCCGTATTTGGATCATCACTAATATCACTAACGGTAGCATTTCCACCTTGACCTGTTGCAGTTGCAAGAACTTTATTTATAATTTTTCCAGTATATGAAGCTGCTGCCTCAATTGTATAAGTCGCTGTATAAGTAACTGTACCACTTGTAACAATTGTCTGTGAAGTAGATCCTGCAGATGCTGAAACAAAGGTGGGCCCGCTCGTTAAATTAAGTGTGGAACTATTGGCATCAGTTAGTGTGTCATTAAGGTTTAAACCTATAAGTGTTACTCCACCAGTATTTTTAATGCCAATAGTGTAAATAATGACATCGCCTGCCTCCGTTGTTGAGTTTCCATTGGTTTGTGAAACCACTGCTGACTTGGTAACTGTTAAAGAGGCCTGTGCTGTAGTAACAACTTCCGTTTGATCATTTAAAGTATTGAAATCCGTATCATCTCCGTCATCACTTTGATCTTGTACATCCCCCGAATTTCCAGGACTACTAGCAGTAGCTAATACTGTGTTTTTTATCTTACCTGAAAAAGCAGGTGTAGGAGTTAAAGTATAGGTCGCCGTATAAGTTACGATTCCACCTGATTTAATAGTTGTTGAAGTAGAACCTGCTGTAGCTGACAAATAAGTTGGTCCGCTATCCAAACTTAAAGCATTACCATTATTATCTGTTAAGGTATCTACAAGACTTAAAGATGTAACCGTTACATTACCAGTGTTTTCAATAGTTATAGTATACCTAAGGACATCACCAGGATCATTACTTGAATTAGTATTAGTATCAGTGACTGAAACCGTCTTAGTTACTTCTATTGAAGGATTTGGAGATATAGGTGTTATGGTTGGGTCATCAGTGGTATTACCATCACTATCATCTCCATCATCAGAAGTGTCTGATACATTATTAGATTGTCCTAAACTGCTGGCTATTGCCACTGCTGAGTTTATTACACTTGGAGTTCCAGCTGCTGCTGAACTTATTATATAATAACCAGAATAAGTTTGTACTTCACCTACTTTTAATGTTCCTGGAGAAGAATCTTTTGTTGTTGAGCTATATGAAGGGCCTGAATTAAGAGCCAATGCTCCGCCATTTCCGTCAGTTAGTGTATCACTAATTGTTAATCCAGTCAGTGTTACATTACCCTTGTTCTCAATCTTGAAGGTATAATTAATAACATCTCCCTGTCCTGTAAAGCCATCTCCACCATCTGTTACCGAAGCAGTTTTTGTAACTTCTAAAAGAGGAGTTCTATTAATCTCTAAAATTGTTTCATCATCTTCAGTATTACCGTCAGTATCATCCCCATCATCTGATGTATCCGATACATTGTTTGATTGACCTGGACTACTGGCTGTTGCAACTACGCTATTAGTTAAACCACCTGAATCAACAACATTTTGAGCTATTACATAAAAGGCGATATAGGATGCCGTCTCATTAACTTTAAGAATACCTTGGGCAGAACTTTGATTAGAACCAGAAAAATAAGGGCCGTTAGATAATGAAATTGTATTGCTATTAAGATCCGTCAGTGTATCGCTAATGGTCAGACCATTTAGAGTAATATTTCCTGTGTTTTTAACAGTAATATTAAACTGAACAATATCTCCTAAACCAGTAACTCCATCTCCATTATCTGTAACCGTCACCGTCTTAGTCACCTCTATCGATGGTGATGCCGTAATCGTTGTTATGGTCTTNTCATTTGGTGTAGCCGTTGTTGGATCATCACTNNTANCCGATACATTATTTGTCTGACCTGGACTACTTGCTGTGGCCAGAACACTATTAAGTACTCGACCACTATCTAATGCTCCTTGACTTATCGTATAAGATGCTGTAAAGGTCGCTACCCCGCTAACCAGTAAGGTAGTCGCAGTTGAACTTGTTGTCGCTGATACAAATGTTGGACCGCTATCTAAACTAAGTGTTGATGTATTACCATCAGTCAGGGTATCAGTAAGTGTTAATCCGGTAAGAGTAACATTACCATTATTCTTAACACCTATAGTGTANNNGATNATATCATCCTTATCTGTAATACTATTTCCATTTACATCAGAAACAACAGCCGATTTAACAACCTCCAAGGATGGTGTTACTGTGATTGATACAACTGTAGGATCATTTGTTGTATTACCATCTGTATCATCTCCATCATCGCTTTGATCATTAACAACTTCTCCGCTTATTACACTTGTAGCAGAAACTAATGCTGTATTTATTACGCTTGCACTATCTACAGCATCTTGATTTATTATAAAGGTGGCTCTGTAAGTGGCTGACCCTCCAATTATAATAAGATTTGCATTTGATCCTGAACTAGCAGAAACAAAAGTAGGAGTAGATGTTAGGGTGAGGGTGCTACTATCACCATCAGTAAGAGTGTCCGTAACAGTAATTGTATTTAAATTAACATTTCCAGTATTAGAAACAACAATTGTATAAGTAAGCAGATCTCCTAAATCTGTTGAACCATTTGAGTTATTATCTGTGATCGCTACAATTTTAGAAACATCAATAGAAGGAGTTAAATCAATCGTTGTAACGGTGAAATCATCTAAAGTGTTTCCGTCAGTATCATCCCCATTATCACTCCTATCAGAAACTAAATTCCCTTGTGTGTCACTTGCCGTAGCAACAACTGTATTACTAATTTTTCCAGTTAAAGCGGCCGCAGATTGTATAAGATAGCTGGCTACATATGTTTCTGTTTCGCCAACATTGAGTGTTCCTTGAGCAGAGCCTTGACTTTGTGCAGAAAATGTTGGTCCACTGGTTAGGCTCAACGCTGCTCCATTGCCATCAACAATTGTATCAACCAAGGTCAGACTTGAAATTACGGATGTTCCATTATTTTCTACAGTTATAGTATAGTTAATAGTATCTCCAGCTCCAACAATGCCGTCAGCTACTCCATCATATACTGTAAATGTTTTAACAACATTTAAAGAAGCCGTAGCATTAACATTTACAACTGTTGGATCATTAGCTGCAGGTGTATTTGGATCATCAGAAACATCAGTAACATCGTTAGTTTTTCCAGGACTACTGGCAGTAGCAGAAACTGTATTTATTACACTTCCCGAAGCAAAAGCCTGAGCGTTCACTGTGAAAAATGCAATATAAGAGGCTGTTTCACTAACTTTTAAATTTCCTTGTGTTGAGCTTAAAGTGGAACTCACAAAATATGGCCCGTCAGTAATTGAAACCACATTAGAATCACCATCAGTTAAAGTATCAGTAATAACTAATCCTGTTAAACTTGTGTTTCCAGTGTTTTCAACATTAATTATGAATTTGATAATATCACCCACTCCTGTTGTCCCATTTCCATTATCAATAATCTGATATGTCTTAGTCACTTCAATACTACTATCTGGCTCCATGTTAGTTTTCGTCGTATCATCAACATCCGCTGTATTAGGATCATCACTGGTATCCGTAACGTTTCCAGTAAGACCCTGAGCACTTGCAACAATGTTAACTTTATTTTGAATGAACGGTCTTACAAAAGCCGCTTGATTAATAATAAATGTTGCTACATAAACTGCATTTTCTCCCACTTTTAAGTTTCCTAAACTTGAATCCATACTAGAGGAGATCCTACTTGGTTGGGTAGTTAGGGTTAATGTTTCACTTAGTGAAGTTGTAAAGACATCGGTAAGAGTTATCGAAGATAANGATGTGTTTCCTGTATTTGAAACGGTTATGGTATAAGTAATTAAATCCCCAATATCTACCTTACTATTTCCGTTGTTATCTGTCCAAGAGTCAGTTTTTACAACATTAATTTTTGGATTCCCATCAATATTTGTTTGTGTTTGATTGTCATTTCCATTTGAGGCATTTCCATCATCTGATGTGTCTGACACATTATTAGTTTGACCTGGAGAGCTCGCTGTTATTACAGCAGTGTTTGATACCGCCCCAGCATCTACAGCCTCTTGTGCAATTGGATAATACCCCACTAATTTAATTGTCTCAGATGCTGTAACAGTATTTGCATAATCTCCAATTAAACTTTGAGGTCTTGTTACAGTACTGCTGTAAGTATATATAAAAGGTGTGGCCCCTTGAGTTTTTTCAAGTTGAATTCCCCAGAAATACGAACCATTTCCTGTCATCATATTGGAAATACCAACTCTACCTGCAGTGGCCCCTGACGAGGTTTTAAAGGTATACTGATATCTTGTCCAATCTCCAGTCAAAGTAAATGTTGATTTAAAGGCAGCATCTATTATTTGAGTATCTGATAATGCCCCTATATTAAATCCATCGTGAGCAAATAACCTAAATGTTTCTGCTCCCTGACCACCATAAGCTTTAGCATAAACTGATATTGTATAAGTGGTGTTAGGATCAAAATTGAAATTTTGATAATACATTGGGGCAGCACCTCCCGTTGATCTAATTCTTCTACTATTAGCTTGAGAATCTGAGGCTGGATTACCATTAGAATTCCCCGTGTAATCAATATAATTTTTACCGTCTACTAAAGCATTCCCTAACTGGGCAGAAGTAAGTCCTGAGGATGAACTAAAATAATACATGATTTGGTCAGGCATAAAATTATATCCAAAATGTTGTGTGCCCGATTGAGTCCATCCATTATAAAAATTAGATTTAGTTACTAGGTTTGTTGAGCTCTCAATTATTGTAATGGAATTGGTTAAGGCTGCACCAGATATTGCGGTCAAATTATCAACTAAAGTAACTGAGTTTAGAGAAGAATTTCCTGTATTGGTAATCTCAAATGTATACTTTATAATATCCCCAAGATTTGTTGTCCCATCTCCATCAACATCTATAACATCAGCCAATTTTTTAAGAGTTACCGTATTTATGTTAGGTAAGTTTGTAATGGTTGGATCTGCATCGGTATCTCCGGCTCCAATATTTCCAACATCACTTGTGTCAGAAACGTTATTAGTCTGACCTGGAGAACTTGCCGTAACTATCAAACTATTAGAAACCAAGCCACTATCAACATCTGCCTGTGTTATCGTATAGGATGCTGTATAGGTAGCTCCCTCATCATATAGTAGTGTCCCTGAGACTGACCCCTGAGAAGAAGAAACAAAAGTAGGAGAAGTATTTAAACTTAGTACTGTTCCATTTCCATTTTTTAAATTATCATCTAAGGTAATCCCCGTTAGAGTCAAGTTTCCTGTATTTGTAACTGTTATAGTGTATATAATTATATCTCCCACTCCTAACATACCATCACCATTGTCGGTTGTTGAGGCTGTTTTTGTAGCGGCTATCTCGGCATTTGGAACAAGCATAACCTGAGTAGGATCATCCAGCAGCTCACCATCAGTATCATCTCCGTCATCTGCTGTATCGGAGATATTATTTGTCTGTCCTGGAGAACTTGCCGTAACTATAGCCACATTTTGAATAAATGCTGTAGTAGATGAGATATTTGTAATGGTTGTTGAGGTAGTATAAATTACCGCGCCTCCTGGTATAAGAGTTGTAGAGGTAGATCCTGGGGTAGCCGAAACAAATGTAATGGAGGCCAGAGTGGAATTCAAATTATTTCGCGCTCCATCAGTTAGTGTATCACTTATGGTAACACTTGAGAGCGTTTGATTACCGGTGTTTGATATTGTAATGGTGTAGGTGATTATATCGCCAACATCATTTGAAGAATTACCATTAACATCAGATACCGTAGCTGTTTTAGTTACATCTAATGAGTTACTGGCAACAAGTGTTACTACTGTAGGATCATCAGGGGCTGCGGTATTAGGATCATCTCCCATGTCAGTGACATCATTTGTATTTCCTGGACTGCTTGAGGTGGCAGAAACTACATTAATTACTGCTCCACTATCCACATCAGACTGCGTAATAACGTATGAAGCTGTATAGACATCGGTCTCCCCAGATTTAAGTGTCGTATCAAAGTTTGTTGTTTGAGTAACTGTCACGGTATTCTCCCAAGGGGTACTGTTGGCATCTGTTACATTACTATTATTGCTTATTGAGGAATCAAAAAGTCCCGTGTCTTGTTTTCTTCCATACCAATACCAACCCTCGTTATAATTAGTACCCATACCATCTCTCTGCCTTAGACCTATCCAGTAATCAGAATTATATGAAGCTTTTGCTAAAGCATATAATGTGTTTCTAAGAAATTCATACTCCCCAGGAGTGTCAATAATCATTAAATATGCCCCTCGACTTTGTGCATAGGATGTAGCATTATACCAACGATTGTCATAGTTAGCTTTTCTAAAATAGGAGTGTCCATTATAAGAAGCTAAATAAGTATAGCCCGACATAGAGGTTGCCCCATCATCCCTTTCCACTAAAGAGCTATAATTAGTATAATCACTATAAGAGCGATCATAAAACTGGGGGTCATTAGATGAACTCCCACTCCATATATAAGCTACAGATGTACAATTACAATTAGGGTCAGAACCCCTCCAGAAATTGGAGTAAGACCTTAAATTAAATACGCTATTCTTTTGAGTAAATACATAACTTACATTTCCAGTAAATGATAAAGTCGAACTATTTCCATCGGTTAAAGTATCTGAAATTGAATAACTCGAAAGATCTACTGTTCCTGAATTTGTTACGCTAATAGTATAGGTAATAATATCACCCACAGAATTCACTCCATCACCGTCCACATCAGAAACAGTAGCGCTTTTAGTAACTTCAATAAGCCTGATAACATTAATTGGCACTCCCGTCTGATCATCGGTTGTATTGCCATCGGTATCATCTCCATCATCACTGGTATCACTTACATTATGACTTCCTGCAGTTACGGTTATGGTGTTTGAAACACCCCCAGCATTAACATCCTCCTGGGTGATTGTATGGTTATATTCTAGGGTAAAGACCTCTAAAGGCTCAATTTTTTCTTTAAACCCTTGATTTATGGCAGAGAAATTTCCTTTTACAGGAATCCAATCTGAGTTATTACTTGTGGCCGTGGACAGCTGAAATATTCCTATCCAATAATTATTTGTTGACATGCCTGAATTTTGAATAAATTTATATTCAGCTTGAGAATTTGGAACAAATAAATATTTATCCACCCCAGCGGGAATCTCTGAGGTGCTAATATTAGGAATGGTTGTTTGCGAGGCTGTATTCCAATATCCTGTTCCAGTAGATCTCCAATAAGTATGTCCATCATACGCTCCGCTTCCTATTTGAGTATATCCCGTTACAGCTGTAACGGTAGCGGATTCCACCTCCATAATATGATAATAAGACACGTTTTGTCTTTCATTTCTCATATTCCAAGCATTATTTATATAAGCGTACTGATAGGAATTACCAGGTTTTGCATTACTATTTGGATAACCATTATCCCACTGTGTATAGCCCTCTCCAAGGGTTACCTGTGGAGAGTTAAAATTCCAACTATTATAAGTATAGATAAAAGTCGATGGAGAAGATCTTTTCTCTAGTTGGTGGCCCCAAAATAATCCTCCTTGGGCATCACTTCCATATGGAGGATGAATCCCTACCCAAGTACTTCCTGAGGTTGGGGAAGTTGTAAAAGTAAAGCTGTATCGTTTAAATTTATCTGTTAATTGAAGTTCCTCTGATTTAAAAGCTTGATTAAATCTGGTCACATAATTATTACCGTCTGGATTTGCTAAATCTTGAATAACAAATCTAAAGGTATCCGAGGTAGTAGTTGATTGATCTCCCGCTCCAGAAGAATTATTAGAATAAGCTCTTGCATAAACAGAATAAGTATATGTTGTATTGGCTTCAAGACTTCTTGATTGATATACCCATGCATCAGGATCATTATTTGGAGCATAAAGCCTTGAAGTCATACTATATCGAGCATTAGAAGAGTTTGTATAATTATATGACACATTCCCTCCTTGAGAGAGTCTAAGGGATGTTTTACCAAACCCTGTATTTGGAAAGCCATAAAAGCCATAAGAACTCCAGCTTCGACCTGATGAGTCAGAATAATAATAATCTACATTTCCTGGAATCCACCTTGCCCACTGATTGTTATAATAACTATAACCAGAATAATAACTGGAATTATTACTATTACTCCAGTCACCAGTCATACCAGTTGTATGCTCTAAAAGGTTTTTTGATCCTGGTTGAATTGTTGAAAAACTAGAGCTCGCCGTCGAAGAATCCCAGCGGGTTAATGTATCTTCAAAAGTAAAGCTCGATAATGAGGTTTGCCCTTTATTTTCCATCCTCACCTGCCAAGTAATAACATCCCCTAAATTTGTTAAATTATCAGCACCCTGATCCACAACATAAGTCTTTGTTACTTCGATGCCCGATTCATTATCTAAATCAGTTATGGTATCATCATTTGCCGCTGCTGTATTTGGATCATCAGAAGTAGCTGAAACGCTTGCTGTAATTCCTGAATTGGTGGTAAAGGTTCCTACAAACTTTGCAGAATTATGAAGCTTTTTAGCTACATCAAGAGCCGACTGAGGAATTGTATAGGTCACTGTATAGGTAGCTAGCTGTCCAACATTAAGCTGTGTTAATCGAGGGTCATAAGTTCCTGTAACAGCAGCTGAAGGAACATAAGTGTTATTGTAAGTATATACATAAGAGGTTACTGTTGGATTTTGCTCTAATTGAATTCCCCACATATACATACCATAATTAGCTGAATGTGAAGGTTGGTAACCTGCTCTTATCCTTCCTGTTAAATTAGGCATATTGTCGGTAGTAAAAGTGTAAGAAAATCTTTTCCATTCTAATGCAAGAACTTGATCCGGTGATTTTTGTGCATTATCCCAGTCCGATGACCAATTATTATTCCACCTTCCAGGCTGTCCAGCCTGAGCGTCATCATGGAACACAAATTTAAAAGTATCCCCAACATAATTTGAATTATAGGCTCTTGCATATACCGAAATAGTATACTGAGTATTTGGTGGAGCATTACTAATACCTGTCTCTTGGAAAATGAAGTATTTAAGATAATTTCCTGAATTTCCATCTGTATCAATTCTAGATGTTTCTGAATAACTATTATTATGATAAACATTAGCTCCTGTAGCACCACCCGTGTTACCAAAGCCATCTACCATTCCAGCAGTGCCTGCTGCTACCCCTGACGCTGAGTTAAAGTAATAATCAACATTTCCAGGCCAGTAATCATAATTATTTGGTCTCCCATCTCCATAATTAATAAGTTCTTGCCAATTATAACCAGCATCATCAATTCTAGAACTGTATGTAAAAAAGTTCTGCGTTGGCGTCAGAGTAGTTGTAGATCCTGTTGATGTAAAATCAAGAGTAAGAGTCGCAATAAAGGTTCCGTCCTCGGCCCTTAAAGTATCGTATGCCTCTAGAGTTAAAGTAGTAAGTCCCGTGTTTTGAACAGTTACAGTATAGGTAATAATATCTCCAAGATCTGTCGTGCTGCTATTATTTACATCACTAACTACCGCAGATTTTAATACCGTTAACTCGGCCTCGGCACAGGCAACATCCCAGGCGTTATTTCTATAATCATAGGCGGTAGAAGAAGGAGAATCAGAAACAGGAGTAGTATAGCCATCAACACCACTGCTTACCGTTCCACTTGAAGTTATCGTTACTGAAACATTCCCTAAAAGACCATCAAAATTAGCATCGGTATATCCCGCCTCTTTAACATCATTACATCCGTCATTATCCGAATCTAATTCAAAAGAATCTATGATGCCATCACTATCGGTATCTTTAGTGGTATTAAGTTCTGCGCGATCATCAGCTCCATCACCATCAGCATCAACAAAACCACTATCATTAAGGTCAACCCTACCGCTATTGTTTGTGTCTAATGCCTCGTTTCCACTTTCAACAATATCAAAAATACCATCGTTGTCCGAATCTAAATCCAAACCATTAGGTACTCCATCTCCATCAATATCACAAACCAGTGATACTGATCCGCTCATTCTTAAATTATCAAGTTGAATAGAAACACTGCTTGTTTGAGACATAGCCGAGAAGAGTATGGCTACACTAAAGGTATTGGCGTCGGTTGTAAAGGTAAATGTCTGCTGAGTCCAATTCGTAGGAGCGGCAATAGTCTGACTTACTTGATAAGCCGATTGCATGGATTGAACCTGAAGAAGACTTTGTGCAGAAGTCCCCGTAAAACTTGCAGAGCCTCGACCTCCTCCTTTTAGATAATAAGTAATGCTATAGGTAGAGCTTGGATAAACATCTTGCTCATACATTATTCTATCAAAAGTATTTGTTCCCACAGAGCTCTCATCCCAATAGTCTCCTGTGTTGGCTCCACCCACTTGTCTTAATTCAATAAAATATGTCCCCTGCTGAGGATCCCACTGCGTACCATTGAAAAAGGCCGCATCCCATACATCTCCGTCTCCATTTACTGATGACCAAGGGTAGACAACAGTGCTATTTGGAAATGCTGAAACTTTATTTTCAGTAGGGTTAATAGGTGCTCCTGCTTTATAATAATTCTCAAATGAATTTCCATCTAACAGATAGTTTAGACAAGCTTCATCTTTATCTAGTATTCCATCATTATCATCATCAATATCTATTTTATTAGGATATCCGTCATTATCAGTGTCAACCCCCAGTAGGAAAAATGTAATATCATTTGTCGTATTTCCGTCAGTATCATCTCCATCATCACTTACATCCTCAACATCTCTTTGTGAAGGGTTAGGATTTCTTGCTGAAGACCCTGTAAAGGTAATGGTGTTGTAAACTCCTCCTGATAAAATAGTAGGAGAAGTAACAGAGTAAGTCGCCCGAAAAGTAGAAGTTCCTCCAACGGTCAATGTTTTAGAAGTTGATCCACTGGTTCCTGATATAAAGGTAGGTGTTGTTGTAAATGTTAGGACTCTACCCTGACCTGTAGTAAAAGTATCTACATAATTCAGGTCATTTATAACATCCGAAGAGGTATTGGCCACCACAATTGTAAATGTGATAAGATCACCCGCATCATATAAAACGCTATTACCATTGGTATCTGTAGCAGATGCTGTTTTAGTAACTTCAATAGAAGGAACTATACTGGTATAAGATATTGTAGGGTCATCAACTAGATTTCCATCCGTATCATCTCCATCATCACTTGTATCGGATGTTCTAACACTAAGAACATTTCCAGGAGGAGGATACCAATAAGCCTTGGCAACAGCCTGATTTTTTACTCCCAATGCCACCTCATCCGCTGAAACAACAGTATATGATGCCGTGTAAGTCGCCGCTTCACCAGAAAGTAATTTTCTAAATACAGATCCTTGAGAGTTGCTAATCCAGGTAGGCGATGCGTTTAATGATCTGGCATTTCCTTGAAGATCTGTCATTGTATCCTCTAAATAAACAGGTTGAAGGGTTACATTTCCAGTATTTGAAACAACTATTGTATAGGTTAAAATATCCCCTGCAGTAATTTTTCCATCACTATCTACATCATTATGAGCTACAGTTTTAACAACTTCCAATTTTGCATCAGCAGTAAGATCAATATCTGTTGTGTCACTTACTGTATCTCCATCAGTATCATCTCCATCATCAGAGGTGTCGGTAACATTATTACTTTGGCCTGGGCTACTGGCTATAACTAAAACACTATTAATTAATTTTGAAGCTAAAAGCTCTGCGGAACCAATAGTATAACTTACTGTAAATGTAGCTACCCCGCTCTCTGATAGAGTTGTTGAAGTTGACCCTGGAGTTGATGATAGCAGTGTTGGAGAAACATTATATGTATAAATGTTTCCATTGCTATCCTTTAATGTATCTGATAATGTTAAAGAAGTTAGAGTAACATTTCCTGTATTTTCAACTGTTATAGTATAAGTGATAATATCATTAAGATCATTAACTCCATTTCCGTTAACGTCAGTAACAGAAGCTGTTTTTGTAGCTTCAATTCCTGGAATTGGAGCCATTGTAACATTTGTGGGATCATTAGGAGTTGCTGTTGTTGGATCGTCACTGGTATCAGACACATTGTTTGATTGCCCTGGACTACTGGCAATAGCTACAGCTGTGTTGGATACTAATGGAGTGTTAGCCGCTTGATTAGATATACTGAAGGTAGCGGTAAATGTGGAAACTCCCGAGGGGATAAGTGTAGAAGAGGTAGATCCTCCGCTGGCTGATACAAATGTTGGAGTTGTTGTAAGTGTAAGAGATGCTCCATCCCCATCTAAAAGAGTATCGGTAACCGTTAATCCCGAAAGAGTAACATTCCCTTTATTTTCTATGGTTATTGAATAAGTAATAAGATCTCCCTCGCCAATTGAACCATCTCCATTGACATCAGTGGTCGATGCTGTTTTAGAAACCTCAAGAGTTGGACTTGCTGTTATTATGAGTTCTGTAACATCCGATACGGTATTGCTATCAGTATCATCACCATCATCACTAGTGTCGGTGACTACAGCTACTGTAGAACTTCCTGTAGCTATAACAAAATTTATTACTTTACCTGAATCAACAGCTGATTGTTCCAACGTATAACTAGCTGAATAAGTTGCTGTTTCACTAACCTTTAGTGTCCCTTGCACAGAACCTTGATCTGCAGAAACAAAAGTAGGTCCTGAAATGGTCAGAGTGTTGCTACTTGCATCAGTGAGGGTATCACTGACCGACACAGCATTTAGAGTTAAATTACCAGTATTTTGAATTAAAATCGTATAGCTTACTGTATCTCCTAATCCAATAAATCCATCACCATTAGTGTCAGTTGCTGTGACCGTTTTTGTAGCTTCAATTCTAGATATATTATTTAAAGGAACTACGGTGGCATCATCTACTAGATTTCCGTCTGTATCGTCATTATCATCACTAACATCTGAAGTTGTCGCAGTTAGTCCAGACGGTGTTCTGTAATTTCCAATAAATTTTACACTATTATGAAGCTCCTCAGAAATATCTATAACAGATTGAGTAATTGTATAGGTGGCTGTATAACTTGCATTTGCTCCAGGACCTAAAGAAGATAATCTTGGATCATGACTAGCAGTTACTGTATCTGTTGGAGTATATTCATTACTATAAGTGAATACATAAACACTGGCCTGACTATTTTGTTCTAACTGAGCTCCCCAAACATACATTCCATTATTTCCTGAATAAGAAGGAACAAATCCTGCTCTTATCCTTCCTGTTAAATTTGCTGAGGATTCTGTAGTGAAAGTATGTGAATATCTTTTCCATTTTTCAGTTAAAATTTGATCAGGCGATTTTTGAGCCTCATCATACCTCTGAGTATCAGTAGCTCCAGTCCATCGTCCAGCCTGTCCAGCCTGAGCATCATCATGAAAAATAAATTTAAAAGTATCTCCAACATAAGTTGAATTATAAGCTCTAGCATATACCGAAATAGTATATTGGGTATTTATTGGAGCATTTGTAATACTTGTCTCTTGATAAATGAAATATTTTAAATAAGCTCCTACATCTGAATCTCTTTTTATTTTACTATACTCTGATTTATTATTATTATGATTTTGATCTTCTCCAAATGTTCCACCAGTGTTATTATAGCCGTTGGTCATTCCTGCTCCGCTTGCCGATGATCCAGAGTTTGCATTAAAATAGTAATTTACTCCTCCCGGCCATTTATTAAATGAACTAACTTGAGCTGATCCCCTGGAAGCAATCTCATTCCAATCTTGATAGTCGTCATCAATATAAGAACTGTATTTAAAATAATTTCTTTGAAAACTTAAGTTTGATTGAGAACTAACAGATGTAAATTCTAAAGTTAATGTTTCTAAGAATGTGCTTACTTGATTAGTTAAAGTATCTTGATCTACTAAAGTGACCGTTACTAATCCTGTATTGGATACGTTTATTGTATAAATTATTTTGTCCCCAACATCATTTAATCCATTTGCGTTAACATCAGAAACAACTGCAGTCTTTGTAACTTCAATTTGAGGCTTATAACAAGAAACATCCCACTGAGCATTTCTAAAATCAAGTGTTGTTGACGGAGAATCCGAAAGTGGAGCGGTATATCCATCTACACCGCTTGTTACAGTTCCACTTGCGTTCTGAGTAATTGGAGCATTTCCTAAAAGTCCGTCGTTATTATTATCTGTATATCCCGCCTCCACAACATCAAAACAACCATCATTATCAGAATCTAATTCAAAAGCATCAATAGTTTGATCCCCGTCTGAATCTAAATTAGTATTTAATTCTGCTCTATCATCAGCTCCATCACTATCAGCATCAACAAAACCAGTATCATTAAAGTCAACCCTACCGCTATTGTTTGTGTCTAATGCCTCATTTCCACTTTCAACAATATCAAAAATTCCATCGTTATCAGAATCTAAATCTATTCCATTTGGAATACCATCAGAATCGATGTCTGGAATACAGGGCTTGGTAGCGGACATTAAAATTCCATCCAACTGAATTGAAACGTTTGTGTTTACTGCGTAAGCAGAAAATAATATAGCTACACTATAGGTATCAGCATCTGTAGTAAATGTATAAGTCTGCTGTGTCCAATTTGTTGGGGTTTCAGTAATTTGTCTGACCTGAAAATCTGTTTGCATAGACTGAATTTGAAGTACTGTTGACCCCCCATCGCCATGAGTTGGTGTTTGCCTTCCACCATCCTTATGATAAAAAGTAATACTATAAGTTGAACTTGGATATACATCTTGTTCAATGATTATTCTATCAAAAGTTCCTGAACCCACAGAGGTTTCATCCCAATATTCTAAATCATTATATCCTGTAGCATTTTGAAGTAATTCTATAAAATACCCTCCCTGTTGAGGATCCCACTGAGTATTATTTACAAATGCAGAATCCCAAATCTCACCATCTCCATTAACAGCTTTCCATGGTGGAGCAACTATTGTTGCTGTACTTGTCCATGATGAATTTTTGTTTTGAGAAGGATCAACAGGGGCTCCCTGATATAAATAACTCTCAAAAGAATTTCCATCAAGCAAAAACGTAAGACAAGCTTCTTCTCTGTCCATTATTCCGTCATTATCATCATCAATATCTGTTTTATCAGGAACACCATCCCCGTCAGAATCAACTCCTAGTAAATAGAAAGTTTTGTCATCTGTTGTATTTCCATCTGTATCATCACCATCATCACTTATATCCTCTACGTCTCTTTCCGTAGGTGCTGGATTACGAGCAGAAGATCCCGTAAAAGTTATGGTATTGTAAACTCCCCCTGTTTCTATAGTAGGTGAAACTATAGAATATGTAGCTTGAAAAGTTGATGTTCCTCCCACCTTTAAAGAAGATGATGTTGATCCACTTGTTCCCGAGACGAATGTTGGAGTCGTTGTAAAGGCTAAAATTTTATTTCTAGCACTTGTAAAAGTATCTACAAAAGCTAAATTATTAATTACATCTTGAGATGTGTTGGAAACAACAATTGTAAATGTAATTAAATCCCCAGCATCATTAAGGATTCCATTACCATTTGTATCAGTAGCAGTCACCGTCTTTGTAACTTCAAATGCTGGGACTACTCCTGTATATGAAATAGTTTTATCATCAGTTATGTTTCCATCTGTATCATCACCATCATCACTTGTATCTGAAACTCTTAAAGTTAAATTATAAGAAGGAGGAGGGTACCAATAGCTTTTTGCTACAGCACTATTCATTACTCCCTTAGCGGTTTCATCAGCTGAAGTTACTGTATAAGAAGCCACATATGTTGCTGCCTCACCAGATGCTAGTGTTCTAAAAGGCGAGCTTCCTGAATTACTCACCCAGGTAGGTGCTGAATTTAATGATCTTGCATTTCCCTGAAGATCTGTTAAAGTATCTTCTAGATATATTTGTTGAAGCGTAATATTTCCAGTATTTGATACAACCATTGTATAGGTTANAATATCTCCTGCTGAGACTAATCCATCTCCATCAACATCGTTATTTGTAACCGTTTTAACTACTTCAAGTTTTGGATCAGCATTAATAATAGTATTTGTTGTGTCATTAACAAGATTTCCATCAGTATCATCCCCATCATCTGATGTATCATTGACAAATAAATTTGCATCTAAATTATTTGCTGTAACAAAAGCCGAATTTGCAACTCCTCCTTTATCCATAGCATTTTGGTCAAGTGTAAAACTTGCTAAATAAGTTCTCGTTCCTCCGGGAGCCAAATTTGCAGGATCTGAACTAGTTGGGCTTGCATTTAATGAAATAGTCTGGCTGGTGGAAATTGTTTTTAAAGTATCTGTTATATTAAAATTTGTAAGAGTTAAGTTTCCAGTATTAGAAACAGTTATAGTATAATTAATCACATCTCCTACTGAATTAACTCCNTCACCATCTGTATCTGTAATTGAAGCTGTTTTAGTAACTTCTATTGATGGGTTTGGGGCAATATTTGTTATAGCTGCATCACTTGTTGCTGTAACAGTACTTACTCCAACAGTTGCGCTTACTGATGCTGTATTTGAAACACCCCCAGAGTCTACTGCTGCTTGATTAATTAAGAAACTTGCAGTATAAAGAGCCGTTTCTCCTACAAGAAGGGTTCCGTCATTAGACCCTTGAGTTGAAGACTGAAAAGTTACTGATCCCGTAAGAGCAAGTACCGTTCCATTAAGTCCTTTAAGATCATCCGATAAGGTAACTGAAACCAAATCAACATTTCCAGTATTAGTCACGGTGATTGAATAAGTGATTAAATCACCTACTCCAATTGCTGAGGCTCCATTGTTAGTTAAACTTGCTGTTTTTGATATACTTATATCTGGTAAACTAGTTATAGGGTCCAAAGTTGGATCACTTTCAATATCCCCGTCATTATCGATTCCATCATCACTTATATCATTAATCATGGCTCCATTAGGTGCTTGAGCTGTTACAGAAACTTGATTTGATAATCCTCCAGCGTTTACAACGGCTTGAGTGATAGTGAAATTAGCTAAAAATGTTGCTGTTTCTCCAGGTTTTAATGTCCCAAAATTAGAACCTGCATCTGCACTTTGGAAAGTTGGGCCTGTAAGTGTCGGCGTAGTTGTTCCAAGTATTGTTGAGAAAGTGTCCCCTATAGCAAATTGATTAGATCCTGAACCACCAAGAGTTACATTACCTGTATTTTTAACAGTAATAGTATAACTTACTGTATCTCCAACATCCCTTATTCCATTTCCATTATCATTATAAACAGATGTTTTTACAACATCTAATGATGGTGTAGGTGGAATTACTGTTCGAGTTGGATTATCTTGTCCATTTGAATCATCCCCTTCATCACTAGCATCTGAAACTGCAGTATTTGCTGGATCTCGTCCTGAGGCTATAAAACTATTATTAAATCCTCCAGCATCTATTGCCGCTTGATTAACTGTAAATGTTGCTGTGTAGGTTGAAACTTCTCCAATTAAAAGACCTCCCTGAGCAGTTCCTTTTGAATTACTCACAAAAGCAGGTGTTGCATCTAAACTTAAAATCTGTCCACCTAGCCCTGTGATTTGATCAACAAAAGACATGTTTGTAAGGCTAACATTTCCGGTATTTTCAACTGTTATAGTATAGGCAGCAACATCTCCCAGAGTAATCTTGGTAGGATCAGATTGTGTAACGGTTACCGTTTTAGTTACTTTAAGTATTCCATTGTTTATAAGTTTTACTTCAGTTGGGTCACTTACAAGATTCCCGTCCAAATCATTTCCATCATCACTTACGTCGGTAACCTGGGTTTGTGAAGGGGTAATATCATTGGCCGAAACCGTAACTTGATTTTTAACAAAATTGGTGGCTACGGCAGCGGCATCAGCAGTAAAAGTTGCTGTCCAAGTAGCTACTTCACCAGCTAAAAGAGTAGACGAATTAGATCCTGCACTTGCACTAACAAAAGTTGGAGAAGCGTCAAGAGATATGGCTACATTATTTCCTCGCGTTAAATTATCAACTATAGAAACATTATTTAAGGTAATATTTCCAGTATTTGTAATAAGAATTGTAAATATAACCTTATCTCCAACACCAGGCAATCCATCTCCTGTTGTATCACTAAGCACCCCTGTTTTTACTGCTTCAATTCCTGGGTTTACAGTTAATGGGGTTATTGTAGCATCATCAGTTATATTTCCATCATTGTCAATTCCATCATCACTAGTATCTGAGACATCCCCCGTTTGCCCTGGGGAGCTTCCAAATACAACAACAGAATTTGAAATTAAGCCAGTACTTACATCAGCTCCGGTAATTGTATATTGAGCTTGGTAAACATATGATGCTCCTGGATTCAGTGGGCTTCCCGATCCTCCTGTCATTGCAGAATCATAACTAAGAGATGTTCCTGCACCATTTTTTAATGTATCACTTACTGTTATATTACTAAGAGCAATCTGACCCGTATTGGTGACTGTAATGGTATACACAATTCTATCTCCCACCCCTCTTTCTCCAACATTTCCTGAGCCAATATCCTGAAAAGTAGCTCTTTTTTCAACTTCTAAGCTCTTAGATATTTCAACTAATGTTTCTGTAGGATCATCAGTAGTATTTGAATCATTATCTATTCCATCATCACTAGTATCTGAAACTGTATTAGAAGTAACTTGTGTGCTTCCTATTACAACAAGAGAATTTGATACACTACCTGAATTTGCAGCTCCAGATGAAATTTGATATGAAGCAGAATATGTGACAATACCATCAACTTTAAGTGATGAAGAAGTTGATCCAGCCGTTCCTGAAACAAAAGTTGGGGCCGCAGTTAAAGTAAGAGAGTTTCCGTTGCCATCCCTTAAATTATCGTTAAATGTTAAAGAGCTTATAGATACATTTCCTTTATTTTCAACTGTAATAGTATAATTAATTATATCATTAATATCATTTTTTGAATTTCCATTNACATCATTNACTGTNGCTATTTTTGTAACTTCTATNGAAGGAGATTGGGTAAGTGTTGTNTGAGCACANTCATTNGCAGCNCCAGTANNTGGATCATCAGCTCTATCTGNAATTAAAACATTNGAGGAAATTACTCTAGCNTCAATATCTAAACAATTATTTAATTGACCACTATCTATNGCNGNTTGATCTAAGGTAAANTTTCCTTGNTANGTAGCACATTCTCCTACANNNAANGTTCCTGTTGTNGTACCATTTCCAGCTCCAGCATCAGTAATTCCAGATTGATTTGAAGANAAAAAGACTGCTCCAGGNGGTGTAAAAGGAGCNGTATATGCTAAAGGTCTNGAATTATTNTCAGTAAGNCCNTCNTCTAAAANTANATTTTTNANATTTTGATATCCATTATTACANACTGTAATATTNTATANAATTTCATCTCCAACGCTCATCATTCCATNNCCATCTTTATCTANCCAAGATGAAAATTGTTTTTCNCCCANAATAGAGTTTAAATCNGCTCCAGCTANTATNAGATTNGGATCCCCAGTTGTATNACCATCTGTATCATTTGCATCATCACTAGTATCCGAGACATTATTTGTAAGAGGTGCTGAACTAGCAAGNGCTACTATACTTAATTTTACACCTCCAGCACTAATNCCAGCTCCNTTAAATGTATAACTAGCNACATAAGTTGCNACNTCNCCACCTGATGCTATNGATAAATTTCCAACNGANGANCCTCCTGATGAGCCNGTATATGAAACTCCTCCACTTAAAGATGCGGCAGAATTATTAATNCCAGTAAAAGAGGCTGTAAGGGTAATTCCAGTNAAAGCAATATTACCTGTATTTTTTGCTTTNATTGTAAAATTAGCGACATCTCCAGAACTAATAACTCCGTTACTATCAGTATCTATAACGTCTGTAAAGACTGTTACTTCAATGGCTGGCTGTTGGGAATAAAGGCTAGAAGTTCCAAGGAGTAAAAAGAAGCTTACTCCAAAAAAGTAATTATATGCTAATTTTTTTAACTGATTCAAAATAAAATTTTAATCTTTTTTTTAAATTGTTATTAAATAGCTTGTTAAATTTTGTTCTCTGTCAAGGCATAATTTTTTTCTTAATCTATATCTTCTGTTTTCAATGGTTCTGATTTTTTGATTAGTTAATTCACAAATTTCATTTGAATTTAAATTGAATTTTAAATAAGCNCANAACTTCAATTCTAGAGATGTTAATTTAGGATGCTTAGATAAAATTNATCTTGTAAATTCAGGATAGGTTAAATTGAATTTTTCTTCAAAAAATTCTTGATTTTTACTCATAATATTATGTTTTAATTTATTTTCACATACTATATATGTCTATATAATCTCCAATTTTTTATTAATTGTACAATTCTTAACTAGTAAATCTATATCAAGTTTTTTTGTATTTTTATTACTTATTAACAATTAATGATCGTCTTAATTAACAATTGTTAATAAGTGTATTTTTGCAGTAGTTTTTAAGTATCTATTTTTCTTAAAAAGTGGTCTTGAAGTGAAAATAAAGTATTCTTATTGAGTATTCTTATGGAATTGTATGTAGAATATAAGATATGCTTATAGTAATTAAAAGCAATATTTTTCTCCAATTTTATAGCTATCATAAATTTCTTTTGAAACTTTTCCTGTTCCAAGTGGATCTACATCTAATGAATTATTATTATTAATAGTATTATTTAAAAAATAAAAATAAAATGANCCATTTGATTCATATTTATCCTCTATTATAATACACTCTTCTTTTTTTGTGCACGAGAACAAAAAAATAAAAAAAAAGATTATAATAAACTTCATATTCATAAAGAAGAAATAAATATTTGACAAAAATATTTTATTTAATAAAATATATGTGTTTATATTAAAAAAAAATTTAAGAAATGATAAAAGATATTGATCATATAATCAAAATAAGAAGGGCGATATATCCAAATATGTATACTGGTAAAAAACTTTCAAAAAATTTAATAGCAAAAGTTATAGAAAATTCAAACTATGCACCGACTCATAAATTGACTCAACCATGGTTTTTTAAAGTATATAGTAATNATTCGAAAAAGGAACTNTCAGCTGAAATGGTTAATTTATATAAAAAAGNAAATACAAATATTAATAATTCAAAAATTCAAAAAATTAAACAAAAATGTGAAAAATCANATTTTATAATTTGTATATGTATGAAAAGAAGTTCTAATNAAATCATCCCTGAATGGGAGGAGATTGCTTCAACAGCAATGGCCGTTCAAAATATTTGGTTATCCTGCGCATCATTGGATATTGGATGTTATTGGAGCAGTCCGAGTTANATTAAAGATATAAGTAAGTTTTTAAAATTANAATCTGATCAAAGATGCCTCGGATTTTTTTATATGGGGCATTATAAGCATAGTAATATAAAACCCCCAAAAAGAATTAATATAAAGGAAAAAATANAATGGTTTAATTAATTTGTCTTTTCTAAAATAGGGCGTAATACTTTCTCCCATATTTTGTAACCTTTTTCATTTAAATGTAACCCGTCCTCAATGAAAATATCTGTTTTTAATTCGCCAGAATCAACCATTTCTGACCAAGTATCAGCATAATGAATATTATTCCTTTTAAGGGCTAAGTTTTTATATTTTCTGTTTAATTTAATATATTTTTTTCGTAAATCCCACCTCATAATACTAGGTTTGGCAGAAATCAATATTATTTGAGCATTTTTATTTTTTTCTTTGATTTTTTTAATAATACTTTTTATGTTTTTTAAAATAAAATTAATCTTATGTCCTGATGAAATATCGTTATCCCCTTCATAAATAATAACTTTAGAAGGATTAAAGTNTAAAACTAATTCATCTATATAATAAATAAGNTCTGAAGCTTTTGANCCGCCAAATCCAGTATTTATNATTTTTGGATTATTAAATATTAATGGTAAATCTTTCCACATTCTAATGCTTGAACTCCCTGTAAAAACAATGTGATTTTTATTACTATTAATTTTATCCTTATACGTTTCTTGAATTTTATTTACTTCTGATTGAAAAAAAATTTGAGATTGAATTGGTTGAATTAATAAGAATAAAACAAATAAAATGTAATACTTCATAAAAGCNAAAAAAATTTATAAATCAAATAAATATCCTATAGAAATTCCAAAAAAACTAGTGTTAGGAAGATTATTTTCATCTCCTATTGGCATAGGAACATTAATATAATATGAAAGTTCTAAATCTATATTATTTAAACTAAATTCAAAAGGTAATTTAATTTGAGTATTTATTAAACCAAAATAGTTTTGATTGGCGCTGCTATTCTGATTAATAAAAAATGATGGACTAAATTCTGTATCAATTGTTTCTGAATTAAAATAAAAAGAAACCATGGGATCAAAATAAAGAGTCAATTTATCACTTAGAATTCTTCTTGACTTTTGTTTACCATTGACATTTCCCTTCCAAACTTGTGATTTTTTTTGTTCTTTTATTTTTTCTCTTTTTTTGATTAAATTAAATGAATAATATAGATTTGATGCTAATTGAAATAAATTACTTCCATCAAAAAAAAATCCTGCTGAGGTGTTTAAAAACAACTTATCATTAAAAGATTGGTAACTCATCCCTAAAGAAACACTTCTTGAATAAATATCATTTTTATCATATGAGTAAAAATAATTAATGAAACTTGTATTTAAAGAAATAGTGTTTCTTTTATTAACCCATTTAGAATAACCTATTGAAATAGTAGTTAAATCCCATGGTGATTCAAACTGATCTAAGTAAATTCCAGAAAATCCTATAGTAAATCCATTTGAATTTAAATATGAAATTTGGGGGGATAAATTAAATTGATTTACACCTATACTCCTTCCAGAATAAAATGTATTACTATTATAATTAATTGAAGAGTATATTAAATTAATTTTATTTTCATTTAATAATTCCCCTAAATCTTTTTGAGAAAAAAAAAGTTCTTCTATTAATGAATCAATCTCTTCGGCTTCAGTTTTTTGTTGGGAATAAATTGCGGTAAAAATTAAAATGAAGATAGTTAGATAAATTAATTTCCAGGTTTTCACACCTTAAAAATACATTTAATATTAATCAATCTTTCTTTTTGGGTCAAAAGGTTTTTTAGGTTTAAATGGAACTTTTTTTCTATCCTTAATTTTGTCTTTATTAAATCTTGTACCCCTGGAATCTCCTGTTTTAAATCTATTATTTTTCGTTTTAATTCCTCTAATTTCTTTCTTTTGCTTATCTGTAAGAGTAGGGCGAATTTTTGAAGCCATACTTTTAATTCTTTTCTCACTATCTCTAATTAGATTTTTTTGATTTTTTGAAAAAGAGGCGACTAATCTTGATCTTCTTTGTTCTTTGCTAAGTTTAGAATTTGTTAGAATTGCTTTTTGTTCTTTAGTTAAGCTATTTCTGAAATCAATTCTGGATTGTTTTATTTTTTGTCTTTCATCAATTAAAATTTGTTTTTGTTCCTCTGTAAGAGTTTTTAAATTTAAAAAATCAATTACTCCACCTGGTGGAGGTAGCCCTTGAGAATAAACAAAATTGAAAGACCAGAATAAACTAGTTAAAACAAATGGTAAAATAAAAGAATGGATTTTATTCATCTATAACTTCATTAATTACATACAAACTTATATATTCATCTATCTGACCTTCTTCTATAAAAAGGGTTTCAACTATGCTGGAATTTTCAATATTAATAGACTCAAAATCATTTAATTGCTGATTATCCATAATGTTTTGTTGATTATTAAAAAACCAAGAGACTCCAATAATTATAAGAATAGAAGCCGCCATTGAAAACTTCCAGTTCAATTGAAAAATATTATCTGTCTTTTGATTTCTTTTTGGCATAGATTCAATATTAAGCTTACTATTAACTTCTTTCCAAATCTCTTCTTTTGATTTAGAATATGAAATATTAAGATCTTTAATCAAAGAATCTATTTCCTTATTTTCCAAATTTTCTTTTTTACTCATTAATATTTTCTTTTAAAAACTTTAGGGCCTTTGTCATCCTTTTTTCAACTGCTTTCAAACTTATTTCAAGATAATTAGAAATTTCTTTATTTGTTAATCCCTCTCTTTTACTCATTAAAAGTACAACTCTTTGTTTTTCTGGCATTTTTTTTAATACCTTTTCAAATTTTAATTTTCTGATTTTCTTATGTAAATCCTGATTATTCTCTTCTATTTCATGTTTAAACGATTGCTCGGCATATACTTTTTTTAGCTTTTCTTTTCTAATCCAACTTACAAATTCATCTCTTGAAATCTTATATAGCAATGCTTTAATATTTTCCTTTTTTATTTCAGATCTCTTTTTCCAAACTTTTATAAAAGTTTCTTGAGATATATCACTTGCTAAATCTTTATTTCCTGATCGATAATAAATATAATTTCTAATCGAATCAAAATAATGGTTATACAAGTTTTTAAATTCTTCTGCTGTCAATTTAAATTATTTAACTAAAACAACTCCTTACGTAAATTTCGTTAAGGAGTTAGTTTCTTCAATTAAAATTTTAAAAAATGACATTTTAATTAGTTATTTTTGTTAATCTTTTGACCTAGGTTTTTTTGGCTTTTCTCTTTTAAATTTCTTTCTAAGTTCCTGCATTTCCTCCTTACTTGAAATAGTAACAATCTCCTCTCCCTCTTTAGATTTTACAATCACATCCACAGGAAATACAAGCTCTGGCTTTTCCTTTGAATCTGGATTAGCATCATACCACTCTTTCATTGACTCTTTTATCTCTTTATGATCCTCCCCTGAAATTACTGATCCATCAGGCATAGCAAAACTTATTGGAAATACAAACTCAAAAGGTCTTGGTCTTTGCCTTCTAAATTTCTTTCTAAGTTCCTGCATTTCCTCCTTACTTGAAATAGTAACAATGTCCTCTCCATCTTTAGATTTTACAATCACATCCACAGGAAATACAAGCTCTGGCTTTTCCTTTGAATCTGGATTAGCATCATACCATGATTTTAAAGAACTTTTTATTTCTTCTTTATTGTTTACAGTAACGGAAGTTCCATCTGGCATAATATAACTTACTGGAAAAACAAACCTAAAGGGATGAGGTTTTTTATTCTTTTTTTCAGCCATATAATTCTCTTTATCCTTTTTATCATAATCTTTTGAATTCTTTTTTGAAATTAATTTTCTTCCATTTTTTGCAAAAAATATATCCTCCTTTTCACCAAGATTAGTAGGTAAAATACCTCTCATATTTACTTCATATCCTAGTTTAGGAACTTCATAAGAGTTTTCTGAGTTCATAGATGAATAATCTGTATCTATTGTTGTTTTAGCTGTTAAAGGAAGCTGGTCAACATTAATAGACTGTTTGCTTTTTGAATTAGAAATAGCTAGAATTAATTCATCATCTCCCTCAAAAAAGGAATTTAATTTTGAATCTTCAAATACCTCTTCATTAATATTACAAGCAACAAAGCCTGTTATTAATATAATACTGTACAATACCCTTTTAAATAATTTAATATATTTCATAATTTTAAATTTTATAGTTATAAGCCTTTTGTTATGTCTATATACCGTAGCTTAAATTTAAAACCCTACCTAAATTTAATATTTTTATTTAAATCGAAAATTATAGGTTAATGAAATAATTGGAGTTTTAATAACTGAAAGAGTATAGGAAGCTAAAGGACTGCTTCCAAAAATAATCCCATCATTTGAAGTGCCATCTCTCTCAGTATAATAAATATTAAATGGATTTTTTCTTCCCAAAACATTGTATACTGTAAAAATCCAATCTTTCTTAAAACGGTTTTTAGGGTCTCTACTGTAAGATATTTTCCATGAAAAATCTAATCTTTGATAATATGGAAACCTAGAATTATTTCTTTGAAGATAGATAGGTACCTCTATATTTGTAATTTCAAAAACAGTATTTGCAATTGTATATGGTCTTCCAGATTGAGCAGTAAAATTAAAACTAAACTCATTATAAATATCAGTATTATAAGTTAAAGTTGCATTAAAAGTGTGCGGACGATCAAAGTCTGATGCATACCAGTCATTGTTATTTATTCTATCTTTAAAATTTAGCTCGTTTGTTTTTAATAAACTTCTAGCCCAAGTATAATTTAAAAAGCCATTCAGCTTTCCAATAGGTTTTTTTAGACTAAATTCAAAACCATAGGCTCTTCCACTTCCTTGAATCACATCTTTTTCTACAAACTCCGCAAGAAAAAAATCTGCACCAGGTTTGTAAGTTAATGTATTTTGAATATCTCGATAATAACCTTCTAAAGAAAGCTCAATTCCTGCAGAATCGAAATTTTTAAAAAACCCTGCTCCAAAAGTATCACTTATCTGAGGTTTGATATAAATATCTGAAGTTTTCCACCTTGAAGTAGGTAATGGGGTAACTGTATTGTATATATTTTGAATATATTGATTTATTTTAGCGTAACTAAGTTTTAAAGAACTATTATCGCTTAACTGAATTCTTGAACCTATCCTTGGCTCAAAATTTTGATATGAAACTATAGACTCATTGTTATCGTAGGAAAGAAAATTAATTTGATCTTCTTGATCATTATACTCAGCAACTGTATAAGGTCCTAAAAAATTAAACAATGTATGTCTTAAACCCAGAGAAAAAGATAAATTTTTTGTAGGATTTAAATTAATATTAAAATAGCTTGAAAAATCCAAACTATTTTCTTCTTCAAGATTAACTGGTGTAACTGAATTACCATTACCTGGAGACAAAGACCCAGGTGAAATATTATATTTCTTTGATTGAACTCCCAAAGAATAATTAAACATCTCTCCTCTATTATCAGTATATTCAGATTGAAAGCTTGAATAATTAACTCTAGACTTAAAAACAATTACATTATCGGAATTAAATTCGGGAAATAAATTTTTTGGTAAATATGAACTGTTTACATATAAAGATTTTAGAGTTGTATTGTTTTTAAAATTATGCACCCATTTAAAAGTATGATTAGAAGTTTCAAAATCATACTGATTAAATTCAGAATTAATTTTTTCAACATTTGATATTAAATCCAATTGATAAAAGTCATTTGATGTAAAATAATTATAAGAAAATTGATTGTTTTCATTAAGAATATATAACAATTTCATTGTGCCATCATAAAAATTAGCTTTTGTGTTTTTTAATCTTTTAACAAAAATTGGAAACAAAAAATCAGTAAACCCACCTCTTAAAGCAGCTGAAATTAAAAGTTTATCTTTTAGAATTGGAGTCGTGATTTTTAATCTACTTGATAATAGACCTATTCCTCCATCAAGCTCAAATTTATCAGCATAAGGGTTTTTTACTTTTATGTCCATAACAGAAGAAATTCTACCTCCATACTTTGACGGTATATTTGCTTGATACATATCAAGTTTAGATATTATGTCTGGAGTAAAAACTGATAATAACCCAAAAAGATGCGTAGGATTGAATACTGGAGCAGATTCATATAACATTAAGTTTTGATCAAGAGAACCCCCTCTAACTGAAATACCATTACTTACATCTCCAGCATTATTAACTCCAGCCATTAGAGTCATACTTTTTAATACATCAAATTCTCCAAAAGCAGAAGGCATCTTAACAAGTTCTTCTGATGTAATATTAAAAACACCCATTTGAGGTGTTTCAACATTTTGATTTAAATTTTTTGCCCTTACTATTATTTCAGAAAGTTTTTCCTCAAAAACTTCCATTTTCACAACTAAACTTACATTTTTATTTAAAGAAATAAATAACTCTTCATTTGCATAACCCAGGTATTCTAGAGATAATTTATAATCACGAGATGGAAGTTTAATTTTAAATACTCCTTCGGAATTAGTTATACCTCCTCCCTTTGGGGAATCAATTAAAATATTTACACTTTCTAAAGGTATTTCATTTTCGGAGTCTAATACTAATAATTCTAATTCATATTCTTGAGCAATAGAAAATAAAGACACTAAAAAAGAAAAAAGAAAAAAATTAAAAGTTTTTTTAATCATTCTTTGGCCAATTCAAGGGTTTAATACCTGTTCTGTATGCTCCTTCATCACATGAAGCAAAAATGGGATAATCAAATCTTGAAAGGGGCTGAGGGACTCGATCTCCAAATTTTTCGATTACAGCTGGTTTTGGTCCGCGAATATCATTTCCCTCTAATTTTCTACGAGGAATATAAATTGATTTTGAAGATCCTGAAGCAACTGTAAATCTTCCTAAAACTATTTCATCTTGATTTTTTGTGTTATATAAGTTTCCAATTAAAACTGAAGGTAAAGGAGCATTTAATCCTCCATTGTTTTCAATCAAATCTTTTATAGATTTATAATATTTATATGCATCATAAGATATGCTATATTGTTGTAATTCCACTAGAATGTCCCTTTTTGAGTAAAGGGGTACTTCTGCAACTTCTAAATTTTCAATGAATTTGCCATTAGTAAATTCATCGTCAAAAATTTTAATTTTTTCATTAACTCTAATTTTCCAACAAGGAGAATCACAATTATATGTAAAATAAGGTCTAGCCCATCGAATCCCAGCAGTTGAAATACATTCCCCGTTTCTTAAAACACCAGCATTACAAATAACACAATATGGCTCTGTTTCATAAGATTTATATTCATAATAATAATAATTTTCTTGATCTTCAGGTTCCTGAAATGAAATTAAAATTCTATGACCAGGAGCAAATCTTTTATCAGGCACATCATAGTATAATTCTAAATCATATTTTGACTCAATATTAGAAATTGAAACTTCATCAATTAAAGTTTCAGGACTTGATCTATATTCTTTACCATTGGGTAAAGTTATTTTTAATTCCCATGTTTCTCCTTTATTTACCTTAAAATCATTAGGAACAAAATACCTGTCAAAACCTTCAATTAAATCAATAGTTTTACTATCACTAATAAACTTTACTTGACATCCTGATAAAAATAATGTTCTATAATACCCTTCTTCATTAGAACTTGTATTGACAGTTACATAAGAGCCTCCCTCAATAGAAGAAGCAATTCCGTTAATTAAAACTAAATCATCTAAAAAATCAAATTCGGGTGTGATTGGATCTATACAAGATATTAGGAGGAAAAATATGAATATGGATTTTTTAATTTTTAAATTATTTATAATTAAAGTTGCAAATATAAATGAATATTTTACATAAAAATTTTTTTTCTGAAAAGCCTTAAAAATTTCATTTATAATTTTTTTTTCAATATGTTTTCAATAAAAAAAGGGGCTTATTAAAGCCCCTTTTTGAAATTATTATAACAAAATTATTCTACTAGCTTTGACACCCAGCTTCCGTCATTGTCTTGCAATTCCCTTAATTTTTTCCACATTCTTATTCTTTCCTCTTTTCCATAAACTTTATCTATTTCTTGATTATAATTATAATCTTTAAATGCATTATCGAATGAAGCCCAATCCTCATGATTAGAAACAAAAACATAGCCAATATCTTCTCCATTATTAGCTAATGGTCTAAGTAAAGTATATGATAATGGATAATTACTAATCTTATCCACTTGTAACAACTTATTATTAATATCCCATACTTTCTGATTATTTCCCCAACCTTTCTTTATTTTATATTGGGTAACATTGGTAATTTTTGATGGAGAAGTATTGCCATCTTTACTATATGACAACGGAGTTAACACACGTAAATAATTAGAATCGGTCATCTCATCCACATGAGGCATTATGCTATTGTTCCAGCTTTCCATATGTCCTTCAATTTCTTGTTTACTATCAACATATTCAAAACTCATTGGACCTTCAACCCAAATATATTGTCCAGCTTTTTTTCCTGAAACTATCCTTCTAAGATAAGCGCTAACACCTTCTGTTTTATTGTGATATTTTGAATTATGCTCCTTAACTGCCTTTTCAAAAGCCTCTATAGCATCATTTTTTGGTTTTAGAAAAATTACTTCATATATAGGCATTGGGTCATCAGGCCAATCAATCTTGGGCTGTTCTTTTTTACATGACGCAAATACTATTGCTAAAATCATTAAATAAATTATTTTTTTCATTGTTTGGATTTTTTGAATTTAATACTGTTAAATATATAAATAATAAAAGCTAACAAATCGATTTGACAAGATTATATTCAAAATCTAAAATATTAAATCTTGCAAAATTTCCTTTTTTTAATTTAATCTGACTTGATACTCCCTTGATAACTTCTATTGGAATATTTGAACACATATCAATTGATTCTTGAACAGATAACCCCACTCTTTCAATTAGATTTTTAAAACTTTTAGGCATTGTTATATTAGATCCTGAAAGTTTTCCATTATTAGAATAAAATGAACCTGAGTTTTTATGTTTATAGGGTCCTTTATTTGTTTCTGTAACAGCATCTGTAATACAGAAAAGTTTATCTTTCTTTAATTTATGTGCCATTCTTATTACCTCAAAATCAACATGATATCCATCGGCTATAATACTAGAATATACATTTTGATTCAATAAAATTGCAGATGTAAGATTAAGTTCTCTATGATGTAAGCTAGGCATGGCATTAAATAAATGAGTAGATGTAAGAATTATTTTTCCAAGTAATTTATTTGCAAGTTTATAATCACAATCTGAATGGCCTGCAGATAAAATTATACCTCCATTTATTAATTTTTTCATTAATTCTATTTTAATTACCTCTGGGGCAAGGGTTATCATTGAAATTGTACCTTTAGATTTTTCAATAATCTCATTTATTGCTTTTTCTGAGGGTCTATGAATATAATCTATTATATGAGCTCCTTTTTTAATAGGATTAAACCATGGACCCTCAACATGAAGCCCTATACACCCAGATTCGGGATTTTGATTCATATAGTTTTTAACAGCTTCTAGGCTTTTATAAATTACTTCATATGGATAAGATGCTATTGTAGGTTGAAAAAAATAGGTTCCATTTTTTTTATGAAAACTATCCATTTTTTCCAAAGTTTTAATGCTAGGGTATTCTGATAAGAGCCTTTGATTGGAACCATATACTTGAAGATCAACGAAAGTAGGTACAACAATATCAAAAGCTTGGCTTGACAAATATCCTTTACGACTTATTTTATAAATAAATCCATTTTTTACTTCTAAGACAACTTTTTCTAATTTTTTATCACCATCATAAAAATTCTTGATATGATATGTTTTATCTTTTTTTTTCAATTAAAATTTTTTAAAAGTTCAAAAGCTTAATGTTTTCCTCAACCCAATCTTTTTCAATTGAACTTTCATTGATTATTGTATACCATAACTTTGATTTTTTTTCAACATAATTTCTAAGATTTAAAATTGAATCTATTAAATCCTTTTTTAAAATCATCATTGATTTTGGATGATATGATAACGAAACATCATCCATAATACTCGTTATAAATTTAAAATCATTGTTCTGAAGCCTGCTCATTAAATAAATTCCTAAACCTATAATTTCTCCATGTAAAAAAGGTCTCTTTAATCTTTCCTCTAATTCATAAAATAAATAATGTTCAGATCCTTCCTCTATTCTAAAATGTCCGATAGGTAAACAAATTGTATTTAGTGAAATATATGCTTCAACAATACATCTTAGTCCATTATTGTTATTTTCTCTGATATTTCCTATATTATTGTAAACAAAGTTTAAAATTTCCTTTCCATTAGATATTGCATTTGAATCAAATGGAAATTCAGACTTTTTTGCTTTGTTTGCAATCTGCCAATCAAAAGATGCGGTATGTATAGATAATAAATCTCCAATTCCTGCAATATTTAATGATTTTGGAGCTGTTTTTAAAATTTTATAATCAATAATAAGTGGGTTCGGCGATGCTTCTCCCAAATATCTTACATCATGATTAACCCTTATACCAGCAGCTGGAGTGGTAAAAGCATCTACACTTAGAATTGTTGGAATAGATACTAACCTTTTTTTTAATTTCCAAGAGCTATACTTAGCACAATCAATAGCCATTCCTCCACCTACACCTAATACCGTATCAAAATCGTCTAAATTATCTATTTCATTATCGATTATATCTTTCTCTACACTTTCTACAAAAATTATTTTTTCTGGAGTTTTAGTAAGATTCTTCTTTAAAACATCCCAAGGAATTTTCATTGTAAATACAATATATTTTCCAATTTCTTTATCAATTCCTTTTGAAGAATTGTCACCAATTCTAAGTTCTTTTACATTCGTATTTAAACTAAAATAATTCATCTTTTATTTAATAAATAAACTAAAAACCCAATAAAAATAAATGAAATAGTTGAAACTGCAGGGATAATGTTTATAAATGAATTTTGATCATTTTTCAATGGTGTTAATAAACAACATACTACGAAAAAACACCAGCAAATAGCTATCACTTTTACAATTTTAAAATTCCTTTTTAAAAAAGAAGAAATATTTAAGTCCGTTTCTTTTTTATAAAAAGAAGAAAATATAATTCCACAATACCCCAAATAACCTGCAATTGCAGAAACTCCTGTAATAACTTCTATCTCATCAAAAAGTAAAATAAAAACCGTTGAAAGAAATCCTATAATAAATAATGTATTAGAAGGAGCCCCTTTTCTATTTATATATCTTAACCAATTTGACTTTGGTAATATTCTGTCCCTTGACATTGAAAAAATAAGTCTTGAAGAAGATGCAACACAAGCAACACCACAAGCAAAAATTGCCGATAAAATAAAAAATAGTATTACAGCAAAAATCTCTTTTCCGAAAACCCCATTCATTAATTTATAAAGAATATTATCCCCCGTAAAATAAGAAATATCCTCACTTAACATGTAGATTGAAAATAATAAAATTAATATCATCCCGAAAATACCTGAATAAATTAATGAGCTAAAAATAGATTTAGGCACTATTTTTTTTGGATCAATTGTTTCTTCTGACATATCTGAAGCTGCTTCAAAACCTGTCAAACACCATGCTCCTAAAAGGATTGATAATGCAAAAGAATTAAAACTTATTCCTGTAAAACTAAAATCTTTTGAGAAATTTATTTCAGAAAAGTCAATTTTATAAATAAAAAATATTAAAAGTCCTATCAAAATAATAACACCTATTAATTCCATTATCACGCCAACATTATTTATTTTGGAAATAATTTTAATCCCTAAATAATGAAAATATATAATTATCCAGATTAAAAATATTGAAATCAAGTTATTACTAATATTAAATTCTAAATATTGATTTATCAACTCTTCAATTAAAATTGCCATTGCTTTACAAATTCCAGGAAAGCCAGTAATAAACTGTGTTAATAAAAGCCACCCAGTTGCAAAACCAAAATTTTTATTAACTAACCTTGAAGACCATTGATAACCATAACCTGAAAGAGGAAACTTTATAGATAAATCTGACATAATAGAAGCCACTAATAATTGCCCAAAAAAAACTAAAAGCCATGAATAAATAATTTTAGAGGAGATGTTTTCATATCCAAATTGAAAATTTGCAAAAATTCCTGTTAATATTGATATAAGAGAAAATGAAATTGCAAAAGAAGAAAACTTTTGCATTGATCTATTTAGTTCTTGTTTATAACCAAATTGCTCTAAATCATTTGTATCATTAACTTTATTAAACTGGGACATGACTTAAAATCCCCTTATATATTCCAGGGTTAGAACCTTTAATTATTTCAGCACCAAAAGTTTTAGAATAAAATTTTGCTGGACCTACTCCGCCTATTATTGAATATGCATAACCCATATTTTTCATAGCTTTTAATGCTAAAAACAGAAGGGCTTTTCCAAGGCCTTTTTTTCTGCTTTTTTTTTCTACTCCCATAGGTCCCAAAAAATTTAAATAAGCAGATTCATATGTGCAAAATCCTATAATTTTATTCTTTTTAATGGCAACAAAAGTTGAAATTGGAGTCTTAGAAAAAGATACTTCTGTTTCACTCATCCATCCTTTTCCAAAATTTTTTTCAACCCAATCACAAATTATATATTTCTCTGCGGCTAGAGGTCTTCTAAAGTCTATTGTTTTTTTTAATTCTTCTAATTCTGAACAAACTTCGGGTAAATCATATAGCTTGACAAGCATATCTTTCATTTAATCAAATTTTTGATTTATTAATTAAAAATATAATAATCAAGCTTAAAATACAATCTAAAAATTAACTGTTTCTCTTTTCAAAATAATTTAACTACAAATTCTTTTGAAAAAGTAATAATGATTTTGAAAAGTTTTCTTTAAGATCAGTATCTATTATTCCATCATTTTCATTAAAATTATCATAAAAATTAGGCAAAGAAAATTTTGGGATATTAAAAGGATTCCCTCTAGATATTCTATTATAAGCAATTTCTAAGACCAATTTAGCACCTCTGGAACCATCGGATGTAGCCATTAAAAACATTGGCTTATTATACCAAACTATTTTTTCAATTCTAGATATCCAGTCAAATATATTTTTAAATGCCGAAGTGTATGATCCATTATGTTCAGCAAAAGAAATTATAATTCCATCTGCATTTTTTAAAATCATCTTAAATTCATATGCTTTTTCTGGAATACCATTTATTTTATCTCGATCCTCACTATAAATTGGCATTTCAAAATCATTTAAATCTAAAATTATTGCTTGAGAGTTAGGTATTTTATTTGCAGCAAAAGTTGCCAATTTTTTGTTTATTGAACTTGATGATGAACTGGCCCCAAAAGCAACAATTTTTTTCAAAATAAATTACTAGTTTAATTGGTCTATTTCTTCAGCTAAATTATAATCTAAATCTGTAATGGCATTTTGATCATGAGTCCATAATTGAATTTCAACACTATTATATACATTAATAATTTTTGGATGATGATTTAATGATTCTGAAATTTCACCAACTGCATTAATAAATTTAATAGCCTCTTTAAAATCCTTAAACTTAAAAAGTTTAATTAGTTTTCCATTTTCATTTTTCCAATCTTTTTGCATAATTTGTTTTTTATTGAAATAAAGGAACTATAATCTCTTTATCTGGCTCGGTTAATATTTTTTCCACAAAATTTTTATACAACTCGTGTCCTAAAGGTAATGTTTCTGAAATTTCCGCTGGTGTTCCAATGGTAAATTCACCATTTCCTGAAATTCCATCTTCCTTTTTCCCGGCTACAACATAATAGTCCCATTCCGCTAAAATTAGCCAATAAGCATATTCTTGAGTTAATATTTTTTTATAAATCTCTGGATCATTGTCTAATAATTCATTATAATCTGAAATATCATAGATTCCTTTATCAATTGACTCCTGCATTGCCAAAGATAATTGAGAGGATGGATTATTATAATCCCACTCCTCAGAAAAGGAAAGATAAAGAATTACATTAGTTACTGTGTGAAGCAAATGTTCAATAACTTCTCCAATCTGATCAGCTCCTCCTTGTTCCATTTGCCAAATAAAATCTGTCGCATTATCAACAAAAGGTGCAGGTGGATCTCCAGGTTCAAAATTTGAAACCGCTTGGGATCCGTCAAGACCAACTCTTTGATATACATAATTTTCTTCTGAAGCATTCAAATACAATGCTCTCATACTTTCATCAATATTTTCTCCCTCAGCTAACATTGCTTCATATGTTTTTCCAACATTTTGAAGAAATTCAGTTGAAACCCCTTCTTTAGCAAAAATTCTCAATTTCATTGCATCAATAAAATTTGGATAGTTTTCATTGGTATTATTTGAAGATGTTGAATTATTGGATGTAGTAGCAGTATTTGATGAACTTGAATTATCCGAGCTGGAAGTATTTTCAGTGATATTTTCAGAATTAATTTCGTTTATATCATCTGAATTATCTGAAGACTCACTAGAGCTACAACTAAATAGTAATAAAAGAAATAAAAAAGTAAAGTTTCTTGTCATTTGAATGATAAATTTAATAATTATTTTAAATCGAAATCACTTTTAATTAAAAATACTGTATGCATAAGTGTTGTTGCTAATTTTCCATTTAAATCATACAATTCTCCTTTAATTGTGGTAATATTTTTACCTCTTTTAATTATTTCCGCGGTTGCAATTACTTTCCCTCCAAACAAAGGTCTATGATGATGACTATGAAGGTTTATTGAACTTGGATATATAGATCCTTTTGATTCGTATATTAAAATTAAGCTAGTTACATCATCTAATAAGGAGTTCATCTGTCCTCCTTGAACACTCCCCCCAGGGTTTAATGTCTCTTTTGGAAATTGTGCTTCTAATTTTAAAAAGCCTTCTTTATATTCAAGAAATTTAAATTTAAACATTTTTCCTGTTCCACCATTTTTTCGATGAAACTCAATATACTTTTCAAAATCTTTATGATTTTCCATAAAACTTAATTATTGATAGCTTCAGAAATTTGAAACAATTTATATGATTTACAAAATACAAAAATCCTTTTTTTACTTATAAAAAAACCCTCCAAATGGAGGGTTATTATTTATCTTTAAAATTCTAAAAATCCATCAAGCGAACAGAAAGTACTGTATTTACAACTTTTCTAATCCCTGAAACATTTTTTGAAAATTCAGCAAATAAAGGATCTGCAAACATTTGCTTTGTTCTTGTTAATGCAGACTCAACATCTGGAGACCCTACCCAAACAAAATGAGTAAAATCAGCAGTTTTCCCAATTATTGGATAGCCTAAACCGTAAGAGTTATTCTCAAAACCTAATTTCTTTGAAATTTTTTGAGTAAACTTTTTAAACTCTTTTAAATAAGCAGCAGGATCACTAACCTCCATTTGATATAACATAAACGCATTATCATTTGCCCAATCATTTTTGTACCAAACAGGAGTGTTTAATGTTTGTGAAACATCCTCAGTGAAGTTTCCAAGCTTTTCTCCAAATAACTGAGCGTCTATTGACATTGCCCAAGAATTATAAAAATTAGAAAAAGCTTTTTCATCAGGAAAACAAAACTGAACAGAGTGAGTAGCTTTGTTTGTTCCGTTAAATTGATAAGCAAAAAGAGACTTTGTTCCTTGAATATTTTTTCCCCAACCAGTTTCCATCATACCTTTTAATGATGAGACAACCATTTCTGGTTCCTTAGCCTCAAAATCAAAAAATATACAATACTGTGCATTTAGTGTAATTGTACTAAATAAAAATATAGATAAAATTAATTTTTTCATGTTTATTGATTTATAGTTAATAAATGACAATATAATAAAAAGCCTAATAAAACTTTCTTAAAAAATAATAAATAAAAAATCCGACTAATAAAAGAAACAAATAATACAGAAACCTAATAAATATTTTATTCACTTTTCCTATTCTTTACATTTTTTATTTAATTTCCTAATATAACTATTATCTAAAACATATTAATTTTTAATCTTCTCAAAAATCAAGATGTTTTAATGTAAACCCTGGTTCGAGTCCCAAAAAAACCCCTCACTTATTTGAAAGTTTATCTTAATTAAGCTAATGTTCTTATTTTGTTAGAATATATTTTTTTAAAGTTTATTGCTTTAAAATCTTTATCATTTCATTTCTGATTTAACCCATCTAACAATCCCAAAACAATAAATACAAACCATAATTTCCTTAATTTTTGTTTTCTATAATTGTTATATTAGCCATATGAAAAAGAACAATTGGTTTTTCATTTGGCTATATAGATTCATTGTAGCATGCTTAATTATTTTTCTAATTCTTCTGTACTTTACCTATAATTTTGGTTATTAAATATTTAAATTTTTCTTTATTTTAAATAGAAAAAGCCGTTTATTTATTGTTGTATGCCGTTTAGTCCACAATTTCATTGAACTCAAATAATTACTTTAGTACACTGTTTAGCTTTTGTTGTTAGATCATTCATTGGATACTACTTTCATCAGAGGTACAATTCGATAATCCTCTTTATGTACTTTTTCAGAAGGTTGGAAGTGACGAACTATAATGTTAAAAACACCTGATGGATTAGCAATCTCCAAGTTGTTGGGAGCATCCTCACCACAACCAAAACTTATGGTATATGCCCCATCTTCATTCATTTGAGCCGTATGAGAACTAAAGTTTGCTAGGTCATTAAACATAAAACCTTTTTTGTCATAGACTGTGACAGACCAGAACGCTTTGTTTTCAGGGTCTTCAAAAGTCATTTGATAGCAACTGTCCACAGAAAAATTTCTGGATCCTTCATAAATAGCATCAATAATTTGTGCTCCGCCCCATCCCAATGCAGCACCTACTTCATACTTTTCATTGTTGAATAGCTCCGCTGATTTATCATTTGGGTTGGTAAACATCCCTTGTGCTGTTTGCAACCCATATCGCTTCCTAAGAGGACCCGCTTTAACTTTCAATTCATTTTCTATTTCCTTAAATGACTGTTCAGTTACTGGATTGGTCGTAAATTTTTCATTTGAATGGGCTTCAATCACCATTTTGTCTTGAATTTCTTTCACCTCCGCCTCTGAGAAAGTTCTATCCAAACGGACAATTAGATAAAGATGTGTGCCTATGTGTGTTGTCAAATCAAATTTGCCAGAGCCGTATTTCATGGCTTGAGTTCGATGATCTTGTGTAATGGGTTGAACAGACATGTATTTTCCTTCAGGAATTTCTGGCATTGTAATGCTTGCTCCATTGGACACATTAACAACAGCTAATGAATAATAGGTATCGCGGTTCATACGCACAACAGGCTGTTGATCAGTAGGTGTCAATTTGCGTTTGTGCATAAATGCGTTTACACCGACTAAATCTTGATTCTTTAGAATTTGGCGAGATGTTTCATCTGTTGGATATGTTGCAGCTGTTACTATTCTTCCTTTTTCAGAAAAAAAATCATCTTCAGTGCTTACTGTCTCTGATGTTAGTTGTCCAGTCTCCACCGACTCTTTTTCTTTTTTTGTTGATTGGCAACTAATTACTGCAATAAGTATTGTTACTGATAAGATTATTTTTTTCATAAGGTTTAGTTTTGATCTACTGCTGGTGGTGGTGGCGGTGGAAGCTCATTTTCATCAATTGTATACTTTATTCTTGCATCTGCTTTTTCTAATGTTAAAGCATCAAGATATAAAATATTATTTCTGTATAGTTTAATCACAACCTTATCATTGGGTTTTATTAAAAATTGTTTTAAATCTTTTTCAATTGATTCTATTCTAATCTGAAATTCAACAGAGCCAATATTTTCTATTAATGAATATGAGTAATCTTCATCAGCATAGGGGTTGATAGTTGCATCTTGTCCTTGACCTTTACCAATCATACACATACTTTGACCATTAGTTAATTCAAAAGTTTGCCCAAAAGAAACTAATGGGACTAAAAGTAAAATAAATAATAGCTTTTTCATTTTGTTTGTGTTTGAAACTAAAGATAAAAAAAACCCCTCACTTTTGTGAAGGGCTTGTAGGGTTAATTCTAATGATTATTATACTTGAAAGAAGAAAAAAATAGAAACTAAAATCACACTCAAAATCACACAAAAAGTGGGAATGTATGGAACACCAAAAACGATGGATTACAGAAATTTAATATCTGTTGAAATAACAAACTTCAATTCAATCGAAAAACTCAATTTTAAATCTTGGGATTATCTATTATTAGAAAAACTTTAGTATTTTTAGTAAAGCAACAAATACCTCATTGAAGTACGTTACAACAAAAAAATCCAATACTTATGATGCAATAGTTATAGGGTCTGGAATTAGTGGTGGATGGGCTGCAAAAGAACTCTGTGAAAAAGGACTTAAAACCATTGTTTTAGAGAGAGGAAGAATGGTCAAGCATATCGAGGATTATCCCACAATGTTCAAAGAAGATTGGGATTTCAAACTTAGAGGAAGGCTTTCAAATGAAGATAAGTTAAAATACTCTAAGCAATCCAGATGGGTCTGGATGGGAGAAGCAAACAAACATTTTTACAATGATGATTCTCAAAATGATTATAAAGAAATTAAAAAATTTGATTGGATAAGAGGTACTCAAGTGGGTGGAAGATCATTGATATGGGGAAGACAAACATACCGATGGAGTGATTATGACTTCAATGCAAATAAACTGGATGGATATGGTGTTGATTGGCCAATTAGATATAAAGACATTGCTCCTTGGTATGATCATGTAGAAAAATTCATAGGTGTTAGTGGTGAAAAAATGAATTTAAAACATCTCCCAGATGGTGAATTTCTAAAACCAATGGAACTTAATTGTGTAGAAAAGGTTTTAAAGGAAAGTATTGAAAAGAATTATGATCAGAGATACCTAACAATTGGAAGAGTTGCTCATGTAACTGAGGGTACTAAATTAGAAAACAGATCTAATTGTCAATTTAGAAATAAGTGTGATAGAGGATGTCCCTACGGAGCATACTTTAGCTCCAACTCCTCTACTCTGCCTTATGCTGAAAAGACTGGAAACCTAACTATTAGACCAAATTCCATAGCTTATAACATAATTTACGATGAAGATTCCAAAAAGGCTACAGGTGTAAGAATATTAGATTCAGAAACCAACGAACATATTGAATATAATTCAAAAATTATTTTCTTATGTGCTTCTGCTATAGCTTCATCATCTATCCTTCTACAGTCAAAATCGGATAGATACCCAAATGGTCTTGGTAATGATTGTGGTGAATTAGGACATAACATTATGGATCACCAACTTGGAAGTGGTGCAAGTGGTAAATTCGAAGGATTTGAAGACAAAAATGAATATGGCAATAGACCAAATGGATTTTACATTCCAAGATTTAGAAATTTAAATTCTAAATCTAAGAAATTGGATTTTCTTAGAGGTTATGGTTATCAAGGTAGTGGATCTAGGTCTGATTGGAGTTCTGCTGTAAAAGAAGTAGGATATGGAGAAGAATTTAAAAAAGCAATTCTTGAACCTGGAAATTGGCAAATTGGAATGGGTGGATTTGGTGAAGTATTGCCATATCATGAAAATAAAATGTTTTTAGATTATGATGATTTAGATAAATGGGGCTTACCTAAGATTGTAATAGATGCTGAATTCAAAGAAAATGAATTAAAAATGAAAAAAGATTGGATTGAACAAGCAGAAGAAATGCTTGAATTAGCAGGTTGTAAAGAAATTACAACATATGACTCCAATGCTCCAATTGGAAGAGGAATTCATGAAATGGGAACAGCTAGAATGGGAAGAGATAAAAAAACATCTGTATTAAATGGGTTTAACCAAATTCATGATGTAAAGAATGTATTTGTAACTGATGGAGCATGTATGACCTCATCAGCAACTCAAAACCCATCACTTACATACATGGCATTAACAGCAAGAGCTGCCAACCATGCTGTTGAAGAACTTAACAAAAGGAATCTATAATGAATAGAAGGAATTTACTTAAAAAAGGAGTTTATGGTTTGGCAGGAGTCACTTTATCATCAACATTAATATCAACTCTACAGAGCTGCAGTAGTATTGAGAAATATAGACCTCTTTACTTTTCAAAAACTGAATTTTCTTTATTATCTAACATCGTTGATTTTTTTATTCCAAAGACAGAAACTCCTGGTGCAGTTGATATAAAAGTTCCACAGTTTATTGATATCATTATATCAGAAACATATAATATTGAAAGTAAAAATAACTTCTCTAACAAATTGAAATTATTAATTGAAGATTTAAAATCAAACAATATTAATTTATCAGATTATAATTCAATAAAATCAAAGTTTGTTAGTGACTTTAATAATAAAACTCATAATGAAACATACGATCAAATAAGAGATTTGACCGTATGGGGTTTCAAAACTTCAAAAGAAATAGCATTAAATGTCTTAAACTATAATCCTACACCAGGATATCAATTAGGTTGTGTAAATATCAGAGAATAATAATTATTCTCTTATAATTTTAAAAGTTTGTCTAACTGTTTCACTTTCCATCACAACGATGTAAGTTCCTTGTATTTGTCTAGATAAATCTATCGCCGTCTTTCTTGATATATCTTCGATTGTCTGCTCCTTTGTATAGATAAGTGCTCCACTTGCATTAAACACACTCACCTTAACCTTAGTATCCTTGCCTCCTACATGAACATTTACATTGTTTTTAGTTGGATTTGGATAATAATGGATATCCTCTGAGATAAATACCTCTCTCTCTACATATTCTTTTTATATGATTATTGAAAGATTGATTACTAATGGGATTCCCAAATTTAGTTCGGAATTGATATTTTTGTAAAAAAAAGGTGCTGATGTGCAATTTAAGTGCAATTTTAAAAACTAAAAAAGCCCTCACACTCTGCGAAGGCTTGTATTTGTTGGTGGTCCCACCTGGGCTCGAACCAGGGACCAACTGATTATGAGTCAGCTACTCTAACCAACTGAGCTATAGGACCTGTTTAATTAGTTGATTGCCAAAAATACACAATTATTAAATTAACCAATCCAACCAAATTAAAAAAATAAAAAGTATTAAATACCTATTTTTGTTATATGTTTAAAAATGAATCACCAAGGCAAAAAAAATTTAATAGTCTTCTTCAAAAAGAATTAGCTATTCTTTTGCAAAATTATATTAGAAGGGGTTCAAATTCCAATTTGATTATTTCCGTTACAAAAGTATATGTTACACCTGATCTTTCGTTAGCTAAAATTTATATTAGTGTTTTCCCTTCAAACAAATCTTTATTAGTTAATAAAAATCTGGAAAAAAATGGTTCAAAAATAAAATATGACCTATCACAAAAATTAAAAAATCATATTAGAAAAATTCCTGAGCTTAATTTTATTTTGGATGATTCTTTAGATTATATAGAAGGAATTGAAAAGTCATTAAAACTGAGCCAAGATTCAGAATACAACAAAAATATTTTAAAAAATAAAAAAACATGACGTATGTTTTTAAAATAGCCTTCAGATATTTTTTTTCTAAAAATGAACAAACAGTAATAAACAAAATAAATTTCTTGTCATTAATTCTTATAATAATTTCCTCTGCCTCATTGTTCATCGTTCTTAGTGCTTTTGACGGTTTAAAAACCTTTGGTCTTTCATTTTCTAATAAATTTGATGCAGATTATGAATTGAGTCCTCTAAATGGTAAGTATTTAAAAGTCTCACCTGAAATTATTTCTGAAATAAATAATTTAGAGGAAATCGTTGAGGTTGCACCCCAGATTGAAGAAAAAGTTTTTTTAAGCTTCAAAGAAAAAAATCAAGTAGCTGTTTTAAAAGGAGTTGACTCCTCCTATAACAAAGTAATCCCGATTAAAGATCTTGTAATGATTGGCGATTGGATTGATAATGATAATTCTAAAACAGTAATTGGTTATGGAATTTCGTCAAAATTAGGTCTTGGAGTCTATGATTATTCATCTTTTCTCAAAATTAGTGTGCCTCGAAATAATAATTCTAGTGTTTTGAATCTTAACCCATTCAAAAGTCTTCCATTAATTGTAGTTGGTTTGTATCAGATTAATGAAGAGTTGGACAACAAATATATTTTTACATCTCTTTCTTTTGCGAAAAACCTTCTAAACTTAAAAGAAAATCAATACAGCAATTTAATTATTAAAACTATCGATAATATCAACAAAAAAAAGCTTGAAGAAAAAATAAACCTAATTGTTGAAGAAAAAACAAAATTAACCTCGAGACTTGAAAAAAATGCAGCCTTATTTAAAATGCTTAATACGGAGAATATAGCTGTTTATTTTATTTTTTCATTAGTAATGATTATTTCTTTATTTAATCTTGTTGGATCTTTAATTATGATGATCCTTAACAAGAAAAAAGAAATGAAAATCCTAATTGCAATGGGCGTTTCAAATAAAAATCTTAGTCAAATTTTTTACTTTATTGGATTGATTATTTGTTTTGTTGGAGGAATTATAGGGCTTTCTTTGGGTTCTTTATTAGTATTCATTCAAAAATATTCTTCCATAATTAATGTTCCCGGAACTAATCTTTCTTATCCAGTTGAATTTAATATTAAAAATATAATTGTTGTTTTCTTAACACTTATAATTTTAGGATCTATTAGCAGCCTTTGGTCAATAAGAGGAATTAAAAAAATCTCTAATCAAGCTATGAACTGATAATTAGAGTACTTTTCCAAAATTTCTTCTAAAATATCAAAAAGTTCAATTGAAGAATTTGACGTAACTAATTTAGTCCTAATTGGCTTGAAATTTGGTATTCCTCTAAAATAATTCGAATAATGTCTTCTAGTTTCTAACACCCCCAAAACCTCTCCTTTCCATGCTATAGACATTTTTAAATGTTTCTTTACTGCTCTTACTCTTTCAAAAATTGATGGAGGTTCTAAATAAGAATTTTCTATTAAAAAATATTTCACTTGATCAAAAAACCATGGATTTCCTATGCATGCCCTACCTATCATTGCTCCATCTAAACCATAATAATCTCTCATTAACTTTGCTTTTTCAGGGGAATTAACATCTCCATTACCAAAAACAGGGATATTCATTCTAGGATTATTTTTAACCTCTGCTATTTTTGTCCAATCTGCTTCTCCTTTATACATCTGAGCTCTTGTTCTTCCATGAATAGAAATTGCAGAAATTCCTACATCTTGTAATTTTTCAGCAACTTCAACAATTTTAATAGAGTTTTCGTCCCAACCTAATCTTGTTTTAACAGTAATAGGTAAATTCGTTCGTTTTACCATTTCCTTTGTTAATTTGACCATTAAAGGAATATCTTTTAATATCCCTGCACCTGCTCCCTTACATACAACTTTTTTTACAGGACATCCAAAGTTAATATCAATAATATCCGGGTTTGAAGCTTCAACGATATCAACTGATTTTAGCATAGAATCAAGATTAGATCCAAAAATTTGTATTCCAACTGGCCTTTCTTTTTCATATATATCAAGTTTTTGAACACTTTTAATAGCATCCCTAATTAAGCCTTCACTTGAAATAAATTCGGTGTAAACAATATCAGCTCCATTTTCCTTACACAAAGCTCTAAAGGGAGGATCACTGACATCTTCCATTGGTGCCAATAAAAGAGGAAATGAATTAAACTCAATTTTTCCTATTTTAACCATGATTAAAAAATCTTTTGGTAAAATTAATCTTTTTAAAGTATTATAATTCTAGAATTCAAATGACTTATCTTTGTTATTTCAAAAATATTAATGAAAAATATTCGCAACTTTTGCATAATAGCTCATATTGATCATGGAAAAAGTACATTAGCTGACAGGCTTTTAGATATTACTGGTTCTATTTCCGAAAGAGAAAAAAAAGATCAATTACTTGATAATATGGACCTTGAAAGAGAAAGAGGAATAACAATAAAGTCTCATGCTATTCAAATGAATTTCAAATATAATAATGAAGATTATATTTTAAATTTAATTGACACCCCTGGTCATGTTGATTTTTCATATGAAGTATCAAGGTCTATTGCTGCATGTGAAGGAGCTTTATTAATAGTTGATGCCTCCCAAAGTATTCAAGCTCAAACTATTTCCAATTTATATTTAGCTCTTGAAAATAATTTGGAAATAATTCCGGTTTTAAATAAAGTAGATCTTCCTTCAGCAAATGTAGAAGAAGTAACCGATGACATTGTTGATTTATTAGGATGCAACAAGGAAGATGTTATTAAAGCCTCTGCAAAAACTGGTGAAGGAGTAGAAAAAATTCTTAAAAATATAGTGAATAAAATACCTTGTCCAAAAGGAAGCATAAATCTTCCTTTAGAAGCATTAATTTTTGATTCAGTCTATAATCCTTTTAGAGGAATTGAAACTTATTTTAGGATTATAAATGGTAAAATTTCTAAAGGTCAAAAAATTCAATTCATGTCAACTAAAAAAAATTATTTCGCCGATGAAATTGGAACATTAATGTTAAATCAATTGCCGAAAAAAGAAATTTTAGCTGGGGATGTTGGTTATTTAATTACCGGAATAAAAGAAGCTAAAGAGGTTAAAGTAGGCGATACAATTACTGCCTCAGATAATCCAACAAAGAAAGCAATTGAAGGTTTTGAAGAAGTTAAGCCAATGGTTTTTGCTGGAATTTACCCTGTTGACACAGATGATTATGAAGAATTAAGAAATAGTATGGAGAAACTGCAATTAAATGATGCTTCATTAGTCTTTATTCCTGAAAGCTCTGCTGCATTAGGATTTGGATTTAGATGTGGTTTTTTAGGTATGTTACATCTAGAAATTATTCAAGAACGTCTTGAAAGAGAGTTTAATATGCCTGTAATAACAACCGTGCCAAATGTTTCTTATCAAGCTTACACAAAAAAAAGACCTTCGGATTCATTAATATTAAATAATCCTACGGATCTTCCTGACCCTTCATCTCTTGAAAAAGTTGAAGAACCCTATATAAAAGCTACTATAATTACTAAATCCGATTTTGTTGGAAATGTAATGACTCTTTGCATAGAAAAAAGAGGTCAAATAACAAATCAAACATATTTAACTACTGATAGGGTTGAATTAACTTTTGATATGCCTTTAGCAGAAATTGTTTTTGATTTTTATGATAGACTTAAAAGTGTTTCAAAAGGTTATGCTTCATTTGACTATAGTCCAATAGGGTTTAAAAAATCCTCTTTAGTTAAATTAGATATTTTATTAAATGGCAACCCTGTTGATGCTCTTTCTTCATTAATTCATACTGAAAACTCTTATACCATTGGTAAAAAAATGTGCGAAAAACTCAAAGAGCTTATTCCTCGTCAACAATTTGACATTCCCATTCAAGCTGCAATTGGAGCTAAAATTATTTCTCGAGAAACAGTAAAAGCATTAAGGAAGGATGTCACTGCAAAATGTTATGGAGGTGATATTACTAGAAAAAGAAAGCTTCTTGAAAAACAAAAAAAAGGAAAGAAAAAAATGAGACAGGTAGGAAATGTGGAGATTCCTCAACAAGCTTTTATGGCAGTGCTTAAACTAAATGAATAAATGAAAAAAATTATTTCTTTTTTTATAATATTAACTTTTAATTTTAATTTGTTTGGACAAGATTATCAAAAAAAATTATTCAAAATAAATAATGATTCTCTTCCTTATAGAATATTACTTCCTAAAGACTTCGATCCAAAAAAAAAATATCCCTTATTAGTTTTTCTTCACGGAGCTGGTGAAAGAGGAAATGATAATGAAAATCAACTTTATCATTCAAGTAATTTTTTTTTAAGCTATGAATTTAGAAATTCTTTTCCATCAATAATTATTTTTCCTCAATGTCCAAAAAACTCTTATTGGGCAAAAATTAAGGGAATTCCCAACCCAAAATATCCAACTCAAAAAGAAAGTTTTTCGGATAATTTGCCCAAAAACTCACAATTATTAATTGTTGAATCTTTACTTTCTAATATTGAGAATACTTATAAAATTGATCCTAACAAACGTTATATCGCTGGTTTGTCCATGGGCGGAATGGGAACATTTGAATTAGTAGCTAGAAACCCTAATTACTTTGCTGCAGGTATAGCAATATGTGGTGGTGCAAATCCTAATTGGGCAAAATTTTTTAAAAAGACTCCTCTTTGGATTTTTCATGGAATGAAAGACAAAGTTGTTCCCCCCGAATTATCTATAAATATGTATGATAGTATAAAAAATTATAATTCTGAATCTAAATTAACTCTTTATGAAAATGTAGGACATAATAGTTGGGATCCAGCATATAAAGAAGTTGAAATAATGAATTGGTTATTCAGCTATAAAAAGAAATAGTAATACTATCAATAAATTTACGATTCTAATTTAAACCTAACATTTTCAACACTTTTCTTAGTTCCAACTAAAGTAACCGTGTCTCCCAATCTTAACCTTGTGAATCCATGAGATATTAGAACTTGTCCTGCTCTAATTACTGATAAAACGATAACATCTGTCGGAAATCTCATGTCTCTTAATGTCATCCCATGAATATCTTTATTTCGAATAACAACATCAACTGTTTCCTGATTTTTATATAATCCCAATAAAATAGATGTAGCATTAGGAGATCTAACAAAATGATCAAGTAGATTTATCATTGCAAGTGATGGATCAATAATTCTAACCCCCAAATCAACTAATTTATCATATATTTCTCTTTCTCCATTATATCTAACTATTATATCTTTTGTTCCATATGAATCATAAATAATTTTAGATACATCATAATTTTGCTTATCAGATAACAAACAAACAATTGCATCTGCTTTTTTTAATGATAATAGTTCAAATGATTCTGGAGAAATATTTTTTATACTTATAATTTCTAAATCAGTGTTCTTTTGATCATTTAATTCTTCTAAAGAAATAATTGTTGGAACCCATCCTCCCTTTTTTAAATTCATTGCAAGAGCAATTGATTGACTTTCTAATCCAAAAATCATAACATCTTTAATCCCGTCAAAATCAGGAGTTTTATGTTTTAAATTACTTTCATTAGTAAAATTAATTGACCATTTAAATAATGGATCTCCAACCAATTGATTAATTACAATTATTCCAATAATTATAGTTTGAAATTCTAAACCCCATGTTGGAAATTCAGAAGCTATTATAGTTGTCAAGCCTAATGCAACTCCGGCTTGAGAAACATAAGGCATCCAAGATATAAATAAATATGACTTATCATCTTTAGATGCCAAAACTCCAAATATTCCTCCCAAAAACATAGTAAAAATTCTTAGAGAAAACAGGGCAATTGCAATCCAAAAAACTTGGATTAAAGTTTGAAAAGATAAAGAGGCTCCAATTAAAGTAAAAAAGACAACATAAATAGTTGGGCTAATAGTATGAAGAAGTTCAATAAATTCTATCCTGTTTTTAGAATAATTGGTTATATAAAAACTTCCTATTATGCATATTAATAATGGTTCTAATAAAATTTCATGAGTTAAAATTTCTCCTGTTTTTTCTTTTACAAAGAAAGAAAAAACATATACACTATATCCAACGAGAATAATTAGCCCCCCTTTTAATAGATTAAAGATTTCAACCGAAAGAATTAGATTCAAAAGTTTTCCAATTAATATTCCTAAAATGAATGATAATATTAATTCTGAAAAAAGAAAACCCAAAAAAGTAATTCCAAATTGATCCCCATTTACAATTGACTTAGAAACTGTAAAACAAATAGAAAATAAAATTATTACTAATACATCTTTTACCACAGTAACCCCTATTGCAGTTTTGGTAAAAGGGCCATTAGCTCTTAACTCATTAATTACTGCAATAATTGATGATGGAGATCTTGCAACAAAAATAACACCAAACAAAACAGAAACTACAATTTTTGTTTTATCGTCTAAACTATTCATAAATGGAATTTTTGATGCAAAGAAATAAATCACCCATGCACTCAAAATCAGAGTTACAAAAAGCTGGCCAATAGTCATCCACTTTATACTTGAAATTCTACTTCTCAAATCTTTTATATATAATTCCGCTCCTGCTGAAAAAGCTATTATTGCCAATGCTATACTATTAAGAAAATTTAATTTTGGTAAAGTTTCAGAAGGTATAAAGTTTAATAAAGATGTCCCTGCTATAATTCCCGTAACTATTAACCCTGTTACTAATGGAAATTTAATTTTTTGAAAAAATTTTGCTATTTGATTCCCTGCTATAGCGACCATTCCAAACCCAATTAAAAGAATCAAAAAGTCTAAATTCATAAAATTTTTTATTTTTTAAATATAAGCAAAGCTGAGATAAATTTTTATAATAAAAATTTAAGACTTTATTTTATAATTACTAATGTTAATATGTTTAAATAGTTAATATTAAATTAGTAAAAAAAAAGTCTTATGAATTCAAATAAATATTTATTAATCTTTCTGTCTTTTTTTATATTATCAAATTGTAAAACCAATTCAAATAAATATATAGGCTCAATTGAAATTATAAATGATAATGCTTATCGTTTTATTTCCTCATCAAGTAAGGTTGAAATCCTGGCTTCCGGTTTTAGTTGGTCTGAAGGTCCTGTTTGGTCTTCAAAATTAAATGGTGTTATTTTTACTGATGTTCCTGAAAACAAAGCGTATTTATGGACTGAAAAAAATGGATTAGAGATATTTTTAGATCCTAGTGGAAAAACTGGTTATCCAAAAAATTCTGCAAATGGTGGGGCAAACGGATTAATTATTAATTCTGAAGGAGAATTAATTCTCTGTCAACATGGCGATCGTAGACTAGCTAAATTAAAGGTTTGGCCTTCAAAAAATCCTGAGTTTGAAACTATTGTCGATAATTATAATGGTAATATCCTTAATAGTCCTAATGATCTTGCTATATCAAAAGATGGATCAATCTTTTTTACTGATCCCCCTTATGGATTAGCAAATCAAGATCTTGACAATTTAAAAGAAATTAATTTTAATGGTGTTTATAAATTTAAAGACAATAAACTAAAATTATTGATAAATAATTTAAGCCGGCCAAATGGTATTGCGCTTTCAAATGATGAAAATTTCCTTTATGTTGCAAATTCTGACAAAAATATTCCTATAATAAATGTTTATGAAATTTCTAATGACACTTTAATTAATGAAAAAGTATTTTTTGATGGATCTAATCTTACTAAAACAAATAAAGGTTTATTTGATGGGTTAAAAGTACATTCATCTGGAACAATTTTTGCTACTGGTCCAGGGGGTGTTTTAATAATTGATAATACTGGAAAACATTTAGGAACAATAAACCCCGGAAGCAGAGTCGCAAATTGTGCTTTTGATAAAAAAGAAGACTTTCTTTACATGACCTCTGATAATAATTTAACTCGAATTAAAATAAATTATGACCCTTTATCCTATTGAAGCTGGAAATTTTAAATTAGACGGAGGGGCCATGTTTGGAGTCGTTCCAAAACCTTTATGGGAAAAAACCAACCCTGCTGATCATAATAATAAAATTGAGATGGCAACTAGATGTTTGTTGATAGAAGACGGAAAAAGCCTAATATTAATAGATACTGGATTTGGAAATAAACAAAGTGAAAAATTTTTTAGTTACTATGATTTATGGGGAAATTACTCCATTGATAATTCATTAAAAAAATATGGTTTTACTAGAAATGATGTAACTGATGTTTTTTTTACACACTTACACTTTGATCATTGTGGAGGGGCTATTGAAAGAAAAAAAAATGGAACCCTCTCTCCAGCATTTAAAAATGCAGTTTTTTGGGTTCATGAAGATCACTGGAATTGGGCTAAAAACTCGAACGTTAGAGAAAAAGCATCTTTTATTCCTGAAAACATTAACCCAATTAAAGAAAGTGGACAGCTAAAATTTATAAAAGGTAAAGGTCCGATAATAACTAATTATAATTTTTCATTTGATATTCTTACTTTTGACGGTCATACTGAAAAGCAAATGCTTCCTTTATTAAAATATAAAAAAGAAACTATTGTTTTTGCTGGTGATCTCATTCCTACTATTGGACATATTCCTGTTCCATATATAATGGGTTATGACACAAGGCCATTAAAAACACTTGAAGAAAAATCTCTTTTTCTTGATAAGGCTTTAAAAAACAATTATCTTTTATTTATGGAGCATGATGCAGCGAATGAATTAATCTCTTTAAAAAAAACAGAAAAAGGTGTGCGTTTTAAAGAGAGTTATAAATTTGATTCTTATTTTTAAAATTATAATACCCATGCAAAATATATACATTTTACTTTTATTAATTTTCTTCATTAAATGTGGTACTTTAAAATTTTCTAGTGACCCTATAGTTATAAACAATCAAAACAAAGGGAAAGAAAAAATAGATGAAAGTGAGAAAAAAAATTGGTTTCTTTTAGATTTAAATAAAGATAGCATTCCTGGAATGAGTGTAAACAAAGCAAAAGAAGAGCTTTTAAAAAATAAAAAGGGGTCTTCTGTTATAGTTGCAGTTATAGACTCCGGAGTTGATATAGAACATTCTCTAATTTCTGAATCAACATGGTTTAACAAAAAAGAAATTCCAAATAATAACATAGATGATGACAAAAATGGATACGTCGATGACATAAATGGCTGGAATTTTTTAGGAAAATCTGATAAAGAGAATATGGAATATGTAAGGCTTATAAAAAATACCTCTAAAAACGATTCTCTCTACAATATATACAAAACTGAAATAGAAGAAGTTAAAAATACCTCTAATCAAAGAATTGAAAGAGGTAAAGACCTTATTAAAAAATATACTAAATACGATAGTATAATTCGTTCTGTATTAAATAAAGATTCTTATTCGTTAGATGATGCCGAAAAGATAAACTTTAAAACTTTAGATGTGCTTGATGCCATTGATTTTCTCAAATTTTTTAAAAAAAATAGCTTAAGCATTGAAAGATTAGAAGGTGCAATTAAATATTATAACAATAGATTAAAATATCACATTAATCTAGATTTCGACGGAAGGTCAATAGTAGGTGATGACCCAAATGATATTAATGATACCAATTACGGAAATCCAAATGTAATTGGTCCAGATAAAGATTCTGCAGATCATGGAACTCATGTTAGTGGAATTATTTTATCAATATATGATAATGTCAAAATCATGACTTTAAGGGCCGTCCCTGATGGTGATGAATATGACAAAGATGTAGCATTAGCTATTAGATATGCTGCAAATAATGGTGCTAAAATAATAAATACAAGCTTCGGCAAGTCTTACTCTCCTCAATCTGATTGGGTATATGATGCCATTAAATATGCTGCAAAAAAAGATGTCCTAATTATAAATGCTTCTGGAAATGATTCTGAAAATATTAATCCTGGATTAAATAAAACCTTTCCTAATGATGAAATAAATGGTAAAGAAATTGCAAACAACATGATTAATGTTGGGGCTTCTACATACATGTATAGTGAAGACCTTCCTGCTTACTTTACTAATTTTGGTTCGATAAATGTAGATCTTTTTGCTCCTGGGTATCAAATATATTCTTCTGTTCCAAATAATAAATATGACTTTAATAGCGGAACTTCCATGGCAGCGCCTAGTGTAGCCGGTGTTGCTGCTATAATTAGATCTTTCTATCCTAAACTTAAGGCACCAGCGATTAAAAAAATCCTTCTTGATTCAGGAATTCCCATGTATAACTCTTTGAATAATCCAGATTCTCAAGAACTCGTTTCGCCAGAAAATTTATCAAAATCAGGAAAAATTGTTAATTTATATAATGCATTAATTCTTGCTTCAAAAACAAAATAAAATGAAGTTTAATTTCTTTCTATTAATTGGCATATTTTTTTCTGTTTTTAATTTATATGGGCAGAACTATTGGCAACAAAGAGCAGATTATAAAATGAGTGTAAAAATGGATGTGAAAACATTTCAATATCTAGGAAGTCAGACAATTAATTACACAAATAATTCTCCAGATACATTAAATAAAGTTTTTTTTCATCTTTTTTTTAATGCTTTTCAGCCTGGAAGTGAAATGGCTGTTAGAATAAAATCTGGTGCTGATAAAAATACTCGATTCAAAATTGATATAGACACACTTAAACCAAAGGATATTGGAAAATTAGCTGTTTTAAACCTTAAACAAGATGGTGTTTTAATTGAATCTGAATTATCCGGCACAATTCTTGAAGTTTCTCTAAATAATCCAATTGGCCCAAATCAATCAACCGTTTTCTCCATGGATTTTTCTGGTCAAGTTCCATACATGGTCAGAAGAGCTGGTAAAAACTCTAGGGAAAATGTAGCTCTTTCAATGGCGCAATGGTTTCCTAAATTGGCTGAGTATGATTATGATGGCTGGAATGCAGAACCATATTTAGGAAGAGAGTTTCATGGTGTTTGGGGAAGTTATGATGTTGAGCTTTTTATTGACAAAAAATATACTGTTGCTGCAAGTGGAATTCTTCAAAACCCAGAAGAGGTAGGTCATGGGTATTCTAAAACAAAAAAAGGTAGATCAAAGAGAGGATTATTAAAATGGCATTTTATAGCAAATAATGTTCACGATTTTACCTGGAGTGCAGATCCCGATTACATTCATGATATATTTCCTGGTCCTAATAATGTTGATCTTCACTTTTTCTATAAAAATGACAAGGAAATTATTGAAAATTGGAAAAATCTTCAACCGAAAACAGCAGAATTAATGGCCTTTTTTAATAAAAATATTGGGCCATATCCGTATAAACAATATAGTGTTGTACAAGGCGGAGATGGTGGTATGGAGTACGCAATGTTAACTTTAATAACTGGGGGTAGAGATTTTGACGGCCTCTTAGGGGTTACCTCTCATGAGTTAGCTCATTCCTGGTTTCAGCATGTCCTTGCTACAAATGAAATGAAACACGAATGGATGGATGAAGGCTTTACTTCATATATTGCTACAATTGCAAAAAATGTTGTCAATGAGGAAGACAATTACTTTCCTTTAGAGAGATTTTACATAGACTATATAGATTTAGCTTTATCTGGTAAAGAAGAACCTCAAATGACAAATGCTAATAGATACAAATACAATATGGGTTATGAATATACTGCATACAGAAAAGGTGCTGTTTTTCTTAGTCAACTAGGTTATATAATTGGGGAAAAGAATTTAGCTGAAACTCTAAAAGAATATTACAGAGAATTTAAATTTAAACATCCTACCCCTAATGATTTCAGAAGAGTAGCCGAAAGAGTTTCTCAAATTCAACTTAAGTGGTATCTAACCGATTGGACTCAAACAATTAAAACTATAGATTATAGTATTAAATCTGTTGAAACCAAAAAAAACACATCAAAAATCACCCTAGAAAGGGTTGGGGAAATTCCTATGCCTTTAGATATATTGGTAAACTTTGATGATGGTAGTCAAGAATTATATTACATTCCTATACCTTTAATGAGAGGGGAAAAAGAAAACCCATACTTAATAGAATGGTCTATATTAAAGGATTGGCCTTGGGCTATTCCCGAATATAGTTTTAAAATAAATATTGATAATAGGCAAATTTCTTCTATAATTATTGATCCAACAATGCTTATGGCTGATGTAAATAGAGAAAACAATCTTTATCTTTCTGAAAAAAACTAATCATAGCATTATATAAATTAAAAAAAAAGTCTTCATTTGATAGTCTCTTTAAATTAGGTAAGAGTCTAAACACTGGACATTTTTCTATAATTTATTTAAAAGATAATGAAGATTCTTCTTTTTTTTACGCTGTAATAGTTTCTAAAAAAACTCTTTCGCTTGCAATAAATAGAAATAAAATGAAAAGAAGAATTAGAGAGGCTGTTATAAAAATTCATTCTGAAACTAATTTAAAAAACCTTTCTATTGTAATCATTTATAAGTCTAGAAATATAATAAGCTTCAAAGAAATTATTAAAGATCTTTCCTTTATATTTGAAAAATTATAATCCTTAAAAATAGTACATTGCACAATGTGGTATTTCATCTTCTATATAATTTTCTCCTTTAAAAACAAAACCACATTTTTCATAAAAATTTTGTAAATGTTTTTGTGCTGATATTTTAATTTTTTTTTCTTTATAGCACTCTTTACATGTGTCAATTAGTTTTTTAACTAGCTCATATCCAAGTTTTTTATTTCTGTTTTTTTCTCTTATAACTATTCTTGTTATTGCAGTATAATTTTTATAATAATCATTTGGTTTAAATATTCTTCCATAGGCTATACAATTATTATTTGCATCTAAAGAAAATATGTGAAGGGCCTTTTGATCTTTTTCATCAATATCTAAGTATGGACACTTTTGCTCTAAAACAAAAACTTCCGATCTAAGTTTTAAAATGGAATATAAAGTATTAATATCTAATTGATTAAACTTTTTCACATTCCACTTCATTGGCAAGGAATTTTTTTTATTCTTTTTAAATGTCTTCCTCTTTCAAATTTTGTATTTAAAAAAACTTCTATTATTTGTAATGTTTTATTTATACTAATAAACCTCGCTGGTATACTCAAAATATTAGCATTATTATGTAATCTTGATAATTTTGATAGATCCACATCCCAACAAAGTGCCGCTCTTATTTCTTTATGTTTATTTGCTGTCATAGCTGCCCCATTTCCACTTCCGCAAATTATAATTCCTATAGCTGCTTTTCCTTTTTTAATATCTTGTGCAACCGGGTGAATAAAATCTGGATAATCTACACTTTCTTTAGTGTTTGTTCCATGATTTATTGTTTCTATGTTTTTATTTTTTAAATAATCAATTATTTGTTTTTTATATTCAACTCCTGCATGATCATTTCCAAGACTAATTGTCATTATGTTTTTTTTAGTAAGTTAATAACATCTTAACAATTGTAGATGTTTTTTTTATTTTATGTTAATATTTTTTAATTTTTTTTTAAAATTATTATTTATTTTTTACTCTATAAATTTTAATCAACACTACAAATTTAATTTTCATTTTATTTATACATTTTAATAACAAAATAAAATCATTTTTTAACAATTATAATTATCTTAATTATTAATATTTTTTTTTTTCTGACTTTTTAACAACTGTTTATATTTAGTATAAGTTTATATGCTTCAGCTTTTTATTATGTTTATTATTTATTATAATTTGTTATAAAAGTTTGATTAATAAACAATCCAATTTTTTTTAAGTTTTTTTATATAATAAATCAACATCCTATATAATACATATAACATTATTTATAATTAATATATAATAACTTAATGATATTAATATGTTAATGCAAAATCCTTTATAGTAATTTAGATCTCATAATATAGAATACATAAAATTTGAAATTAAATAAAAACATAAACAATACAGTTTTAAAAAGTATTATTAATATAAAACCTTCAGGTAAAGGTGTTGTTATTTATAATGATATAGAATATAAAATTGATAGAAGTAAAATTAATAAAGCTTTAGACGGGGATACTGTCAAAATAAAATTATTAAATAGAAAAAATAAAAATAAAGCAGAAGTAATAGATGTAGTTAAAAGATCAAATAGAAAATATGTTGGAATATTAGAAAAGGGGAAAAATTATGGTTTTGTAGTAACAAAAAAAGATAATATATATACAGACTTTTTCATAGAAAAAGAAAATTTAAGAAAATACAAAAATGAAGAAAAAGTATTGGTTGAATACAAGTATTGGAACTTAAATGATGAATCACCTACGGGAAAAATTATTAAATCATTGGGAAAAAAAGGAGAAGTAAAAACAGAAATTGATTCTATTTTATACGAGTACGGCCTGGAAATAGAATTTGAAAATAAAACATTAGAAGAATTAAAATATATTAAAAATGAGATAACAAAAAAAGATATAGAAAACAGAGAAGATTATAGAAAAAAAAATACTTTGACAATAGATCCAAAAGATGCTAAAGATTTTGACGATGCAATTTCATTTGAGAAATTAAAAAATAATAATTTTGAAGTAGGTATTCACATAGCAGATGTTACTCATTACGTTAAACCAAAAACTCATATAGATAAAGAAGCAAATAAAAGAGGAAACTCCACATACTTAGTAGATAGAGTAATACCTATGTTACCAGAAAAATTATCAAACCAGATATGCTCTTTAAGACCAAATGAAGATAAGTTATGTTTTTCTTGTATTGTTGAACTAAATAAAAATGGAAAAATAATTAAAAGTAATTTTAAAAAAACTATAATTAACTCAGATCATAGATTTAGTTATGATGAGGTTCAAGAAATTCTAGAAACAAAAACAAAAACAATATCAAAAAAAAATTCATTAATTGGACAAGAATATAGAATAGAAGAAAACATTTATGATTCAATTATTGAGCTCAATAAATTAGCAAAAAAAATTAGAAAAAAAAGAATTAGAAAAGGATCAATAAACTTTGAAAATAAAGAAATAAAATTTGAAATTGATAAAGATAAAAATCCAATAAAAATATATTTTAAAGAATCAAAAGATTCAAATAAATTAGTTGAAGAGTATATGTTACTTGCAAATAGAAGCTTAGGAGATTTAATTAATAAAACAAAAAGAGAGTTTGTTTATAGAATACATGATTTGCCAGATAATGAAAAATTAGAAAACTTAAAATCAATAGCAAAAAAGTTAGGATATGATTTAAACATAAGACCAAAAAAAATAGGTGCTTCGTTAAATGAATTGTTATTAAAATTAAAAGAAAAAAAAGAAAAAAATTTAATAGATAAATTAGCATTAAGAGCTATGAGTAAAGCGGAATATTCAACAAAAAACATAGGACATTATGGCTTAGCTTTTAAAAATTACACACATTTTACTTCACCAATTAGGAGATATTCAGATATTTTAGCTCATAGAATATTAGAAAAAAATATTCTGAATAATGATAACAATGAAAAAGAACTTCAAAAAACATGTAAACACATATCAAAAACAGAACAATTATCTACAAAAGTAGAAAGAGCCTCAAATAAATTTATGCAAGTTCTTTTTATGAGTAATAAAATTGGGTATAATTATAAAGGTGTAATTTCTGGAGTTACTGAAAGGGGAATGTATGTAGAAATTATTGAAAATAAATGTGAAGGGATGATTAGTGTTAAAAACATGAAAGATGATTTCTACATTTATAATGAAAAGAAACACACTTTAATTGGAGAAAAATTTAAAAGAAAATATCAACTAGGAGACATTGTTTATATAAAAGTAAAAAAAACAAATCCTGAAAAAAGACATTTAGATTTCGAATTATTAAGATGAGGTTAAAAACATTTATTTTATTATTTTCTTTATTGTTTTTTAAAACATATTCTCAAATAAAATATGACGTTGAAAGAGCTACGATATCTATAAAAGACTTTAACTCTATAAAGGTATATTCAGGATTAGAAGTTAAATTAATACCGTCTGATAAGAATATTGTTTATGTATATGGAGACAATATAGAAAAGGTCATTATTAGTATAAAAAGAAAAACTATGAAAATAAAACTTCCTGTAGAGTCTCTTTTCAAAACAGGATATAATTATATAGAAGTTTTTTATAGTAAAAATCTTGAATTTATATCAGCATACCAAGGATCTGTAATTATTAATAAGAAAACAATTAAAACAAATCAAATAAGTATAAAAGCAAAAGAGGGGTCAAAGATTTCAGCTAAAATCAGTGTTAATAATTTGAAAGCAAATGTGAGCTCTGGAGCAAAACTTAAACTTACTGGTGTTTCAAATGAAGTTAATTTAAAAGTTAGTGCTGGGGGATTAATTAATGCAGAAAAATTAGAATCAAATAAAGCACAAGTTATTTCCATAGCAGGAGGGACTTCCACAATAAAAGTTAAAGAACTTGCTAATTTAAAAATAAATGCAGGGGGGAAAATTGAAGTGTACGGAAAACCTAAGCAAGTAATTTCAAGATATACTTTAGGCGGAAAGGTTTTGCTAAAATAAAAGAGGCATCGAGCGGATTCGAACCGCTGTAAAAGCTTTTGCAGAGCTCTGCCTAGCCACTCGGCCACGATGCCATAGCAGACAAAAATACTAAATATTTATTTTAAGGACCTTTTCCTTTTTTTCTTTACAGAGACCTTTTTTATATCACCATCGATTGGTGGGTTTAATTTTGAAACCTCTATTGTTGCTTTTAATACAGAAGGAAATGTTTTAAAAACAACATTAAGAATTCTGTCACAAACATGCTCAATTAATGAAGATTTTATGCTCATTTCTTTTTCAACTATTTCATATAATGTAGAGTAGTCTATTGTGTCTATTAATAGATCACTTTTGGAGGGTTTTTCCAAATTAGATTTAACCATTAAGTTTATTTTATAATAACTTCCTATTTTATTTTCTTCTTTTAGGCAACCATGATAGGCATAAATTTTAATGCCATTTAAATAAATTCTTCCCATATTTTCAAATATATAAACTCTATTTATAAACATGTTTAAAAAATCAAATCAATATATTTGTTGAGTTTTTAATTTATGAAAAAAGGTATAAATTTTATAGAGCAAATTATTAAGCAAGATTTATTAAAAGGGTTTAATAAAAAAGCATTAAAATTTAGATTTCCACCTGAACCGAATGGGTATTTGCATATTGGGCATGTTAAAGCGATATGCCTGAACTTTAATCTTGGGGAAAAATATGGAGCATCAGTAAATCTTAGATTTGATGATACTAATCCAGTTAAAGAAGAAAAAAAGTTTGTCGATGGTATAAAAGAGGACATTAATTGGCTAGGATATAAATGGAAAGAAGAATGTTATGCCTCTGATTATTTTGCCCAATTATATAAATGGGCACATTTACTCATTGAAAAAGAATTAGCATACGTTGATTCTCAGGATTCAGAAAAAATTGCATCACAAAAAGGTACACCAACAAAATCAGGATTAAATAGCCCCTATAGAAATCGAAGTGTAGAGGAAAATAAAAAGCTGTTTACGTCTATGTTTAAAGGAAAGTTTAAGGAAGGAGAGCATGTTTTAAGAGCAAAAATTGATATGGCGTCTCCAAATATGCTATTAAGAGATCCGGTGATCTATAGAGTTTTATATAGAGAACATCATAGGACCAAAAATAAATGGTGTATTTACCCTTTATACGATTGGACTCATGGTCAATCTGATTACATTGAGCAGATTTCACATTCACTTTGTACTTTAGAGTTTAAACCTCATAGAGATTTATACGATTGGTTTTTAGATTCATTAGCTCCCTTAAAAAAAATGAGACCAAAACAAAGAGAGTTTGCTAGACTAAATTTGTCATATACAGTAACATCTAAAAGAAAATTATTTGAATTGATTGAAAAAAAGTATGTTAATGGCTGGGATGACCCTAGAATGCCAACTATTTCAGGCTTAAGAAGAAGAGGATATACGCCAGAGTCTTTAAAAAGATTTGTTGAACTAGCTGGCATTGCAAAAAGAGAAAATTTGATAGACCTTTCTCTTCTTGAATTTTCAGTAAGAGAACATCTTAATATAATTTCTCCAAGGGTTATGGCAGTTTTAAATCCGGTTAAATTAATTATAATAAACTATCCTAAAAATAGTGATGAAATTTTAGAAGGAGAAATTAATCCGGAAAAACCTGAACTTGGAAAGAGAAAAATACCATTTTCTAGAGAACTTTATATTGAGAGAGAAGATTTTAAAGAAGAAGCTAATAGAAAATTTTATAGACTAACTCTAGGGAAAGAAGTTAGACTAAAAAATGCATATATAATAAAAGGAGAGAGTGTAATTAAAAATAATGATGGAACAATAAAGGAAATTATATGTTCTTATGACCCTAAAAGTAAAAGCGGAAGTGATTCAGAAGAAAGTAAAAGAAAAGTTAAAGGAACAATTCATTGGGTAACAATTAAACACTCCTTAGTCATTGATGTAAATGTATATGATAGATTATTTTCAGTTCCATCACCAGATTCGGACAAAGAGATAGATTTTAAAAGCTTTATTAACTCAAAGTCTTTAAAAAAAGTTAAGGGCTATATTGAACCTAGTTTATCAACTGCTTCAAAAGGAGATCATTTTCAATTTCAAAGATTAGGATATTTTATTTTGGATAATATAATTAACAAAAAGCTAATTTTTAATAAAACAGTTGGATTAAGAGATAGCTGGTCTAAGAAATAAAGTTATTTTTCTTTTTTATTTTTTAGGGTTTCTGTATCCTTATTTTGTTTTTTCATAGCTTCTCCTATTTGATTGCTTGCAGTAAACGAAGCAACCATATTGTTTAACATTTCACTGCCAGCTTGGGGAGAATTAGGGAGCAAAATTAAATTACTATTTGTGTTTTCACCAACTGCTTGAAGAGTGTCGTAATGTTGGGTAACAACAATTAATGCAGAGGCTTCTTGAGAATTTATACCAACTTTGTTAAGAACATCGACAGATTCTTCCAAACCTCTTGCGATTTCTCTTCTTTGATCAGCAATTCCTTGTCCTTGAAGTCTTTTACTCTCAGCTTCAGCCTTTGCTTTTTCTACAATTCTAATTCTTTCTGCATCACCTTCATATTGAGCAGCAACTTTTTTTCTTTCTGCAGCATTAATTTTGTTCATTGCAGCTTTTACTTCAGTGTCCGGATCAATATCAGTAACAAGCGCTCTAATTATGTCATAACCATAGTTAGTCATTGCGTCATTTAATTCTCCTTTTACAGAATTAGCGATTTCATCCTTTTTTTCAAATACATCATCTAATTTCATTTTTGGCACAACTGCTCGAACAACATCAAAAACATAAGATGTAATTTGATCTTGAGGAAAATCTAATTTGTAAAATGCTTCATAAACTTTATCTTTTATAACTTTATACTGAACAGAAACTTTTAATTTTACAAAGACATTATCGCTAGTTTTAGTTTCTACGGTAACGTCAAGTTGAAGTACTCTTAAACTTATCCTGCCTATAATTCTATCTATAATTGGAATTTTAATTTGAAGACCAGAATGTCTTATGCTTTGAAATTTTCCAAATCGTTCTATAATAGCAGCAGTCTGTTGCTTAACCATGAAAAGTGAAAAAAACAGTAATAAAATAATAAGACCAATAATTATAGAAGTTGAAGTAGGCATAGATTTAATTTTTTAGTTTAGACATAAGGTTATTAATTCGTTTTAAAGTTACACTTTTTCCTATGATTTTAATAATTGAAAAAAGATCTGGTCCAGATAATTCACCTACTATTGATATTCTTAAAAGTTGCATTAAATATCCAAGCTTTAAATTGTTTTCATTACCATAATTTATAATTTGATTTTTTGCATTATCAATATTATTTATTGATGAAAAGACTGTTTTTAAATCATTTAAAACTTTAATAGAATCCTTGTTTTTTGAAAACTTTTCATTTAACAAAGAATAATCAGGATCATTATAGAAAAAAAAAGTTTCTTTCTTTAAGTCAGAAATTAAATTCAACCTTTCTTTAACTAAAGAAATAATTTTTAAAACCTCAGTTTTTTTATATGAGCTATTTAAATAATTTAAACTTTTTTTAGAAAGGGATAAAAGGCGTTCATCAGACAAGTTCTTTAAATGATTATGATTTATCCATTTTGCCTTATCGTAATCGAATTTTGCACCACTTTTTTGAATTTTTTTAAAATCAAAAGCTGTTTCTAGTTCTTTTAAAGAATAAATTTCTTTTTCTGTGTCATCATTCCATCCTAAAAGCGCAAGGTAATTTATTATAGAGTTTGGTAAAAATCCAATTTCTTTAAATCCAATATTTTCTTTCCATGATAGAGGAAAAATTGGAATTCCCATTTTTTCAGAATCTCTTTTTGAGAGCTTGCCTTTTCCAGAGGGTTTGAGAATAAGAGGGAGATGCATAAAATCAGGAGTTTTCCATTTAAACGACTTATATAATAATTTATGAAAAGGTAAAGAAGGAAGCCACTCCTCGCCTCTAATTACTGTTGAAATTTTCATTAAATGATCATCAACAACATTTGCAAAATGATATGTTGGCATCCCATCGCTTTTTATTAATACTTTATCGTCTAGTAAATTTGAATTGACATTAATATTACCTCTTATTTTATCTTCAACAGAGATAATTTGGTTAGGGATTATTTTTAGTCTTATGACAAATGAATTTTGTTTTTTTAATTTTTCAATTTCCTCTTTAGTCAAGGTTAAAGAGTTTTTAAAACTTTTCCTGTTGCTATAGTCATATTTAAAAGTTTTCCCTTTCTTTTCATATTCAAATCGTAGATTATTTAACTCTTCATCACTATCAAATGCATAATAAGCCTTATTGTTTTCAATTAATTTTAAAACATACTTATTGTATATACTTTTTCTTTCACTTTGTCTGTATGGCCCAAATTTCCCTTTTTTAATTGGGCTTTCATCTGGATTAATACCAGCCCACTTAAGAGACTCATTTATATATTCTTCACTCTCTTTAATATATCTATTTTGATCGGTATCTTCTATTCTTAGGATAAAAGAACCTTTATTTTTTTTAGCAAATAAGTAGTTATATAATGCTGTTCTTAAACCTCCTATGTGGAGGGGTCCTGTTGGACTTGGCGCAAATCTAACTCTACAGCTCATAATTGTAAAGATAATAGCTTATTTAAAATGAGTTCTAATTAAAATCACATTTCGACTATCTTTGCATCTTAAAATTAAAGAAGATTATTAAATTTAACAACATACCAAAAATTATTAATATTAATGATATCAAAAGACATATTTCAATCTTTGTTAAAAATGAAGGATTTGGAATTAAAAAGATTGAATATAACTTTGTTTCTAAAGACAGAATGTTAAATCTTAATACAAAATATTTAAATCATAACACAGAAACTGACATTTTAACTTTTGATTATAGTAAATCGAAGAAAATTCAAGCAGAGATGCACATATGCTTTTCAGTAATCAAGAGAAACGCAAAAGAAAACATGCAATCACCTGAAAATGAGATGGTTAGGGTAGTTATACATGGTCTTTTACATTGTATGGGCTATAATGACAAGAATAATGCTGATAGAGAGGTTATGAGAAAAAAAGAAGATTCTTTTTTAAAAATGTTCCACGTGAAACAATTTAATAATGTTTGAAAATAAATTTGATGTTATAGTTGTAGGCGGTGGCCACGCGGGCTGTGAAGCAGCAGCAGCAGCAGCTAATCTTGGCTCAAAAACGTTATTAATTACTATGAATTTACAGACATTAGGTCAGATGTCTTGTAATCCTGCTATGGGAGGTATAGCAAAGGGACAAATAGTCCGTGAAATTGATGCGCTTGGAGGTTATAGTGGAATAGTTTCTGATAAAAGTGCTATTCAGTTCAAAATGCTTAATCAATCTAAGGGTCCGGCTATGTGGAGTCCAAGAGTTCAATCTGATCGACAAATGTTTTCTCAAGAATGGCGTCAAATGCTCGAAAAAACAAAAAATTTAGATTTCTATCAAGAAATGGTAACTGACGTAATAGTTAAAAACAACAAAATTTGTGGTGTAAAAACCAGTTTAGGAATAAAGATTTATTCCAAGACAGTAATTCTAACTAATGGAACTTTTTTAAATGGTAAAATTCATATTGGAGAAAAAAACTTTCAAGGAGGAAGGGCGGGAGAAAAATCGTCAGTAGGGTTAACTAGCAGTCTTTTAAATTTAGGATTTATCTCTGGTAGGATGAAAACAGGAACACCTCCAAGAGTTGATGGAAGGTCATTAGATTATAACAAAATGGATGAGCAGCCTGGAGACATTAAACCCTCAAAATTTTCCTTTTCTAATCAAACGAAACCATTGAAATCTCAAATAAGTTGCCATATGACCCATACTAATAATTTAGTACATGAAATATTAAGAGAAGGTTTTGACAGATCTCCTATGTTTAATGGTAATATTGAAAGTATAGGCCCTAGATATTGTCCTTCAATAGAAGATAAGATTAATCGTTTTAGTGAGAAGTCTGGTCATCAAATTTTTGTCGAACCTGAAGGATGGAATACTATTGAGGTTTATGTCAATGGTTTTTCAACATCTTTACCCGAGGAAATTCAATTTAAAGCATTAAGATCAATAGTAGGCTTTGAAAAGGTTAAACTTTTTAGACCTGGATATGCTATAGAATATGATTTTTTTCAACCCACGCAGTTATATAATACTTTAGAAACTAAATTAATTACTGGATTATATTTTGCAGGGCAAATAAATGGAACAACAGGTTATGAAGAAGCAGCCGCTCAGGGATTAATAGCAGGCATAAATGCAAGCTTAAAAACAAAAAGNAAAGATCCTTTTACATTAAGAAGAGACCAAGCNTATATAGGCGTTTTGATTGATGATTTAATATTAAAGGGAACTGACGAGCCATACAGAATGTTTACTTCGAGAGCTGAGTATAGAACTTTATTAAGGCAGGACAATGCAGATAAGAGATTGTCTCCTATGGGGTATAAATTAGGGTTGATTTCCTCTCAAAGAATGAAGACGTTAGATAATAAAATTAAAAAAACANAAAGCGTAAAAGAATATTTATATTCAACAAGTTATGACATGAAATCAGCAAATTATTTGTTGTCTTCAATAGATGAGGTGCTAGTTAAACAAACTGACAAATTTTCTAAATTGCTCGCTAGACCAAATATTAAAAGAAAGGATATAAAAAAATTAAACCCTTTAAAAAAATATTTAATTAAAGAAAAAATATCTGATGAAATTCTTGAGCAAGCTGAAATAGATATTAAATACTCAGGATATATTGAAAAAGAAAAAAGAAATGTAGAAAAATTAATAAGACTTAGTAATATTAAAATTCCTGAAAAATTTAATTTTAATGAATTATCCTCGTTATCGTTTGAAGCAAAAGAAAAGCTAAATAAAATAAGACCTCAAACACTAGCTCAAGCATCTAGAATTAGCGGAATTAAACCAAGCGATATAAGTGTTTTGTTAGTATCAATGGGAAGATAAATAATGTTTCACGTGGAACAAATATGAAGTTAAATAAAGACATTTTTTTGTATTCTGCAGAAGATAAGCTGGTTACCAATAAAAAATTTAATATTTATTGTGATTTAAAAACGAATATTGCTTGGACCGACATTGGAAATGAAAAAGATTTATCGAAGTATTATTATTCAAATAAATATGATTCTTTTAAAAAAAAGCCACTATTACTTTTTGAGCATTTGTATTTTTTTGCTCAATACTTAATGTTAAGGTATAAATGGTCAATAATTAAAAAATTAATTCCATATAAGATTATATCTCTTGATGTTGGGTCTGGAATAGGAGGTTTTGCTGAATTTTGTTTAAAAAGAGGAGTTAATCAATCAATAGTTGAAAACAACTTAAAAGCATTAAAAATTTGCAAAAAAAAAGGATTAACTACATTTTCCTCGATAAATAAAATTCCAACGAAATCTAGATTTAATATTATAACTTTTTGGCATTCTTTGGAACATATGATTAATTTAAATGAAACTTTAAATAAATGTTATTCATTATTAGATAAGAATGGTTTCTTAGTTATTGCTATTCCTAATATTAATAGTTTTGATTCCAAATATTATAAAGAAAAATGGGCAGCACTTGATGTTCCAAGGCATTTATGGCATTTTAATAGAAGAGGAATAGAATATTTATTAAATAAAAAAGATTTTTTGCTTATTAGAACCTACCCACTTTTTTTTGATGTATTTTATATTTCTTATCTAACCGAAAAACAAAAAGGATCTTTTTTCCCGTTACTCAAGGGAATCCTTATAGGAATAATATCTAATATAAAAGCTTTGTATACTAGAGAATACTCCTCAATAATTTATGTTTTCAAAAAAANAGTTTAGTTTTTAGAAAGAAGAAGTAGTTTTTTTGTTTTTAGCGCAATTTCTGTTAGAAGCATTTTCTTATTTGCATTTTGTTCAATATTATTCTGAGATTTTTCAAATAAATTAACAAATTTTCTGAAGTTTTTTTTGTTAATATACGGAGAAAGGTTCTCTATTTTAAATTTCGTAGAACTTTCAAAAGGAGCAATTTTTTGTAAATTATAGTTTACAAAAAAAGCTGACCTAAAAAACTCAACTGAATAGTATAAAAAACTTTTTATTCTTTCATTTCCAAGAAGAGATACTTTATTTATCCAATCATATAGTCCAATTATACCTTCCTTATTTTTATTTGAGCTAAAAGAAAGCCGTAGTAATTCAATAATTAATAATTCATAATCTGAATAATATTGATTATTAATTATTTTATTGATAGATCTTATACTGTCTAGATTAGGATTGTAACTTATTTTTTCAATATTATTTTTTATTAGATATTCTTGTATGTATTTTTGTTTAAGCGGTTTTAAATAGATAGTTTGACATCTAGAATAAATTGTTGGTAACAATTTTAATGGGTCTTCTGCCACTAGAATAAAAAATGTCTTCTTCGGAGGTTCCTCTAATAATTTAAGTATTTTATTAGAAGCGGACAAATTCATCTTATCAATACCCCAAATTAATATTGCTTTATTTCCTCCGTAAAAAGACTTTAAATTTATTTGATTTTGTAAATTTTCAATTTCATTTACTCCTATTATTCCTTCTCTATTTTCATTGCCTATTTCTTTCAGCCAATCTTCGTATGAACCATATACATTTTCTTTTATAAATAATAACCATTCCTTTATATAATTGATTGATAATTTATTTTTATTAGAGTAAATTGGATATATAAATTTTAAATCAGGNTTTTGAAGCACGTTTTTTATATCATTCCCTTTAGAAAAAAGTTTTTCAGCATCGTCTTTTCCGTAAATTAATAATATGCATAAATAGAGTGCTAACCCTAATCCACCATATCCATTTTTATCTATAAAAAGCTGACAATGAGGAACATACTTCTTGTCACACATTTCATTAATAGTCTTTTTAATTTGATTTTGACCAATTATATCTTTAAAGTACATTAATCAAATATAACATTACTTTTTTTTAAAATTTTAATTTTAGTTTCTCTATTTGTTAGTAAATAATTATAGTATTTTTGAGATGATGAAAACACTAGTAAACCAATCTTTTAAAAACAAAAAAATATTAATTAGAGTTGATTTTAATGTCCCGTTAAATGATAAATTACAAGTGGTTGATAATACTAGAATTTATGCCGCAAAACCAACAATTGATCATGTTTTAAATAATGGAGGAAGTTGTATTTTAATTTCACACATGGGAAGACCAAAGGGATTTTCACCAGAGTTATCTTTAAAAAATATTGTTTCTGAAGTTAGTAAAGTTTTAGGTAGATCTGTTTACTTTTTTTCTGATTGTATAGGAGAAGAAGCTGAGAATAAATCTAGATTATTAGAGCCTGGACAAGTTTTACTGTTAGAAAACCTAAGGTTTTATAAAGAAGAATCTGAGGGGGATTTTGATTTTGCAAAAAAGTTGTCAAGACATGGCACAGTATTTATTAATGATGCTTTTGGAGCGGCCCATAGAGCTCATGCATCTACTACCATAATTTCAAGATTTTTTAAGAATAATAAATTTTTTGGAAAATTGTTAGAGAAAGAAGTTTTAGCAATTGATAAAGTTTTAAAGTCAGGAGAAAAACCTGTTTTAGCAATAATAGGAGGAGCAAAAGTATCATCTAAAATTACGATTATAGAAAGTATGTTAGATAAAATAGATCATTTAATNATAGGAGGAGGCATGGTATATACATTTATATACGCCTTAAAAGGAAAAATAGGAAATTCAATTTACGAAAAGGATTATGCAAANGTTGCATTAAAGATAATTGATAAGGCAAAATCTAAAAACGTTTCATTGCATCTTCCAATTGATGTAGTAGCAGGGGATAATTTTTCTAATAATTCAAATCAAAAGATTTTTGATGTAAATAATATTTCAAAAGGATGGGAAGGAATGGATGCTGGACCAAAGTCTCTTAAACTTTTTGAAAGTATAATTTTAAAATGTAACACAATACTTTGGAATGGACCACTAGGTGTTTTTGAGTTTGAAAATTTTGCTAAAGGAACAATTCAAGTAGGAGAATTTATTGCAGAAAAAACTAAACTTGGCGCTTTTTCTTTAGTTGGAGGAGGAGATTCTGTTTTCGCAGTTAAAAAGTATGGTTTAGAGAATAAAATGAGTTATGTTAGTACTGGAGGTGGAGCAATGCTGGAGAGCTTAGAGGGTAAAATATTACCTGGAATTAAAGCATTAATTGATTAAACAATTTTTTTTGAGGCTTAAAATTATATTTATTTTTTTTTTAATCTTTTCTTGTAATAAGAGGAAGAATCAACCATATNTAGCAGAATCTAACGGAAGAATAAATGATTTAACGATTNTTATGAATAAGAATGATTGGGAAAATTCTTTAGGAAAAATAATTAGACAAGAATTAAATAAACCATANGAGGGTCTTCCAACTGATGAGCCAAANTTTAATTTGTATTACTTAAACCCAAGAGCATTTTCTGGATTTGCAAAGCAAAGTAGAAATATTTTATGGTTTGTAAATAATGATTTAAATGAATTTAAGTTGATGGAAAATGTATTTTCTAAACCTCAAATTGTCATTAAAAGTTCTTTTGAGGATAATGATTTACATGAATTTTATTTTAAAGAAAATGTTAACCTTATAATAAATACAATTTCATATAATGAAAGAAAGGAAAAATTAAGAAGAATCAATAAATCTTTATCTACATCCAATGATTTAGAAAATAGATTTGGAATTAGATTAAAATATCCCTCTGCATATAAAACAGTTAAAGACACTACCAATTTTATATGGATTCAGAAAGATATTCCAAAAGGACATATGAATATTATTTCATATTCTATTCCAAAAAATAATTTCAACTCTTTTAATAATAAAAGAATTATTAGTATTAGAGATTCCATTGGAAAAATATATGTTCCAGGAAGATTAAAAGGATCATATATGATTACTGAAAAAGCCTACAAACCATTTTTTTATAAATCAAAAAAAGAAAATAATCCTTTATATATAACAAAAGGAACTTGGGAAGTTCACAATGATTTTATGGCAGGGCCATTTGTAAATTATTTTGTTGAAGATATTGTTAATAATAGATGGGTAGTTATTGAAGGTTTTACTTTTGCACCTTCAACTAAAAAAAGAGATTATATGTTCGAACTAGAGACTATTTTGAATACAATAAAATTATGAAAAACTTATTCTTTTTTTTCATTAATTTTTTTTTCATCATTATCTTCTTTAGTAGCTTTTTTGAACTCTTTAATACCGCTTCCAAGGCCTTTCATTAACTCAGGAATTTTTCTTCCTCCAAAAAGCAAGAGTACTACGGCAATAATAAGAATAATTTGAGGGGCTCCAATCATAATTTTGTAAGGGTTAATTATTTATTATTTAAACAAATTTAGTTAAATATTTAACTTATTCTATATCATTTATTATAATTGATATTTTAAACTTTGAGTAATCCTTATATTTGAATACAATATGTCAAAAAAAAATAAATCATCAAATAAAATAATAAAAAAATTGACTAGTCGCTATCGAATGTTGATAGTTAATGAAGAAACATTTGAAGAACAATTTCAATTTCGATTATCTAGATTAAATGTTATTATAGTTTCAATTTTTTTGTTTTCAATTTTTAGTGTAGGATTATTTTTTACAATTGCATATACTCCACTTAGAGAATATATTCCAGGATATGATTCAAGTGAGATTAGAAAAAATGCCATAGAAAACTTATTTGTTACAGATTCTCTAATAAATATTTATGAAAAGAATTCTCGATATTTGAATTCAGTAAAAAAGGTTTTAACAGGAGAGAATTTAGATGAATCCTTTTTTTCAAATAATAATCTTGAAAACGATTCAATTGTAGAGAAATTTAGTGAATTAATTAAAGGAAATAAAGCGGATTCAATTTTAAGAAAAATAGTAGACCAAGAGGATAAATATAATTTTGATCAAAATGAGGCGTTTAAATCAAATTTATTTTTAAACCCTCCAGCTAGAGGACCAATTTCTCAAGAATTTAATGTAAAAGAAGAACATTTTGCTGTAGATATAGTGCTTGAAGAGAATTCTCCAATTAAATCTATAGCTGATGGAACAGTTATTTTCTCAGAATGGACAGCTCAAACAGGTTATGTAATAATTGTAAGACATAATTATGGTTTTATGTCAGTTTATAAGCACAATTCTAGCTTGAGTAAAAAACAAGGAGAACTTGTTTTAACTGGAGAAGTTATTGCTGCTGCTGGAAATACAGGAGAATATTCTACTGGATCGCATTTACATTTTGAATTATGGCTTGAGGGATATCCAATGGATCCAAAACAATTTTTAAATTTTGATTAAAAAATGATAAAAGGTTTTTTAGCTAAACTTTTCTCAAATTATATAAGTTTTAAAAATAACAAATGGATAAAAAACCCTATAAAATATCAAGATAAAATTTTTAAGAAATTAATAAAAAAGGGATTAAATACAAGATTTGGACTTGACAATGACTTTAAAAAGATAAAATCATATGAAGATTTTGTACAAAAAGTTAAAGTTAGAGACTATGAGGATATTAAAACATATGTAGAAAAAATATTATCTGGAGAAAAAAATGTTTTATGGCCCGGAAAACCAATATATTTTGCAAAGACCAGTGGAACAACATCAGGCATAAAATATATACCAATAACTATTGATTCAATAGACAGCCATATAAACTCTGCAAGAGACTCTATTTTAAATTATATACATAAAAGCGGAAACACTAAAATAGCCTATGGCAAACACATTTTTATTCAAGGATCACCAATATTACAAAAGAATAAAGGAGTTTTAATAGGCAGACTTTCGGGAATAGCCGCTCATTATGTTCCAAAGTATATGTTAAAAAATAGAATGCCTAGCTGGAAAACAAATTGTATTGATGATTGGGAAAAAAAAGTTGATAGTATCGTGAAAGAAACAATTGATAAAAATATGACTATAATTGCTGGAATTCCATCTTGGGTTCAAATGTATTTTGAAAAGATAATAGGTAAATCCAAAAAAAATATTGGTGATCAGTTTCCAAATTTTAGTCTTTTTATTTATGGAGGTGTAAATTTTGCACCATATAAACTAATTTTTGATAAGTTAATTGGAAGAAATGTAGACACTATTGAGGTTTATCCCGCTTCAGAAGGGTTTATTGCTTATCAAGATCAATTAGATGATAATAGCCTACTATTATTAGTTAATAATGGAATTTTTTATGAATTTATTGAGGCATCAAAATTTTATGAAAAAAATGCTAAAAGATATAATCTAACTCAGGTTAAAAAAGGAGTTAATTATGTAATTATAATCTCAACTAATGCTGGTCTTTGGGCTTATAATATTGGGGACACAATAGAGTTTACCTCATTAAAACCATTTAGAATAAAGGTAACAGGTAGAATTAGTCATTTCATTTCTGCTTTTGGAGAACATGTAATAGGATCTGAAGTAGAAAGAGCCTTAAGTTTTGCTTTAAAAAATTATAAGAACAAAATTTTCGTAAGAGAATTTACAGTCGCTCCAAATATTGATTCGAAAAAAGATAATTCTTATCATAAGTGGTTTATTGAATTTGATAAACTTCCAAAGGATTTAAAATCGTTAGAAAAGGATATAGATTTATCTCTTCAAGAACAAAATATTTATTATAAGGATTTGATAAAAGGAAAAATATTAAGTAGACTTGTAGTCAAAGCTGTTGAAAAAAATAGTTTTTCTAAATATATGAAATATGTTGGCAAATTAGGAGGTCAAAATAAAGTTCCTAGATTGTCAAATGACTATAAAATTGCAAGCTATTTAGAAAAATATGTTATAAATAAAGATTAGTTTATGTATGAGGTTAAAGCAACATTTGTTTATAGTGTTCTTACTTCTTTTGTTAGAAAGGATATAGAAATCCTAAATAACATGAATGTCTCATTATATCAAATTAGATCTCATCCATATAAAGATTTTTTCAATTTTTTTAAAAACAGATTTAAAGAATTTCTAAAATCAATTTGGTTTATACCAAAATCTCAATTAGTAATTTGTTGGTTTTCTGACTATCATGGGTTAATACCATTATTATTATCAAGAATATTTAAGAAAAAATTTGTTGTAATAGTTGGAGGATATGATGCTGTATCCTATAAAGAATTGAAACATGGGGTCTTTCAAAAAAGAAATTTAAGAAGTAAAGTAGCATCTTTGATTTATAATTATGCCACTGAAATATGGGTTGTTCATAAAAGTCTGGAATATGGTTGTAAAAATTCTAAGAATCTATTAAATATTGATTCAGGGATTAAAACTTTTTTAAAAAATTTAAATACTGAAATAAAAGAAGTTGCAACGGGATATGATTTTTCTTTTTGGAAATCAAAAAAAAATAGAAGAAATAAAAATACTATATTGACTGTAGCTAATATTGATAATTTTCGAACTTTTAAAATAAAAGGATTACCTCAATTTATAGAATTAGCAAGAAGCCTTCATAATTTTAAATTTACAATTGTTGGACTTTCAAAAAAAATGATTTTAGAAATTGAAAAGCCAAAAAATATAACTTTAATAGGAAAAGTTAATTCAAATAAGTTGGTTGAATTATATTCAGAAAATTTTTTTTATTATCAAGGTTCAATAATTGAAGGTCTTCCAAATGTTTTATGTGAAGCAATGTTATGTGAATGTGTACCAATAGGAAATAATGTTTTTGGAATTTCAGACGTAATTGGTAATACAGGTATAATTTTTAATGGATTTGATGAGTTATATAAAGTAAAAAAATTTTTAAAATCAAAGATTGTTTTAACTGGAAAAAAAGCTAGAGAAAGGATAAAAATTAACTATCCATTATCAAAAAGAGTTGATAAATTTAAAAGTTTATTTGATGACGCAAAAGTTTAAAACAGCTGTTATTTCTTATCCAAATTCTAATAATTTAGGAGATTATATTCAAAAAATTGCTGCTAAGCAGTTTTTAAAGGAAAAGATAATCGAAATTGATCGAGATAATTTGAAGAATTATTTTGGAGAAAAAATTAAACTAATTATTAATGGATGGTTTATGGAAAAACCTAATAATTGGCCTCCATCAAATAAAATTATTCCTTTTTTTATTTCTTTTCATATAAACCCTATAATAGAGAANCGTATATTNTAAATAAAAATGGANTTGAATATTTAAAGAAACATGANCCTATTGGNTGTAGAGATTTATANACTAAANNAATTCTTGANANAAANGGAATNANGGCNTACTTTTCAGGTTGTCTTACNNTNACNTTANATAGAAAAAAGTTNAAAATTAAAAATAATTTTAAAAAAGGAATATTAGTAATTAATGTAATTGANAGAATATTACCTNNNTTTTTATTTTTTAAAAAACCANCNATAAAAAATCTTTTTAATGATNGTATNCAACTTATAAAGTATCCNTANAAAAAAANNATTTACATTATTTCAAANAGAAGAATTAATNTTTTTNTAGAGAATCAAGANAAANANATAAAATATTTNTCTCANATAATNGANGTNAATAAAANNAGTNTTTTAAAAAGAGAAAAATTAGCATATGAACAATTATTNGCAATTGCTAATTCTGAACTTGTANTAACATCAAGAATTCATTCTGCACTTCCTTCNGTGGCTTTGGNAGTGCCTACTATTTTTATTTCAGATGGANTAGATCATATTAATCAAAAAAGTAGATTATTNGGATTAGGNNAATTTTTTAAAATTNTNAATTCNAAAGACTTAAATAAAATTTCTANTAAAAANATAAAACTGAACAATCANAAAANTTTTGTTGAAAAAATGAAAATGAAAATCAATAATTTCATTAATNATAAACANCAGAATTGTTAGTTTCACATTATAATAATTATTATANTTTTAACATATGAATATATTGGTTTTAGGANCTGGNGGAAGAGAAANTGCTTTTTGTTGGAAATTATCNAAAAGTAAANTAATTAATAAAATCTATGCTGNCCCTGGNAATGCAGGCACTNAAAATTATGCCGAAAATCATAATATATCTGTTAATGATTTTNAAAAAATAAAATCTTTAGTTATAGANAAAGAAATTAAAATNGTTTTGGTAGGGCCTGAAGAACCACTTGTAAAAGGNATACATGATTNTTTTTTAAATGATGANTCTNTTAAAGATGTTCATGTAATTGGNCCTCANAAAAAAGGAGCACTTTTAGAAGGAAGNAAATCTTTTGCAAANGAATTTATGATTAGAAATAATATTCCNACNGCAAAATATTTNAAAGTNAATGAANATAATNTNAATGAAGGAAATNTNTTTTTAGANAANTTATCNCCNCCATATGTNTTNAAAGCAGANGGNCTAGCAGCNGGTAAAGGTGTNTTAATNNTNAATAATTTGANTGAAGCTAANATAGAANTAANAANNATGTTAATTGANNAAAAGTTTGGNGANGCTTCNAAAAATGTNGTAATAGANGAGTTTCTTGAAGGTATNGAATTATCTTGTTTTATTCTTACTGATGGAAAAAATTACATTAATTTTCCTATGGCAAAAGATTATAAAAAAATTGGAGAGGGAGATACTGGACTGAATACTGGTGGAATGGGAGCAATTTCTCCAGTTCCTTTTGTTTCAAAGGAATTTAAAAATAAAATTGATAAAGAAATTATAAAACCAACAATTTTCGGTCTTAAAAAAGAAAAAATACCTTTCAGAGGTTTTATATTTTTTGGTTTAATTAAAGTAAAAGATCAGCCAAAAGTAATTGAATATAATGTTAGAATGGGAGATCCTGAAACTGAAGCGGTTTTACCAAGAATTAAAAATGATTTTGGAAAAATATTGATCTCTTTGGTTAATGATAACTTAAAATTTATTAAAATGAAATTTTTGAAAGATTCAGCTGCAACAATTGTTTCTGTGTCTGGAGGATATCCTAGTAAATATGAAAAAGGAAAGGAAATAAAGGGTCTTGAAAGAAAGACAGAAAGTATTATTTTTCATTGTGGAACAATAAAAAAGTCAAATAAAGTTCTCACTAATGGAGGAAGAGTATTAGCTGTTACTTCTTTTGGAAAAGATTTTAAAATGGCGGTATCTAAATCTTATAAATCTATAGAAAATATTAATTATAAAGGTAGTTATTATAGAAAGGATATAGGATTTGATTTGTAATACTTTATAAATTTTCGATTATAAAATGGTAGCTGAACTTTTTCAAAAAACAACTTTAAAATCTTACTTTGCTAGTATTTTTATTTCTCTTCTTGTAGTTCTTTTTATTCACTATTGTAAAAACGAAGGAGCTTTAAGATTCGAGTTTTTACCAAACATAATTATTTTCTGGCTTTTATTTTCAGGAATTATCTTTTTAATAAGTTATTTAGAAAACAAAAATTCTGTAAATACTTTTAGGGCTATCCATTTATTATCATTTCCTCTAATTTATTTGTTTTTTCCTCATGGAAAAGAATTAGTTATTTCTAAAGTTTTAATAGCTGTTTTAATAATTTGCTCAAAATATAGTTACAATAGAATTTTTAATGAAAATAAATCTTATCTCCGGCTATTTGATTTGTCTTTTCTAATTGTTTTATTGATTTTATATAATAAATATTTTATTTTTTTTTTAATAATACCAATAACAGTTCTTTTTTATCAAAAGTATAGAGATTTAAAACATTTAATTTCATTTTTAATCCCATTAATATTTTTACCTTTAACCTTACAGATTTTCAATAAAGTATTATTTCAGAATTATAACATTTTATCAAATTATAATTATTTAATTAATACATGGGAAATTAAAGAAAATTTTTATTATTCAGAAATTATTTGGTTTATAGCAATTTTTACAGCTATTCTGTCTAGTATATTATTTATTCCTAGAAGATATCAAAAAATAAGATATCAAGGATTTATTTTCATGATATTTTGGCTGTATATCAGTTTAATCATGGGGTTTTTTGGTTTACAAAAAGGAGAAGGAGAATGGTTTTTAAGTTTTATTCCTGTAGCATACTTTTCAGGTATATTTATTGAAAAAATAAAAAATATTAAAATTAAAAATATGTCAATTTATTTATTGTTTTTTATTGGCGTTATATCTAAATTGATTCAAAATAATATTATATAGTTAAAGAAATGAAATATTTAGATTTAAGTAAAAAAGCTTTGAATATTTTTGATGAATCAGTTAATAAATATCATTTAATTGATAAAGTTGATCAAAAATTTAATAATCCATATAGCGATAAAAGTTTATCAAATTTATTATATAAAAAAAACTGGATCGATACTGTTCAATGGCATTTGGAAGATATAATTAGGGATCCTTTAATTGATTCAAAAAAAGGAATGGAAATTAAAAGAAAAATTGATTTATCAAATCAAACAAGAACAGATTTAGTAGAATATATTGATGACTTTTTTTTAGATGCATTTAAAAATATTAAGATTAAGAAAAATGCAACTCATAATTCTGAAACATTGGCATGGGCTTTAGATAGGTTATCTATTTTAGTTTTAAAAATATATCATATGAATGAAGAAGCTGAAAGAGAAGAAGCCTCACATGAACATAAAAATAACTGTAGAAAAAAATTAAAAATATTAAATCTTCAAAAGGAGGATTTATCAAATGCTATAGACCAATTAGTTTTTGATATTCAAAAAGGAATTAAATACATTAAGGTATATAAACAAATGAAAATGTATAATGATGTTTCTCTTAATCCGATACTTTATAAAAAAAGCTCACATAAATTCTAATGAAAAAAAATGAGAATATATTAGTTATTCGTTTTTCATCACTAGGAGATATTGTAATTTTAGTACCCCTCTTAAGAGTTCTTTTTAAAACTTATCCAAATTTAAATATAACAATAGCAACAAATAAAAAATTAAAACCTGTTTTTTCCGAATTTAAAAGAATTAAATTTTTTAGTGTTGATTTTAATAATAAACATAAAGGCTTAATTGGTTTGTGGCATTTATTTAAAGAGTTAAAATTATTGGATATTAATCGAGTTGCTGATTTACATGCTGTAATTCGTTCTTATATTATTGGAGGGTTTTTTAAACTTAGTTTTTTTAAATTAAAAAGAATTAATAAAGGAAGAATTGAAAAAAAAGCATTGGTAAGAAAAAAAAATAAGGTTTTTAGACCATTAACACCAACTTTATACAGATATTCTGATGTTTTTGGAAAATTAGGATATCCTGTTGATTTTGTAAATCATGATTTTCCTGACAAATTATCTATGCCAGAAAAATTAATTGGCAAATATGATCCTAAAGAAAAGCCTTTTGTTGGTATAGCTCCTTTTGCTGCCCATATAGGAAAAATTTACCCCTTGGATTTAATGCAAAAGGTAGTTGGGTATTTAGAAAAAAAATATAATGTTTTTCTTTTTGGTTTTGGTAAAGAACAAACATCTAAATTAAATTTATGGGAAAACGCTTTTTTAAATGTATATAATTGTTCAGATAGACTAGACTTATTTGATCAGATTAAATTGATTTCAAATTTAAATTTAATGATTTCAATGGACTCTTTTAATGGTCATTTAGCTGCAAATGCGGGGATTCCTGTAATTACTATTTGGGGTATGACTCATCCTTTTTTAGGATTTTCTCCTTTTTTACAGCCTGATTTAAATCAAATATTAATTGATAGAAATAAATTTAATTTAATACCTACTTCTGTTTATGGGAAAAAAATTCCAAAAGGTTATGAAAATGCATTTAGGACTATTTCTCCTTTGACTATTTTAGAAAGAGCAAATAAAATATTAAGTACTAAACATCATCAAAATCAATAATAATACTACTTGACTTAGGAATCGATTGACAAGTTAATATTAATCCCTCATTAATTTCTTCATCAGTTAATATTTGATTTGTTTTCATTTCTATCGTTCCTTTTTTAATTCTTGCAATACATGAAGAACAAACACCCCCTTGACAAGAATAAGGAACATCAATATTATTATTTAAAATGGAATCTAATAATATTTCAGAAGACTTAAAATTAATTTTATTAGAATAATTATCATAAATTATTTCTAATTGACCTTCTTGTGTGGAAGAAGGGATTTTTTCCGATACTGTATTTTCAAATAGTTCACAAAAGATTTTTTGAGGATTTACCTTATTATCTATTATAATATTTTTTAAAAAATCATTCATTTTACCAGGACCACATAAATAATATAAATTATCTAAAAATTGATTTGATATAACTTTAGTAATATCAGATTCATTAATTCTTCTATTTTCAGAATTTTTAATTTTTGCCTCAGTAAAAAACCAAGTTATTTTAAATCTTTTTTTGTTTTCAAATTCTAAGGATTTTAATAATTCATAAAACATTGTTTTTTCGGGAGATTTATTGACATATAGTAAATGAATTTTATTTAAGGTTTTTTTATTGAGAATAGTTTTAATGATAGAAATAATAGGTGTAATACCACTTCCAGCAGCAATTGCAATTATTGAATTATCAATATTTTTATATATGAATTTTCCTTCAGGATTTGAAACTTTTATAAAATCTCCAGCTTTTAGATTACGATTTGCATAAGTTGAAAATACTCCTCCTTTTACTTTTTTAATTCCCACTTTTAAAATATTTTCATCTGGAGATGAGCAAATTGAATAAGGTCTCCTTATTATTTTATCATTAATTTTTTTTTCAAGTGTAATATATTGACCAGCTTTAAAAGAAAAGGGTTTTTTTAAATTTTCTGGTATTTTGAATGACAGGATAACTGAATCCTCAGTGTTTTTTTCAACGGATAGAATTTTCAAATTATTAAAACTGTTCATCAAGTGCAAAAATAATAGAAATTTTTGTTTTGGAAACATACTAAAAAAGATGTTTTTTAGTTATTAGGATAAAGAATAAATTGCAAAATAAAATACTTTTTCTCTTTATATATTTTTTTATATTAACTTCTTGTTCTACATCAAAAGACAGGTTTTTAAATAGAAATTATCATAAACTTACCACAAAGTACAATGTGTTGCATAATGGTAAAGAAGCTTTTGCAGTTGGAAAAAAGATTTTAGAAGAGTTAAATGAAGATGATTTTTTTAGTTTAATTTCAGTTGAACCTATTTTTTTAAGAGGTGAAAGTATCGATAATGCCACAATTATTCCAGGATTTCAGAGAGCTGAAGAAAAATCTGTAAAAGCAATTCAGAAACATTCAATGAACATTAAAGGTCATCAAAAAAATCCATTAATAGATGATGCTTATATTCTTTTGGGTAAGTCAAGATATTTTGACAGAAGGTTTTTTCAGGCATTGGAATCCTTTAATTATATAATAGAAAATTATTCTAATCCAAAAAATTATTTACAAGCAAGAATATGGAGAGAAAAAACAAATATAAGATTGAATAACAGTGAATTGGCTATAAATAATCTTAAAGGAATTTCTGAAAACCTCATTAAAAAAAGTAGTTTTTCAGGAATTTTAAATGCTTCATTAGCTCAAGCCTTTTTAAATGTTAAAAAATTAGATTCAGCAAAGTTTTTTATAAAAAAAGCAGCTATTACTGAAAATAACTATGATTATAAGGCAAGATATTTTTATCTAACAGGTCAACTTTATGAAAAACTTAACAAAAAAGATTCGGCTATTTGGGCTTATGATAATATAAGATTAATGAAAAGAAAAACTTCAAGAAAGTACTATATTAATTCAATTGTTAAACTATATATTTTAAATGAAAATGAAAATTTAGAAAGAAAGATAAATAAACTTGAAAAAGAATTAAAAAACTTTCAAAACAGAGAATTTAAACATTTCTTATATTCAGGGATAGCTAAGATATTATATAAAAATGGAAAAGACTCTTTGGCGAACAGATATTATATATTATCCCAGAACTCCTCAGGTATTGATTTTTATACTAAAATAAATAATTATAATTTCTTAATAGACTACAATTTTAAAAAAGGAGACTTTATTAATTCAGGAAAATATATTGATAGTTTAATCTCATTATATAATCCAAAGGAAAAAGAAATAAGAGTTTTAAAAAGAAGAAAAGAAAGTTTATTAGATGTAATCAGATATGAGAGTATTGTGAATGAAACAGATAGTTTAATTAAATTAATTAATATGAATGCTAAAGAAAGATTTTCTTTTTTCTCATCTTATATAAATGAAAGAAAAAAAAGGGAGCTAGATTCTTTATTAAAAATTGAAAAGAAAAAAAAGATAGTTTTTTTAAATTTTAATGATAAAAACAAATTTTATTTTTACAATTCTAATTTAATTCTTTCTGGAAAACAAAAGTTTCGATCATTTTGGGGAAATAGACCCAATATTGATAATTGGAGAGTTATTAGTGATATTTCATCGTCAAATAATTATGATGAAAACAACAACAATACTAAAAAAATAAATAAAGTAGTTTATGATACTCCAGAGTATTTAATTTCTAAAATCCCTACTAACAAATTTAAAATAGATAGTATAAAAAAGGTTAATGAAAATTCCTATTTACAATTAGGATTGATTTATAAAGAAAGATTTAGAAAAAATCTATTAGCAATTAAAAAATTGAAAGCTTTAATTGAAAAAAATCCATCATCTAATATTCAGGTTCAAGCACTATATCATTTATATAAGATTCATCAAAATAAAAATGATTCTTTAGAAAATTATTTTAGAAAAAAAATTATTAATGAGTTTTCAAATACAGTTTTTGCAATTTTACTAAAAGATTCAAGTAAAGATCAGAATTTAGAAAAAGAATCAAATGAAAGTTTGTACAATGATTTATATAAAATATATAAAAAAGGAGAATATTTAAATTTATTAGTTAAAATTAATCAAATTAGTGCATTTATGAGTGGAACTAAATTTGAATCTAAACTAGCTCTTTTAAAAGCTAATGTAATTGGCAGAATATATGGAGTTTCTCGGTGGAAAAAAGAGTTAGAAGTATTATCACTTAGTTATCCCGAATCAATTGAAGGGAAATTTTCAAAAAAATTATTAATTAATATTTCTAATTCCGATGATCTTAAAGAGAAAAAAGTAAGTTATAAAGATTATAAATGGATCTTTGTTTTTAATAATAATGAAATGGACAAGTTAAATAACTTTTATTCAAAAATTAAAAAACTATTAATTGATTCAAAAGTTAAGTGGACATTAAGTAAAGATTTTTACAATATTGAAAATTCTTTGATTGTAATTCATGGAATAAAAGATGAAAATGAAAAAGATAAATGGATTTCTGATATTGAAGGAGAAACAAAATTTATTATAGAATCAAATAATTTTGTAGCTTTAGCGTCCGATTATAGAAATTTTATTAAAAATAAGACTTCTTTAAAGTAACATAAAGCATACAAACATGAATGATTCAAGTGGTCAATACAGTAGAATAGAAAAAGCAACCACCGTTAATGGAAATATAATATCAGAAACTGACCTTAGAATTGACGGTATTTTGGAAGGCATAATTACTACTAAAGGAAAAGTTATTATTGGAAAAGAAGCTCGAGTAAAGGGGAACATAAATTGTCAGAATGTTGAGATTGAAGGATATTTTAATGGGAACATTAATGCAATTGACAGTTTAAATTTAAAATCAACTTGTAAAATAGAAGGAGAAGTTAAAATTGGAAAATTAATTGTAGAAGCAGGAGCTATTTTTAATGCAAACTGTTCTATGAGCAACAATTATGATGGGGTAAAAACATTATCAAAAAATCATGAAAAAACAGCCTAATAAATGGTTAGTTTTTTCTTCTCTTTTTTTTCAAATTGCAATTATAATGTACCTTTTTATTAATATAGGATTGTACATTGACTCAAAACACAGTAGTAATCAACATTTTTATTCTTTAATTTTTTCTGTTTTAGGAATAATATTAATTTTATTTCTAATTTCAAATCAATCAAAAAGATTAAAATAGTTAATGCTTAAAGGTTTTATACCCATTTCAATAAAATTAATAATAATTATGGGCATTACCTTTATTATTCATTTATCGCTAAGCTATAATTTTAAACCGGATTTTCTTTTAATTCAAAGTTATTTAATTAATACATTTTTAGTATTTATAAGCTTTATTTTGTTATTAATTTTAAATAAAAAAATAAACTTAATAATTACTTATTTATCAACTATTTTTATTAAAGTTTTGGTATATTTTATTTTTTTTTACCCAATTTTTTACCAAGATGGAGTTTTATATAAAGAAGAATTTATGATTTTTTTTATTCCTTATTTTGCAGGTTTAATATCTGAAATATTTTCTTTTAAGAAATTATTTTAATAATGATTTAAAAAAGTATATAAAAAGTTGCTACAATCATTTTATTTTTTAGCCTAATGCATTACATTTGCGTTTTTCAACACAAATTGTTTAATGACTATAGTCAAAAGCAGATTTTTTATTTTAATACTACTATTTTTTAGTCATTTTGAGCTTTATTCTAATAGTTTAGAAAAAAATATACAAGAGCTTGAAAAAGAAATAAAAGATTATATAAATCATCATGTATTAGACTCACATGATTTTAATCTGTTAAGTTATACTAAAGAAGATGGATCTAAATTTTATTTGGGAATTCCTCTCCCAGTAATTTTATGGGATGATGGATTGGCAATATTTTCTTCATCAAAATTTAAACATGGTAAATCTGTAGTAAAATCTGGCGAAAATTTTTATAAGTTATATCATGGAAGGATATATAAAACAGACTCTTCTGGAAAAATATATTATGATAATGACAAAAACGTTATAAATACTAGTCCAATTGATTTTTCTATTACAAAAGGAGTTGTAAGCATAATTTTTGTTTCTATCATTATGTTTTTTTTATTTAGAAACTTAGCTAATTCATATAAAAAAAATAAAATGATGGCAAAAGGTATTGGAAGATTTTTTGAACCAATAGTTCTTTACATAAGAGATGAAATAGCAATTCCAAATATTGGAGAAAAACATTACAAGAGATATATGAGTTTCTTATTAACTCTATTTTTCTTTATTTGGATTTGTAATATGGTTGGTTTGACTCCTTTGGGAATCAATGTAACAGGTAATATTGCGGTTACATTTTGTTTGGCATTATTAACTTTTATTATAACTACAGTGAGTGGTACAAAGTATTATTGGAAACATATTTTTTGGATGCCGGGAATGCCCCTGCCAATGAAAATTATTATGGCTCCTATAGAATTATTAGGTGTTATTATAAAACCATTTACTTTAATGATTCGATTATATGCAAACATTATGGCTGGTCATATTGTAATGATGACTTTAATATCTATGATTTTCATTTTCAGAAATTGGATTGGATCTAGTTTATCATTTATGCTAGCTTTTTTTATTGCAATAATTGAAATTTTAGTAGCACTTTTACAGGCTTATATTTTTACAATTCTATCAGCATTATATTTTGGTTTTGCTGTTGAAGAAGAACACGATCATTAAGATCAAAATTTTTAAAATGAATGTTTAATTTAAATAATAAATAAATATGGAAATTCCAGCAATAGTAGGAGGAGGTTTAATAGTAATAGGTGTAGGTATTGGTATAGGAGGCATCGGTAGAGGTGCTATGGAAGCAATTGGTCGTCAACCAGATGCTTATGGTAAGATACAAACGGCTATGTTAATTGGAGCTGCTCTTGTAGAAGGTATAGGCTTTGCAGCAATGTTTGTACTTTAAAATAGATTTTATTAAATTTTTTAATAATGGAAAAATTAATAACTGAGTTTTCTTTTGGACTATTTTTTTGGCACTCCTTAATTTTTATTGGATTGATTTTTTTGCTAAAAAAGTTTGCCTGGAAACCAATTCTTGATGCAGTTGAAGAAAGAGATAATTCGATAAAGAAAGCAATTTCTTCTGCTGAGAATGCAAGAAAGGAAATGGAAACTTTAAAAGAAGATAATTCTCGAATTTTAAAAGAGGCAAGAATTGAGAGAGACAGGCTTTTAAAAGATGCAAAAAAAACAAAAGAAGAGTTAATAGATAATGCTAAAGAAGAAGCAAAATTGGAAGCTCATAAAATTATCAATCAGGCTAATTTATCTATCGAGAATGAAAAAAAATTAGCGATTAAAGAATTAAAAAATCAAGTTTCATTAATTTCAATGCAAATAGCTGAAAAGGTTATTAAAAAAGAACTTGATAATACTAATAAGCAAGAAGAGTTTTTGAATAAATTAATTGACGAAACTAATATTTAATAATTCTTAATGAAAAATAACCTAGCAGCCTTAAGATACTCGAAAGCCTTAATTAATTTTTCTGAAAATAAAAAAGCTTCAAAAAAAATTTATGAGGAGATGAAAGTAATTTCAAATTTTTTTTCTCAAAATAAAAAAGCTTTAAATTTATTTAGTAATCCAGTAATTTTAATTAGCAAAAAGAAAAAATTGATTTTTAAGCTCCTTAAAAACACTAGTAAGGAAACTACCAGATTAATTGATCTTTTAGAAAAAAACAAAAGGTTGTATATGATTAGAGATATATCTCTTAATTATATAAATCTATATAAAAGTAAAAAAGGGATTTCAAATGCTAAAATTACTACAGCAGTTAAATTATCAAAAGAGCTTGAGATTAAGGTTATGGAAAAATTAAAAAACATACATAAAGGAGAAATTAAAATTTTAAATGTTATTGACCCTAAAATAATAGGAGGATTTATTATAAATTTTAAAGGACTTCAATATGATGCTAGTGTTAAAAATCAGTTTAAATTATTAAAATCACAAATAGTTACATAAAATAAAGACAAAAAAATGACAGAAATTAAATCAGCTGAAATTTCAGCTATATTAAAAAAACAATTAGAAGGATTTGAATTAGAATCTTCATTTAATGAGATTGGAACTGTTTTAGAGGTTGGAGATGGAATAGCTAGAGTTTTTGGACTATCTGATGCTCAGTATGGAGAGTTAGTGTCTTTTGATGGTGGTTTAGAAGGAATGGTATTAAATTTAGAAGAAGATCATGTGGGAATTGTTTTGTTAGGATCCTCTAATAAAGTTAAAGAGGGAGACTCTGTAAAAAGAACAGGAAGAATTAGTTCTATTAAAGTAGGAGAAAACATAGTTGGTAGAGTAGTTGATACTTTAGGAAACCCGATAGACGGAAAAGGTGAAATTAAAGGCAAAACCTATGAATTGCCATTAGAGAGAAAAGCCCCAGGGGTTATATTTAGACAACCTGTTAATGAGCCATTGCAAACAGGAATTAAATCTGTTGATGCTATGATTCCAATAGGAAGAGGTCAAAGAGAATTAGTTATAGGTGATAGGCAAACAGGAAAAACAACTGTTTGTATTGATACAATTCTTAATCAAAAGGAGTTTTATGATGCTGGTGATCCAGTTTATTGTGTTTATGTTGCTATTGGTCAGAAAGCTTCTACCGTTGCAGCAATATCTAAAATACTAGAAGATAAGGGTGCTCTTAATTATACAACTATTGTAGCTGCTAATGCTTCAGACCCAGCAGCAATGCAGGTTTATGCTCCTTTTGCTGGCGCAGCAATAGGAGAATTTTTTAGGGATACTGGAAGACCTGCTTTAATTATTTATGATGATTTGTCAAAGCAAGCAGTAGCATATAGAGAAGTTTCATTATTGCTTAGAAGACCCCCTGGAAGAGAAGCTTATCCAGGAGATGTTTTTTATCTTCATTCAAGACTATTAGAACGTTCAGCTAAGATTATTAATAATGATAAAATTGCTTCTGAAATGAATGATTTACCAATATCTTTAAAACCAATTGTTAAAGGGGGAGGATCATTAACTGCATTGCCAATTATTGAAACTCAGGCTGGAGATGTCTCTGCTTATATTCCTACTAATGTGATATCAATTACAGACGGTCAAATATTTTTAGAATCGGACTTATTTAACTCTGGTGTTAGGCCTGCAATAAACGTTGGTATATCTGTCTCTCGTGTTGGAGGATCAGCTCAGATTAAATCCATGAAAAAAATTGCAGGAACTTTAAAATTAGATCAAGCTCAATATAGAGAGCTAGAGGCTTTTGCTAAATTTGGATCAGATTTAGATGCTGCTACTTTAAATGTTATTGAAAAAGGAAGAAGAAATGTTGAAATTCTTAAGCAGGCTCAGAATGATCCTTATACAGTTGAAAATCAAGTAGCTATTATTTACGCAGGCTCAAAAAATCTTTTGAAAGAAATAGCTGTTGAAAAAGTAAAAGATTTTGAGAAAAGCTATCTAGAAGAACTGAATAAAAATCATAAAAAATCTTTAAATAGTTTAAAACAAGGAAATCTTAGTGAAGATGTATTAAAAACATTAGATTCTGTTGCTAATAAAATCTCAAAACTTTTTGCATAGATTTTATGGCTAATTTAAAAGAAATAAGAAATCGAATTGGGTCTGTATCTTCTACTATGCAGATTACTAGTGCTATGAAAATGGTGTCAGCGGCTAAATTAAAAAAAGCACAAGATTCAATAATTGCAATGAGACCCTATTCAATAAAATTAACAGAGTTAATTCAATCTTTAACGTCTTCCAATATTTTAGAAGTGGATAATATTTTATCTACCAAAAGGGAAATTAAGAAAATATTAATTGTAGCAATTACTTCAAATAGAGGATTATGTGGTGCCTTTAATTCAAATATTATAAAAAAAGTTCAATTTTTAATTAATGATGAATTCAAATCTAATAAGGTTAGTTTAGTTACTATTGGGAAAAAAGGAACGGAGTTTTTTACTAAAAAAAATTTAGTTTATTCAAGTCATGATAAAATTTATGATGACTTAAATTATAAAAATGTTTCAGAGATTACTAAAACAATTATTGATTCTTTCATTGACGGATCGTTTGACAAGGTAATGATTGTTTATAATCAATTTAAAAATGCCGCAACTCAAATAATTAAATCAGAACAGTTTTTACCTATAGAAAATCAGACCTCTGATCAAAATCCTGAAATTAATAATTACATATATGAACCATCAGAAGAGCTAGTTTTAAATGAATTGATCCCCAAGTCATTAAAAATTCAACTTTTAAAGTCTATAAAAGACTCAATTGCCAGTGAACATGGTGCCCGTATGACAGCTATGCATAAGGCTACAGATAATGCAACAGAGTTAAGGGACCAATTAAAATTATCTTATAATAAAGCAAGACAGGCAGCTATTACCAATGAAATACTCGAAATTGTTGGAGGTGCTGAAGCTCTTAAAGGATAATTTATATTTTTATTTTAAACGAAATTACCTTTTTGTACTTTTGAATAAACATTAAGTTTATGATTAAAGTTCCAATAATTAATAACAGTCATTATGATTTACCATCATACTCAACAAAACAATCTTCAGGATTAGATCTTAGAGCAAATATTATAGAAAAAATTACGTTAACTCCTTTTGAAAGGAAATTAATTCCAACTGGACTGTCAATTTCTATACCTGAAGGATATGAAGCACAGGTTAGACCTAGAAGTGGACTTTCAATTAAAAATGGAATAACAGTTTTAAATTCTCCTGGAACTATAGATTCCGATTATAGAGGAGATATAGGTGTGATTCTAATTAATTTATCTAACGAATCATATGATATAAATCCTGGGGATAGAATTGCTCAGCTAGTATTTTCTAAATATGAAGAAATTGAATGGGTTACGGTTTTAGATTTACCAGTTTCTAGAAGAGGTGAATCAGGTTTTGGAAGTACAGGAAAAAGGTGATATTTTTTTCTTTTTTTAAATTATATATTACACAATAAAGTTTTAATTAAATGATTTCAAATATTTTTAAAGTTCAAAGAATTAAGCTTTATTGCATTCTTTTATTTTTCCTTTTTTTTGGATGCAAATCTATAACTGTTTTACCTACGAATAAGCCAATATCTAATGTTAATGTAAATGCATTAATTGATAAGATTAATAATAACTCAACAAAATTTAATAATCTTAAATCAAGAATTAGAGTTACATATGATGATGGAAAAAAGAAAGAACTAATAATTGTTCAGTTGAGAGTTAAATCAGATGAAATTATCTGGTTAAGTGCAACAATGCTTGTGCCTATTGCTAAAGCAATTATTCTAAAAGATAAGTTTAGATTTTATGAGAAGTTTCAAAAAACTTTCTTAGAGGGAGATATAAGTTATATTAACTCTCTTTTAAAAACAAAAATCAATTATAATAATATTGAAAATTTGTTATTTGGAAAGTCATTTGTTGATCTTAAAAACTATTCTTGGAAACAAATATCGAGTTCTAAAAATTATATTTTGATATCTAAAGGAAAAAAAAATTTATTTAACCCAACCCTTTTTTTTAATCCAGTAAATTTTCTTTTAGAAGAACAAAGAATTTTTTTGCCAGATATATCTGAAGTCTTAAGAATTCAATATTTAAATTATATAAATATAGAAGATAATAATATACCTCAAACCATTAGAATTTCTTTAATATATGAGGGTGTTTTAAGATCAATAGAATTAGAGGCTACTAATATAAATTTCCCTAATAAGCTTAATTTTCCTTTTGAAATACCAAAAGGATATAAAAAATTAGACATATAATGTTTAGATATATTTATTGGGTTTTATTTTTATTTATTAGCATAAATCTGCAAAGTCAAAATATTAAAAAACAAAAAGAACTAGAAAATAAAAGCAGATTATTAAAAAAAGAAATAAAAAAAATAAACGAGCTTCTTTTTTCTAATGAAAAGAAAAAGAAAAACGCATTAGAAGAAGTAGAAGATTTAGAGTTAAAATTATCTTTCAGGGAAGAATTAATAAAAATAAATAACCAACAAGCAAATGAAATACTAAAAAGAATTAGTATTAATGAAAAAACTATTTTAAATCAAAGAAATCAATTAGATAAATTAAAAAAAAATTATTCTAAAATGATCAAAAACTCCTATCAGAGTAGATCATTAAACAATAGATTAATGTTTTTATTCTCTTCAGACAACTTTTATCAAGCATATAAAAGATTGGAATATCTAAAACAATATTCAGCTTCTAGAAGAAAATTTGCCGATGAAATTAAAATAAAAACCAAGTTACTTCAAGAGCTTAATCAATCTTTAATTAATCAAAAGACTAAAAAAGATAATTTGATAAAAGAAAACAGAAATGCAAAACAAATTTTATTAAAAGAAAAAAAGCGTCAAAAAGAAGTAATTGATTTTTTATTAAAAAAGAGAAAAAATTTATCTGTTCAGATAAATTTAAAACAAAAACAGTCAAAAGAAATTGATAACGAAATAGAAATTTTGATTAAAGAAGCAATTATCGCCTCAAAAAACAAAAAAATAAAATCTAATTCAGTTGAATTTGATTTGACTCCAGAAGCTAAATTAATTGCAAGTAATTTTAGATCAAATAAAGGAAGGCTTCCTTGGCCTCTAGAAAAAGGAGTTGTTATTCAAAAATTTGGAAAGCAACCTCATCCAGTAGTAAGAACAACAATGATTCAAAGTAATGGGGTAACTATTGCTACAAAGCCAAATTCTTTTGTTAGATCAGTATTTGATGGAGAAGTCATGGCAATATTAGTTTATAAAGGAAGCAATCCTTCAGTTCTTATTAAACATGGAAATTACATAACAGCATATAAAAATTTGGGAAGAGTAGATGTAAAAAAAGGAGATATAATTAAATCAAAACAAAAGATAGGTAAAGTTTTTACAAATCAGAAATCTGGAAAATCAACAATGCAGTTTAGTATTTTTAATAATACAATTCCCCAAAATCCAAAAAATTGGATTTATGAAATGTAAATAATTATTCCTCAAGAAACCAAGCTTCTTCTTGTAATGTATATTTGACAAAAATTAGAAGATTAACGGCTTTTTTCTTAGAAATAAATCTACCATATGCAACCCTATGAAACCCTTCAGAACTTTGTTTTGCCATTTCAGCTTTGTAACCTTCTTTAATTAGTGAATTAAGTTTGTTTTCAGCATTAATTTTTGATCTAAACGAACCAGCTATTATACTAAAGTACTTTTCATTAGTACTTAAATTTGAAAAGCTTTGATTTTTATTTGCTTTGACATTTAGTTCAATTTTTGAAAGCTTACCTATATCAAAAGTAGCTTTTTGAACATTTGATTTGATTTTTTTTTGTGCAATTTTAATTTCATTTAATTTCTGATTTGACAAATAGTTGTCAGTAAAATAATATATACTTCCTATTAAAAGGATTGATATAATAGCAATAGCGCTGTATTTAATGTATACAATTTTTCTTTTTTTGTCTTTTTTTTCTGGGGTAAATAATAAATCATCATTATTAGTTTTTTCCATAATTATTTTGTTTTTATTAAAAGAGAGTTTAGTTAAAGGATCCTTTTTAAAAGGGTATAGACCAAAAGAATCTTTATTAAAATTAATTTCGTTGTAGGCTAAAAATTTAATTTTACCATGATTATTTAGTTTCATTTCTCCAATTCCAGGAAAAATTAGGGATTCTTTATTTAATTTTTCAATCCATTTTAAGATTTTTTTATTTATTAATTTTAAAATAGACTCATAATTAGTGTTTGTCTTTTGAGCTATATGTTTGGCAAGAATTCCATCATTAGTTTTTAGTAGACTATTAAAGCTTATTTCTTTTTTTGGAGGTGAAAAAGTACCGTCAAAATTTAATTTAGCTGGAATTTTTCTAGTTAGAAAAGATCCAAAATCTGGAATTGTTACACATTCATATTGATATAATAAATCATTTATATAACTCTTTATTTTCATATTACTAAATTACTAAATTAAACCCTTAAAAACTTTTAAAGCATAATTAATAATAAAATATTTTAGAATTAATATCCAATTTTTTTTCTTACTCTTAATAGAACTTCATTAGCAATTTTCCTTGCTTTTTTAGCACCTTTAGTTAATAAAACTTCAACTTTTTCAGGGTTTTTAATGAAATAATTAAATTTTTCTCTTTCAATGGAAAAATGATTTAGGCAAAGATCTAAAAGAGCTTTTTTTGAATCACCATAGCCAAAACCGCCAGCTAAATATTTTTTTTCAAGTTTATTTATTTTTTCTTTTTCAGCAATCAGACTATATAATTTAAAGACAGTACAACTATTTGGATCTTTAGGTTCATCATATGGAATACTATCTGTCTTTATTGACATAATTTGTTTTTTTAGATCTTTTTCAGGTAAAAAAATATTAATTGTATTATTTTTTGATTTACTCATTTTTTGGCCGTCAATTCCAGGAATATAAAATCCATCTTTTTGAATTTTTGCTTCAGGGATTACAAAAGTCTTTCCCATTAAATTGTTAAATCTTGAAGCTACATCTCTAGTTATTTCTAGATGTTGTAATTGATCTTTTCCAACCGGAACAATTTCGGCATCATAAATTAGAATATCTGCAGCCATTAAAATTGGGTAAGAGAAAAGACCAGAATTTATATCTGATAACTGGTCTGATTTATCTTTAAAAGAATGAGCAAGGGTTAATCTTTGATAGGGGTAAAAACAATTTAAATACCAAGCTAATTCAGTAACTTCGCTAACTTCACTTTGTTTATAAAAATGCGTTCTTTCAACATCTAATCCGCAAGCTAACCAAGCTGAAGCAGTTAATAAAGTGTTTTCTTTTAGAGTTTTTTTATTTTTAATTTGTGTTAGCGAATGAAGATCTGCTATGAATAAAAAAGATTCATTATTTTCATTTTTAGACATTTCAATTGCTGGAATAACAGCCCCTATTAAATTTCCTAGATGAGGAGTTCCTGTGGCCTGAACACCAGTTAAAATTCTTGACATATTTTTCTATTTAGACAAATTTAGTTTTTTCATTTTAAAAATAAAGATGTAATTAACCTTTTGAATTTATTTTTAAATTAATTTAATTATATATTTTGTAGATAAAGAATTACGATATTTGATTTTGTGAAAATTATTTCTAAATTTCTATTGGTAATATGGAGAATATGGTTTTATTTTTTAACTTCAATTCCAGTTATTTTACTTTCTCCTATTTGGTTAATTTCTCTTTTCGTTCCCAATGGATATAGTTTTATTTTTTGGTTAGCTAGAAATTTATGGGCCCCATTTGTTTTGTTTGGATGTGGTTTTTATGTTTCAAAAGTTAACTTTTTTAAAGAACCGAATAAGAATTATATTTTAGTAGCTAATCACACAAGTTATATTGACGTTATGGTCATGTTTAGAATGTCAAGTACTCCTTTTGTTTTTGTGGGGAAGAAAGAACTAGTTAAAATTCCAATTTTTGGGTTTTTATATAAAAGGGCCGTTATTATGGTAGATAGAAGTAGTTCAAAAAGTAGATTTGGAGTCTATGGAAGGGCAGATGAAGTAATTGAAAAAGGTTTTAATTTGTGTATTTTTCCTGAAAAAAATTATTTAGATGAGACAGTACTTTTAAACTCTTTTAAACAGGGAGCTTTTAAAATTGCTTTAAAATATAAAATTCCCATTGTCCCTTTAGTTTTTTTAGATTGTAAAAGGAAATTTCCTTGGTATACTACGCATGGTTATCCCGGAAGTTTAAGAGTTAAGACATTGGAAACGGTTAGATTAGAAAATCTAAATTTAACAATAGATTTATTAAAGAAAAAGGTTTATAAAATGATAAAAAGAGAATTAGAGCTTGATCCTGAAAAAGCATCTTTAAATGCAATTAAAATATGGAAGAAAATTAAAAAAATAGATTAAGCTTCAATTTTATTCAAAGTATTCATTATTTTACTCTCAAGCTCTTCCATTAGGTCTGGATTATCATTAAGAAGAACTTTAACTCCATCTCTACCTTGACCTAGTTTAGTGTCTCCGTAGCTAAACCAAGAACCACTTTTTTTTATAATTTCGGTTAATACTCCTAAGTCAATTATTTCTCCAATTTTTGATATACCCTCTCCATATATAATATCAAATTCTGCAGTTTTAAATGGAGGAGCTACTTTGTTTTTGATAACCTTAATCCTTGTTTTATTACCAAGAACTTGAGCATTAGCATCTTTAATTTGTGTAGATCTTCTAATATCTATTCTAACTGAAGCGTAAAATTTGAGAGCATTACCACCAGTTGTAGTTTCAGGATTTCCAAACATTACTCCAATTTTTTCTCTTAACTGATTTATAAAGAAAACTGTGCAGTTAGTTTTACTAATGGATGCAGTTAGTTTTCTTAGAGCTTGAGACATAAGTCTTGCATGAAGACCCATTTTAGAGTCACCCATTTCACCTTCAATTTCACTTTTTGGCGTTAATGCTGCAACTGAATCAATAACTACAATATCTACTGCTGCAGAACGAATCAGATTATCTGCAATTTCAAGAGCTTGTTCACCATGATCAGGTTGAGAAATAATTAGTTCACCTATATCTATTCCTAATTTTTCTGCATAAAATCTATCAAAAGCATGTTCAGCATCAATAAAAGCAGCAATACCACCTTTTTTTTGACATTCAGCAATTGCATGTAAAGTTAGAGTTGTTTTTCCGGAAGCTTCAGGGCCATATATTTCAATTACTCTCCCCTTAGGATACCCTCCCACTCCCAAAGCAAGATCAAGACCAATTGATCCAGAAGGAATGGATTCAATTTCTTCTATAGCTTCATCACCTAATTTCATTACCGATCCCTTACCAAAGGTTTTATCAAGTTTATCAAGAGTAATCTGTAAAGCTTTTAACTTTGAGGCTTTTTGATCGGACATAACTTTATTTTTTTACTAAAATACATTTTATAAATTATCATTACAAGACTATTTGACTTCAATAATTAACAAAATTTTGTAGGTTTACGTTTATGAAAGTTTTAAAAGTTATATTGTTTTTATTTGTTACGAATCTTTGTGCTCAAGATATACTCTCATTAAAACACAGATCTCAAATAATTGATAAGATTATAAAAGAGAGGATAGACAATCTATTACCTGAAATAATGAATAAAGAGGATGTTGATATGTGGATTATAATTGCAAGAGAATATAATGAGGATCCAATTATTAAAACATTTTTACCTTCAACTTGGTTAAATGCAAGAAGAAGAACAATACTTGTAATCTATAATAATAATAAAGAACTTGAAACTGTTTCGATTAGTAGATATGATTTTGGCAAAATTTTTAAGTCAATTTGGAACAAAGAAAAGTTACCTAACCAATGGAAAGCTCTTTCTAATTATATAATCAAAAAAAATCCTAATAAAATAGCCATAAATATTTCTGAAAATTATGCTTTAGCTGATGGATTGGTTAAGACAGATTATGAGGGGTTATTAAAATTTCTTCCCGATAGGTATATTAAAAAATTAGTTTCCTCAGAACCAATTGCTGTTTCTTGGATTGAACAAAGATCTCCAAGCGAAATGAATATTTATAGTCAACTAGTTGAAATTACACATAATATAATAAAAGAAGCATTCTCTACTAAAGTTATTACACCTGGAATTACTTCAACTGATGATGTAGTTTGGTGGCTAAGACAGAAAGTTTCAAGTTTAGGTTTGTCCACCTGGTTTCATCCTACTGTAGACGTTCAAAGAAAAGATAATAGTGATTTATATTCTTTTGACTCAAAATCTAAATATGATATAATTTATCCAGGGGATTTAGTTCATTGTGATTTTGGAATTAGTTATTTAAGATTAAATACAGATTGTCAACAGTTAGCTTATGTTTTAAAACCCAATGAAAAAGATGCCCCGATTGAATTAAAAGAAGCTTTTGAAAAAGGTAATAGAGTTCAAGATTTATTGACTGATAGTTTTGAAAAGGGCAGATCTGGAAATTATATATTAAAAAAAGCTCTTGATCTTGGATTTAAAGAAGGCCTTAGACCTCAAATTTATACTCACCCCCTTGGTCTATTTGGCCATTCTGCTGGAACAACAATTGGAATGTGGGATTCACAGCAGGGTGTAAAAGGATCAGGAGAATACTTGCTAAATTTTAATACAGCATATGCAATTGAGTTAAACACTAGGGTTTACATAAAATCCTGGAAAAAAGATGTAAGGATTATGCTCGAGGAAGCGGGCTATTATGATGAGCAAGGATTTAGATATATTAATGGAAGACAAAATAAATTAATTTTAATTGGAGAAAAAACAGGTAACATTCACTAACCTGAATTAAAGTGTATAATTGACATTTAATCTTTTGTATTTTTGAATTATTTTAAAAAATGAAATTGTATAATAAGTATAGCGCAAAAGAAAATGCAGAATTAATTAAAAAGGCTGGAGATAAAAGACTTACATTATCTTTTTATAAGTATGTAGTAATTAAAAATCCTAAATTATTCAGAGATTATCTTTTTTTAAATTGGCAACCATTAGACGTTTTTGGAAGAATATACGTATCCTTCGAAGGAATTAATGCTCAATTATCACTTCCTTCAAAAAAATTAAATGAATTTAAATCTCAATTAGATGAAATAAGCTTTTTAAAAAATATTAGATTGAATATTGCTATAGAAAGTGATGATTTCTCATTTTTAAAGCTAAAAATAAAAGTAAAATCTAAAATAGTTTCAGATGGATTAAATGATAACTTATTTGATATAACTGACCCAGGAAAACATCTAGATGCAAAGAAATTTAATCTAATGTTAAACAAGAAGGAAACTGTTTGCATTGATATGAGAAATCATTATGAAAGTGAAATTGGACATTTTAAAAATGCAATTCTTCCGAATGTTGATACATTTAAAGAATCATTACATGTTGTTGAAAAAAGATATTCTAAGTATAAAAAAAACAAGAATATTGTTTTGTATTGTACAGGTGGAATTAGATGTGAAAAAGCAAGTGCTTTTTTAAAACATAAAGGATATAGTAATGTTTTTCAACTTGAAGGAGGAATTATTGAATATACAAATCAGGTAAAGAAAGAAGGTATTGAAAATAAATTTATTGGAAAAAACTTTGTTTTTGACCAAAGAAAAGCTGAAAGAATATCTAAACATATTATTTCAAAATGTCATCAATGTGGAGAAAAATCTGATTCTCATACAAATTGTGCAAATGAAGCTTGTCACCTTTTGTTTATTCAATGTGAAAGATGTGCAACAAAAATGAAAAATTGTTGTTCTAATGAATGTATTAAAATAATTTCATTATCAGACCAAGAAAGAAAAGAACTAAGAAAAGGAAAGAAAAACAGTAATAAAATTTTTAAAAAAGGGAGGTCTCCTGTTTTAAAGTTTAAACAGCAATTATAACTATAATCGAATGAAAATAAAGATATTATTCGTATTTATTTTTACAGTTATATTTTTAGGATGTAATGATAATATTATATATAGAGAATTCATTAATCTTGGTAATTCATGGTCATTAAATAAAAAAGCTAGATTTACAATAGACAAGACTTTTTTTAATATTGACAATGAATACGATATTTATATTCATCTTAGAAATAATAATGAATATCAATACAATAATATTTTTCTAATTGGAAGTATTAAGGATTCTATTAATATTATAGAAAAAGATACTCTGGAATACACAATGGCCGATTCTGAAGGGAGATGGCTTGGGAAAGGTTTTTTGAGTTTAAAAGAAAGTAAATTGTGGTGGAAAAGTAATTTTAGGTTTCCAGAAGTAAACACATTAACTTTTGAAATTCAACAAGCAACTCGTAAAAATGGCAGCCAATATCAAGATAAAGAATTAAAAGGCATTATAGATATTGGGGTATCTTTAGAAATATCTAAATAAATTCTATTTATGAAGAATAAAAGAGAAAAAAAAAATATATCAAAGTATATTTATTTTATTAGATCTTTTTGGTTATTATTTTTTTCAGGATTATTTTTTTTAGTAATAATTTTTTCTTCTGCCGCTCTTGGATATTTAGGAGATATGCCTGATTTACAACAACTAGAAAACCCTAAGACAAATTTAGCAACTCAAATTATTTCAAGTGATGGAATAGTTTTAGGCAAATACTATTATAATGACAATAGAACACCTTTAGATTTTGATCAGTTACCACCAAGTATGGTAGATGCTCTAATTGCAACAGAAGATGAAAGGTATTATAATCATTCAGGAATTGATTGGATTGGGACCCTGAGAGCTATTTTTTATTTTGGAAAAAGAGGAGGGGCTAGTACCATTTCACAACAATTAGCTAGACAATTATTTGTTGGAGTTAGGTCTAGAAATATTGTTAAAGCTATAATTCAAAAAGTAAAAGAATGGGTATTAGCAGTTCAATTAGAGAGAAGGTACACAAAAAAAGAAATAATTGAAATGTACTTGAACATATATGATTTTGGATATAATGCAGATGGTGTTCAATCTGCCTCAAAAATATTTTTTAATAAAAAACCAAAAGATCTGAAAATTGAGGAGTCAGCAATTTTAATTGGGATGCTTCAAAATTCATCATTATATAACCCAGTTAGAAGACCAGAATTAGTTATCAAAAGAAGAAATATCGTTTTTAGACAAATGCTAAGAAATAAATTAATTAATGAAAGAGTATATGATTCATTAAAAATGATTCCCTTAAAAATCGATTTTTCTCCTGAATCTCATAGAGAAGGTTTAGCTACATATTTTAGGGCATATCTTCAAGAGTTTATGAGATCGTGGATTAAAAATAATCCTAAGTTAGATGGGTCCAATTATAATATATATAGAGATGGTCTTAGAATATATACAACAATTGATTCTAGGATGCAAGATTTAGCCGAAAAAGCTGTTTCTAAGCATATGAAAAACTTACAAAAGGAATTTTTTATACAACAAAAAATACCAGAAAATGAAAACCCTACAGCACCTTTTTTAAATCTCACTGAAGGAGAAATTGATACCTTATTATTAAGGTCAGCTTATAGATCTGAAAGATGGAGAAAAATGAAAAAAACTGGTATAGATGATAGTTTGATTCTAAAAAGTTTTAGTAAAGAAGTACCAATGAAAGTTTTTAGCTGGGATGGCGAAATTGATACAATAATGAAACCAATTGATTCAATTAGATATTATAAGCATTTTTTAAGGTCTTCGTTAATGTCTATTGAACCTATGTCAGGGCATGTAAAAGCTTGGGTAGGAGGCTATAATTATAAACATTTTCAGTATGATCAGGTAAAGCAAGGAAGAAGACAAATTGGATCTACATTTAAACCTTTTTTATATGCGACAGCTATTGATCAATTAAAACTTTCTCCATGTGATTCATTACCAGATGCCCTATATTGTATTGAAACAAATAGATTTGAAAATACAGAAGCTTGGTGTCCTAAAAATTCTGGTGATAGATATGGAAGAATTAGAACATTAAAAAACGCCTTAGCTAATTCAGTTAACACTATTAGTGCAAGGCTGATGGATCAGGTTGGTCCAAGGCCTGTAATTGATTTAGTTCAAAAAATGGGTGTAACTTCATATCTTCCAGCAGTTCCCTCTATTGCTTTAGGAACCCCAGATATTAGTCTCTTTGAAATGGTTGGAGCATATAGTGTATTTGCAAATAGAGGTATTTATGTTAAACCTGTTATGATTACTAGAATAGAAGATAAAAACGGACTAGCTTTATTTGAGGTAATACCTGAGACTAAGGATGTACTTAGTGAAGAAATAGCTTATGTAACATTAAAATTGATGCAAGGAGTAACAAAACACGGTTCGGGAGCTAGATTAAGGCATGCTGGTTTGGAAAAAACAAATTATGTTTATGATAAAGTTATAACAGATTATCCATATATTTTTGAAAATCCTATAGCTGGAAAAACAGGTACAACTCAAAACCAAAGTGATGGATGGTTTATGGGAATGGTTCCAAATTTAGTTACTGGTGTATGGGTTGGAGGTGAAGATAGATCAATTCATTTTGAGAAAATTGCTTTTGGTCAAGGAGCTACTATGGCCCTACCAATTTGGGCTATTTATATGAAATCATTATATGAAAATACTGAATTGGGAGTCTCTTCTGAGGACTTTTTAGAACCAGAAATCATGTCGATCCCAGTTGAGTGTGATGAATATGATCAAAATTCTTCAAAAATAAAGGCAAAACCAAAAGCAGATCTCAAGGCATTGGGATTTTAGTTTAAGTTAATATAAAGTTTCTTATATATTTAAATAAAAAAATTAGGTTTAGATATTTAAAATAATGAATTTAAATAAGTTATAATATTTTTTCAAGGCAATAAAAAGGGTAAATACTTTGATTAGGAAAATATATATCTTCTATTTTAAGATAACCTCTTTTTTTATAAAAGTTAATATTTCTTTTGTTTTTACTAAATGTGTCTAATCTAATTGATTTATAGTCTTTTTTTAATGCATTTTCTTCAATAAAATCCATTAATTTAATTCCATATCCTTTTCCTTGGTATTTAGGATCAACAGCTAATCTGTGAACATATATGTTTTTTTTGTTTTCAGTGATCCATTTAACCTTTTTATAAACACTATTTTGATTTATTGATCTCGTGACACAACCAATAATTCTTTTATTACTATGAATAATATAAAGGTTACTATTTTTAATATCGTCATAAAAAATTTCTTTTGAAGGATAATCTTTATTCCATTGAAAAATTTTATTATCAATCATATGATTGGTGCATTTTTTAATTATATTGAGAATATAAGGAAGATCGCTAAAAGTTGCTTTTCTAATCATATTTCATATAATTTGAATTTTAAAAATAAAAATATTAAACCTTCTAATATTAGATTTATTCAATTTCTTTTATTAATATTTTTTCTATTTTTTAATTGTTTTCATTTATTATCACAAAATTATTTTTCGCTAAAAGTAGACAATGATTTATTTTTTGGTACTGACAGGTATTATACTAGTGGAATTTTTCTTAATTATGGAAATCTAATATCTATTGACAGTTTAATTTCTAATAAAAAAATTACGACTAAGCATTATACTATAGGCCAAAAAATTAATGCACCTTCTTTAAGATATACAGAAGATCTTGATAAAATTGACTATCCCTATAATGGATGGTTATTTTTTGAATATAATAAGAAAACCTTTTATTCAAATTTTAATGGTTATTCCATTGGTTTTCAAGCAGGTACAACTGGGGATTACGAATCATTATCTAAACCAATGCAAAATTTATATCATAAGTATATATTAGATTTACCTGAACTACCATGGACAGGGCATCAGCCCCAATCACTTCATATCAATTTTTTTTCAAAGTATTACAGTAGAATAATGATATTTAATCGAGCCGTTCTTTTAAATCAATCTGAAATTTATTTTGGGACTTATGAGTCTTTTTTTGGAACAAGGTTCGGGCTTCAATTTGGAAATCTCAATTATCATGCATTTTTTAACAAATTCTATTTAAATCCTAATAATACTTTTTCATTTTATTTAGGCAATAAAATTGAGTATGGTTTTCACAGATACGAATTTTCGGGAAGCTTATTTAGAAATAATTCTTTATTTAAATACGATTATTTGAAATTGATTAATAAAATAGAAATCGGTATATTATATAATATCAATAATTGGCAACTTGCTGCTATTGTTAACTCAAGAAATAAGGATTTTAAAGCTCAAAGGTACAATAGGCACACTTATTTAACATTAAATATTTCAAAGACTTTTTGATCTATTTGTTAATTATTGTAGTTTTAAAAATTTTTAACTTTAAAGACAGCATAAACCCTTTATATTTTTCCTGTTTTATTTCTTTATCTATATTGTTTACTTTAGAAAATTTGTATTTAATATCTAATGAAATTATTTTCCAAATTAAATATTCATAACTTATGAAAAATCCCAAGTTATTTTTGTATTCATTTAAATTATATTCTCCTTTTAAATTTTCGTCGTAAAAAGTAGCTTTATTTATAATATTGTAATTAATTCCCATAGAAAATTTACTTTTTTTGGTTGGAACTAGTTTTATACCAAGAGGTATAGTGTTATATTCAATTAAATCTCTAAGGTTTTCATTGTTTATGTAAAAATATTTTACAGGAAAATGATATAATCCCGTTTTTACTCCAAATGTTTTAGAGATATTAAATTCAACCTCTAAATTCCCTCCAAAATTTATTATAGGTTTCGTTTTTTCGTTTTTATTCATTAAAAAGAGATTACCACCAAGAAATACCTCAAGTTTACTATAATAATTATCTAAACTGGGACCTTTATTATATTGCTGTATGAGTAATTCCCCAGATTGTGAAAACAAATAATTTGAATTAAATAAAAAAACAATTAGCACTAAATTTTTCATAATTTTATAAAGGTAATTATTATATTTTAAGGATATTTTTTATAAATCTTATGATTGACAATCATAAGATTTTATTAATTTATAATTCAAAGCGAAATTACTTTTTTAATTTAATCAATGAATATAATATATAAAAGAAATTTTATTTTATTTAAAATATATATTAATTTTATAATATTGTTTTTTATTGTTTATGAAAGAAAAAATAAATAATTTCATTATTGGGCTTTATTTGAATAAGCACCATAGTTTAATTTCAAATAATGAATATTATAAAATAAAACTTAGAGTATATTCTTGTCTTGAGAAAAAGACAAAAATGTATGTTTTAAACAATGCTATTTTAACATTAAAAGATTGGATTCAAATAAATAATAATAAATTAATTAGTAAAAGTAATTTAGAAAAAAAATCTATAATTAATTTTTATAAAAATCTAGCTGTAAATATTTGTTTAAGAGATGAGGTTAAATATCTAAATGATTTTGATACTATATGGAGGAATCCAAATAAATTACCATTGAATGTGTATGATTTTTTGAAAACAAAACAGCAGGAAGTATTAATTAATAATGGAATTAGTTATTCTAATGATTTTAAATACTTGTTTTATCACTTAAAAGATTTTTCTTATAAGATAGATATTGATAGAAATACTTTAAACAATAAAAAACGACTAAATTTTAAAAGTAATTTAGAAATTAGCCTAAGTTTTTATGACATAACAGTTAATTTTCTGAATAAATTTGAAGAGTTTTTAAATTCCATACCAAATAAAAAAATATACCCTTATATTAAAAGAAATAAAGAAATTTCTTTAGGATCCATATCCAAATATATTAGAGCTTTAAGAGTTTGTTTTAATGAAATTATTTATAAAAATAAATTATTAAATAGCTCAGTATATCCCTTTTCAAGAAAGATAGGTGATGGAGGGTATAGAATTAAAACATATACAAACTCAAAATCCAATGTATTAAGTGACAATGATTTAAGATTATTGTTATCATATGATACTAAAAATAAAAGGTATAAAAGAGCCCATGATTTTTGGGTATTTTCTTTTTATGCAAAAGGCATGAATATGAATGATATTGCAAGGTTAAAATGGAAGGATATTGATGAAATAAATGGGAAAAAATTTTTTACATTTTATAGAGGAATTAAAAGGTCTGAAAATCAACCTAAAATTAAAGTTAATATTTCCAATTTAATGTGGTTTATAATAAATAGAAATAGGGGTAATGAAAAATATCTTTTTAATATTATTAACGATTTGAATCCTAAAAAAAATGAGATTGAAAAATATAAGAATAAAGAATCTAGGTTTTGTAATAAATATTTAAAATTTATTCAAAATGAATTGGGAATTTTTCAAAATGAACAATTAATGATGAGTACTGCAAGGCATACAGCAACTTTTACCGCTTTAAAAGGAGGGTTAAATCCCTTAGATATAGGTAAACATTTGGGAAATATAGATAATAGATCGATTTATTCTTATACTAAATCTCTTATTCAAATTCCAGGTAGAACAGAGGATGACGATATGCAACAAATGCTTTTAGATAAGTCAAAAAAGATAGTTAGGGATAAAAATGGTAATTTAGTAATAATAGATATATAAACAATTAGATTATGTTTAATTTATAAATAAATGAAAAACAGCAAGTTAAATATTATTATTTTCCTTTTATTTTATTCTTGTAATACAAATTATGATTCGAAATGGGAGTATTATTTTTTAAATAATTCTTTAGAAGGTTGGCATATTTTTCAAGATAATGGAGAAAAATCAGGATGGGAAGTGAAAGATGATATTTTAACCTTTACAGGAGTTTCAGATATGGAAACCGGAAAAGGAGATGCTAGCCTATTGTCTGATAAAATTTATTACAATTTTGAAATTAAATTTGATTGGAAAGTTGTAAAGGGTGCAAATAGTGGTTTTATGTGGGGTGTAAATGAAGATATAAAATATAAATATCCCTATCAAACTGGACCCGAAATTCAGATTTTAGATCCCTATGTTTATGAAAACTATAAGTCTGTTTTAGGTGGAGAGATAGAGGAAAATAATATTTTAACTGATATAGAAGAGCGCAAGCATTTTGTCGGATCTTTATATGATCTTTCAGCTCCTTCAAAAGATTTAATAGTTTATCCTTCTGATAAATGGAACACTTATCATATAATTATTAATTATGATAAGAACTTAGGTAATGTTTTTTTGAACAATAAATTAATTAATAGTTTCCCATTAAAAGGTCAAAAATGGGATTCAATGTTAAGAAAAAGTAAGTTTAGTAAATCAAAGGATTATCCTTATTTAGGTGATTCTAGATGGTATGATTTTGGAAAATTTCATAAAGGAAAAATTTGCTTTCAAGACCATCCAGGAGAGGTTTCTTTTAAAAATGTTCGAGTTAGAGAAATTAAATAAAAAGTTATCTAATGGCCCAGCATTCTATCTCTACTCTAGCATTTAATGCTAATCCACTTCCAGCAAAAGCACTTCTTGAAGGAAGATCATTGTTAAAAAATTTTCTATATTCTTCACTCATCTCAGGCCAATCATTAATATCTGAAAGCATACAAGTACATTTAAAAATCTTTTCTAAAGAACTTCCATTTCTTTCAAGAATGGATTTTATATTCATCATAGTTTGCCTTGTTTCTTCTTTTATACCTCCTTCAACTAATTTTCCATTATTTAAAGTACCTATTTGTCCTGACAAATAAATTATATTATTAACAATAGTTGCCTCAGAAAAAGGATAATTGTTTTTCTTTGCTTCTGGACTATTAATGAATTTTATTTTTTGTGAATATTTTTTTTCTGAGTCAGAATTAGAATTTTCTACTACACAGCCAGAGAAAAAGAATATTATTAAAAAAGCAATTATTATATTTTTCATTTTAATTATTAACTGTGATTATTTCTATTACACCAGCTCTACCCATTTGCCCCCACTTGTTAGTTTCTGCTAAAGATTTATAAACTCTTACATCTCTTATATTTTGATATGGTAAAGTTTCTGGAGGATTATCGAAAATTTGACCATCTACAACCCATAAAGGATAAATTTTACCTGATTTAAATGATAAAGATTCTCTTAAAATCACGGTTCCTTTTTCTAAATTGATTTTAGCTACTCCAAGATGTTCTCTTATAGCAACTACTATATTAGGAGCATATTCATTAATTCCCCAAGGATTTAATCCTCTTTTTTCATATCTAGCTTTTTGTTTTTCAAATGCTTTTTGCTTTTTTAACTGTCTGATTTCTTTTCTAGTTAATTCTTTAGCCTCAATATTTTTTTGAGCATTAATAAAAAAACTAAGAATAAAAGCAAAAAATATAAAGTAAGTTCTCATTATAAAATTTCTATAAATCAAGAGCCCATTTGATTATTAAGACTATTACTATGAATAGATAGAAAGATAAAGTAAAAATTTTTGCGGCCATTAATTCTATTATTTACTAAAGATAGAAATAATCTTTTTAGAGAATAGAATTTAAATAAGTTTTTATTTTTTAAGATAAATTAATTATTCAAAGAATTAATTTTCTTTTTAATTGCTTTATAAATTCCCGCACAAGCATCATAATCTTCAAGTTTTTCGTACTTATATAAAGTTCTATATAAGTCATTTAATGATGCCCCTCTCTCTATGGCAGATAAGGTTTTTTTATAAAATTTATTAGTTAAATCCATAATATAAAATCAACTTTTCGTATTTGTAAATTTCAAATATCGTACCAAAAATGAAAAACAGACAAAAAGTCAATTAGATAGTGTCATAAATTTAAAGATTCATTTTTATATTTCTTAAATTTAGAAAAAGTATTAATATGACAAAAGACATATTTATTGAATGTCATGAAAGGATAAAACCATTTATTCACAATACACCAATAATTAAATCTGAACTAATTGACAAATTAGTTGGAGCTAAAATATACTTTAAATGTGATAATTTTCAGAAAATGGGAGCTTTTAAAATGAGAGGAGCAACTAATGCTATAATGCAATTATCAAATACAGAAAAAAGAAAAGGTGTTGTGACTCATTCATCTGGAAATTTTGCTCAAGCTTTATCATTAGGTGCAAAAAGTTTAAATGTCCCTGCTTATATAGTCATGCCTGAATCAGCAGCGGATGTTAAAAAAGAAGCTGTGAAGAATTACAAAGGGATACTTTTTGAATGTAAATCAACATTAAAAGATAGAGAGGATAAGGCTAATGAGATAGTTAGAGAAAAGGGAGCTTGTTTTATTCATCCATCAAATGATTTAAATGTTATTATTGGACAAGGAACAGCATGTAAAGAATTATTGGAGAAAAAGACGGATTTAGATTTTGTTTTTGTTCCAGTTGGAGGAGGAGGCTTAATTGCCGGATCTGCATTAGCAGCAAAATATTTTGGAAAAAACTGTAAGGTAATAGGTGGAGAACCTTTTGAAGTTGATGATGCTTATAGATCACTAAAATCTGGAAAGATAGAGACTAATTTGTCGACTAATACAATAGCAGATGGATTAAAAACTCAATTAGGAGATATAAATTTCCCTATTATAAAAAAACATGTTGAGAGAATAATTAGAGTAACTGAAAACGAAATAATTTTATCATTAAGGCTTATTTGGGAAAGGCTGAAAATTGTATGTGAGCCATCTTGTGCAGTGGCATTAGCAGCATTGATTAGAGAAAAAAAAGATTTTAGAAATAAAAAGATAGGTATTATAATATCAGGAGGAAATGTTGATTTATCCAAACTTCCTTTTTAACTTGTGATAAAATGAATTAAATGTTTAAAATTTATAACTTAATTTTTTCAATAATTTTTATTTTTTCTTGTTCCAAAGATGAAAAATCACCTGGGGAAGATTTATTAAGTCAAGATAATGAGGATGCAGTTTTAGCATTAAAAGTTCACAATGATGCTAGAAAAGAAGTAGGAGTAGAAATACTCGAGTGGTCAAATGAGCTATCTAAAGATGCTAAAGCCTATGCCGAAATTCTTGCCAAAAATAATAATGGGTTAATTCATTCAAAAAATATTGAAAGAGAAGGTCAAGGAGAAAATTTATATTACGCATGGAACTCATCAGAGAAAATTGAAAATCCTTTAAATGATGGATCAGTGGCTTGGTACAATGAAATTAAAGATTATGAATATGCTGAAATTGGTTCTTCACTTAATGAAGGTAAGGTAATTGGCCATTATACTCAAATGGTTTGGAATTCAACTAAATATTTAGGAATGGGATCTGCAATTTCTTCTGATGGAAAAGTATATGTTGTAGCAAGATATAATCCGCCAGGAAATTATATTGGACAATTTCCATATTAAAGTAAAATTTGATTTTAATTTTTATTAATTATAATTGTTATTTTTAGAAAAGATATAAATCTAAATTTTTATGAGAAAATATTTATTTCTCAATTTATTAATAATTTTCTTTTCCAATTGTACAAAAGATTATCTTTTAGATGTTACTGTATCTCCACCATTATCAGGTATAGTTTCTCCTGAATCTGGATCCTATAAAGAAGGGTCAACAGTCTCAATTGTAGCTACTCCAAACCCTGAGTATGAATTTGTTGGATGGTCAGGAGATGAAACAGGAAGTGCTAACCTTTTATCATTTGAGATAAATTCTAATAAAAATATTATTGCTCAATTTCAGAAAAGAAAATATAATTTAAAAATTAATATTTTAGGAGAAGGTACTGTATCTGAAGAAATTATATCTTCATCTAAAAATTCTGATTATGAATCTGGAACAATTGTTAGATTAACAGCTATTCCTTCTTCAGGGTACTATTTTACTGGGTGGAGTAATGATGTAAGTGGTGATACTAACCCTGTTGAGATTAATATTAATAGGGCTAAGACAATTACTGCAAAATTTCAAAAGAAATCTTATAGTTTGGAGATAAAGGTTGAGGGAGATGGCACAGTAGAAGAGGAAATAGTAGATACTGGAAAATCTACAGATTATCTATTTGGAACTAAAGTGAAACTAACACCAAAACCTTCAGAGGGATGGGATTTTATTAAATGGAAGGGAGATTATAATGGTGAGGAAAATCCCCTTGAGATTATAATAAATAAAGCTACAAATATTACTGCAAATTTTGAATATGGTGTTTTCTTAGAAAGTGTTGGAAGATGGAAATTGAAAAAGAAAAAAGGCTCTGAATTACCTCCAATTATAGACCAAAAGACTTTACTTAGAAATAATGAGTATGACGTTTATGATATTTTATTTAATAGGGACTATACCTTTATTTTAAACACAAATACTGGTCAGATAAGCGGAACATTTGATGTTATTTCTAATACAGAAATTAAGCTTATAAATCAAGGGACTATTTCTAATATTAATGTTAGTAACAACCAAATTGAGTTTAGAATTAATATTTCAGGAAAATTCAGATTTGATGTAACTGGTCAAAGGGATCAAAATTTTCAAGAAGGAAAAATATATATTCCTGACACAAATTTAGAATTAGCTTTAATTGAACTGGGCTATGATGATATTCCTGATAATTATATAGATTCTAATAAAGTTTCAGAAATACTGTTTCTAGATCTAAGCAATAAACAATTAACGGATTTAACAGGTTTAGAAAATTTCATTAATATAGAGAACCTTGATTTAAGTTCTAACCAATTAACTCAAGTTCCAATTGTAAATTTTACAAATCTTAAATCACTTAATTTAAATAATAATTTATTCTCTGTTTTGGATTTGTCATTTAATGAAAAGATAAATTCTTTAAATGCTTCAAATAATCCTGACCTAACGTGTATCAAGGTAGGACCATCATTATATGATAATCTCCCTGCTGGGTATGTTGCAGATCAGGCCAGTTTTGAATTAGAGTGTAATTGCCCAACATTAACTTTAACATCTGGATTTAATTCAAAAGTTCAAACTCTGTGTAGCGGAGAACCAATGAATACAATTACTTATCAATTAGGGGGTGAAAATGTTTCAGCCTTTGTATTAGATTCAAATTCATTGCCTCTTGGAGTTACTTCTAGTCTTGATGACAATACTATTACGATTTCTGGAACTCCATTTTTTGATGGAAGTCAGGATGTTTATAATATTGTAATAAATACTTCTAATACAAATACTAATTGTTCTCAGGTTTCAAAAACAGTTGTAATTAATAAAAATATAGATAGTCCTGTATTAACTTTAGATTCTGGTTCTCCTGGCCAAGTTGCAGGGTCACTTTTAAATTTAAATCAAGTTTCCCAGGCCGTATGTATTAATACTCCGATTGTTCCAATTATTTACAGCTTTTCTGGTGTATCAAATGGAGTTAATGTTTCAGGTCTTCCTTTTGGAATTAGCGCTATCGTTTCTAATGGAGTAGTTACGATTTCTGGGACTCATGATCAAATAGGAGTATATAACTTTAGTGTAACTACAATAGGATCTAATCAGTGTAATGAACTTAGTGCTCAAGGATCTATTGAATATAAAGTATGTGATTAGATAATTTTCAAAAATAATTTAAAGATTTTGATATTCACATTTTATTTAACTTTAAAAAGTGAATTTTCCGTTAAAAATATTATCGTCAAAACAAATACGTCAAGCAGATTTTTATACTATTAAAAATGAGCCAATTAAATCAATTGATTTAATGGAAAGAGCAGCTTTAAAATGTTTTGAATGGATCCAAAGTAAATATGATTTATCTTATACTTTTTACATTTTTTGTGGTTCAGGAAATAATGGAGGAGATGGTTTAGCTTTAGCAAGAATGCTTAATTTATCAAAATATAAAGTCTATTGTTATCAGATAAAATTGGGAAAAAATTTTTCAAATGATTTTTTAGAAAATAAAAAAAGATTAGAAACAGAAGTTAATTCTATTAGTCAGATTGAACAGTTTCCTATAATTAAAAATAAGTCTGAAGGAATAATTATTGATTCAATTCTTGGGTCCGGATTAAATAGAAACATATCAGGTCTTTTAAAAGAAATTATATGTAAAATTAATCAAATAGAAGTTGAGGTAGTTTCTATTGATATACCATCTGGTTTATTTTCAGAGGATAATTCATTAAATAAAATCGAGGGTATTATAAAGGCTAAATATACATTATGTTTTAATTCACCTAAATTATCTTTTGTATTGCCTGAAAATTATCAATTTGTTGGGGAATTTCATGTCTTAGATATTGGTTTGGATAGAGATTTTATATGTTCATTAAATTCAAAATATTATTATTTAACAAAAGATTTTTTTTCAAATAGATTAAAATTTAGAAAAAAGTTTGATCATAAAGGAAGTTTTGGAAATTTACTAATAGTTTCAGGGTCTAAGGGGATGATGGGTTCTACTGTTCTTACATCAAGAGCAGCATTAAGTTCTGGAGTTGGAAAATTGAGCATTTTATCTCCTAAATGTGGAGAGCATATTCTTCAAACAAGTGTTATAGAAGGAATTTTAGAACAAAATAATGGCGAAAATTATTTAACAGATCGTTATAATTTGAACTACGATTGGTTAGTTATCGGACCTGGAATAGGAACAAACTCAGAGACAAAAAGATTTTTAATTAGTCTTTTAAAAAAAGTAAAAAACCCTATAGTTTTAGACGCAGATGCCATTAACATTATAAGTAAAGAAAATAAGCTATTAAGTTTTATCCCAGAAAATTCTATTTTAACTCCTCATCCTAAAGAATTTGAAAGACTAGTAGGTAAATGGAAAAGTGATATTAACAAATTAAGTTTGTTAAAGAATTTTTCAAAAAAACATAAACTAATATGTATTCTTAAAGGAGCAAACACATCAATATGTTTCCCAAATGGAAATATATATTTTAATTCTACTGGAAATCCAGGAATGGCTAGTGCAGGAAGTGGGGATGTATTAACCGGTATAATTGGCAGTCTATTAGCTCAGGGATATAGCCCTGAAGTCTCATCTAAGTTGGGAGTTTATGTCCATGGTTTAGCTGGAGATTATGCTAAAGAAAAATTTGGTGAAATTTCAATGACTTCTTCTAACATTCAAGAGTTTATATCATTAGCTTTCAAAAAAATATCAATTTAACTGTAATAAATGACCAAAACAAGATCAAAACTGATTAAAAATTGATCAAAACTGATTAAAAAATGATAAAATTGATTAAAAATTGATCAAAAATGATTAAAAAATGATAAAATTGATTAAAAATTGATCAAAAATGATTAAAAGTTGATCAAAATAATTAAAAATGATCAAAAATGATTAAAAAATTTTAAAAAAAATTAAAATTTAATCTTGATGTTTTATATTTTTAATTATATAATTTAGTCATATGAAAATTAAAACTATCTTTTGGATTTCCATTACTTGTATTTTTATACAATTGCTACCACTATTAGCCACCTTCTTTTCTCCAGATTTCAAATTAATGTTAGTTTCAGATGCTCTTGGTAGCGAACCATCCTCTAATTCAATTACTATGTTTGATCAATTTGCTTTTGTTTTAAGTTTTATTGGATTAGGGTTTATATCAATTATTTTCGGAGCATTTTCCTTTAATGATTTAGAATCTTTACGTAAAGTATCTTTTTTATTTTTTATTTTTTCGATATTTTGGACCCTTCCAGATTTATTAAATTTTATTCTGGGAGAACCTGCAGCTCCAATTCCTATAATTATTCTTGGACTTATTCAGGTTGGGCTATTTTATTATGGTTCCAAGAAAGGAATTGTTTAAATTAATGAGTAAAATTATAATTGAGGATAATCACGGAAGATCATTTGAAATAAATGATCTTAAGAATTTTAAAAATCATTTGATTAATTTTCATTCTTATAATGGAAAGGCAGATAATAGTATTCATGAAGAGCAAGGTTATTATTTTACTGTTAATGATGATTTTTATAATATGATTATGAAACTTTGAAAGTTTTTAAACAGAATAAATCATCAATGAAAAATTATTTAAAAAGTATAGGTATTTTATTTGTTATTTTGGGAATCGTACTTTCTCTTTTTGATTTCCTAATTGACAATAAAGAGGTAATTTTTATTGTAGGGATTATTTGTATTATTGTTTCATATTTTTTAAATAAAAATCTTAAATAAATGAAAAAGAAATGGTGGGCTTTATCAGTTTTAGGCCTTTTATTATGTGGTTTTGGGTTGTCTCTTTTGGGTGAGGCCATAATTTTTAAATCAATAAATGACAGTCGATGGTTTTATTGGGGAACAGGTGCTTTAGTTGTATTCAATAGTGGAATATGTATAGTAGCTGAAGCCGCTTTATTGTTAGGTAAAATAAGGAAGAAAGATAAATAATCATAAGAATAGCTCTAAGAAATCCAAATATTACCTAAAAAGTATGTTTTTGCTTTTCCTTTTATTAAAACTCTATCTTCATTATTAACACAAAACAATTTTCCTCTTCTTTTTGATAATTGTATAGCAGTCATTTCTTGTTTCTTTAAAACATTGCTCCAATATGGAATTAATGAACAATGAGACGAACCGGTAACGGGGTCTTCCATAATACTTGCTTGAGGAGTAAAAAATCTTGAAACAAAATCTGAATTTTTTCCTTTAGAGGTAACAATTACTCCTCCTGGACTAAGATTAATTTTATTAAAAATCTCAGTATTAATCTTTATATTTTCAATTTCTTTTTGATTTTTATATACTAATAAATAGTCCCTTGATTTAAATACCTCTTGTGGTGAAATGCTTAAAGATTTTTTCAAAAGATCCGGTAAAACGGTTTTTTTAGGATTTCTTGATGGAAAATCTAATATGAATAAATCATTTTCGACAAAGACATTTAATTCTCCACTTAATGTTTTAAAATAAATTTTATTGGATGATAAATCAATATAATTTTTAATAACATATGCTGTTGCTAATGTAGCATGACCGCATAAATCCATTTCTATTTCAGGAGTGAACCATCTTAAATGATAATAGTTTTCTTTTCTTATAAAAAAAGCTGTTTCTGCTACAGCATTTTCTTGAGCAATTTTAAGAAGAAGGTCATCTTCTAACCATTTTTCTAGAGGAATAACACATGCTGGGTTTCCTCCAAAAACATTTTCAGCAAAGGCGTCAATTTGATAAATTGAAAGTTTCATAATATTTATTTTAATAAATATTAAAGTAAAAATACCATTTTTTAAAGTTGCTTTATTTTGACATAAAGCATAAATTTATTTTATGGACGAAGAGTTTGCTAAACAAATTTTTTTTGTTTTAATTTTTTTAGGATTACTTTGGGTAATCAGTAATGGTGGTCTAAGACAAATTTATAACCAGTCAAAAAAAGTAAAGAAAATTTTAAAAAAAAATAAAAAAAATAAAAAAAATAAAAAATGACTATTTATTCATATGATAAACCATGCCCAAATTTAAATAAAGGCTCTTTTGAATCATAAGGAATGTCTTCAATTTGATTTTTAACCGCCTCCATAGATGAAGGAAGTTCTATAGGAAGCTTTCCCGAGGGATTAAATTTTCCTTTAATTAAATCCATAATAATTTTATTATCTGAATTAAAGTCAGCTATAACTGCCTTAGCAACTTCAGAAATTTCTTTGATTATTGCAGGGCGTTCAAGATTTATTATTACTATAGTTGGTTTTGATTTAATTAAAGGAATTAATTTAGAAAGTTCTTTAGAAGAAAAATCAAGAGGCCCTCCTCCAAAAAGTTTTTCCATTATATATTTTGTTTCAAATCTTCCTTTTGGGCTTTTTAGTTTCATTATAATAAGGTCAGAATTTTCAACACTTTCTTGTTTAATTTTTTTCATAAAATTATTTTCAAAGCCATAATAATGAATCTTTTTTTTATTCTTTAGCGGAAGAAAGTTATCTTCATTTTTTAAGAGAATTAAGGATTTTTTTTGAGCTTCAATCCCTTTTTCAATATTTTGCGTATTATTAAAAATTTTTAAACTTTCTTCATCTATATATGGATTGTCAAAAAGTCCCAATTTAAATTTTTGTCTTAATATTCTTCTCAGGGACTTGTCTATTCTATCTTCTGACACTTTATTTTCTTTAATTAATTCAGAAAGTTCAATTGAAAGAGTTTCTCCTCCAATCATATCTATTCCAGCAGAAAGCTTTTTTAATAGTCTTTCTTTTATGGTAAGATTTTCTACTCCAAATGCGCTTGCGGGTTTAAATATAATTCCAAAGGGAAGTTTTACATCAGTTATAGTTTTCCAGTCTGTACAGATAACTCCATCAAAATTGTAACGCTCTCTCAAAAGACCTGTAATTATTTCCTTATTATAAGAACCTCCAACATCCTCACTAGTTATTCCTAAAGGAAGACTGTAATATGGCATTACAGATGAAACGTTAGCATCAAAAGCCGCTTTAAAAGGAATTAAATGATATTCAAAATTTCCTCCCTTGTAGGATTGTAGACCTGGAGGAAAGTGAGTATCTTTTCCATCATCTACAGGTCCCGATCCAGGAAAATGTTTAACCATTGAGGCAACGGAATTGACATCTAACGAGTCTCCTTGGAGACCCTTTATATATGCTGAAGTTAAAATAGCATTTAAATTAGCATCTTCACCAAAAGTACCATTTACTCTTATCCATCTTGGTTCAGTTGAAACATCTGCCATAGGCCCTAAGGCTAATTTAATTCCTATTGCACTATATTCTTGTCTAACAATATTTGCATGTTCCCTAACTATTGAACTGTCACCAATAGCTCCTAAACCAAGAGCAGAAGGCCATTTTGAAAAAAAAGATGTATTAGATGATACAGGACTTTTTGAAACACCATGTCTAGGGTCTGAAGCAATAGTAATTGGAATACCTAATCTTGATTTCTCCCCAATCTTTTGAATATTATTATACCATTTAAGCATATTTTCTTTTTTGTGAGTTGCCATTATATTAAAATGATTCATTTTTTGATTTACTATCATTTTTGAACTGGATGGAAATAAAAAAGAAAAAATATTTGAAAATGTTGGACTTTCAGAAAGACTCCCGTCTTCATTTATTCCAATAACAGTTATAAACATAGAACCTGCTTTTTCATCAATTGTCATTTGAGAAATCAAATCATCAATTCTTTCATCAATTTTTTTTGTTGAATCTTCATAAACATCAAGCTTTCCATTTTTATTTAAGTCTCTAAAAGACTTATCATTTATAGTAATTATTGGCGCTTCAGGGCCCAATTTTGACAAATTATTCGAGGATTCTAAATTCCACTTAATTTGAAAAAAAATATATGTAATTAGGAGTAAAAAAATTAAACTTATAAGTCCAATTGAAATAATTTTTAAAGCTTTTTTCATGGTTATTTTAAAGACTTATAAACCAATCTTCTAAATTCTTTTTGAACATCAATATTTGAAACACCTTGTCTAGATCTAGACATAAATAAAGCATATAGATTTTTTTCAGGATCAATCCAAAAATGTGTATTATGATATCCTGACCATCCATAAATACCTTTTGAAGAATTAGTGCCATCTATTTCTGGATTTTCTAATACAAAAAGTGAAAATCCAAAATAAAAACCTAATTTTCTAATATCGGCATATTCCTCTTTTGGATATGAATCAGAATATTTTTTTGTCATCAAATCGATACTTTTTTGAGATATAATTCTTTTACCATTAAAGACACCTCCATTAAGAAGCATTCTGCAAAAATTAGAATAATCACTCATAGTAGAAACTAGACCTTCTCCTCCAAAAAATGCATTATTTTCTTTTTTATAAGTTAGTTCATTTAATTCATAAGTAAATCCTTTTAATTCACCTGTATTTATGAATAAAGGTTGAAATCTTGATCTATCATTTTCAGTTAGATAGAATTTAGTTTCAGTCATTTTTAAAGGATCAAAAATTTCATCTTTTAAAAAATCATAAAATGATTTTTTAGATACAATTTCAACAACCCTNCCTAATAATGCTTGATTTAANCCATAATAATATTTTTCTCCTGGCTCAAATTCTAATTCTACTTTAGAAAGATCTTNGGCAAAATCTTTAAGATTATTATAAGTAAGCGTATTTGTAAACCCNTACCCGTAACCTTGATCACTATAATANCCAAAACCAGACCTGTGAGTTAATAGNTGAATAATTTTAATTTCNTTTTTACAAGGGTATTTNCCTTTTTNTCCTTTACAAGTCATGTTTTTAAACTCAGGNATATATTTTGATAAATTATCATTAATACTAATCATTNCTCTTTCTCTAAGNATCATNATNGCTACAATAGTTATAGGCTTTGACATTGACCATATTGGGAAAATNGTTTCTAAATTTGGTTTATAACTTTGGTTGCTAATATTTTTATCTCCTTTTTTNCCNGAATTTTCAATATTATAAAAAAGAGTTTTACCATCTTTATATATCATAGCNGTATTACTACCAGTAATTTCATTTTCAATAATTTGTTTTTGAAAGTTTTTAATTTCATTAAATTGAGAATAACTTTTNTTAATAATAAAAAGNAATAGAACAAAAAAGTATTGAGTTTTCATTTTAAAATTATTTTGATTTTAAATGTAAGAAAAAATAAAACCTTNTTTATTTTGAGATTTTTATTATTTCAGGATAATGATATANTTTAAANCCNGGNTTAAAGGATTTTGAANCATTAACCATTGATTTTGCGACAAGATCAGCTTTTATTGGTTTGTAATTTTTTGGCATTAAAAANGAAAAAAAAGGCATAATTATTTGTGCAATTTTTTCTCCTAATCTTTTTTCTTNTCTTTTACCCAATAAGAGAGANGGGCGAAAAACNGAAGTAGATTTCAAATTTAGNTCTAAAATAGATTTTTCTATTTCACCTTTAAGTTTAAGATAAAAACTATTACTATTTAAATTAGCTCCAGAGGAAGANACAAACAANAAGTTTTCAACTTTATTTTCTTTACANGCCNTAGCNATATTGTATAAAATGTCAAAGTCTATTTTACGATATTCTTTATTATCTCCATTTACTTTAGATTGAGTTGTTCCAATAGCNGAAAAAACTATCTTACTGTTTTTTACTGTCTTTGATAAAGACTTATAATTTGAAAANTCAATGATTTTANTTATTATNTTTTTATCATTNAACAATAAAGGTTTTCTTGAAANTACTTTGATCCTTTCAAAATCAGAATCATCAATTAATAATTTNANTAAAAGTCCNCCAATCAGGCCAGTAGCTCCAAAAATTGTAATTTCTTCAAATTTCATNAAATTCAGNAGAAAGATTNTTTAAAATGTTCATNGCTTTATNTTTATCATTGATGTTTACAAAAATATGATCATGATAATATCCTGANATAACATTACAACTGATTCCATTTTTAGCNAGTGCACNAGAAAAAGTTGCAGTTAGTCCAACAGAATCTAATGAGGANTTTACTTTTAATGTAATCCATGAGGCAATNAATGANTANGAAAGACCTAAANTNCTNGCCTCTTTTTTNTCAATTATTATACTTAAACCTTTTTTTTCAAGAAAAGTTCCAATGATTTTTTTTGAATTAATATTNTCTAAATTATTTACAGAACAAAAAACATATTCCCCTTTGTTAANTTTTGGGTTAAGGTTTTTAATAATCTCATTAATTTTTTTTAATGTTTTCATTTTAATCTTTAGTATATGAAACAAAAGCAAATTTTNTACNGTCTTTAGACCANGAAGGAACATTTATTGTTCCTTGACCACCAATAAATTCAAATAATTTTTTGATTTTTAAAGATTTTAAATCCATTAATCTTAGCATTACTTNTTTTAAAGGAGGGTGTTTATCACCCTGATCTNTTATATATGATATAAAAACAAGGTGTTTACCGTCTGGCGATGGATGAGGAAACCAATTAGAATATCTATCATTAGTTAAAGGAATTTTATTTTTACCATCTNTATCCATTTTCCATATTTCCATTTTTCCTGAGGCAATAGAATTATAATAAATATGTTTTCCATCATGAGAATATTCAGGACCATCATCTAAACCAGATTCATAGGTAAGTCTTATTTCCTTTTTTTCGNATAAATTCATTTTATATACNTCAGCTTNTTCATTTCTAAAAGCAGTATATAAAATTGATTNTCCATCAGGNGAAATACCATGCCAGAAAGAATGTCCTTTANGTGTAATTAGTTCTGGAGTTCCTCCTTCNAGGGGAACTCTATANATTCTTGAAANTCCCCATGAATTCTTTGAATTNGGATCTTTATCATTATTACTAATAATTAATTCTTTTCCATTTGGAAAAATACCATGATCGTTATTACAATTATTTGCAAAGNCTGTGAAAATTTTGNTTTTTTGTTTTGTCTTAAAATTGTATCGATAAATTAGCCCATTAGAATTGTATATTAATTCATTTTCATTAAGCCAGTTTGGAGCTTCTAGATGATTTTTTTCTTCTANTACAACCTTTCTTTTTTCATTNTATATATNATAAATTTCAAGTTTTGATGAAATTAATTTTTGAGATGATATATAANAAGAATTTAAACAAATTAGAATTAAAATTAANTTATATTTAANCAGATCAAAAAAATTATTNNNGNCCATNTTTATAAATATATAAAANATAATTATACTGACTGACCTCAAATTAATTATAGATTATTTTTTTAAGACTTTAAATTTTTAAAAAGTAATATTAAAAATGAAATNNAATCNAANTTTTAATANATCAAAAAAAAATCAAATAAAAAAAATGTTTGATTCTATTTCAAGTAAATANGATTATTTAAATGGTATAATAACATTTGGANATCATTCCAAATGGAAAANAGAAATANCAGAAATNGCGAAATTAAANAATCCAAAAAAAATATTAGACNTTGCNACAGGAACAGCTGACATAGCAATTAATTTATCTTCAATTAAAAACTNTAGNNTTTATGGNATTGATATTTCAGAAAGAATGATAANAATTGCNAAACAGAAAGTAGAAAGNCAGAATTTANATAANANTATNTNTCTTGAAATNGGNGATGCTGAAAANTTAAAGTTTTCNAATAATTTTTTTGATATTTTAACTATTGGTTTTGGNATTAGAAATTTTATTGATTTAGATAAAGGATTAAAAGAAAGTTATAGGGTNTTAAAAAAATCCGGATATATNATAATNTTAGAGACTTCTTTACCAAAAAANAANTTTATAAAAGNNNTTTATTTAATTTTTTCTAGAGTATTTATTCCAATAATTGGAAAACTTTTTTCAAATAATCCAAAAGCTTATAAGTATTTNCAAGAATCTACAGAAAAATTTTATTCAGTAAANGATNTTNTNAAAAAATTATCANATATAGGNTTTAGANAAATAGAAACTAGATCAAANTTATTNGGAGCTTCTACNATTTANGTTGCTAAAAAATGAATTTNTAATTTNTTAGATCCANGAATNCCATGGAATTCTTGATANNAGAAAGATTAATCCNAGACCATAAAATANNCCAATGCGTAAAAACTTTTTGGAAGANTCTAATTGTCTTTTATGAAGAGACCANCCNAATGTTATNAATATAATTGCANCTATATTNATTAATGGATGTTCAANAAGATATAATCTANTTTCAGCATTTTTCANAANGNCNATTCCTANTTGANAAAATTGNTNAAACCAAGGGGANNNAAAATAAAGNATAANNCCTATTAANAANTGNATNTGAGAAAAAATTAATCCANATAAACTTANTCTTAAATCTTTTGTNTTAAAAGNTCTTCCAGAAAATTTAGCNATTATGGAATTAATTACTATNAAAGNGAGNNTGATTATAACTAAAAAAGCCCAATATGAATGAACNGTTTTTANAANANCATAATACATTNTTTAATTTATTATTTTAAAAAAGATAANTTTAATTNCCNCTTCCAGTTTTTCTTACAGCAAAAGATTTNCTTTTTGATTTANTNGAAANAACNTTTTTATTTTTNTNNCCTTTAGAATTATTNNATTTNCTATTACCAAAAAATTTACTTGTCATTTTTANNTGTTTTATGTAAAATTAATAAAGTAAATTAAATTAATTCTATTCTATNNTCATACTTTCAGGATTCCANTTTATTANNTTTTTTTCAAAATAACTTTTATTTGCTANAAGAGCNGCTCCNGNGGCCCTTAANCCAAAGNNNGGNTNTTGNATAATTTNNNCTTTACCTNTAATTGCTTGAAAAAAATTATAAAAATGATCATAATGACCNCCTTTATAATTTGNAGGTGCTTCCCATAAAGATTCACCATAACTTNTAGNNTTANNTTTNTTTTCANNTTTNTTCTTTNTGTAACTTTTCTTTATTTTTTTTTGNATATTTTCTGTAAATGCANTTAAAGAGTANTTACTNGGANTNNCCCCTTTTTTTGANCTAATNAGNTTACAATAANTTGAACTCACTTCCATTGCTCCTTCNGTNCCTATAAGTTTAAATCCGCTTCCTCCTCCNGAACCTGATATNAAATTNACTCTNAAAGAAGCATTNAATGCTTCATGGNTTTTTGTNTTNGGGTAATCATAAAGACAAATATTAATATCTGGAACATTTCTTCCATCTTTCCAGTAACGAAGACCNCCNGTTGAAAGNGCTCTTTTTGGACCATTAGAACTTANAATATAATTTAAACTTGAAAATGCATGNACAAACATATCACCAGCNANTCCAGTTCCATANTCTTGGTAATTCCTCCATCTAAAAAAACGTTTAAGGTNATAAGGAACNTTAGGNGNATCTCCAAGAAAAAAATCAAAATCAATNGANTNTTGNTNTGCATCAGGAGGNATTGGATATTGCCAAGCNCCCTCAATNGAGTTTCTATCATTNTACATATCTAACATNACAATTTNTCCAATAGCNCCATCTTCATACAATTCTTTNGCTTTTTGATTTCCAAGGGAGGACATAGTTTGACTTCCAATCTGACAAACCTTNCCAGTTTTNTTATAAANGTTTTTATAATGTCATGCCCTTCATTAAAATTTTGAATCATAGGTTTTTCACAGTAAACAGCTTTTCCAGATTCCATACTATCAATAGTAATTCTTCGATGCCAATGGTCTGGAGTTGCAACAATAACGGCATCAACATCGGTTCTATTTAATATTAACCTATAATCACGACTAACAAAAAGATCTTTACCCCAAAGTTCTTTTGCTCTATCTAATCTTCCATTATATAAGTCACATACTGCAATTAATTTTACACCTGGGACTTGTAATGCCACATTTGTATTAATAATTCCTTGAATCCCACATCCAATTAATGCAATATTTATTTGATCATTTGAAGTAAAATTTTCAAATTCATATGACCTATCAAGAATTAACTTTTGGGTGTAATTATCAGAAATCAAATATGGAAAAGAGGGAATTATTGAAGAACTTAATGCCATTTTTTTAATAAAAGATCTTCTTGTTTTACCTTTTGTCATAATATTTAAAATTTAGTTTTTCAATATTAAATATACCAAAACGATATTTTCTAAATATTGAAAACTCTGATTAATATGATGCAATTAAAATTAAACACCTCTAATTAATATTACAGGTTTTTATATATTGCTTTATATTAAACTTAAATCTATATAAAAATGAATGTTTTAGTAAAAGGTCGTTGTAATAATTATGATTCTTGGAGAGAAGTTTTTGATGGTCATGAAGCCAGAGCAGAAGTTTGTGACGAATCAAGAACATTGGTTGGAAAAGTTGATGATAATCATTTTATAGTTATGCTTTTTGATGTTGATATGCCCAAAATGCAAGAAATGATGTCTGGCCCTGAATTAGAGGGACTAATTAAAGAACATGGAATTAAGCAAGAAATGTTTACTTTTTCTCCAATGAATTAATAATATTTTTCTTAACAAGAACTATTTAAACCCTCTATAATTTTAGGGGGTTTTTATATATTTACATTAATTTTTTAAATAAATAAATTATGAAAGCACATACAACAAGCTTGATAAATGCAATTGCCTTAATATCGATGGGAACTTGGGGCTATTTAGACTCAGATGGAGGTGCAGTTACTGCTTTAATTCCTGTAATTATTGGAGTAATACTATTGTTAGTTTATAATGGTGTAAAAAAAGAAAATAAAACAATTGCTCATATTGCAGTTTTACTAACTTTTATTGTATTATTAGGATTAGTTATGCCGCTTAAAGGTTCAATTGAAAGAGGTAACTCAATGGGAATTATTAGAGTTATTATAATGCTTATTACCTCACTTCTTGCTTTAATATCCTTTATTCAAAGTTTTATAAAAGCTAGAAAAGCAAGAGAATCAAAATAATATTTTTTGTTTTATTCCTTAATATCGTTTTCAATAATCTTAAGGTATTGGATTAAACCAGGCTAAAAATTTAATTTTCTTTTTGAACATTTTTATTCTGAATCTTTGCTTTCCAATTTTTTTTGCTCAATAAATTCTTGAACTCTTTTTTCAGTTTCTTCAGCATATTTTTCAGTAAAAAAATATAAAATCAACAGACTTATTGAACAAATAATAAAAATTGTGATTTTTTTTTTTCATATTTCAAAAGTAGATAAAAGTATAGACTTAGTTTTTTTAAAAAATTTAATTAATCTATTAAAATTTTCATCATTGCTTCAGCAGACTCTTTACCTATTATGTCAATCCGATCTTTTGGTGTATCATCACCTATTTCATATGTTATACCTACGGCTTTATGCCCATATAAAAACCAACCTTTAGAAACAGGTTGTTTACTATTACTAGCCTTTTCATTTACTTTATAATTAGGAATTCTTTTCTCCAAGTCAGAAAACCATTTGGGTAAAAATTCTGGTAATGCGGTCTCTTTTCTTTCTTCGTTGGTATAGAAAACATCGTAATATGTAGAGTGAAAGTCCAGTCCTAATATAAGTTTTGAATTGTTTTTCTTAAGCACTTTTGTAATGTATTGAACTGTAGTTTTTATTTCAGGTTGATGGTAAAAAGACCAATCTCTATTTGTATCCACTCCCCCAGCATTATGTCTCCAATGACCAAGATCAACTCCATCTGGATTCATAAGCGGAAAAGCTAAAATTCTATATTTATCCAAAAAAATTGATGAGAGTTTATTTTCTTTAAGGATTGTATTTAAAAACACTTTAAACGCAAAATAACCGGTTACTTCTGGAGGATGTTGACGAGTTAATATTACAATAACAGGCTTATTTTTTGGAACTCCTTTGTAAATATCTAGAACTTTAAAGGGTCGATTTAATTTAGTTTTACCAATTTCTTTAAATTTAATATAACTTTCTTTACCTGAAATTAATTGATCTACCCAGTTATATACTATACTACTTGTGTGTAACTCTTGTCCCGAAATGGTTTTAGGGTTGTCATTTATTTTGATAGTTAATGAACTAAGATTATCGTCAAATTTAAAATTTAAAGAATCAGCTGTTTGCCAGATACCATTGGACTTAATTTTAGGAATATAACGATGTTTAAAATTTATGGGATATTGAAATTTTAATAAAACTTTTTTTAATGAGGAACTCCAAATTTTAAAAGCGTAATAAGGGCTGTCATTTATTGGTTTATTTTCCGGTAGAATAGACAAAATATATGTGCTATCATTTAACTGATTAACATTGTTTAAACGAGCCCCTTCAAATTTATTTGAAAAATATACTCCTGATTCATTAAATGAGAAAACTCTTTTTTTTTGAAAACTTATTTTTTTGGTTTTTGTATCAACAGGCTCTTTGAAAAAAACTTTAGGTGTTGACACACAACCAACTATTAAAAAAAAGATTATAAAATACTTTAATTGAAATTTATTTATTGATTTCATGATTTGCTTTCCAAATTAAATTTAGGGTTTTTTATTTTTTGGAATTAATGTAAATTAAGCAAACAGCAACTATAATGCTACAAATTATAAATACCCAATTAACCCAACCAATTTTTTTTATTTGAATTAAACCTATTATAGCACCTGCTCCCATAATGAATCCACCCATTAAGATTATTCCAAGTCCAATGTCGCTTTTTATATCAAAAAAAACACCTCCAAAACCCATTATAATAAGTCCAATACTAATTGGATATTGTGGATTCAGGTTAAATAGCCTCTTCATGTTTTTTTATTTTTTTTTGATTTGAGATACATCAAATAGAATGAAGCTAACATTATAATTCCACCAAGATAACTTAGGGGAATGCCTAAAATATTATCGGACATTCCCATGAAGAATCCAATGAAGAAAATTATCCAATTTTTAGCAATTATAACTTCTTTAAATTGTTTAAGATCCATACATCTAAAATTAGATTTGATAATTCAAAATTTATGCATTAAAGTAAGGGACTACAACTTCATAAATAATAACAGTAAATAAAGCACCACCTAAAACACAAAGTACTCTAAACCCTTCTAAACCAACTTTTTTTAAAAGCCAATAATTAATATCAAACCTAGGTGGAATAGCTCTATCCAACCATTTTTTTTCAAATGTAACTTTGTTTTCTTCCATACCCCTAAGCTACAAAAAACCTCCAAATTATCTTAAGGTAGTTTTTTGTAGATTAGCAACTTATTAATCATAAATCAATTAAAATGAAAAAAGTATTTATTTTATTCTTTGTTTTTATCCTTAATTATTCTTTTGGACAACAGAGAATGTACGTAGGTCTTCATTATGTAACCGTAAAAAATGAAGATGCACAAGCTCATATTGATAGCGAAAAAAATTATTTCTCAAAAAGGCATAAAGCAGCTATTGATAATGGTAATAAAATAGGATGGGATATGTGGAGATTAGAAAATCCAAATTATAGAGAGCCACACACAACATTTGTATATGCCCATCTTGAAAATCCAGATAATGAACCTAATATGCAAGGAGGTAATAATATGTTTTCTGAAAGCGAAATAAACATGGTTCGTAAAAAATGGACTGATAGAGTTGTAAAATCTGGTTATGTAATGACTTCATATAAAGGAGGTTTTGTTCCAGCAGCTAATCAAGATCCTCCAAAATATGCTGTTTTAGATTGGATGATGGTTGATCCTATTGATTTTTACGAATATGAACAAACTGAGTTGAAGACTTTTTTGCCAATGCAAAAATCTAACAAAATTGTAAAAGGTTGGGGGTTGCACAAGGTTGTATCTCCAAGCAATAATAATTTAGAAGCTTCAAACTATGTAGTTGCAAGATTTTTTGACTCCATGTCAGATATTTATAATATGATGGATCAAACCAATCCATTAAGTAAAAACATGAAAGCTACAATGAAAAATATTATGGATTTAAGAAAAATTAAAAGAAGTCAAGTTTTGAGTTTGGTTTTATCTGAAAGATAAAATTTAAAACCCTCCCAAGTGGAGGGTTTTTTTGTAAATTAATTCAAATTAAAAAAACAAACAAAATGAAAAAATTAATTCTTGTTTTACTCTTTTTGCCGCTAATTTCTTTTGGGCAAAAAATTAAAGGGAAAAAACTTTTCTCCATTAAAGCAGGTGTTGGAGAGTGGCAATCCTCTGTTGGAGAATATTTAAATTTAAAGACTATCTACGCACCTTATACTAAAGGAGTTTTTGATGGAATTGCTAAAGGAAAAGTTCTTCCAATCGGAGGAGATTACCCACTTTATTATCAGGAAAATGGAAAAACTTTTTCAGATTTAGATATTGATATGGTTTTACTAACTGAGGATAATGAAAAAATATATTGTAAAGCATCAGGTGTTTTTAATTATGTTACCGAAACTTTTGAATCATTAAAATTTCAAACTCATTGGCGTTTTAGAACATCAAGTGAAAAGTATAAATATTTAAATGATGTAATGGGGATTGGATTTGGCTCTGTTTTATCTGCTGATTCTGAATATAATTTTCAACACGATATCTATGATGTGCATTTGAAATAGTATTTCTAAATTAACCCTCTAATTAATTTTAGGGTTTTTTTACCTTTAATTTATGGATAAAAACAAACTAGCAAAGGTTTTGGGGTTTACAGCATTCTCAGTTCTAATTATTGCTTCAATTATAAATCTTGTAGATGGAGAATATTTTGAAGCATTGGGATGTTTTTGTCTTGCTTTAAGTCTTTTTGTTTTTCCACAATGGTATAATAATAGAAACTAACCCTCTGGTGAAGCAAAATTTCAATTTAGAAATAAATTGATTAATAGTAATTAGGGGGTTTTTTTATTTTGTTTTTCTATAACGTATATAAAGATTGACAAACCTATAACTAATACAATTGTAGCTATTATTAGATGACCGATCAATTTTGGTATTTCAAATAGATTTGTTGTTTTACTGATTATACGAGCAATAAAACTTATAACCCAAACTACAGTTAAATAATCTCTTATAGATTTTAGTTTTTTCATTTTTCTCTAACATTTACATCACAAAAGGTTCTACAGAGTCATTTATTTGCTTCTCATGTTTGTCGATTACTCCACTTCCCTGTCTGACATATTCCTTTGATATAAATATGCTTTCTTGATTTTACCATCTACAATTTGTGCATCAAATATTCTTTGAAAATTATTTCTATTTTCACCTTCACCAAAACTTGTGTTTAAGCAGGTAGTAACCCAATTTTCTGAGGCTTTATTTTTAAAATTTATATCTGAAGAAATAGACCATAATATCTCCCACTTTGCATTTGGAAATTTATCTAAAAATTGTTGAGACATTTCTATATGTTGTTTACTCCCTTCAATAACTTGCCCCGTGTTAGCAAATCCTAAAAAATCTTCGTGTTCTAAACTTTCAACTGTTACAAGATCCTTATTGTTGTAGCCTTCAAAGTATTTTGTGATTATATTTAAAGAAGCTTGATTGCCAATAGTAATATTTATTTTTTCCCCCTCATCAAATTCGTATCCTAATATGCTTGGCTGATTAGAATTACTACATCCAAAAAGTAATAATGAACAGATTAAAAAATAAGTGTTTTTGAGTTGCGTATATTGGTTTTTCATAATATGTTTTTTTTAATGAATTTACAATATAGTAAGTTGTTTAAGTTTTGTCAAATAAGAAACGTTGATCTTCTTTATTAACTTTTATCACTCCAATTATCTTTAGGTTTTTTTATATTTAGGAATATAAACAAAATGTATCTGCTTCTTTTTCTACTTATATTATCAGTTATTTTTATTATCGAATGGTTGGGTATTGGAGATTTTGTACATGATATTGGACATAATATAGGAAAATGGATTAAAAGGCAGTTTTAATGTTATTAAAAAATAATATATGGAAATTAATAAATTAAAAATGTAGAGTTAATAAATTTATATTATGAAATTAGCAGTTGCCCAATTTGAGCCAAAGGATGGTAATAAAAAATATAATCTTTCAATAATTGATAGATTAACAAAAAAAGCAAAACATCAAGGAGCTGACGTAATTAGTTTTCACGAGATGTCAATTACAGCATATACTTTTATGAAAAATCTAAATTTTCCTGAAATAAAGAGTTTAGCTGAAAAAATTCCCGATGGTAAAAGTACTCGTGAATTAATCAAAATTTCTAAAAGATATGAAATCTCTATTTTAGGCGGATTACTTGAAATAGAGAATGATAGACTTTTCAACACTTACTTATGTGTAAATAATGGAAAAGTTATTGCTAAATTTCGCAAATTACACCCTTTTATTAATAAATATATTTCTCCGGGAAATGAATATGTTGTATTTGATTTACTTGGATGGAAATGTGGAATTTTAATTTGCTATGACAACAATATCATAGAGAATGTTAGAGCAACTACTTTACTAGGAGCAGAGTTAATTTTTGCCCCTCACGTAACGGGATGTACCCCATCTCCAATGCCTGGAAGAGATTATGTTAACAATACTTTTTGGAGAAATAGAAAAAAAGATCCCAAATCCTTAAGAAAGGAGTTTGATGGACCAAAAGGAAGAGGCTGGTTAATGCGTTGGTTACCTGCAAGATCATATGATAACGGAGTTTATTATGCTTTTTCCAATCCTATTGGCTTTGATGGAGATCATTTGAAAAATGGCAACTCTTTGATAATTGATCCCTATGGTGAGGTTTTGTCAGAAATTAGATCATTTGAAAATGATATTACAATATCAACTATTTCAAAAAATAAAATCCCTCTTTCTGGAGGTTACAGATATAAAAATGCAAGACGACCCGAACTCTATAAAAAGATTATTGGTCTTGACCATAAATCAAATTTTATGCCTACTTGGATAAAAGAGAGCTAGCCTTTTTATAAAAACTAGTGGAGAAGATGGGACTCGAACCCACGACCTCTTGACTGCCAGTCAAGCGCTCTAGCCAGCTGAGCTACATCCCCATTAAATTTTTTTAGCTAACCATATTTTGCCATTCGGATAGCTATAATCTTTTATTGAACCTTCTTTCATTGTAATACTGTATCCAGGTTTTTTAGGAGGCATATATGCGGCATTTTTAATTATAACAGGTTCTTCAAAATGCTCATGTAAATGGTCCACATATTCTGTTACTCTATTTTCAGTTTTTCCACTGATTGATATATAATCTATCATAGAAAGATGTTGTACATATTCGCATAAACCAACACCTCCAGCATGAGGACAAACAGGAATATCATATTTAGCAGCCATTAATAATATTGCTAAAACCTCATTTACTCCTCCAACTCTGCAACTATCAATTTGACAAATTCCGATAGCATTTGATTGGATTAATTGTTTAAACATAACTCTATTATGACAATGTTCTCCTGTAGCAACTTTAATAGGTTTAATAGATTTAGCGATTTTTGCATGACCCAATATATCATCTGGATTAGTAGGTTCTTCAATCCACCAAGGATTAAACTTTGAGAGTTTTTTCATATTTTCAATAGCTTCATGAACATCCCATTTTTGGTTAGCATCCATCATAATTTTAATATTTGGACCAACTTCATCTCTTATTATTCTTGCTCTTCTAATATCATCTTTTAGATTTGATCCAACTTTCATTTTTATATGTTTAAACCCATCTTTCTTTGCTTCTTTGCAGAGTTCTTTTATTTTTTCATCTGAATAGCCTAACCAACCTGCTGAGGTTGTATATGCACGTTGACCATTTTTAATTAAATTTTGAATTCTAATATGTTTAGTAGATTCGTTTTTCTTAAGTATTTCTATAACTTCTTTTTTAGTTATAGCATCAGTTATATAACTAAAATCAACACATGAAGCTAATTTTTCTGGGGTCATATCTGCAAGAAGTTTCCACAAAGGCTTTCCTTCAACTTTAGCATATAAATCCCAAACAGCATTTACAATAGCCCCTGTTGCTAAGTGAATTATTCCTTTTTCGGGGCCTAACCATCTTAATTGACTATCACCTGTAATCATTTTCCAAAAACTTGCCATATCTCTAGTAAATGATTCTAAATCTTTACCAATGATTAAATAAGAAAGGGATTTTATTGCTTCTATACAAAGTTCGTTTCCTCTTCCTATTGTAAAAGTTAAACCATGTCCTTCCAATTTAGGATTATTTGTTTTTAAAATAATATAAGCTGCTGAGTAATCTGGATCCTTATTCATTGCATCTGAACCAATTAAAGAATCACTTGTAGGAAACCTTATATCTTTGGTTTCTATTTCTGATATTATAATTTTATTAGACATATTAAACTTCAATAATACTCTTGAACAAAAGTAAATTTTTTACATTTAAACAATAAAAACATTTTATGATTAACAAAAAATTAATTTTATCAAAAAGACCAATTGGAGTTCCAAAAAAAGATACATGGAACTTAATTGAGGAGGAATTACCTAATTTAAAAGAAGGAGAAATGTTAATTGAAAACCACTATGTTTCTCTTGATCCTGCAATGAGAGGTTGGATAAATGAAACAAGATCTTATATAAAGCCTGTAGCAATTGGAGAAGTTATGAGAGCAGGGACTATAGGAAAAGTGATTGATGTAAGAGGAAAAACCCCTTTTAAAAAGGGGGATTTTTTATCTGGATGGGGAGGAGTTCAGAAATATTTAATTTCCAAAGGTGAAGGACATTATCCAATTAATCCTAAAAATGACAATCTACCCATCTTTATTGGTTCTCTTGGGATGCCAGGAATGACAGCTTATTTTGGGATTTTAGAAGAAGGAAAAATAAAAGAAGGAGATGTTGTTTTAATTTCTGGAGCTGCAGGTGCTGTTGGAAGTCTTGCGGGTCAAATAGCAAAAATAAAAGGATGTAAGGTTATAGGTATTGTTGGTGGAGAAAAAAAAGCTAATTATATAATAGATGAATTAGGGTTTGATGGAGCAATTGATTATAAAAAAGATAATGTTATAAAAGATATAAAAAGAGAATGTCCAAAAGGAATTGATGTATACTTTGATAATGTTGGCGGAAAAATATTAGATAGTGCATTAATTTATTTAAGGATGAATGCTAGAATAGTTATTTGTGGTGCAATTTCTCAATATAATAATGTAAAAGCTAAGGGACCAAATAATTACCTGTCATTATTAGTTAATAGGGCAACTATGAAAGGGATGATAGTTTTCGATTACGCTCATAAATATAGTGAGGCAATGAAAGAAATATCTAACTGGATTGATCAAGGAAAAATTAAAAGTAAAGAAGATGTTTATTACGGAATAGAAAATTTTTATGAGACATTTTTAAGACTTTTTAACGGAGATAAACTTGGAAAATTAGTATTACAAATNAAAAAGTAAAAATGTTTAATAAATTAATTTTTTTTTCAATTTTTTTAATATTNCATAATCTATTTNCCCAAGAATTAACTGGAAAAGANNTGTTAGAAAAGACAATTAATTTTCATGATCCAAAGAATAATTGGACTGATTTTCAAGATTCTTTNANAGTAAAAATGATTACTNCGGATGAAAAAATAAGAGAAAGTTTAATCGAAATAGACCTTTATAATGAGTTGTTTAGTATGTCTGTAANTAAGGATCAGAATAAAACATNTACTGTTATTGATAAATCAGAATGTAAAATTATTTTNAATGGTAGTGAAAGTTTTTCTAAAGAGGATNAAAAAAANCATAGATTAACATGCAAAAATGCCTTTAAAATGAGAGACTATTATACATATTTATATGGTTTACCNATGAAATTAAAAGACCCTGGAACAATTTTGGATCCAGTTGTTAAAAGAAAAAAATTTAAAGAAAAAGAATATTTNGTNTTAAAAGTAACTTATGAGGANTCTGTTGGTAAAGACACATGGTATTTTTATTTTAACCCATTAACNTNTGCTATGGAAGTNTATCAATTTTTCAAGGATGAAAGTAAAAATGANGGAGAATATATTATTCTTGAGGATATAGTTGAAGTTAGTGNAATTAAAATGCCNAAAATNAGATCTTGGTTTTTTAATAAGGATGATAAATATCTAGGTAAAGATATTTTAAACTAAAGTTTCATAAACATTTTTNTACTTAAGTTTTTAATGTTGTAATTAAAAACATATTTTAGTAGTAAATCGTANATCAAATTAAAATGAAAAAATTAATAATAACACTAATAGTTTTNGNTTTGTTNGCTNATTGTACAACACAACAAAACAAAAATGAAGCAGAGNCTGAAAAAACNTTNTANATTGANTGGTTTGGANAAAATGAAATGGCCAATAATATGGTTATGTCAGGAATGANTCATTTTAATAATATTGAGTTTGAAAAATCTTTTGTTTTTTTTGAAAAATCAATTGCTTTAGATTCTACTCTTTTTGCTTCTCATGCTATGTTAACTGCTTTTTCTTTANCTAATTCTGAAGAACAAGAGTNTCATTATAATAAGGCTAAAGAATTAGTTTCAGACAAGAACGTAAATTCTAAATTGTTTGTTTCACTTTTAGACACAAAAAATAAAAATGGNAAAAGACATATTCTAGGCCTTGACAATAATAAATATGATAAATGGGTTACTATGCATAAGAATGAACCNAAAGGGCAATTTATTAAATTTTGGTANTCAAGAGGAATTGATGATATCAAAGAAAGAGAAAAAGCTTTGCTAGATCTTCTTGAAGAGTTTAAAACTAAAAATATAGATTATGGACCAATACTGAATATGCTAGGATATCATTATGCTCAAAATGGAGATCCAGAAAAGGCAAAGGAGTTTTTTGAAAATTATATTAAAGTTAGACCNAATGGATATAATGCATATGATTCAATGGGAGAATATTACTTTAATTTAAAAGATTATAAAAAANCAAAAGAATACTATATGATGGCTTTATCAAAATATCCNCCNGCTAATAGTGCTCAAAATAAAATAANAGAGATTGATGCAATGAAGTAATATCTTAAANAAAAANCCCCACTTTNNNAAGTGGGGGNTTTTATTACTTTTTGCAAAAAAATTATTGTTCAGCTACTGCAAATTTTATCGCTTTAAAAATAGGTTGATTTCTCCATCCATCAGGATTATAAGAANTCATTTTTGATTTTTTTGCNATAGAAGAGGGAAGTGAGAATCCTACTCTATATTTCATAAGANTTTCAAGACTATCAAACATNTCCCATGTAACAACACTNGAGGTATTCATTCCAGAAGGAGCTAACTTNCTACCAACACCCCAATTAACCATATTTAATTTAGACATGTTCTTAGAAAAATAATTTTTCCAAAGAGTTTTATTTTCAGAAATAAAACCAGAAAGATTTTTTGGTTTTGCAAAATTAAATTGAATATGNGTNCCAAGACCAANAGCAATGCTNACTTCGTCTTCAAAAATATGCCTNCTATCAGCAGTCCANGAATATTTTGAATTTAGAGCTTGAACTATTGCTTGTTCTTCTTTAGANAAAACATTTGAAACATTATTCCACCAAGAATTTTTTGGACTCAGTATTGCAGAAACATTAGAGTTTGACTGAACAAAAAGATAATTCCATCNATCTTCATCGTTTATACCATCCCATGTGTGTCTTTTTAAAAAGGCCCAGAANGCAATGTCTCCTTTATTAACTGCATTTTGAGCAACTTTTTGCATGTACTCAGATTGAACAGTTTCGAAAGCTTCTAAATCACCTTCTACTTTAACGAAGTGCATAGAAAANGTTTGATAAACTTGAGCATTTATTGAAATGCTAAANAGTAAAATAGTTGTATANANTAGATTCTTCATTTTAAATTTATTTANGATTANANTCAAAAGTAANTTTTAAANNGAAATTCTAAAAAAATTTATCCAAANAATTGACCTANNATAAATCCAATNATAAAAGAAATTATAACTAAAACCCTNANATCAACTCCTAAGGATTTTGCAGAATCNTCAATAAATTGANATATTTTNTCTTTTAAGCTCATTATTTTCAAATATAAAAAATGTANGGGATTTATTTATTTGGGCTGNTCACTTAGATTAAGTTTTTTATTTAATGAGAGAACTTTGTTTGCGTCATANTTTTCCTCGCTAAGAATTTCTANCTGTTTGTTNAGTAGAGATTTTTTGTTTTCAAAATTCTCACTCCATGATTTCATTTNNGTTTCAATAAAACTGACNGGTAATGAATTATAACTATGCTCCATTGANGAAAAGACTGCTTTAATTTGATTTGGGATCCAAGAAATTATTGGNGTTCCACCAGTGGCTCTTGGATANGCAGTATTNTTCATTATATATTTTTGAACAAATTGCCAATGACCGTTTCTAAAAAGGTATANCTCNTCNAGTATTTCAAGTAAAATTTTAATACCAGAATAATTTTTTTGTTTTATTAAAAGTTCANTAACATTATTTTCTTTTTTTGAAAAATAATTTTTTAAATCTTCTANAAAATTTTGNATACATTTTGGTCTATAACTTCTTAAATCTTGAAGGTATCTAGTTAAGTCATTTTTGGGGTAATGATTAATAATTCCTGTGAATATATCCATCATTGGTATAATATTATCTTGAGCNCCTGTTTGNCCTCTNTATTTCATAGGNGTTTTTGAAACACCTTCATANACTAAACCTTNNCCAAAAATTTCNTCATTACCTTTTATTCCCATNATAAAAATTCTAAAATCATTATAGTGTTTCCATCTTGAAGCAATCCACATAAGTTGTCTTCTTTCATTAATTTTTNTCATTGTNNTTAANGAGAGNGATAAAGCTNTATTAGTGTNTTTTATAGTTTTGTGATTTTTTTGAAAACTTATNACGGATTTAACCAAATCAGGAGAGTATTGATTTATATCAACATGTAACATTATANAACCTCTTTCATCAGGAAGACCAGAAAATTTAGCAGCCATATTTAAGTTTTCCCAATTAAAACCTTCTTTTGGATTTTTTTTANAATAGTTACCCAAACTATAAGCATAGTGATAATCAAGCCAGGGATAAACATTAATTTTTTTAGAAACTTTAACAAATGGTTCTGCAATTTGTTTAGGNAGGATATTATTTGCTTTTCCGTATTTGCCCGTTTTAATATAGTTNAAATGAGCAGGAGCCAAAGTAAATGCAGAAGATATAAAAGCATATGATCTAAATAATGCTTGNAGTATAAAAGGGTTTTNTTCTTTCTCAACAAGGTCAATATAGTTTGGTAATTTAGCAACTTCAATTTCTATAGCNCCTTCNTTTGACAAAAGACCNGGAGTTTTATCATCCTTNAAAATAGGCATGGAGTCAATTAGTTTTTGAAGGTCTTTAAACTGATAAGGGAGTTTAAGAAGAGGCTCTTTTTTTGGTAAAAANCCAAATTTTTCACTTACATCAAAAAACCCATCGGTATANNTATTAAAATCCATTCTACAATTTACATTTTTTAANTACAATATTAGTATTCTAAATATCNAAACTAATTATTTNATAATTTTGCATACACCAATTTTTTATGAAAANATTAAATTTATTTTTAATATTATTTTCNTCANTAATTTATTCACAAATTGATATAGATGGTCAGTTAAATTTTCAGGGAAATATTGGNTTAGACNATGATAAAATTTTATTTAGTGGATTAAGATATTTGCCAGAATTAAACTANGAGTATGAATTAGATAGCTTAAAAANTTTTACGGTTCANTTGNCAGGNAATTTATCNGCTTCAAAGTTTTTCAATAGTCAAAATAAATCAGATCAAGAAATTGATTTTTCTCCATACAGAATTTGGGCNAGATANATATATAAACAAACTGAATTTAGATTAGGTCTTCAAAAAATTGATTTTGGATCAGCTATNTTATTAAGACCTTTACAATGGTTCAATGAAATTGATCCAAGAGATCCTTTAAGGCTTACAAATGGNGTATACGGAATCCTTTTTAGGCAATATTTTAATGATAATTCAAATATTTGGCTATGGAATTTATATGGNAATGAAAAAACAAGAGGTTTTGACTTTTTACCAACTTCAGAAAATAANTNGGAATANGGATTTAGGTATCAAAGAATNATTANAAANGGTGAAATNGGGTTTTCTTATCATAANAGAANAGCTGGCCAAGATTNTNAAAAAATNATTAATCCNTATATNAAAAATCCTGAATCTAGATTTGGNTTNGATGCTAAATGGGATTTTGGANTAGGNCTTTGGTTAGAATCAACNTATNTNAATAGAAAAANAGATATAGNTAATTTTNCNAAACAATTTCTTTTAACATTNGGTTCTGATTATACTTTTGGAATAGGAAATGGTTTAAATATAATTGCTGANCATCTTATTACTGGATATGGAAAGAGTAATATTTTTAGACAAGAAAAAACAGAATACTCTGCTATAAATGTTTCATACCCATTAAATCTTTCTCAAAGTTTTAGTTTTTTATATTACCACCAATGGCAAACAGGGAATAATACTTTTTTGATGAATTACCAATATCAATTTGACAAATTCGTGGGTTATTTATTGGGATATTATAATCCAAAGTCACAAGGAGGAATCCAACAAAATGAAATAATTAATACATTTGCTGGACCAGGAATACAATTTTTAATTGTTTTTAATCATTAATAATGAAAGAAAATTCTATTATTAAAATTAATCAAATGAGTAAGGGGTATCCTATAGGAGGGAAAACCTTTATGGCTTTGAAAAATTTAACAATTTCATTTAATGAAGGAGAGTTTGCTGGAATTGTTGGTCCAAGTGGATCAGGAAAGACGACACTTTTAAATATTATAGGTTCCTTGGATAAGCCTACTCAAGGTGAGGCAATTGTTCTTGATCAAAATATATCTGATTTAACTCACAAAAAAGCAGCATATTTAAGAAATATAAATATTGGATTTATTTTTCAAGTTTTTAATCTTCTTCCAGTTTATACAGTATATGAAAATGTTGAATTTGCATTATTGTTACAACAATATAGCAGTAAAGAAAGAAAAAAAGCTGTGATGGAGGCCCTAGATTGGGTTGGCCTTACAAGTCATGCAAACAAAAAACCGGATAAATTATCTGGAGGTGAAAGTCAAAGAGTTGCTATAGCTAGAGCTATGGTTAAAAGACCAAAAATTCTTTTGGCTGATGAGCCTACCGCTAATCTTGATTCTGAAAATGCTCATGAGATTTTATCTACAATGAAAAAGCTTAATAAGGAATTAAAGACAACATTTTTATTTTCTACCCATGATGAAAAGGTCATGGGTTATCTAGATAGAACGATTCATTTAAGGGATGGAAATATTGAAAAGGATATAATAAAAAAGAGTTAATAATGAAGTTAGCTTTTACACTTTCAATTAAAAATATTTTAGGAGCGAAATTAAGAACATTTCTAAATGTTTTTGTCTTATCTTTTTCTTTTGTTGTAATTATTGGGCTTAAAGGAGTTATGGATGGATGGGATGATCAAGCTCGAAGAGATTCTATAAATTGGCAATTTGGACAAGGACAGTTAATTCATGAGGATTATGACCCATTAGATTCTTTTACGATATTGGATGGTAAAGGACCTATTCCTGAGAATATTTCTGGACTTACTTCAATTTTAGTACATCAAGCTTCAATTTATCCTCAAGGAAGAATGTTAGGTGCTACTATTAAAGGGATTGATCCATTCCAAAAAAGTGTTTTATTACCTACTAAGGCGCTTATAAATTCCAAATATAATTATCCAGTTATCATCGGAAAGAGAATGGCTGAGTCTTCAAAATTATCTATTGGCGATGAAGTTTTAATTAGATGGAGAGATAAAAATGGCACTTATGATGCGAACCGAATTACGGTTGTAGATATTTTTGATTCTAACGTTCCTGCCATAGATTCAGGTCAAATTTGGATGTCAATTGAAACTTTATGGCAGATGACAGGATTAAATAACCAAGCTTCATTTTTTATAGCAGATAGAAATTATAAGCATAAATCTATAAATTTTTGGAAATTTAACTCACAAGAAGAATTGTTAAAACCAATTTCTGATTTGGTTGCTCAAAAAAACGGTTCACAATCAGTAATTTATTTTTTATTACTCACGATTGCTTTATTAGCAATTTTTGACACACAAGTTTTATCCGTTTTTAGACGCCAGAGTGAAATAGGGACCTATATTGCACTTGGGATGACTCGTCAAAAGGTTATAGGAATTTTTACTTTTGAAGGGAGTTTATACAGTGTTCTTGCACTAATACTTGCTACGATTTATGGTTTTCCACTTTTGGCATGGTTTGCTGATGTTGGGTTTGCAGTCCCTCCTGCTGATCAAAAAATGGGAATCCCTATAGCCGACACTATATTTCCAATTTTTGGTTTAAAGTTAGTTTTTGGCACTATTTTTCTTGTCTTATTTGCTTCAACAATAGTGAGCTTTCTTCCAACCAGAAAAATATCTAAACTTGATCCTATACTAGCCCTTAAAGGAAAGAAACAATGATAAAATTTTTGATTAAAGGAATATTAAGAGATCCAAGTAAAAGTATTATACCAATTTTTGTTATCACTATAGGTGTTATGGTAACTGTTCTTGTTTCTGGGTTGGTTAAAGGTATATTATCAGATGTTGTAAATAAAAATGCAAATTTAGATACTGGTCATTTAAAAATAATGACAAAACCTTATGCTGAAAATAAAGATCAACTTCCAAATGATTTAGCAATATTAGATTTATCAATTTTGAAAGAGTCTTTAGAATTAAATTATCCAAATGTTGATTGGGCTCCAAGAATAAAATTTGCAGGGATAATTGATGTTCCAGACAAAAATGGAGAAACTAAAATTCAGGGTCCAACTCTAGGTTTAGCATATTCAATTCTTAATAAAGAAAGTAAAGAACTTAAAAGGCTAGGAATAGAAAATTCTTTAATAAAAGGGGAAATACCTAAGTCAGAAAATCAAATTTTGATCAGTGATGAATTTGCGAATAAGTTGAATTTAAGTTTAGGAGATGAAATAACATTTTTTGGCTCTACAATGGAGGGGAGTATGGTTTTTGAAAAGGTTATAATGTCTGGTACTATAAGATTTGGCACACCTCTTTTAGATAAAGGAAGTTTTATTATGGATTTATCATATGCTCAAAAAATATTAGATATGGAAGATGGTGCAGGGGAGTTATTAGGCTTTTTAGATAATGAAATATATAACCCGATAAGGGCTGAAGAAATTAAAAAAGATTTTAATAAAAAAAACATAAATAATTTAGATGAATATGCACCTATAATGTTAACATTAAGGGATCAAAATGATCTTGCTCCAACATTAGATTTAATGGATTTGATTACAGGTATTTTTATTATAGTTTTTGTTTTAGCCATGTCTTTAGTCTTATGGAATACNGGATTAATGGGAGGACTCAGAAGATATAATGAATTTGGAATTCGCCTTGCTCTTGGAGAATCTAAACCTAAAGTTTATAAATTTTTACTTATTGAATCATTAATAATAGGAACGATTGGGTCATTTATAGGAACGATTTTAGGAGTTTCCTTTTGTTATTATTTTCAAGAGGTAGGACTTGATTTTAGTGATGAACTTGCAGGAACATCAATAGTAATGCCTTCAATTATGAGAGCTCACATATCTATTGATTTATTTTTTATTGGATTTATTCCAGGTCTTATTTCTATGTTTTTAGGAACAGCCCTTTCAGGAAGAGGAATTTTTAAAAGAGAAACAGCAAGATTATTTAAAGAATTAGAAGTTTAAAATATTAATATCATAAAAATTTTAAATATGAAATTAACACTTAAAATTATACTAATATTTTTCGTTAGTGTAAAATTATTTAGTCAAAATAACACTTTTCCAAGTGCAAGTTCAGTTATAAAAAAGATTGATTTTAATATGCTTTCAAAAAGTCAAATTATTAATTCTGAAATGATTGTTTATGGGAAAAGAAAAAGCAGAACAATTAGATCGAGAGGATATTCAGAAGGATTAAATAAAAATTTTACTGAGTATTTATATCCTGAAAGAGAAAAAGGAACAAAAATGTTAAGATTAGAGGATAGACTATGGATATATTCTCCTTCTACTGATAGAATTATTCAACTTTCAGGTCATTTATTAAGGCAATCTCTCATGGGTTCAGATTTGTCATATGAGGACATGATGGAGGAAAGAAAATTGTCAGAAATTTATAATGCTACAATAGTTGGAGAAGAAAAAATAGAAGATAGAGATGTTTGGAAAATGGAGTTAACAGCTTTAGTTGATGATATAAATTATTTTAAAAGAATTCTTTGGGTTGATAAGCAAAGATATGTTCCTTTGAAAGAAGATTTATTTGCTAAAAGTGGGGAATTATTAAAAAGAATTTCTTTTTATAATTATAAAAAAACAGATGGGAGATGGTATCCCAGAAAAATGAATTATAGGGACATGTTAAAAAATGGAAAAGGAACAGATTTTATTGTTAATGAAATAAAATTTAATGTTTCAATACCTGATCAATATTTTTTAAAGTCAACCTTAAAAGAATAATTTTATAGATTAGTTAAATATTAATTATAAATCAGTTAAATATGATACCAATTAAGCACCTACTCCATATAAAATCAAAAAAAGAAGAAGTTTTCGATGCTCTTTCTCAGCCTGATAAAATATCTAAATGGTATACTTCAATTGTTAAAGGTCAATTTAAGTTAGATGAAATAGTAATATTTGAGTTTGTTAATTTCGCTACTTTTAAATTTAAGATCATTCAATATGTTCAAAATGAGCTATTAACTATGAAGTGTATTGAATCTGAGATTCCTGTGGAAGGACATGTTATGAAATATGAATTAGATGAAAATGATGGTAAAACTAGAGTTCGCTATTCTTATAATGGATTTTCAGAAATGGACGATTCTTATGCAAACATGAATTTTAGTTCAGCAAAATATTTAGAAAGTTTACGTCAATTTTGTCAAAAAGGAGTTGGAGAAGCTTTTGGATCTGAAAATTATCGTTCTTAATTTTTAAGTTTTAATTTAAAACTTATTTATATGATTTTTGTATAATTGTAAATTATTAATCATAAATCAATTTAAAATGAAAAAAATATTATTTCTACTATTAATTCCTTTTTCAATTTCTGCTCAATTAGTTAGCGCTGATTTTGTAGTAATTAATGAGGGTATGGATTCCAGTTATCATGATCTTGAAAAAATCTGGAGTGTTTATCATATGGAGTCTATAAAAAAAGGCGAAAAAGTAGCTTGGTCAGTTTGGAAAAGAACCCCTAGAGAGGGAGACAATGAAAAAGCTGCAGACTATGTTATTTTTAATCAATTTTCTTCAAAAGACCAACATGATAAAATGATGAATAGTTTTGATATGAAAAAAGCGACTTCAATAATGAAGAATGGACTTAAGGGTAAAATGTCATCATCAAAGATTAATAAAACCCTTAATAAAAACATCAAAAAAGAAGTTAGAAATTATACACTTCAACCAGTAGATGCTATCCCTTTAATGGGAGGCGATATTAAAGTAGGAGATAAAATGAACTTTGCAACTATGATTCAAAAGGATGAGAATTATGAAGAATACGAATCAAAAGTATGGAAGCCAGTTTTTCAAAATGAGGCTTTAAGAGGTAATTTCAAATGGTGGGCTTTAACAAGAATAGTTGACAGAAATGATAAAGCTTATAAACCTCCAACTCATTTAGTTTGGAACATTGGAGTTGAAAACGCACAAGATTTCTTGCCTGTTAGTGACTTTATAGATCAAGAAATGAGAGATTTAAGAGATTCATACAGAGAAATGGGAAATACTCAAGAATTAACTTTAGTTTATACTTCTAATAATTAAGGTTTAATTTATTTCAAATTAAAAACCCTTTCTTTAAAGAAAGGGTTTTTTTATGCTATTTATTTGGTAACCCAGGGGTTGGGTTTTCAAAGAACACCCAAGAATCTAAATTATCTGGATCTCTACCCATTGAAATATCTGTTGTTTGACTTTCATAAGTATAAGAATCAACAATAGTTACCCCATCAGCCTCTAATAAAACTACAGACTCTCCACTTCCTTTTAGTTTTTTACTCATATGAAGAACTCCTTGTTCTTGATCATCATCGCACCAAAGGATTAAATATCCTCCAGGAGGAATTGTAGTTTTACTTGAATCTGTATTTGGAATTAAGTATGGTTTTTCGTCGTTTGGAGTGTCAGAAAAATACATTCCACCAATATCTATTGATGAATTGGAATCATTATATAACTCAACCCAATCATCATACTCTCCTTCTTGGTCAGTACAACAAAAATCATTACTTGCAAGAAATTCATTGATTATTAAACCTCTGCCATCATCATCTTCAGATTTACTGCAGCTTACAAAAAACAGTAATATACTTACAAAAAAAATTACAGGATTTTTCATTTTAATATGTTATGGTTATTATTCAAAAGTATTATTTATAAATTTTATTAGCAATTAATTTNCCAATATTATTAGCAATAGCAATACCCATGCCTCCCATTTTAACTGAACAATAAAGATGATNTGAGATTTTTTTTACAATAGGTTTTTTATCAACTCCCATTCCCATAATTCCACTCCATTTTTGTTCAATTTCAAAATTTGTTTNAGGAAGAANAGTATTTTTTAAAACATCTAATAATTTNTTTTGGATTTTNTCATTAANNCCNAATTTAGTTGTTTGTTCTCNTTTTTTATCAAGATGNCTNCCNCCTCCCAGTAAAATTCNATTATCAATATTTCTAAAGTAATAATANCCTCTATCAATGTGAAAGACTCCTTTTATTTTNAGATTTGGAATAGTTTTNGTNATTAAAACCTGAGCTCTTNCAGGATTTANATNAACATCAATNAGTTTTTTTGAGAAACCATTAGTGGNTATTATTACTTTTTTTGCATTTATTATAAAATCATCATTAATCTTTACTTTTCCANTTNCATTAACTTTTTTGACAGTTATTCCAGTAATGATTTTTCCACCCATANTTTCAGTATTTGAAATTAGNTTCTTCATCATAACTCCAACATCAAGTTGAGCTTCGAAAGGATTATAAATACATTTTTTCAATATATTTTTAAAATTATATGGAGTTTCAATTATAGAAAATACATTTTTNTTAAAAATNGGATTTAATAATTTATTTAAATATTCAATTTTCTCANAACAATCATCAAAGATTATTTTTTGATCATCAAAAAATAATTCATATCCCCCATGGCATTTATATCCAATATTTTTATCTCCAATATTTTTTCTAAGTAATTTAAGTCCATCCCAACGAGATTTAATTAAAGAAANAACTTCCTTTTCANTTAAATTTTTAAGATCATCCAAAATTTCAGTAGGACTTCCAAAACAAGCAAAACCAGCGTTTTTTGTACTTGCTCCTTGNGGAAGAAATCCTTTTTCAAGAATCAAAAGGTTTTGATNGGGATTTTTTTTGAGAATTTCGATTGCAGAACANAAGCCNACAATTCCACTNCCAATAATTAAGGTNTCAATATTATTAAACCATTCTTTTTTTTCCCAGTAACTTAAATCCATAATCTAAAATAGCATTAATCTTATAACGATTTATAATTAATTAAATTTGGATGTTATATAATTATTCTTTTTTAAACATTAGTAATTTAATGAAAAAGCTTTTAAGNGANNAATTCGGNATTAGNCCAAANGAGATAACTAAAATTAATGGCTATGATAATTTAAATTATTTAGTTAAAACTGANTCAAGGAAATATATCTTAAAAACTTATGNAGACCTTTCTNTAATTAANTTAATTCAAGCCGAAACTAATGCCTTACTTTTTTTAAANAATAAATTATATCCCAAACCTATTCCTTTTTTAAGTGGAGAAAATGTCAAAATAATTAAAANTAATGGTAGTCTAAAAATTTTTAGACTTTTATCTTTTTTAGAAGGAAAGTTTCTNGGGGAAATTAACCAAACAAAAGAAACAATAATTTCATTTGGAAAGTCANTGGCNAAACTTAATAAAAAGCTTATTGATTGGNNAGATATTCATATAAAATCTAGAGAATNAGAATGGGANATGANACAATATTTTGTTTCCANGAGTTATTTGAATGANATATCNTGTAAAAAAACTCGAAAAATTATTCATTATTATATGAATCAATATGANANNAATGTNNNTCCNTATTTTNTNNANCTNAGAAANTCTACTATTCANAATGATGCAAATAATTGGAATATTTTATTTAANGNAAATGANGTTTCAGGAATNATTGATTTTGGNGATATTTCATATTCTCATTTAATAAATGAANTGGCTATAGCNATTTCNTATACNTGNTTTAATAAAGAAAATCCNTTAGANTGGGCTATTACTCTTTTGNAATCATATAANGANATATTNCCNCTNAAAATNAAAGAAGTAGAAGTTTTATATTATNCNNTTGCNATGAGATTATGCATAAGTATNAGTAATTCNAATCATNATCAAAAACTTAANCCNGAAAANAAGTATATTTCAATAAGNCAAAAGCCTGCTATTGATTTACTTTGGAAATGGATTAAAATTAACCCAATTAAAGCTGAAAATAAATTTAAGGAAGCTATTGGAATGAAAGTTGAAAAAATTAAATCATTGAANCAAATGATTNGTAGAAGAAAAAATTATTTTGCNAAAAACCTTTCATTGTCNTACGATANNCCAATTTTNATGAAAAAAGCNGCTTTTCAATACATGTATGATTCATANGGTAATACNTANTTAGATGCTTATAATAATATTCCNCATGTNGGNCATTCACATCCACTAGTTGTTGAAGCTTCTCAAGAACAAAGTNCNNTTTTAAATACNAATACNAGATATTTATANGAATCTTTAGAAGAATATTCAGAAANATTAATTTCACTTTTCCCNAAACAATTAAATAAAGTTTTTTTTGTTAATTCAGGNAGNGAGGCAAGTGANCTTGCNATNAGAATGGCTAGATATCATACTAAAAATGAATCANTTGTTGTTNTTGAAAACGGATATCATGGNCATACNNAGANNGGAATNAATATTAGTGANTATAAGTTTAATAATAAAAAAGGAACAGGNCAGAAAGATNATATTTTNAAATTAGANANACCNNATACTTTTAATGGAAAATATAAANNTGANGATAAAGATNCAGGATTNAAGTATGCTAANGATGCTTTAAAAATATTNAATANANATGANNATTCAATTGCTGCATTTATAAGTGAACCCATACTTAGNTGTGCAGGTCAAGTTCCNCTAGCCAGTAACTATNTAAAAAANTTATATCCNAGNATTAAAGAAAANGGAGGGGTTTGTATTTCAGATGAAGTTCAAACAGGTTTNGGTAGANTAGGNAAGTNNTTTTGGGGATANGAATCTCAGGAGNTTNTTCCAGACATTGTAGTTTTNGGNAAACCTATGGGTAATGGNCATCCNATNGGTGCNGTAATTACNANTTCTGANATTGCAAANTCTTTNTCAAAAGGNGTGGAGTTTTTTAGTTCTTTTGGNGGNAANCCNATTTCNTGTAAAATAGGTNTTTCAGTACTNNATGTNATNAANACGGAAAATCTTCAGAAGAATTCTGAAGANGTTGGAAATTATTACATAAAACGATTATTTGATTTAAAAGAAAAATATNCTTCAATTTCTGATGTAAGAGGATCAGGGTTGTTTATTGGTATTGAANTTTCAAATCCAAAAAANATGACNCCAGACNCAAAAAAAGCNCAACTTTTAAAAAATGAATTAAANAATANTGGAATNTTAGTNGGNACTGATGGNCCTTATAATAATGTNATTAAATCAAANCCTCCTTTATGTTTTTCAAAAAAGAATGCGAAAGAAGTTGTTGAAAANATAGATATGATTTTGAAAANAATNNATTAGTCNATAGAAGACCAATAAGCCAAGTAAATAAAAAGTAGTTGAAAAGGNGCTCTTATTATAGCAATTTCTTTAGTTATGTTTAAAGCAATTTGTGCTTTTTCACTATTAATTAAATAAATATTGGCGGGAAATACAGCAATTAATAAAAGAATTAANCCCCAAGAAGATAATTTTCTATATTTTGTTAAAAGACCAAACCCNAATAATATTTCAAAAAATCCACTTATATAAACTAATTCAAGATGCCATTTNAAATATGGAGGCATAATAGCTAAAAAATAATCAGGATCAGTAAAGTGTTTAATGCCTATATATANATAGAAAAAGGCCATCAAATATATTGTGATTTTTTTAAACATTTGTATTATTTTTATACATACTATTAAATAANTACNCTTTTAAATTTNANATCAAAATTTATATATTGTAAATATAAATNTTAAAAGNNATGAAATATATCAAAATAATTCTNTCTCTTNTANTATCNNTAACAATNCTAAATGTNTGGTTAATTAGATTNGATAATGATTCNATTTACAGAGGNGGTGAAGCAANAAANATGATTCANGAATTTGAAGAATATGGATTAAATGAGAGCTNTAGTNTACATAGTAGGNNTTTTTAAAGTTTCNNCNGCATTATTTTTATTNNTTGGCNTATATTATAANAAGTTANTATTTCCATCTGCTTTAACTATTTCATTATTTATGATTGNTGCTNTAATAATGCATTTTAAGGTTTCAGANGAGTTNATNAAATNTATNCCNTCTTCTATNTTGTTNTTTTCTAGTTTGGTTATAATTTATTTAGANAGGTTTATNAAGACNTANTTTATGAATAGAGTTTTTTATCTATCTATTGTNGCGGCNTTAGCNGGTTTTATTTTTGGTTTTGATACNGTTGTNATTTCTGGNGCTGACAAAAANNTNCAGTCTNTATGGGGNTCTTCTGATTTTTANCANGGAGCTAGTTGTTATGGCAATGGCNCTTTGGGGNACNGTATTAGGAGCTNTNGNAGGNAGTTNTCCAACTAATAANTTTGGAAGAAAGAATACTTTACTTTTNATAGGAATNTTATATGTAGTNTCNGCTNTAGGNTCTGCNTTNGCANNTAGTTCTGAATTTTTTGCTTTTTCAAGATTTATNGGTGGNATTGGTATTGGAGTTTCAACAATNGCAGCTCCAGCNTATATTTCTGAAATTTCTCCNTNTANTAAAAGAGGNAGTTTAGTTGGGNTGTATCAGTTTAATATAGTTTTTGGNATTTTAATTGCTTTTNTNTCGAATTATTTTTTNAGTAATTTAGGAGAAAATTCATGGAGATGGATGATGGGAGTTGAATTTTTNCCTGCTATTATTTATACAGTTTTNGTTTTNAANATTCCNNAAAGTCCAAGATGGNTNATACAAAANGGNNAAANANAATNNGCAANNAAAATTTTAAATNAAATTTCNCCAAATGAAAANATTGAANAATTAATAANTGANATTNNNAATGAAAAANNTGATAANAGAGAAAGTATTTTTNANTTNAAATNTAGATTTTCNCTTTTNCTTACTTTTTTTATTGCTGCTTTTAATCANTTATCNGGNATNAATGCNTTTTTATATTANGCNCCTAGAATNTTTGAAGANGCAGGNTTAGGAGAAAGTACAGCTTTATTAAGTTCNGTAGGTATNGGATTAGTAAATNTNATTTTNACTTTTATTGGNATNTCATTNATTGANAAATTAGGNAGAAANCAATTAATGTATTTTGGNTCNTTTGGTTATATAATTTCNTTATCCTTGGTTTCAATTGCATTTTTTTTNAAANTNAATCCGATTTTAATTCCANTTTTTTTATTTGTTTTNNTTGCTTCACATGCTATTGGNCAGGGAACCGTGATNTGGGTATTTATTTCTGAAATTTATCCNAATCATTTAAGAAGCTCAGGACAATCATTTGGATCTTCAGTGCATTGGGTTCTTGCTGCNNTAATTCCTTCAANGATNCCTATATTNTTTTCNAGTATAGGAGNAGGTTTTGTNTTTCTGTTTTTTTCNTTTATGATGATTCTNCAATTAATATTTGTTTANTATTTGATGCCNGAAACTAANGGAANNTCTTTNGANNAATTGAGTAGAACTTTAGCTAAAAAAAATTATAAAAAACCTTCAAACTAATGAAGGTTTTATTTTTTTAAAATGGTTTATGGTTAGAAACCTTTTATTAATAAGTAATTAATATACTAAATAAATAAAAATAGTTTTAAAATGCAACAAAAATATTTTTAAAAAAGATTTAAATAAAAAAAGTATATTTAAATAAATTAAATTATCATGATACGTAAAATAACTTTAGAAGAAAATGAAATTCCAGATAAGTGGTATAATATTATTGCTGATATGCCAAATAAACCTCTTCCTCCATTAAATCCTGGAACTCTTGAGCCAATTGGACCTGAAGCCCTAGCTCCTTTATTTCCAATGGAATTAATTAAACAAGAGGTGTCTCCTGAGAAATGGATTGATATTCCAGATGAGGTTCGAAATATATATTCAATGTGGAGGCCAACTCCTTTATTTAGAGCATATAATTTTGAAAAGGCATTAGATACCCCAGCAAAAATTTATTATAAATATGAAGGTGTAAGTCCTACAGGATCACATAAACCAAATACTGCTGTTGCTCAAGCCTATTATAATAAGCAAGAAGGAGTAAAAAAAATAACAACTGAAACAGGAGCCGGACAATGGGGAAGTGCTTTGAGTTTTGCTTGTCAACATTTTGGAATTGATTGTGAAGTTTTTATGGTTAAGTTATCATATGAGCATAAACCTTATAGAAAAGTCATGATGAATACATGGGGGGCTAAAGTTCACCCATCTCCTTCGAATGCAACAGAAGTAGGTAAAAAAATATTATCTCAGGATCCTAATACTACTGGTTCACTCGGAATAGCTATATCTGAAGCTATTGAGGTAGCAGCTAGTGATGAACACACAAAGTATGCTTTAGGAAGTGTTTTAAATCATGTAAAACTTCATCAAACTATTGTGGGTCAAGAGGCTTTAAAACAAATGGAAAAAGCTGGAGATCTTCCGGATATAGTAATTGCTCCATTTGGAGGGGGTTCCAATTTTTCTGGATTAGCATTTCCTTTTTTAAGACTTAATTTAGAGGAAGGAAAATCTATTAGATGTATTGCTAGTGAGCCTTCATCATGTCCAAAATTAACAAGAGGAATTTTTCGTTATGATTTTGGAGATACAGTTGGAATGACACCATTACTTCCAATGTATACTTTAGGGCACGATTTTGTTCCAGCTCCAATTCATGCTGGTGGACTTCGTTATCATGGAGCAGGTGTTATTGTAAGTCAATTATTAAAAGATAAAATAATAGAAGCTAAGTCTCATGATAATTTAGAGGTTTTTTCAGCAGGTGTAAAATTTGCTAAGGCTGAAGGAATTGTTCCTGCACCAGAAGCTACGCATGGAATTGCAACAGCAATTCATGAGGCTGAAATATGTAAAAAAGAAGGAAAAAGTAAAACAATATTGATCAATTTGTGTGGTCATGGTAATTATGACATGAAAGCTTATGAAGATTATTTTGAGGGAAAAATTGTAAAACATGAGTTATCAGATGAAGAAATTAAATCTTCATTAGATAAACTCCAAACACCTACTATTCCATAAATTAAGAATTTATAAAATAAAAGAGGTTTTAAATTGTACTTTAATGAAGATCGATTTCTTTAAAGTTATTCTTAATAAAAGATTTCCATTGGAAATTAGTAGAGGAGTTAGATCAAATTCTGAAAATCTTTTTGTAAGAATTGAGGAAAATGGAATGGTAGGCTGGGGAGAATCCGCTCCTGGCGAATCTGAAGGCGCTTCAAGTGTAGATGAAGTTAAAAGCCTTTTAGATAGTTTTGTAAAAACTGGAATTAAAGGAAATACAATTTCATCCTTATATGATAGATCGAGGGAGATGGGAATCGCACCCTGTGCCTATGTTGCAATAGATACTGCTCTTTGGGATTTGAAAGCTAAAAAAGTGGGCCTTCCTTTATACAACCTTTTAGGATTTCCTAAGCCTTTTGTCCCTACATCAGTTACTTTGGGAATTAATTCACCAGAGGTTATTAAAGAAAGGATACCAATTATTATGGAAAGAAAATCTATTAAATCACTTAAAATAAAATTAGGTTCTCCTAAAGGAATAGAAGCTGATATGGAAATGTTTGAACAAGTTTTAGAGAGCACAAAAAATTTTAAAGTAAGTCTGAGAGTTGACGCTAATGGAGGATGGAATGTAACAGATGCTATTAAAATGATGAAATGGTTGTCTAAGAATGATGTAGATTATGTAGAACAACCCTTAGAAGAAGGAAAGGAAGCAGACTTAAAATATCTTTTTAAAAATAGAGCTTTACCAATTTATGTTGATGAGTCATGTAGATTTTCAGATGACATTTTTTCATATTATAATTATGTTGATGGTGTAAACATGAAATTAATGAAATGTGGTGGAATCACAGAGGCATTAAGAATTATTGATACTGCAAAGTCCTTGAAATTAAAAACTATGATTGGATGTATGAGTGAATCTTCAGTGGCAATTGCTGCAGCAGCATCTATTTCAGGAGTAATTAATCATATTGATTTAGATTCACATTACAATTTAAACCCAGACCCTTCTGAAGGAGTAGAAATGATTGATGGTATAACAACTCCAAAATATATTCCGGGACATGGTGCTATATTAAAATCAGAATTTTATGCTTAATTCAAAAGATAGAGTTGCAATATACATGGAATCTAACTTAGATAGTGATTATGGAAAAATGGGAATGGGTGTTATTAGATATCTTTCTAATCAAATAACGTGTATAATTGATTCTAACCATGTTGGAAAAAGTATTAAATCTTTTATTAATACTGATAGAAAAATTCCAATAGTTGAATCTCTTGAAATAGCCCTAGAAAAAAAATCAACAGTATTAGTTTTAGGAATTGCACCTTCAGGTGGAAAAATTCCAAAAGAATGGAACCGTATCATTGAAAAAGCATTAAAAAACGGTTTATCCTTAGTTAATGGTTTACATGAATTATTATTTCCTAGATGGAAGGATTTAATAAAAAAAAATAAAAATCAGTGGATTTGGGATGTTAGAATGCCAACATTTGTTCCCGATATCGCAACTGGAAAAGCAAGTAAATTGAAGAATAAAAGAATTTTATTTATTGGAACTGATATGGCAGTAGGTAAAATGACAGCAGCTTTAGAAATATATAGTTTTCTTAAAAAGCAAAGTAAAAATGTTGGTTTTGTTGCAACTGGACAAATTGGAATCACATTAACAGGAAATGGAATACCTTTGGATGCATTTAAAGTTGATCATGCTTGTGGAGCTGTTGAGGCTGCTGTTCTAGAAAATTCCAAAAAGGAAATTGTTTTGATAGAAGGTCAAGGGTCATTATTACATCCTGGAAGTACTGCTACTCTTCCACTTATGAGAGGATCTTGTCCAACACATTTAATTCTTTGTCATAGAGCAAATAAAAAAACATTGAGAAGCCCAAAAAATATAAAAATTCCAGATCTTAAAGAGTTTATTTATTTAAATGAATTATTGTCAACTGTTAGCGGGACTTTTCCAAAAGCTAAAGTTATAGGAGTTGCTTTAAACACATCACATCTAGGTCATAATAAAGCGATTTTAAGTGTAAATCAGTTAGAAAAAAAACTAAATATAATTACAACTGATGTTGTAAGATTTGGTCCTGATAAAATAGCTAAAGCAATTTTAAAAAGTTAATACATTTTTTTTCTGTCTACAAGGTTTAGAAGAGTTTTGTTTTTATTTAATCTATCAAAATTTTCCATTACCTGTCTTACCCCTTCATCAGAATATGATAAACTTGCAATATGCGGAGTTATTTTAATTTTTGGGTGAGACCAAATTGGACTATCTTTTGGAAGAGGTTCTTTTTCAAATACATCTAAAAAGGCTCCACTAAGCTTTCCATTATTAATAGCTTCAATTATATCTTTTTCAACGTGAACTTCTCCTCTTGACACATTAATTAAATAAGTTTGATTATTAAGTTCTTTAAAGAAACTCTTATTTAATAATCCTTTAGTTTGGGGAGTTAAAGGAACTGTGCAAATTAAAACGTTAATCTTTTTTAAAAACAAGGATAAAGAATCACCATAAAAAGATTTAAACGGGGTAGATTTTTTGTTTTTACTATATCCAATAACATTAAAATCTAAAGAGTACAATTTTTTTGCTACATCCATTCCCAGATGACCAATACCAAGAATTCCAATATTAACATTTCTTTCATCAATTTCAAATTGAGCCCAATGTTTCTTTTTTTGAGCATAATCATAGTCATACCAATTTCGATGATAATTTAAAACAGCCATTATTATATAATTACTCATTGAAAAAGCCATTTGTTTATCTACAATTCTACATATGGGTATTTTAGATGAAATAGTTTTGTCAGAGATTACATTATCAACTCCTGCACCCATAGAAATAATTAACTTAAGATTCTTAAATTTTGAGAGAATACCATGTTTCTGTTTCCATACCATTGCTAGAGTTACCTCTTCAGGGGTTTTGGTTTTATCTCCAATTAAAATTGGAATTTGAGGATAAAGTTTTTTAAAACTATCAGTCCACTTTTTTGTTGGTATTTCAGGAGCTATAATTACAAATTTCATGAATAATTAAATTTATTTACAGTGATGATCAGCAGCTTTAGTTGCTATCTGTTTATTTGGTTTTATGTTTACTTTGTAACCAAGAGAATTTGCCCATCCTTTAGCGGCTGAAATTAATTTGTGGGACTTAAAGTTTTCATTTTCGTTATAATCCATATCAATTTCAACTTTAACACTAATTTGTTTTGTTAACCATTCAGCAGCATCAATACTATCTTCAGCCTCTTTCCATAATCGTGTCCACATATCATTTATGATCGAGACTTTCTTTTTATTAAGAATATAGTGCACTCCTCTAGTTCCTAATTTATATGCTATTACTGTTGCATAAAAAGTTTTTTTTCCAACACTTTGAGAATCTGATCCAATATGAATTTCAGCATAGGGATATTTTTTTATTATTTCTATAGTGTGCTGAAGAGGATCAATAATTTTTCCTTTTATGTCTTTGAATAACATCATTGTCTAAAACTAAAATAAAAATATTATTTTGGCATATAGTTATAATAGTTTTTAAAATATATTTTGTCAAATTCATATTTTTATTTTGCTTTAGCAGTTGGTGTAGCTTTGGGTGCTTGGGGGTCATATATGGCCGAAAGAAGAAATAGATCTAAAAATTTAGGGTTTTTATTAGGATTCTTATTTGGGGTAATTGGGTTAATTATTATAATGTTATTGGGGACTAAAAAAAATCAAGACTTTTCTGAGGGCCAGAAAAATTGAATATCTTTTTTTAAACTAGAATTTAATGAATAATAAACCGGACAAGTTAAAGCAGCTTTTTCTAAAACTCTACGAATTTTAATGTCAAAAGTCTTTTTAAAATGAATGTGAATAATAATTGAATCTATTCTTCGAGGATTTTCCCCCATTATTTTTTTTACTTCTGCAATTGTACCTCTAATATCAATTTTAAATTGTTTTGCTTTAATGCCCATAATGGTTAAAAGACATGACGCCAATGCAGTAGCTACAGTATCAGTTGGAGAAAAAGCTTCACCCTTTCCATGATTATCTATTGGAGCGTCAGTTATTATAGAGTTGTTGGATGCAACATGAGTAGATTGTGTTCTTAACTCACCCAAATATTTAACCTTACTAGTCAAATTAATAAATATTACAATTGATTAAAGTATAGCTAAAAATAAGTAACTTTAATATCAAACATGTGATTTTAATTAAAAAAATACTATGAAATTAAAATTAGTACTTAAAGTAATATTTTATATAATGTCAATTTTGTCATTTACGGTTGTAGGATTTATGTATACTAATCTAAGTTTTATTGATTGGCCCTATTTATGGGCGGGCATATTTTTTTTTATTATTCCCTTGTTTTTAAATTTTAATAAATATTTAAAAAAATGAAAAAAATATACATACTAATAATTCTAATCTCATTTACAAAAAATTATAGCCAAACTAAAGTTTCTTTAAAAAAGAATTTGATTTCAAATATTGAGGATCAAAAAAATGACTTAATTAAAATTAGTGATAAGATTTGGGCTGCAGCTGAAATTGCCTTTCAGGAAAAAATTTCATCTAAAACATTAATTGATTATGCAAAGCGAAATGGATTTGATGTACAAGTTGGTGTTGCTCAAACTCCAACAGCATTTGTTGCTACTTATGGTTCTGGAAAACCTGTAATTGGAATATTAGGAGAATTTGATGCTCTACCAGGCATTTCTCAAAAAGCTATTCCAGAAAAGATCGCATTGGAAGATGGTGCGGCTGGTCATGGTTGTGGTCATAACCTTTTCGGAACAGCGAGCTTAGGCGCTGCTGTTGCGATAAAAAATCTAATTTCTACTGGAAAACTGAAAGGGACAGTTAAATTCTTTGGAACACCAGCTGAAGAAAAATATTTTGGAAAATTATGGATGGCAAGAGAGGGTCTTTTTGATGATCTTGATATATGTGTAGACTGGCATCCAGCTGATAATATTGAAGCAGATGTTCAGAGTTCTTTAGCATTAATTGATTTTAAAGTAGAGTTTTTTGGGCAAACAGCACATGCTTCTGCCGATCCATGGAATGGAAAAAGTGCTTCAGATGCCCTTGAGCTTTATACTCATGGTATTAACATGTACAGAGAGCATGTTAAACCTACGGTCAGAATTCATTATCATATTCAAGATGGAGGACAAGTTGTTAATGTAGTTCCTGATTATTCTAGGATATGGGTTAGAGTTAGAGATATAAAAAGAGAGGGTATGAATGAAGTATATAAACATGTTAAAAAAATGGCTGAGGGGGCTGCAATTATGGCAAATGTTGATTATAAAATTAATTTAATTTCAGGTATTCATGAAATTCTTCCCAATAGAGCTGGAGGTTTTGCTGTTCAAAAGAATTTAGAGTTTCTTGGAGATATTAAGTACTCTGAGGAGGAGAAAAAATTTGCATATAAAATTCAAGAAGCTACAGAAAAACCTATGGTAGGAATTGATGGTAAAATAAAACCAATGAGGCCTACAGAGGAGAAACCAATGGGTGGTTCTACAGATGTTGGAGATGTTAGTTTTTTAGTTCCAGTTGTAAGGCTTGGAGTTACAACAGCACCAAAGGGAACACCCTGGCACTCATGGGCTGTTGTTGCTTCTGGAGGGATGTCAATAGGTCATAAAGGTATGATATTTGCTTCTAAGGCATTAGGGATGACAATGATAGATTTATTTACAAACTCTAAATTAAGGGAAGAAATAAAAAAAGAATTTAAATTAAGAAAAGGTGATTATGTATATGAACCAATGCTTCCTCCAGGACCTCCTCCAATTGGTGAGGAATAAATATTTTAAATCCATGATCTTTTGATCATTTCTTTATTTACCCTTTTTGAAAGGTAAATTACGGCAACCATATTAGGAATTGTCATTAAAGCAAATGATAAATCTATCAGACCAATTACTAACTCTACAGTAACAACTGAAGAGAGGATAATAGTAAAAATATATAGATAGTTGTAAAAATGCCCGTATTTTATACTAGTTAAAAATCCAAAACATTTTACTCCATAATATGAATAAGTTAATAAGGTAGAAATTCCAAAAACAAAAACCATTAACATTAATAATTCATCACCAAAACCAAAGAAGAGTAACCTAAAAGCTTCTAATGTAAGAACAATTCCATTTAAACTTTCATCAAGATAAGCTCCACTTATAATAACTATTAAACCAGTAATTGTACAAACTAAAATTGTATCTAGAAGAGGGCCTAACATAGCTACAAGACCTTCATTAGTTCCAAGTTTTGACTGTGATTGACCATGGTACATTGGAGCATTACCAACACCACTTTCATTTGAAAAAACAGCTCTGCGAACACCTAAAATGATAAGTCCCCAAAATCCACCAGTTACAACTGTGTTTATATTGAAAGCTTCTATAAAAATTAATTTAAAAGTTGGAAAAACGAGATTATAGTTGTACAACAAAATAAATAAACCCATAAAAAAGTATAACCCTACCATCAATGGGACAAGACTTGAGGTTACTTTAACAATTTTTTTTAAACCACCAAAAATGACGAAAGAACTTATTAGAGCCAATATAATTCCTGTGATTAATTTCCACTGAAAATCACCAAGTGAAATATAATCATTTGGGTTAATTACATTAATATATGTTTGGGTTAATTGATTTGCTGTAAATGCTGGAAGAACTCCAAAAAGTCCGGCAATTGAAAAAAATATAGCTAAAAATTTACCCCAATTTTTAATTCCTAATGACATATAATACATTGGTCCTCCTAGAATAGTTCCATCATCGTTTGATTTTCTTATTTGAACTGATAAAGAGCACGAGTAGAATTTAATAATCATTCCTATAATTGCGGTGACCCACATCCAAACTAAAACTCCAGGACCACCCATATGAATAGCTATGGCTACCCCAGAAATATTTCCTAAGCCTACAGTAGCGGCTAATACTGCAGATAAAGCTTCAAATCTAGAAATACCTTTATTTTTATTTTTAGAAAGAAGCAAATTAAAAGCGAATTTGATTTTTGTTAATGGATAAAGCTTACTAGCAATACATAAATAAATTCCACCACCTAAAACGGCTATTAACATAAACCATTCTAATGAACTAATTAACTGGTTTAAAATATTCTCAATTATTGTTATAAAATCATTCACATTGAAAAGTAGTTATTAAATTTTGTTTTAAAAAAAAAAAATTGAAACTTTAATTAAAATTAATTTTTATGCAAAATAGAAGAAATTGGATTAAATCATCATTAGCACTGGGGGGTGTTTTAGTTTCTCCATCAAATTTTTTGACTTCTGAAGAAATTGAATTATTTAGGCCTAGAGACCTAGAAAAAGTAGTCAAGCTTAGTTCAAATGAAAACCCTTATGGTCCATCAAAAAAAGTGAGAGATGTTATTAATAAATCATATAATTATGCCTGTAGATACCCATATTCTTATTCTGATGATTTAGAGGAAATACTAGCAAAAAAGCACGGTGTATCAAATGAAAGTGTTATTGTTACTGGGGGTTCAACTGAAGGGCTGAAGATTACGGGACTCACATTTACAAGTAATGGAGGAGAAATAATATCAGCTAAACCAACTTTTCTTGCTATGATGGATTTTGCTAAACAATGGGGGGCTTCCATAAACTGGGTTCCTGTAAAATCAGATAAAGGATACGATTTGTCTGAAATTGAAAATAGAATTTCCAAAAAAACAAAACTTATTTTTTTATGTAATCCAAATAATCCTACTGGAACTTTAATTCCATCAAAAAAATTATATGACTTTTGTGAAACAGCAGCTAATAAGACAATTGTTTTTAGTGATGAAGCTTATTATGATTATATAGAAGATCCTAATTATCCATCAATGATTGATCTAATTAAAAAGAATAAAAACATAATTGTTTCAAAAACATTTTCCAAAGTTTATGGAATGGCAGGACTGAGAGTTGGGTATTTAATTGCAAAACCTGAACTCGCAAAAAAAATTAGAGAAAATATTGTTGCAAGGAGTAATGTTCTTGGAATTGAAGCGGCTAAAGAAGCTCTTAATGATAAAGAATTTTATACTTTTTCTCTAAAGAAAAATAAAGAATCAAAACAAAGGATATATTCTTTATTAGATGAAATAAATTTAAATTATGTTAAGTCTCATACTAATTTTATTTTCTTTCACTCAAAAAGAAATATAAAAGAATTGGGACCACAAATGATTAAAAAAGGAGTTAGAATAGGTAGGCCTTTTCCTCCATTTTATGATTGGTGTAGGATTAGCACGGGTACATCAATTGAAGTTGAAAGATTTATTAAAGGAATGAAAGAATTATATACTTGATGTTATTTTTCTTTAACTATTATATAGGTTGCTTTAACTCCTGTTGCTAAATTCCATCTGTTTGAACCTATTAAATTTCCCTGATCATCAAAAACTCTTACCTCTGCTGTATTTGGACCTGATGTCCCTTGATTGAGTGCAACAAAATCTATCTTATTAAAACCAACTATTAGATTTAAAGAGAGGGCAACAAATTGTTCTCTAAGTAAAATTCTTGAAATAACTTCTTTATCATTTAACATTATTTTAATTAAATCACCATCTGGGGATTCATGATCTCGTAAGGCAATTTGAACAAATTCACCGTTATTTTTAAAATCTCCTAAGTATTTATCAACTCTAAAATTATTTGGGTTTTGATTTTCTTCTTTTTTCTTGTTTAGTTTTTTTAAATATTTTTTACTAGGATCAATAAATTCCTCATTTGGGTTATTATTTGGGTTTTTTTTGAAAGGATCTTTTTTTAAAAATGGACTTTCTTCTTTTGGAGAAAATAGATTAGGAGAATTATTTTGATTTGGAATAAAAATTTTTTTAGTGACATTCTCAGAATTTATTTGAGCACTAACTTGATGATTTAAAATTAGCATTAATAAGAATATATAAGAATATGATATATTTTTTTTTAAAATCATTTTAGAATTTAAAACTAACTAGTAAACTTTTTAATTATTAATAATTTTAGGACCAATTTAAGTATAATAATTTTATATTTAACATCTTAAAATTATAAAGAAATGCAGTTATCTACTCTTGATTGGTCAATACTTATAGTCTTTTTTGTTATACTTTTATCTATCGGTTTTTTTGCTTCAAAAAAAGCAGGCAAGAGTGTAAATGAATTTTTTCTTTCAGGAAGAAATATGCCATGGTGGCTTTTAGGAATTTCAATGGTAGCTACTACTTTTTCAGCAGACACTCCCAATCTTGTAACAGATATAGTAAGAACAAATGGTGTTTCTGGTAATTGGGTATGGTGGGCTTTTTTATTAACTGGAATGCTTACAGTTTTTGTATATGCTAAGCTTTGGAGAAGATCGGAGGTTTTAACTGATCTAGAGTTTTATGAGTTAAGATATGGTGGAAAAGGAGCAGCTTTTTTGAGAGGGTTTAGAGCAGTCTATTTAGGGGTTTTTTTCAATATTATGATTATGGCATCAGTTTGTTTAGCTGGAATAAAAATAGGGAGTGTTATGCTTGGACTAACTCCAACACAAACACTTTTAATTGCATCTTCAGTAACGGTACTATATAGTTCTTTGGGAGGATTAAAAGGTGTTATTTTAACAGATTTTTTTCAGTTTACTCTCGCTATGATCGCTACATTTTGGGCAGCAGCAGTAATTGTTAATTTACCTGAGGTTGGGGGATTGGAAGAACTTATTTCTCATCCTGAAATTCTTCCAAAATTAGATTTAATTCCTGATATTTCTGATAGGGAGTTATTTTTAGTAGTCTTTCTCTTACCTATAGCTGTTCAGTGGTGGAGCGTTTGGTATCCTGGAGCAGAACCTGGCGGAGGAGGATATGTTGCTCAAAGGATGCTTTCAGCAAAGGATGAAAATCATGCAGTTTGGGCTACCTTACTTTTTAATTTTATGCACTACGCTGTTAGACCATGGCCATGGATTTTAATTGCCTTGGCATCTTTAATTGTGTTTCCTAATCTTGACGATTTACAGTTGGCTTTTCCAGAAATTAGTAAAAGTATAATTGGCCATGATCTTGCTTATCCAGCTATGATGACTCTTTTACCATCAGGTCTTTTAGGGCTTCTTTTAGCTTCTTTAGCTGCCGCTTTTATGTCAACAATTGCCTCACACTTAAACTGGGGTTCATCTTATGTTGTTAATGATTTCTATAAAAGATTTTTTGAGCCCGAGGCGTCAGAGAAAAAACTAGTTTTATTGGGTCGAATTACTACTGTTTTGTTAATGCTTTTTTCTTGTTTAGTGGCTCTTTTATTAAGTAATGCCTTGCAAGCATTTGCTATTTTATTACAAATAGGCGCAGGTACGGGATTACTTTTCATTCTAAGGTGGTTTTGGTATCGAATTAATATCTATAGTGAAATATCTGCTATGATTATTTCTTTTCTAGTGGCTTTTTATCTTCAAATTATTCATCCAAGAATAGGTTTTGATCCAATATCTACTGAAGGCCAATTAATTTTAGGGGTCGCTATTACAACATTTTCATGGATATTAATAACTTACATGACTCCTGAGGAAGATAAAGAAGTATTAAGAGATTTTTATAAAAAAATCCAACCAGGGGGCAAAGGTTGGAAAAAAGTAGTAGACAAAGCCAAAGATGATGGCATAGATTTAATAGGGAAGAAAGAAGCTTGGGATGTTCCTACTGGAATTTTATGTATGATACTAGGATGTTTTTTTATATATAGTATTCTTTTTTCAATAGGATATTTCCTTTATTCAGAATATACTTTTGCTATAATATTACTTACAGTATCTATTGTTTCATTATTCTTTTTACAAAAGGCTTGGAAGAGATTAAAAATGCATTAACCAATTATTATTCCAGCAATTGATGCTGATATTAATGAAACAATTGTTCCAGCAATCATTGCTTTTAAACCGAGTTCTGTAAGCATTTTTCTTCTTTTAGGAGCTATTATACCTATTCCACCTATTTGAATTCCTATCGAAGCAAAATTGGCAAAACCACAGAGCATGTAAGTTGCCATAATTACAGATTTTTGATAAGTAAAATGAATATTACTATTTATGTTTTTTAGATCAACAAGCTGAGTATATCCAACAAATTCACTTGCCACGAGTTTAATTCCTAATAATTGCCCCATTATTGTGATATCCTCTTTAGCAACTCCAATTAACCACATCAGAGGTGCAAATAAATATCCCAATAAAAATTCAATAGAAAAGGAATCGTAGATAGTATTATTTTCTATCCATGAGTTAATTCCAAAAAGATTTCCAAAACCAGATAAACCACCATTAATCATAGCTATTAAAGCAAGGAAAACTAATAGCATTGCTCCAACATTTACGGCCATTTTAATTCCTTCGCTAGTTCCTGCTGAAATTGAAGATAAAAAATTATCACCAATACTTACATTTGAAACATCAATTTCTGATACAATATTTTCAGTTTGAGGATAAATTATTTTAGAGATTACAATAGCACCGGGAGCAGCCATAACTGAGGCAGCTAACAAACTTTTTGCAAATTCTAATTTTAGAATAGGGTCATCTCCTCCTAAAAATCCTATATAAGCTCCTAATACACTTCCTGCTACTGTAGCCATTCCACCGACCATAACTAAAAATATTTCTGATCGATTCATTTTATTTAGATATCCTTTAATTAATAATGGAGCTTCAGTTTGACCTAAAAAAATATTACCAGCAACAGATAGACTTTCTGATCCTGAGATATTTAGAAGTTTTGTTAAAAACATGGCAAATAATTTTACTATTTTTTGAATAATATTGAAGTAGTATAAAATTGATGTTAGGGCCGAAAAAAATATTATAATAGGTAATGCCTGAAAAACAAAAATAAAACCATATTTTGAAGTATCAGCTAGTTCTCCAAAAAGCATTTCAATTCCTGAACCAGTATATTCTAGGAGTTTTACAAAAAAAACTCCTATTGTTTCAAAGAGTGATTTTATTACAGAAATTTTCAAAACACTAACAGCAATTAAAATTTGTAATGAAAGTCCTATAAAAACTGTTTTCCATTTAATTTTTCTTTTATTATTACTAAGTAAATAAGCGAATAAAAGAAGTATAAAAATTCCAGAAATACCTCTAAAAAAAGATTCCAATGAGATACCGTTATTAGGAATTAGGTCCATTTAAATTAAATATTTAATAGTTTTTATTTTTTTTTTTGTTTCTCTAAAATTTTTTTTGCTTTAACAATCGATTTTATTAGTGTACTTTTTGTTTCAATATATTCAATTAAATTTTTAACCTTTTCCTCATTTTTATTTTTCTCATATAATTTTTGTTTTTCTTCAGCAATTGTTTCTTTAATATCTTTGTATGTTTTTACAATAAAAGCTATAATTATAAATACAGCAGCAATTAAAACAACAGTTTCTTCTAAATCGTTTAAATACATGATTTTATCTAGATATAGATTTAATTTTAATAAGTTAGGTTTTTTTGATCATATTCTTTTAATATCAATTATATTTTGTTTTAACATATTTAATGGTCAACAAAAATCAATAACCTCCACTATTACTTTATCAGAAGTGGTAATTAATTCTTTAAATAATCCATCAAACTATAGTTTAACTCCATTTTCCGTTACAAAAATTGATTTTCAAAATCAACAATCAATTAAACAACAAAATTCTTTTAACGAGTATTTGACAAATATACCGGGTCTTTTTGCTTTAAATGCAAATAATTTTGCCCAAGATTTAAGAGTTTCTATAAGAGGTTTTGGTTCTAGGGCTGCATTTGGGATAAGAGGGATAAAAATTATTGTAGACGGAATACCTGAGACAACTCCTGATGGACAAGGTCAAATTGATAATTTACCATTATCATTAATAGACAATATTGAAGTAATAAGAGGGCCCTCATCGAGTATTTATGGCAATGCTTCAGGAGGGGTAATTTTTATATCTACATTTGACAGTATAAAAGGAGGATTCCCCCAATTTAGATCGACCTTTGGGTCTTATGGTATGAAAAGGCTTTCTTTTGATGCCAGAATACATGGAAAAAAGACATTAGCAATTTTTCATCAAAATTTTATTAAACAAAATGGCTTTAGAGACCATAGTAAATACAGCCAAAGAATATTTAATTTGAAGGTTAAACACAAATTATCTCAGAACACAAAATTAGATTGGCAATTAAATTATACTAATAGTCCATTGGCTCAGGATCCAGGAAGTTTAGATTTTGAATCTTTAAAAAATAATAGAAAATCTTATAGACAAAGAAATAAAGATTATGACGCTGGAGAAAAAATTAAACATTTTAAGACAGGATTAAATTTGAAAACTAGTTTAAGAAATAATTTATTACTTAATAATTATATTTTTTATTCTAAAAGAGATTTTGATGGAAAATTGCCATTTAAAAATGGAGGGATTATAGATTTAGAAAGAAACTATTACGGCTTTGGAAGTAGCTTAGATTTTAGTAAAGAAAAAAATCAATTTAAACATAAAACTAAATTTGGAATAGAATATTTATCGCAAGAGGATCAGCGAGATAGATATGAAAACAATTTTGGTGAAAAAGGTTTAATCACTTTTTCTCAATTAGAGTTTTTTAAAAATTTTGGCATATATCTTTTATCAAATTTAAATTTTAAAAAGTTATTTTTTCAGTTAGGATTGCGTTACGATAATCAAAATATTGGAACTAATGAAATTGGTAATGACATTTATTACAGTTCAATTAACCCTAGTATTGGAGTAAGTTATTTGGCAGGTCAAAAAAATAGAATTTTTGCAAATTTTTCGACAAGTTTTGAATCACCTTCATTAAGTGAACTTTCCTCAAACCCTTCTGGAGAAGAAGGTCTAAATAAAGAATTAAACCCTTCAAAAGCAAAAAATTATGAAATAGGGTGGAGATTTTTTGGAAAAAATATTATTGTTGAAACAACTCTATTTTATATTAATTCATCTAATGAATTATTGCCATATGAATTAGAAGAATTTCCAGGCAGGTCTTTTTATAGAAATGCAGGTTCGACTAATCGAACTGGAGTAGAAGTGTCTTATAAAAGATCTTGGAAAAAATTTAATATGATTAGATCATTAAGTTATGCAAAATATATTTTTGATGATTATATAAAAAAAGGTGAAGATTTAAGTGGAAAAAATATTCCAGGGATTCCAAGTATGACAAGAAATTTTGAATTGAATTATGAAAATAATGGATGGAAAGCCCAATTTAGTTACAATAATATTGGAAAATTTTATGCTGAAGATGAAAATCAAGTTAAGATTGATTCATACAGCATTTTTAACTTTCAATCAAGTAAAACTTTTTATAATAATTGGGGAGAAATATTGATATCTGGAGGAGTAAAAAATATTTTAAACAAAGATTATTATGATAATATCCGAATTAATGCATTTGGCGGAAGGTATTATGAGGCTGCGCCAGGAAGGAATTTTTTTACTAGTTTAATGGTTAAATTATAAAATAGGTGAGAAGGTATAAAGTATATTTTTTTTTAATTCCTTTATTTTATTTTCAAATAATTATAGGACAAAAAAGTTCTTTTAGTATTAATATTCTTGGCACAATTCAAGATGGAGGATCTCCTCATATTGGTTGTAATAAAAAATGTTGTAAACTATTATCTCAAGAAGAAAAAAATAAAAGATTAGTAAGCTCTTTGGGTTTAGTTGACCTAGAAAACAATAAGTTTTTTTTATTTGATGCAACTCCAGACATTGAAAAACAAATAAGGTTATTAAATAATAATTTTAAAAAACAATTAAAACTTGAGGGAATTTTTTTAACCCATGCTCACATAGGTCATTATTCTGGTTTAATGTATTTGGGCAAGGAAGCATTGGGAGCCAATAGGGTAAATGTTTTTGCTATGCAAAGAATGTCAAATTTTTTAAAAAATAATGGACCTTGGTCTCAGCTTGTGGATGACCAAAATATTTTGATAAAAAAAATGACAGAAAATAAAAATGTAGTCTTAAATAAAAATATTTCGGTAATTCCAGTTAAGGTTCCTCACAGGGATGAATTTTCAGAAACAGTCGGGTTTTATATTAAAGGAATAAACAAAACAGCTTTATTTTTGCCAGATATTGATAAGTGGAATAAATGGAATAAATCGCTTATTAAAGTTTTGAAAGACGTAGATTTTGCTTTTATTGACGCAACTTTTTATGATAATAAAGAAATAAATAATAGGGATATTTCAGAAATACCTCATCCTTTTGTTATAGAGACAATGAATTTATTAAAGGATTTATCAATTTCAGAAAAAAAAAAAATTTATTTAATACATTTAAATCATACTAATCCTCTTCTAGACGCTTCAAGTCAAGAATATAAAAAAGTCATAAATTTTGGATTTAATATTGCTCAGATTGGCATGAGTTTTTATTTGTAATATAAAATGAAATCATGAAAATTCACACTTTAATCATTTGTTGTTTTTTAAATATCTTTTTTTCTTTTTCTCAAAAATTCAATAAAAGAATTGAAAGAAAGATAAAAAAAATTGAATCTTTAGAAGGGGCTCATATTGCTATTAGTCTAATGGATTTAAATAGCGGGAAAAAATTAGCTGCAATTGATGAGAATAAATATATGAACCCGGCTTCAAATACTAAACTTTTAACTTTTTTAGCTTCTATTAATTCTTTTGACAGTATTCCTTCCATTAAATATTATATTGAAAACGACACAATATTAAATTTTAAATCTACTGGTTTTCCATTATTACTTCATCCTATTTATCAAGATTTAAATCTTTTTAAATTTTTTCAAAATGATTATCGTTTGGTTTACCATAATTCAAAAGAAGAAATACCAAAATATGGCCCTGGTTGGTCTTGGGATGATTATAATCATTACTTCTCTTCAGAGATTAGTAAGTTTCCAATTTACGGAAATGCTGTTTCTTTTTATAAGGATTCTTTAAGTTCAAATATTGAAACATTCCCTAAGTATTTTAATAATAAATTAAAATTTGTTGATGCAGATGATGAGACTTTAATAGAAAGGAATAAGGACAAAAATTTTTACACAATTAATAGGAGAAATTGGAAAATAAAAGATTCAATTAAAATGCCTTTTATAACTTCTGATTCATTATTTACAAATTTGTTATCTCTAGCTCTTAATAAGAGTGTAGATGTTATAGATGAAAAATATAATTCAAAAATTAATTGGGAGACTTTATATACTAATTACGATAAAAACCTCTACAAAGCACTACTTCAGAACAGTGATAATTTAATAGCTGAATCATTACTTCTAATTATTAGCAATGATAAGTTCCAATCTTTTGATCGCAATCTTGCAATTGAGTTTTTTAAAAATGAATGGTCTTCTTTTTTAAAGGATCCACTTATTTGGGTTGATGGATCTGGAGTTTCAAGATATAATCTTATTACCTCAAGAAATCTTATTTCTGTTTTATTTGAAATACACAAAAAAATTGGATGGAAAGGAGTTAGTAATTTATTTCCAGTTGGAGGAATTTCAGGAACAATAAAAGATTATTATAAATTAAAAAACAAACCATTTGTTTTTGCAAAGACAGGAACATTAAGAAACAATCATAATTTATCTGGATTTTTAATTGGAAAATCAAAAAAGAAACTTATTTTTTCAATTATGGTTAATCACCATAAAAGTTCTAGCACAGAGGTTAAAAAAGGAATAGCAGATTTACTTTTTTATCTTAGAAAAAGACTTTAATTTTTTTTTTGAAGAGTCTTTGCTAATTTTTCTGTTTCTTCTAAAACCCTTAGTAAATTCCCACTCCAAATTTTTCTTATTTCATTTTCAGAGTATCCTCTTTTTACAAGTTCAAGAGTTACATTAAATGTCTGAGAAGTATCCTGCCAACCTTTAATTCCTCCTCCTCCATCAAAATCTGAACTTATTCCCACGTGATCAATACCAATTAAATTTTTAATATGATCTATATGGTCAACAAAATCAGAAACATCAACTGGTGGATTTAATTCTGGATTTTCAAGATGAGCCTCATGTTTGACTTTATTTACAAATTCGTCTAAAGCAACAACATGGACTACTCCTCCATTTTCTTTAATCCATTTAAGTTGCTCATTATCAAGATTTCTTGGATGATTACTAAGATGTCTGGCAGAAGAATGAGAGGCAATTACCGGAGCTTTAGTGTGTTTGATTGTTTGACGAATAGCTTCTTTAGAGGGGTGAGAAATATCTACCATCATTCCATAATAGTTCATTTTTTCAATGATTTGTTTTCCAAGCTCACTAATTCCATAATGCAAACTAGTATTATCAAATTCACCAGTATTAGAATCTGATAATTGATTATGACCGTTATGCGCAAGAGACATATATCTTGCCCCCATATCATAGAATTTTTTTACATAAGCTGTATCAAGTCCAACAGGATAGGCATTTTCTACACCAATCATAGCAACTTTTTTCCCTTTTTCTATTATTTGTTTTATTTCATGTGATGAGGTTGCCAATTCAATTTGATCTGGAGCATATAAATAAACTAATCTTTGAATCGCATTAAATTTTGAAAACGCATTTTCTTTTGCTTTTAAATAACCATTATTATTTAAAGCCCCCTGTTTTGTATAGACAATTAACCAAGAAACATCAAGGCCTCCTTTAATCATTTTCGGAAGATTTACCTGGTTTTTAGTATCTATTGAATAGTTATAAGTACTCTTAAAGTTTTTTACATCAATATCATTGTGCGTATCAATAGTAATTACTTTTTCATGAATTTCTTTAGCTTGATCAAAAAGTGCAGTATCATCATTTTTACAGCTAATTATAAAAAAAAAGTATAGAAAGTACAAAGCTATTCTCATAAAGTAATTTTTATACAATTTAGTTAAGCTTATTTAAATAGGCTTAAAATATAAAAAAAAAACAAATAATTAAGTAAAGATGATGAGTTTGGCATCATCTTTGCACTTAGTACTTTGCATTTTGAGTCTAAATGTGCTTTAAAGTGTTGAATTTCCTAGGATTTTTAACGTTTTTAACTAATTAAAATTTAAAATGCAAACAAATATTAATTTAATTAAATTTTTATCAAATGAAAAAATGTTTATTAAGTATTTTGGCTGGAGCACTTTTAATAGTGAGCTGTCAAAATTATGATGATCAGTTTGATGATTTAAACAGCCAAATTACGGCTCTTGCTTCGCAAGTTGCTGGGTTGTCTAAAGTTCAGTCTGATCTTACAGCACTTCAAGGAACTGTTTCTTCACTGCAGGGCAATATTGCTTCTTCAGTAGATTCAGCTCTAGCTAGTGGACTTGCTGGTATTAACGCGGCTGTGGATAATCTTCAAAGCCAAATTGATGGAATTGCTTCTTCTGAAGAAGTTGCTTCTATTCAATCTGACGTTACTGCTGCGCAAGCTGATTTAACTGAATTATTAAACAATAGTAATGTATTTACTGGAGATTTAACTGTAACTACAGCTAGCCAATTAAACGCGGCTTTAGCTTATGGTACTAAAATTGCCATTGTAAATGGTAATGTTGATTTCCAAGTTGATGCATCTATGAATATTGATTCAGTTCAAAAAGTAATTGGTAGACTAGGAACTGTAGTAAAAGATTTTTCTTACGTTGCAGCTTCTTCTTCTGTTTCTGCTGTTACTTTTGATAATATCACAGGTGTTACATCACTTACGATTAAGCAAGCTGGAGACTATAGCTTTAAAGGTTTAGAGTCTGCTACTAATGTTTTTCTTAATGATGGATTTAAGAGCAAGGTGAAAATTATTCACTTTGGTGCTCTTAAGACTGTAACTAAATTTACTACAGTTACTTCAACTGGTTCTGATGATCATGCAATCATTTTCCCTAAGGTTACTGAATTGCATTTGACTTCACTTCAAAGATATGCTGGAACATCTTCTGGTAACCCTTTAAAATTACATATTGATGAGGGTACTGTTTCTGCTCCTACTGTTATTGCAATGGGTGCTTTAGAAGATAAAGATGCTTCAGGAAAGCAATCAGATCTTAATTTAAGTATTGAAGGACCAAATTCAGTTGCTATCACAAAAATTACTGATGGTACAATTAAGGTAAGAAATGTTATTACTGCTTCAATAAATGGATTTACTGGAGGCATTACCGTTATGGATGGTGTTCAGAATTTCTCAGCAGATAATGTTACTTCTTTAACTCATTCAGCGGCTAATGATCTTAAATCACTTGATATTACTGGTGTTGTTGATCCTGATACTGCTGCTGCTAGTCAAGCTGCTGGTCTTCCTGCGATTTCTTTCACTTCTGGTAACAATGGTGATATAGAAACAATTAAGCTTAGAGGTGCTTTTAAAAGCTTAAACTCTGACAATGCTGGAAGCTTAACTTCTGTTGACGTTGCTGGTGCTGATATTGGAGGTGCTATTACACTTACTTCTAATACGGACCTAGTTACTCTTGATGTTACTGGTACTAAAATGGCTTCTATCGATATTGATACAAATGCTGACTTAGAGTCTGTTAATCTTAATGGTACTTTTAGAGCTGCTATTGGTTCAACTGCAATCGATGGAGAAGTTGATATTACTGGAAATACTTCTTTAGCTGCTGTTACTTTAGGTATGGCTGGTCTTGAAAATCTTGAGATTACTAACAATGATGATTTGGTTACTATTGCTTCAACATTAACTACTGTTGGTGCTACAGGTACTCCAGAACTATTAATCTACGATAATGATTTTATAGCAACTGCTGTAACTGATGACGAAGAAGCTGTTGGTATTACTAGTGAAGAGGGTAAAGCTAATGATGCTGGTACTTTCACTACTGTTTCAGGTATGGAAACTTTGAAAGCATATATTGATGCTGTAATGGCAAAAACTGGAGGAACTGCTGCAGTTTACTGGGATTCAGTAGAATCTTATAAGACTGAAGACGGTACTGAAACTGCTGATTATGTATATTCAGCTGCAACAATTGCTACTACTAAGCAATTATGGATTGCTAAGAAAGAGGCTGATAATTCAGTTGCTGGATCAGGTGCTACAAAATCTAAGAAAGCTTGGACTGTTGACGGAGTCTCTGACGGACACCTTTTAACATTAATAAACAACAGTACTTCTATTTTTGCTGGTGGAACTGGTGAAACTTATGTTGCTGATTCAAATACAGGAAGTGGTCTAAGACTATCTGGAAACCAAGCATTAGATTTAGCTTCTATTCTTAATGCTCAGCACATAACAAGAGCTGCAGCTACAGAGGTAACTCTTACTGCTGCTGCAGGTGGAAATAATGGGAATACTATTACAATTTCTACTTTAAGTGCTACATTAGGAGCTTCTGGAACTGTAACAGGTGAAAGATATACTACTGGTGCTGCAAGAACTGCTGCTAGTTCTGCTGTAACTATTGCTGGTTATAATGCTGCTAACTTTATGGATTCTGACGATTATGTTACTTTAACTGTTGGTTCAAACTCTGTTACTGCGACTGGTCAAGGTACACAAGCGTTAGCTGCTGCTGTTGCAACTGCATGGCAAGCTAAGTATGGTGTTGCTGGTACAGCTTCATCTTCTTCTAATGCTACTGTAACTACTGATGGATTCTCTGGAACAATAACTATTGCAGGTTATAGGCACTCAGGTGGTAATAATACTGCTATAGGTTTTTCAGTTACTGCTAGTGGAACTGCTGGAACAGGTAATGCTGCAGAGGGTGTAGAATATGTAATTGGAGCTACTAGATCTGATGGTGACAACAAATTAATTTCTACTGCTGTTATTGTTGCACTTGAATCAACTGTTGCAGGTACTTTACTTAATAAGATAGTAAGTGCAACTCTTGTAGGATCTTCAACTGTTGCTGAATTAACTACATCAGCTCTTGCTAATAGCACTGCTGCTACTGAAAAAACTGGCTGGAGAGCTGCTCATGAAGATGCTCCTGATGCTAGAAATGCAGAGGATGCTGTAGGCGGAACTGCAAGTTCAGCTGTAACATTTACAAGAACTCACTGGTTTAATTAATAGTGATTTCAATTAATTCTTAAAGTTTTTAGGAATTAATTATTAAGATAAAAACCCCCTATTTTATAGGGGGTTTTTTTATTTTTACAATAATCTCTTAAAATTTTATTTTGAACAATACTGATACATTTATTAATCAACTGGTATTTAAAATACTTATTGCAGTCAGTATTTGTTCGTATTTTATTCCAAACTTGGGAGCTCATGATAGGATTGGCCCTCAATGGCTTGCAATTAGTATTATTAATCCCATTATATTTTTGTATTTAATTTATTTAAAAAAATCTATTTTGTTTATTAATAGATTATTTTCAAATAAAGGTGTTTTATTTTACAGTTTTTTTTTAATTTTTTCTTTTATTTCAATTATTAAATCTGAAAATTTACCAGAATCTATAATTACCTTTTCAAATTATTTTTCCATATTTTTTTGTCTTCTTAACCTTATAATATTAAACGGGTTATTAATTAATCCAAAGAAATTTTTTGTAGAATTAATATTGATGATATTTTTGGCAGAAGTATGGTTGTCCTTTTATCCAATGTTAAAGGATATTTCCTCTTTTGGTGGAGTTATTGCTAGAAGTAAAAACTATATTGGGGCTTCTGCCAATGTTAATGTAACTTCATTTTCATTAGTCTTTAAATTACCTTTGGTATTATATTATTTACAAACAAGGAAGAAATTTCTTTCAAAGTTCTTAGTTCTATTATTAATTTTAATTTCTCTTTTTGTAATTATTATCTTAAATAGCAGAGGAGCTTTTTTAGGAATTTTAGTTGTGTTTTTACTATATTTTTTTTCAATTTTTTATTTAAAAAAAGATCAAGCTTTAAAATTAAAATTATTGAATTCTAGTTTAATAATTATTGCCTTTGTTTTTTCTGTTCTCTTATCTAATTTATCATTGAATTCTAGACCTGAAAATAATAAAAAAAATGCTAATTATACTTTTTACGATAGAGCTTCTACAATTTCTTTAAGCACAAAAGATGGATCTGTTGATCAAAGGTTGAGATTTTATAAACATGCATTAAATTCAATATCAAAAAATATTTTTTTTGGTATAGGTATTGGTAATTGGAAATTAGTTTCTATAAAATATGATAGAGAAAACATTCAGCAGTATATAATTCCATATCATGCTCATAATGATTTTCTTCAAATAGGTTCCGAAAGTGGAGTCTTAGCCATGATTTCTTATATCCTAGTTTTTATATTTATAGTTTTGATGTTATATAATCTTTATTTAAAAGAAAAGGATAAGATTTTTTCTATTCTTATATTTTCTTCAATAATTATATATTTATTAGATGCATCATTAAATTTCCCTATCGCAAGGCCTATAAGTCAACTTTCTTTAATTTTATTTTTTGCATTGATTATCAACTTAAATCAATTGAATAAAATTCATTTAACTAATTTTAAAATTCCTCAAAATATAATTTTAATATTCCTATTGTTTTCCTCACCCTTGGCAATCTATTCGAGTTATAAAAATTTTATTTCCTTAAAAGATCAATATATCTTATTTAGCGATTATAATGGTGACACAAAGATTTTAACAACTAAAAATATTCATTTAGCACAAGAAACTTTTCCAAGTTTAACGGCAACAGTTTTACCAATAAATGAGTTAAAAGCAAATTATTTTATCCAAGAGGGAAAACATCAAAAAGCTATAGAGTTGTTAGGTAAAAAAAATTTAAACCCTTATTCTGGATTTAGAGAAAATTTAATGGTTCAAGCATATAAGGGTTTAAAAATTGATGATAGTGTTTATAAATATATTCGAACAGCATTTTATAAACTTCCTTCAAATGCTTCACATTCTACACAATATTTTAATGAATTAAGAAAAAGAAAAGATTTAAAAGAAATTGATAATGCATTTAGTATTATAAATATTAAATTACCATTAGTATGGAAGGCTTATTTAAATGCAAAAAGTGAGGTTTATGGACCCGGAAATCAAGAGATGAAAAAAACTGTTGATTCATTAATTAAAGTTTATCCTAATGATCAAGATTTTAAAGAACTATCAAAATTTATAAATATTGGAAAATTTAAATTTGCAAAGAGTATTGAAGCGTCTATAATTGGAGAAGATAATTTTAATCAAAAAAGGTTTAGTCTTGCAATTGAAAATTATTTAGAGGCAATTAAATTTGACCCATCAGAGTATAGTTTTTATGAGAGTATAGCTATTTGTTATCAACAAATAGGTGATACTTATAATGCTTATAAATATTTTGATATTGTTATTGATTCATTAAATCCTAGAACTGGAAAATCTGAGTTTTATAAGGGAGTTAATTTAGTTAAAGACAAGAATTATAAAAAGGGATGCTCGTTGTTAAAAAAATCAATGAGTTATGGATTTTCTGGAGCTAAAAATGTTTTAGATCAGTTTTGTAATTAATTATCTTTTTTTACCCCAATTTTTTCCCCAATAAAGGTTTCCATTTTCATCAAATTTTTGCCAAACACCAACACCCTCTCCATTTTTATAATAACTCAATTGTTTAATTTTTCCAGTATTATAAAAATATTTCCATTCCCCGGTTTTTTTCCCTTTATTGTATTGTCCTTGTGTTTCTATTTTTCCATTTTCATAATAAAACTTCCATGCACCGTGATAATTCCCTTTTAGATATTCTCTTTTACTTCTTATATCTCCATTTTCATAAAAGAATTTACATTTACCAGTTAATGGTTTTCCATTATATCCAACGATTTTTTTTTCAAAATTTATCCATTCAATTTTAGTACAATCAATTTTAGAACAGCTAAAATTGAAAACTACTATTGTTGCAAAAAAAATTTTTTTCATTTAAAAAGCATTAGACATGCAAAAATAAAAAATATTGAAATGAATTGTATTACTATAACTACTAAATAATGAGATTTGACAACATTTAATATTTTATGATGAATATGGTTTTTATCGGCAATAAATGGAGACTTCTTATTATAAATACGAAGAATAAAAACTCTAAGCAAATCAATTAAAGGATATATTATTATTAATATTGATAAAAGAGCTTTATTTAAATTGAAAAAAGAGACAGTTACATAATCCTTACTTAAAACATAAAAGATATAAATAGAAATAAATGTTCCTAAAAGTAATGACCCTCCATCACCTAAAAAAATTTTTTTATTTTTTTTATAGTTGAAAAAGTATAAAGGAATTAAAGAAAAAACAACCATTAAACCAATATTGTATAATGGTGTATTATCAATAGAAATCAGTTCAATTATCAAAATAGCTTTAATTACTTCAGTTATTGCCAGACCATCAATTCCATCTATAAAGTTTATAGCATTTACTATAATTAAAAAAACAAAGACTGTAAAGATCTGAGAAAAAACACGCGGTAATTCATAAAGACCAAAAACACCATGGAAAGAATCAATTAAAAATCCATTGTCAATAATTATTTTGGCAACTATTATTTGTAAAATGAATTTTAGTTTAAAATCAGCATTATATAAGTCATCATAAACACCAACGATAAACATAATGCTGATCGGGATAAGAAGTGAGAAGTCAAAAATTTCAATACCCTTTAAATAGTAAAATATTGAAAAAATAAAGAGACATATAAAAACACTAATTCCTCCTGTTTTTGTTGCTAATGTGTTATGAGATGTTCTATGATTAAAATCATCGAATTTTTCATAATTTATAAAAATTCTTTGAACGATAAAAGCTAAGAAAGTACTCAGTAAAAATAAAAGAATAAAGAATATTTCATCAATCATTATATAAAGATAGATCTTTTTGAATTTTTAATTAATTAATTTATAATTTAGAAAATAATTTAAAAAATGGCCAAAAATTATTCATCAAGAATTCAAACTGAAAATTTTTTTCCAATACTTTTAATTCTTTCTTATTTGTGTATAGGCTTTGTTCCAAATTGGGAAGCAGTTGATAAAATAGCTCCTCAATGGTTAGTAATGAGTGTTTTAAATTTTATTTCCTCTGTTTACGTTGGGTTTTATATAAAGTCCTTTGGATTATCATTAAATGTTAGTCTTAGAACGTGGATTTCAATTGTTTATATTTTATTTATTTTATGGGCAGCAATATCATATTATTATGCAATTAATCCTACGGAAGTATTAGTTAATATTGCTAGACAAATCAATGTTTTTTTGATGTTTCTTTTTATGAGTATTTTTTTTCATAAAGTAAAATCTAAGTCAACATTAGTCTCATATTTTATTATAATTATTCTTTCAATTGAAATATATTCAGTATTGAATCAGGCCATGCAAATGATTGAATCTACTGGTTCTATTTCCTCAGGATCTTTAAAAGGAGTAACTGCTAACAGAAATATTACAGCTTTTTCAATTGCAATAAAGATTCCTTTTGCTTTGTATTTAATTTATCTTTCAAAAAATAATTTTTTTAAATTATTATTTTCTCTAATTATTTTTTCTTCTATTTTATGTTTAACTATGATTGAAAGTCGTGCTGCATTTTTGGCACTTGGCTTAATTTTATTTTTATATGTTTTAATGAATATTATTTTATTCTTAAAATCAAAAAAATCAATTAATAAATTATTAGTCAGTTTATATCTTATAATACCACTTTTTTTTGCAGTTTTAGTTAATCAAATTTATTATGCAGATAAAGGAGTAGATGCAGTATCCAGAGCAGCTACAATTTCTTTTGGAACAAATGATGGATCTGTAAATCAAAGACTGAGGTATTATGAAGATGTCTATAATCATGTTGTTTTAAATCCAATTTTTGGAGTTGGTTTAGGAAACTGGAAATTAAAATCTATTGAATATGATAATAGAGACATTACAGGTTATATTGTTCCTTATCATGCTCACAGTGATTTCATTCAATTAGGAGCTGAATTAGGTATTATTGGTTTTTTTCTATATCTAGGCATCTTTTTATTTACAGTTCTTTTTGGTTTAAAAATTATTTGGAAATCAAAAATTAGTGAAAAAGATAAAGTTTTTATTTTCATTTTAATTATTTCACTGGGAGTTTATTCTATTGATGCTAATCTTAATTTTCCTATTGCAAGACCTCAAGTACTTATAGTTTGGACTTTGCTACTAGCAATAATAAACAACTATGTTATAAATTATATTAGATTATCTGAAGGAGGAATAAAGTATAAGTTTATAAATCCAATTTTTATAATATCATCTATTTTAGCTTTAGTTTTTTGTTTAGTTACAACTAACACAACTTATAATTCTCTTAAAGGTCAAATGGTTTTATTAAGAGATTTCAACTCAAACTCTTTTACTGTTCCTATAAATAAGATTGATGATTTTGTTCCAGAAATGCCAAACATAACTGTTACTACAATTCCAATGAAATCTGTAAAAGCAAGATATTATTTCAATGCAAAAAAATATGATAAAGCATTAGAGTTATTAAGTGAAGGCACCAATGCTAATCCATATCTTTATTATAGTGAGTTATTAAAAAGTCAAATATTTTTGGCTAAAGGAAATATTGATAGTGCATATTATTATGGAAGAAAAGCTTTTTATAATCTTCCAAATAATTCCCTTCATTCAACTAATTATGTTAATATTTTGATTCAAAAAAGAGATTTATTAGAAATTAATAATGCATTTGAATTATTAACCTATAAAGACAATAAAATAAATTGGAAAAATTATTTGGTTGCTGCTTCGAACTTTACTCCACCTGGAAATAAAATTTTAACTGAAAGAGCAAAAATTGCAAAAGATAAATTTATAGATGATTTAGAATTCGATAATTTATATAAGTCGATTGCAGTTGGAAATCAAAATTTTACTGAGGCATTAAATATTTCACAAAAAGCACTTGAATTTTATAATGATAAGAATTATAAACTTGCTGCTGAATTTTATCAAAAATCTATTGATTTAAATCCTTTAGAGTTTTCCTATAGAGAAAATGCTGCAGCATCTTATTATTTAATTGGGGATTTAATAAATGCAGAAAAACATATAGATGTTGTTCTTAATGAAATGAATCCTTTAACTGGCAAAGCTGAATATATTAAAGCAATAATATTTATAGCTATGGGAGATAATTTAGGAGCTTGTCCATTTCTCCAGACTTCTTTAGATAGTGGTTATGAACAGGCAAGACAAGCTTTTGAACAGAATTGTAATTAAAGTAAGTACTTTTTTTACCTAAATATTTTGATACTTAATATTTTTTTAAGTACTTTTGGTACTTGATATAAGTTTAATTAAAATGTTAGGTAAATTAATTACTTCTAAAACCCGGTTGAGACTTTTATTAAAATTTTTTATTTCACAAGCCAACCGGGGTTATTTAAATGGTTTGGCAACTGAAATGGGAGAATCTTCTAATGCAATCAGAAAAGAACTTAATCACCTTTATGGAGCGGGGTATCTTCAAAAAATTAAATCAAATAATAAAGTTGAATATAAAGCTAATATAAAACATCCATTATTTGAAGTTCTTCAAAAAGTTGTATTTAAACATTTAGGTCTTGAAGATTTAGTTGAAACAGTATTAGATAGGATGGGTAATGTAAAACAAATTGTTTTAGTTGGAGATTATGCCAAAGGGAATGATTCAGGTAATATCGAAGTTTTTCTTATTGGAAAAAATTTGAATATGGAATATATAGCTCAATTGGAAGAAAAAATCGAAAAATTAATTAAAAGAAAAGTTAGCTTTTATTTGGCAACAAAAATTTTAAATGATCAACCTAATATTGTGCTTTATAATAATAATTAATAATGATTTCAATTGAAAAAGAAGATCGTCCATGGGGAAGGTTTTTTGTTTTGCATGATGAACCTCAGTATAAAATAAAAAGAATTGAAGTAGAACCTGGGCATAGGCTATCTTATCAATATCACAATTCTAGATCTGAAGTTTGGTCAATTGTTAGTGGCGAGGCAATAATAACAATTAATGGATTAGAAGGAGAGTATAATGTTGGAAAGGCAGTTATAATTCCTCAAGGAACAAAACATCGTATTCAAAATAATGGAAATGAAAAACTAATTTTTATTGAAGTTCAAACTGGAACTTATTTTGGTGAGGATGATATAGTAAGGATTGAAGATGATTATAATAGAACTTGAAATGAAAAAAGTTATAATTGTATCAGGGTATTTTAATCCACTTCATAAAGGACATATTGAATATTTTAAACTTTCTAAACAGAAAGGTGATTTACTTTTTGTTATTATTAATAATGATATTCAAAGGGAATTAAAAGGATCAAAAAAATTTATGGACCAAGAAGAAAGATTATTAATTATTAGCGAATTGAAATTGGTTGATAAGGCATATTTATCTATTGATGAAGATAAATCTGTTTCAAAAACAATTGAAAAAATTTTTAAAGAATGTAATAAAAATCGAAAATTTTATTTTGCTAATGGTGGTGATCAGAGATTATTAAATATACCAGAAAGTGAAATTTGTCAAAAGTTGGGAATTGAATTAATTGATGGGTTAGGAGATAAAATCCAGTCTTCTTCTTGGATTTTGAAAAATTTGTAAAATGGATATAAAAAGAATTTGTTGTATTGGTGCTGGTTTTGTTGGTGGCCCAACAATGGCCGTAATTGCTCTTAATTGTCCTGAAATTGAAATTACAGTTGTAGACAATAATCCTGAAAGAATTTCAGCTTGGAATAATAAGAATTTGGATTTGTTGCCTGTTTATGAGCCAGGTCTAAAAGATATAATAAAAAAAGTTAGAGGTAAGAATTTATTTTTTTCTGACAAAATAGATGATGCAATCATTTCATCTCAAATGATTTTTATGGCAGTAAATACTCCAACAAAAATTAAGGGTAAAGGTAAAGGTATGGCTGCTGATTTGACTTTTGTTGAAAAATGTGCATATCAAATTGGTAAAGTTTCTACAGATGATAAAATTATTGTTGAAAAATCAACTCTTCCAGTAAGAACAGCTGAAAGAATAAAAAAAATATTAGAATCATTTGATAAGCCTATTAATTTTGAAGTTATTTCAAATCCAGAATTTTTAGCTGAAGGAACCGCTATTAATGATTTATTTAAATCTGATAGGGTTTTAATTGGAGGAGATTCAACAATTGAAGGGAAAAAAGCAGTCTCATCTCTAGTAAAAATTTATTCAAGATGGATTAAAAGAAATAGAATTTTGTTAACCAATGTATGGTCATCTGAGTTAATTAAACTTGCATCAAATGCTATGTTAGCTCAAAGAATTTCATCAATAAATGCCCTCTCAGCTTTTTGTGAAAAAACTGGAGCTAATATAGAGGAAGTTTCAAAAGGTATTGGTCTAGATTCAAGAATAGGTCCAAAATTCTTAAAAGCTTCAGTTGGATTTGGAGGGAGTTGTTTTCAAAAGGATATTTTGAATTTAGTTTATTTATGTGAATATTATAATTTGAAAGAAGTTGCTGAATATTGGCATCAAGTTGTAAAAATAAATGATTATCAAAAAAACAGATTTTCAAATAAAATAATAGAATCGTTTAATTATTCAATTAAAAACAAAATAATAACAATTTTGGGGTGGGCATTTAAAAAAGACACTAATGATTCTAGAGAATCTGCATCTATATATGTTACAGAAAAGTTATTAGGTGCAGGGGCTAAAATTAAAGTTTATGATCCAATGATTGATGAAAAAAGAGTTTATTCAGATTTGAGAATTTTTCTAGAATATAGAGGTTTGAGTTACAAAGAAATAGAATCAAAAATTTCAAGTGTAAGCGTTTATTCTGATTATAAGGCTGCTATTTCAAAAACTAATGCTATTGCTATACTTACTGAATGGGACGAGTTCAAATCATATAATTGGAAAAATTTGATAAAAAAAATGTCACTTCAATATAAAATTTTTGATGGCCGGAATATAATTAATTCAGATGATGTAAACAGTAAAATTTATAAATTAGGAATTACTCAGTTTAAAAATATATGATTGTAAATAAATTAAGACACATCGTTTCTAATAGGTATAATAATAAAATTTTTCTTTTAATTATTTTATTAATTATTGGAATGATTATAGAAGCTTTTGGACTAGGAATAGTTATACCAGTACTTTCAACAATTCTTGAACCAAAAACCTTACTTGATTATGATTTTATATTTAATCTCTTTGAACTTATTAATATAAAGACAGATGTTGAAATAAGATTATTTATTTTGAGTTTCTTAATATCAATATATCTATTTAAAGCATTATTCTTAATATTCTTATCTTATTTTCAGTTCAAATTTTTAGGCAATTTATCTTATCATTTAACAAATAAGCTTTTTGGAATATATCTCCAACAACCATATAAATTTTATTTGAATAATAATTCGTCAGAATTAGTTAAAGATATTCAAGTTGAAATTACTTTGATGATTTCTTTTTTACAATCTGTAATTGCAATAGTAACTGAATCCTTTTTAGTATTATCCGTATTAATAACATTAATTTTTATTGAACCAACAGGGGCAATTTATATTATATTCTTTTTCTCATTCTTTTCAATAATTTATTTTCAATTAACAAGAAAAAAACTTTCAATTTGGGGAAAAGAAAGACAAGCTAAGGATAGTAAAATATATAGGACAGTTATGGAAAGTCTGTCAGGCATTAAATCTATTAAGGTTTTAGTAAAAGAGAATTTTTTTAAAAAAATTTTAATGAAATCTACTAGAGTAAAATACGATATATTTATTAAACAAAATACTGTCAATTTAATACCAAGACATTATTTAGAATTTTTAACAATTCTTGGATTATCATTATTAATATTAATTGTAATGAATAAGCATGAACAGCTTAATAATGTCATAATTTCAATAGGGGTGTGCTTAGCTGCGATTTTTAGAATACTACCGTCATTTAATAGAATAATTTCATCTATTCAAAATTTAAAGTTTCATGCCCCAAGTGTTGAGTCTGTTTACCAAGCATTTACTAAAAATGATTTAGTTAATAAAGATTATAATCTAAATGATAAAAAAATATTGGTTTTTAAAGAAAAAATATCACTAAAAAATATAAGTTTTTCATATGACAGATTTAATAATATTTTAAATGATGCTAATTTTGAAATCAGAAAAGGAGAATCTATAGGAATTATCGGACAATCTGGTCAAGGTAAAAGTACTTTGGCGGATTTAATAACAGGTCTTTTAGAGCCAAATAAAGGGCAAATTAAAGTTGATGGAACTAATATGAAAAATTTAAACTTGATTTCATGGAAAAAAAACATTGGATATGTTCCACAAGAAATTTTTCTTATAGATGATAGTATAAAAAACAATATTGCTCTAGGGGTTTCTGATGATCAAATTTCTTTAAACAGGTTAAATAAAGCTATAAATAAATCACAATTAATAAATTTTGTTAACTCTTTAAATAAAAAAATAGACACAAAAGTTGGAGAACGCGGTGTTCAATTATCTGGAGGGCAAAGACAAAGAATAGGAATAGCAAGGGCATTGTATAATGATCCGGAGATATTGATATTAGATGAAGCTACCAGTTCACTTGATGTTAAAACTGAAAAAGAGTTTATGAATGCAATAAACTTATTGAAAAGAGAAAAAACATTAATTATAATATCTCATAGATTTTCTACAATAAAAGATTGTGATAAAATTTATGAGATTAAAAATAAAACTTTAAAAAAAATAGATATAAATGAAAAACAATTGATTTAGAATGATTGTACAAATTTTAATTGATAACATAAATTCATGGATGATACCATATGCTAAAAGGTTTTTACCCGAAATAAATCATTTAGGCTATAAGACAAATTTAGTTTTCGACTCTAATCATGTTGTTAAAGGGAATGTTTTAATTCTATTATCCTGTGAAAAAATTTTTAAGAAATTAAAATTAAATGATTTTAATATTGTTGTTCATGAGAGTAAACTTCCAAAAGGTAAAGGGTTTTCTCCTATGACATGGCAAGTTTTAGAAGGAAAAACAAGAATACCTATTTCTCTTTTTGAAGCAACAAAAAAAGTTGATTCTGGTAGAGTTTATTTTCAAGATTTTATAAAACTAGATGGTTTTGAATTAATTGATGAAATAAGGGAAAAACAGGCTAATAAGACTAAAGAATTAATTTTAAATTTTTTAAAAAAAATTAATAATTTAAAAGTTATTCAAAAAAGAGGAGAAGAATCCTTTTACAGGAGAAGGACATCTAAAGACAGTATGTTAGATATAAATAAAACTATTAAAGAGCAATTTAATTTGCTAAGGGTTGTAGATAATTTGAGATACCCAGCTTATTTTAAAATTGGAAAAAACAACTATAAAATTGAAATTACTAAAATGAATTAATTTTTATTATCTAAAAAAAATGGAAAAGATTGAAACTAAATTTTCTTCAATATCTGATGAAAACCCTTGTTATATCATCGCCGAAATTGGAAGCAATCATAATGGAAATTTTGATTTAGCCTGTGAAATGATTGAAAAAGCTTCAGAAGCAGGAGTTAATGCAGTAAAATTCCAGACATTTAAAGCTTCAAATCATTATTCAAAAAACACGAAAAAAATCAGTCTTTATGAAGAAGATATTTATTCTTTGATTGAAAAGTTAGAAATTAATAGATCTTGGCATAAAAAACTTTCAAAAGTTTGTTATCAAAAAAGGTTAGATTTTTTAGATTCACCTTGCGATGACGAAGCAATAGATATAGCTATTAAAGTAGATATGCCTTTAATAAAAGTATCATCTTTTGATATGGTTGATGATAGATTAATTAGAAGAATTTCGAATACAGGAAGAGGTATTGTTTTTTCCTCAGGAATGGCTAATATGTCTGAAATTGAAAATGCAATAAATATTTCTAGATCTTGTAATAATCATAAAATTGCAGTTTTACAGTGCACTTCTATTTATCCTGCTCCTTATTCAATAGTGAACTTAAATTCAATGGAAACAATTAAAAAAGCATTTAATGTAATAGTTGGGTATTCTGATCATACTCTTGGTGATCATATTTCTTGTGCAGCAGTTGCTATGGGAGCTAAAATAATTGAAAAACATTTTACATTAAACAGAGATTTTAAAGGGCCAGATCATAGTTTTGCTATTGAATATAATGAACTTAAAGATATGGTTAATAAAATAAGAGATATTGAAATAGGTATGGGAGATGGCATTAAAAATGGTCCAAGACATGAGGAAATGGAATTTTACAGAAATGCTAGAAGAAGTGTAATTGCGAAAAGAAATATAAAAAAAGGTCAAGTAATCAAAGACGAAGATTTAATTGTTAAAAGACCAAATTATGGTATACACCCAAAATTTTTATCAGTAATTATTGGAAGAAAAGCAAAGGTTGAAATAATTGAAGATGAACCTGTAACATGGGAAAAAATATAAAGAAGAAAATATTAATTTCAGGTTTAGGTGGTTCATTGTTTCCATTTTTACATAATATTTTAAAAATAAAATATGATTTATTTTATGTTGACAACGATACTTTTTTAAAGGATTTATATAAAAATTTAAATCTTTATATATCTCCATTAGCTTCATCAAAAGATTACATTAAATTTATAAAGAAAATTATTTTAAAGCATAAAATAGATTTTTTTATTCCTTTAATTGATGAAGAAATTATTTCTGTAAAATCAGAGATAGAGGGATATAATGAATTGAAAATAATAAGTCCTGACTTAGACTTTTGTTTTTTAGCATTGAATAAGTATAGTTTGATGAAAACTCTAGAAAAAGAAAAAATTTCAATTATTAAATCATTTAAGGCAAATAATTTTAAATGGCAAATTACTCCTCCAATTTTTGTTAAACCTATAATTGGAAGAGGAAGTAGAGGGGTTAAAAAATTAAAAAATAATGAATCTTTAAATGCTTATATAAATTTAAATTTTTTAGATCCTAAAGAGATACTTATTCAAGAATATTTATCTGGAATTGAATATACAATAGGAGTTACTGTAAATAATTTAAATCATATTCTTTCTATTAGCATAAAAAGAATTATTCGAAAAAAAGGTATCACTATAATAGCTGTAACTGAAAAAAATCAGGAAATCTCAGATTTAGTAAAAAAAGTAGTACAAAAATTAGCTCCAAAAGGCCCAATAAATATTCAGTTATTTAGGACAAAAAATAATGAATTTAAAATTTTTGAGATTAATCCAAGGTTTTCTACAACGACTATAATGAGTTATGCATGTGGTATAGATGAGATTAGTTTATATATAGATTTTTTTGACAAAAAATTTCAGGGAGAACCAATACAACCTAAAGAAGGAAAAATTCTTCATAGACGTTGGGAAAATATTTTTTATGAAAAATAAAATTTTATTAGTTGGAGGAACTGGATATATTGGTTCAGTATTAAATAATTATTTGAAGGATAAATATCAAATTTATAGAACAAGTTTATCTAAATCAAATGAAAAAAAAGAATTTATAATTGATTTAAAAGTTTCAGAATCATTTAATTCTCTAATCAATTATAAATTCGATATTGTTTTCTTTTTGGCTTCATCCATAAAAGGTATTGGAAAAAAAAACTTGAACAACATAGATTTAGAGATAAACACTATATGTTTAGCAAATTTTATTGATTTCTTAAAAAAGAATAAGTTGACAAAAAAAATAGTTTATATGTCATCAATGACTGTTTATGCACCTTCAAAAATTATTCCAGTTAATGAATTATTTGATTTATCTCCAACATCTATTTATGGTTTAAGTAAAAAAATAGCTGAAGAAATTATAAAATTTAATTCTTTAAATAGTAACATCAAATCCTTAGTTTTGAGAATTCCAGGTGTTTACGGAGGCAATAGAAAGAATGGACTTTTATACAAAGTAATAAAAAATGCTTTGCATAATAATTCAATAAATATTAATACAGAAAATTTAGAATATTGGGAGTGTATAGAACTTAATGATTTATGTTTTTTATTAAAAAAATTATTAGGGGTGTATAAATGGAATTCAAAATATGAAGAAATTAATATTGGCTATGGAGAAAAAATTGATTTGATAGATACTGTTCAGTTAATTCATAATAAAGTTAATAGTAAGGCTAAATTATATTTTAAAAATAAATCATATTCAGATTTTTATCTAGATGTTAAGAAGTTGAAAGATATTATAGATTATGATTTATCATTTAAAAATGGATTATTTAGTTACATAAAACAAATTAAAAATGAGATTCGTGATAGGTGATATTCATGGAGAGTTTTCTAAACTAAAAAAATTAATCTCCTTAATAAATAAAATTGATAAAAACCCAAAATTAATTTTTCTTGGAGATTATATCGATAAAGGTGAAAATAGTAAAATTACACTTGATTATTTAGTAGAATTAAAATTAAAATTTGAAACGATCTTTTTGATGGGTAATCATGAATATCAGTGGTTAAATTATAATTTTTATACAAATCAAATTTTAGAGTATGGGGGATTACGAACAATCAATGATTTTAATTCCAGTGATATAGCTGATTGTCAAAATATATTAATTAATAAGTATAAGAAAATTTTTGATCGACTAAAAAGGTATGTTATTATAGAGAATTTTTTCATTTGTCATAGTGGAATTTTAAATGAAACAGAAAGTTTTAAATCTTTAAATGAAATAAAGATCGAATCGCTATTATTCAATAGATATGAATTTTTGAATCAAAAAAATCTTTTTAAAAGTAAATACAAAATTATATTTGGACATACTGCTTTTTATAATCCATACGTTGATGACTTTAAAATAGGAATTGATACGGGTGCATGTTATTTAGCGGATCAACCTTTGACATCCTTTTGTATTGATAATTATGATTTTATTAATTCTAATGGAGAAAGTTATAATATTGAACATATAAATAAAGATTATTGCCCATTAATTATAAGAAATAAAAAATTAAATAAAAATGTTTAAGAACAAAAAAATAATGATAGTTGTTGCCCATCCAGATGACGAAATTTTAGGTCTAGGAGCAACAATGCATAGACTAATTAATAGTTATAATGTTAATACTCACTTGTTGATTTTGGGAGAAGGAATTACATCCAGATCAGATAATAGAGATTTAAAAAAGTGGAATTCAGAATTAAAAATTCACAAGCAAAATATTATGGAATCAAAAAAATTAATTGGATATCATTCAATTTCTGTAAATAAACTTCCAGATAACAGATTTGATAGTTTAGCATTATTGGATTTGATTAAGTTAATTGAAAAAGAAAAGAAAAAATTTAAACCGGATATGGTTTTTACTCATCATCATGGTGATTTAAATATTGATCACAGGATGACGTATGAAGCAGTTATAACATCATGTAGACCAATTGATAATGAAAAAGTTAAAACGATCATTACTTTTGAAACACCATCAAGTACAGATTGGAGGTCTTTTGATAAACAAGAAATATTTAAACCTAATTTCTTTTTTGAAGTAACAAAAGTAGATATAGATATTAAAGTAAAAGCTATGGAAAGTTATTTTTATGAAAGAAGGTCTTATCCCCATCCAAGATCACCAAAATCTTTAAAAGTTAGAGCTCAACATTTTGGTTCAATGATTGGAGTAGAATATGCAGAACCTTTTTGTATAATAAGATCAATTGAAAATATAGTTCAATAATTGTGAAAAAAATTATAAAAGTATTATTAATTGGTTTAGGAAATATTTCATTTAAATATGATTTAAAATTGTCAAAAAATTTTATTTTAACACATAATAGAGCTTTTAGTCTTCATCCTAATTTTAAAATTGTTGGGGCAGTAGATAATAATAAAAAAATAATTTTTGGTTTTTCAAAAAAATATAAAATCCCAACATTTGATAATGTAAAAGATGCCCTTAATAAATTAAATCCTGAATTGATTGTAGTTTCTACACCAACTAAAACACATCTTAAGTTAATTAAAGAGATTTTTCTTTTTCATAAGCCCAAATATATAGTTTGCGAAAAACCATTAGGAAATAATCTTTTAGAATCATTTGAAATTAGAGAATTATGTGAAAAGAACAATTCATTATTGGTTGTTAATTATCAAAGAAATTCTTCAATTATTTCTGAAAAAATTATAAAGTTCATTGATAAAAATAAATTTAAACCTCCATTTAAAATTACTACATGGTATTCAAAGGGTTTAAATAATAGTGCTTCTCATTTTATAACTCTTTTTAATTTTTTATTTGGAGAAATTACGAATTGTAATTTAATTAAATCAAGTCATAATAGATTAATTAAGGATGATTTCGAATTATTATTCAAATTAGATTACGAAAATTGTGAGGTAATCTTTATCCCTGTAGATTATAAAAATTTTTTTTATAATTCATTTGAAATGATTTGTAAAAACGGAAAATTAATATACGAAAATGGTGGAGAAAATGTAAAGTGGTATCCAATAGACAAGAAAAAAGTAACTTATTCTAATTATAAAAGTTTATCAAAAAAATTTCAGATTCTTGAATCAGATTATTACCAAAGTCAATTTTCTTTTGTAAATAATTTATGGAGGTTTATTCATGGTAAAAAATCAATGATAAGTTTGGGAAGTGATGCAATTTTAACTGCAAAAATAATTGAAGATTTAAAAAAACAAAATAATGAAAAAAGATAAATTAGCTTTATTTGGAGGAAATAAAATAATAAAAAAGCCATTTAAAAAATATAATACGATTGGAGAGGAAGAATTAAATGCAGTAACAAAAGTTATTAAAAAAGGTATTTTATCAAAATATTTAGCAAGATGGGGTGATGATTTTGAAGGTGGCCCAAAAGTAAAAACATTTGAAAAAGAATGGGCAAATTATTTTAAAGTAAAACATGCTATTAGTGTAAACTCATGGACATCTGGATTAGTTTGTGCTGTTGGTGCAATTGGAATAGAACCAGGGGATGAAATAATTTTACCTCCATGGACAATGAGCGCAAGTGCAATGGCAATCCTTCATTGGAATGCAATTCCTGTATTTGCAGATATAGAAAAAGAGACTTATTGTATAGACCCAGTTTCGATAGAAAAAAATATTAGTGAATATACTAAAGCAATTATGGTGGTTGATATTGGAGGGCAATCAGCTGACATGAATAAGATTAATAAAATTGCTAAGAAATATAATTTAAAAGTAATATGTGATACAGCTCAGGCACCTGGTTCATTATATTTTAAAAAATTTACAGGAACATTAGCTGATGTAGGCGGATATAGTTTAAATTATCATAAACATATTCATACTGGAGAGGGAGGGATGTTAGTAACTAATGATGATAACATTGCTAAAAAGTTAAAGTTAATAAGAAATCATGCTGAAGCTGTTGTAGGAGATATGGGTTTTAATGATTTAAGTAATATGATTGGGCATAATTTTAGATTAGGTGAAATAGAGAGTTCAATTGGTATAGAACAGTTGAAAAAGTTAGACTACTTAATTAAAGAAAGACAAAGAATTGCAAAAAGATTAATAGATGGTTTAAAGGATTTAGATGGATTAAATTTACCAAAAATTCGTAAAAATTGCACTCATGTTTATTATATGTTTTTTATGACTTTAGACCTGGAAAAAATCAAAGGTGCTAAAAGAGATAAAATTTTTCATGCTCTTGTAGCAGAGGGTTTAAATGGATTATCTCTTAAATTTGCAAATGTCCATTTGTTGCCAATTTTTCAGAAAAAGCAGGCTTATGGAAGCAAAGGTTTTCCTTGGAATTCTGAAATTAATAAAAGAGAGATTAACTATAATAAAGGTATTTGCCCAGTAGCAGAATCACTTCATGATAAAAACTATATTGGTTTTCAAATGTGTATGCATCAAATGTCTAATCATGAAATAGATCTTATGATATCGGCCTTCAAAAAAGTATGGAGAAATTTGGAATTTTTAAAATAATTAAAGTAGAAATATGAAATATTGTAAAAAATGTTTGCAACCTGATACAAGACCAGGAAGTTTTTTTAATAAAGAGGGAATTTGTCCAGCATGTGACTATTATTTTAATTCAAATTTAAAAGCAGATTGGGATGAAAGATTTGAGCTGTTAAAAATTGAAATAAAAAAGTATAAAAATAAAAATTCTCATTTTGATTGTATAATAGGAATAAGTGGAGGAAAAGATAGTACAAGACAAGCTTTGTGGGCTAGAGATAAATTAGGATTAAATCCTTTATTAGTTTGTCTTGCATATCCTCCTGAACAGGTTACTTTAAGGGGAACAAATAATCTTTCTAATTTAATTAATTTAGGTTTTGATGTTTTGATATGGACACTACAACCAATAACGTGGAAAAAAGCTTTGAAAAGTGGCTTTTTAAATGATCTAAACTGGGCTAGAGCTAGTGAACAAGCTATTATAAGTTCAGTTCCTCAAATTGCAATGAAATATAATATAAAATTAATTTTTTGGGGGGAAAATCCTGGGTTACAATTAGGAGATATGAATACTGCTGGTAAAGTAGGATTTGATGGAAATAATTTAAGAAATATGAATACAGTCAAGGGAGGAAAACTTGATTGGATGATTAAAGAAGGATTTAAAAGAAATGATTTAATAGCTTATAGATATCCAACAATAAGAGAGTTTGATAAAGCTAATCTTCAAATTATTTATATGGGATGGTTTTGGAAAGATTGGTCAATAATTAATAATGGAATGTTTTCTTCAACTCATGGTCTTGAATTAAGAGAGGATAGTTTTGAAAATACAGGGGATCTGTGGGGTTGTTTTTCTTTGGATGAAGATTGGGTTACTTTAAATCAAATGATAAAATATTATAAATATGGTTTTGGAAGAGTTAATGATTATTGCAATGAGGGAATTAGGCATGGTACAATGTCAAGAGATGAGGGTATATATTTAGTTGAAAATTATGAAGGTACAATTTCTGAAAAATACATTCAACAATTTTGTGAATATATTGAAATTCCAGTATCACTTTTTTGGAAAAAGGTTAAAAGTATAGTTAATAAAGATCTTTTTTATATTGACAAGAAAGGTAAAATAAAAAAGAAATTTAAGGTAGGAATTGGATTATGATAAATATTAAGGTAGGAATTATTGACTATGACCTAGGGAATCAAGATTCTTTGTTTTATGTACTAAAATCTTTAGGTTTTAGGGTTTTATTAAGCAATAAACCGAAAACACTTTTAAAAATGGATTTAATAATATTACCTGGTGTAGGAGCTTTTCCTAAGGCAATGAAATCTCTGAAAAAAAATGGTTTAGATAATTTTTTGATAAAGTGGTCGAAAAAAGATAAACCAATAATTGGAATTTGTTTGGGGATGCAATTACTATGTTCAAAATCTTACGAATTTAAAGAGACAAAAGGATTGAATTTAATAAAGGGTGAAATAATTAATTTGAAAAACAGAAATTGGCATATTGGATGGAATGATAATACTCCATTAGTACATGAAAAGTTTTTTATTGGCTTGAAAAGACAACAGTTTTATTATAATCATTCTTATAGATTTTTTGGAAACGCCAAGTTTGTAATTAGTAAATGTAGTTTCCAAAATGAATTGATTCCATCTATTATTAAATCAAAAAAAATTATTGGAATTCAATTTCATCCAGAAAAAAGCCAAAGTTCTGGAAAAAAATTATTAGTGAATATTATAAAAAAACTTGTGAATGGTTAAAAAAAGATTAATTGGTTTAATAACAGTTAAAGATGGACTTGCAGTTCAATCTTTTTCTTATAATAATTATTTACCTATAGGTAGGCCTGAGTGTCTAGTTGAAAATCTTGATAGATGGGGAGCTGATGAAATTTTAATTCAAGTAATTGATAGAACAGAAAAAAAATTGGGTCCAGACTTTGAATTACTAAAAAAAATTGGAAAATTAAGGATTTCAACTCCAATAATTTATTGTGGAGGAATAAGAAATTATATAGATGCTATTGAGGTAATAAAGCAAGGTTCAGACAGAATAATTGTTGATTATTTGATTCGTAATAATCAAAAAGAAGTTTCTAAAATTGCAAAATATATTGGTTCACAAGCAATAATTGGAGCCCTTCCAGTTTTTATAAAGAAAAAAAATTTATTTTTATTTAATTATGACTCTGGATTAAATCAAAAAATTGATAAAGACTATGTAAAATCAATTTCTGATCAAAATCTGGTATCTGAAATATTATTAATAAATAAAGAAAAGGAGGGATTTAAAAAATCTTTTAACTTAGATTTAATTAATTTTTTTCCAAAAATGGATTCTTCAATTATAGCGTTTGGAGGAATCAGTGAAATTAGTCAAATAAAAAGTATTTTGAATATAAATAGGGTTTCTGCAGTTGCAGTTGGAAACTTTTTAAATTACAAAGAGCACTCGATTCAAGTTATTAAAGAATTTTTGGATATAAAAAATATTAGAAAACCAAAATATTCTTCAAAAAGTTAAATTATGGAAATTAAATTTTGCAAAAGATGTCTTTATTCATCTGATCATCCTCTAGGTGTAATAATTAATGATGAAGGAATTTGTTCTGGATGTAAAATCCATGAAGAAAAAGATTTTTTGGATTGGAATAAAAGATTCGAAAAGTTAGAGAAGATAGTAAAACCCTACAGGAGTAAAAAAGGGGAAAATTATGATTGTATTGTTCCAGTAACTGGTGCTAACGATTCATATTTTATAGTTCATATAGTAAAAAATAAACTGGGTTTAAATCCACTATTGGTTAGTTATAATAAATATTTCAATACACCTCTTGGAATTAAAAATTTGGCAAATCTAAGAATTCAATTTAATTGCGATATTTTGTATCAAAATGTAAATCCAATTTCTGTAAAAAGAATTACAAGAAAGACTTTAAGAAAGTATGGTAATATATATTGGCCTATTTTGGCTGGTCATACAGTTTTTCCTGTACAAACTGCAGTAAAATTTAAAATTCCTTTAATTATTTGGGGTGCTCATCAAGGTCTAGAACAAGTAGGAATGTTTTCTCATACTCATGAGGTTGAAATGACCAGGAGGTATAGAAAAGATCATGATCTGTTTAATAAGGAAGCTAATGAAATAATTTCTGTTGAGGATGATTTAAAAGAAAAAGATATATGGCAATATTATTATCCCAACGATAAAGATTTAAGATTAAATAATGTTAGAGGTATATATCTTGGAAATTATATTAGGTGGGACCCTAAAGCTCAGCATGAGGAAATGATAGAGAAATTTGGTTATTTAACATCATCATTTACAAGAACTTTTGATTGCTATGATTATGTTGATTGCTATAATTATATGAATTTGCATGATATTTTAAAATTATATAAACATGGATATTCAAAGGTTACTGATCATGCTTCAAGGGAAATTAGGTTTGGAAGAATTACTAGAGAAGAAGGGTTAAATTTAGTTAGGAAATTTGAAAAAGCAGAACCACAGTATTTAAATTTTTTTCAAGAATGGCTTGGTATCGAGAGTAAAGCCCTAATTTTCTTGATGGATCAATTTAGAAATTTAAAATATTGGAAAAAAATTGAACCTAGAAAGTGGATTTTTAATGGATGGTCAAAATTAAATTCAGAAAAAAACTCATACAATGAAAAATCTAATTCCTTTTCTTTTATAAATAACAACAATTTTAAATATAAAGAAAAAAAAGATGGATATATTACTATCGGAAAAGGATGGCCGTAAATTCTATTTTATATATTAAATATAAGACCTAATATAGTTTAAAATTAATTTTAAAAATGAAGATTTCACTAATAATGAACGAAAATTCATATGCTGGAAGAGAGTATTTGTATAATTTAAAAAGAGAAAAATTTAAAATAGATGTTTTATCAATCGGAACATTTCCAGAAGATAACGTTATTGAAGATACTAGGTGTGGAAATTTATGGAAACCAGAAAAGCAAAATAAATTAGCTAAGTTTCACAAATTTTACAAATTTAAATCTTTAAAATCTAAAAAATTATTAAATTTTTTAATTGACAAAAAGTATGATATTGGAATACAAGGTGGAACTGGAATTATTAATAAAAAAATTATAGATAGATACAGACTAGGTATATTGAATTTTCATCCTGGCTTGTTACCAAATTATAGAGGTTGTAGTGCTCCAGAGTGGCAAATAGTTGAGGGTAACAAGGTTTATTCTACATGTCATTTAATTGATGAAGGTATTGACACAGGAGATATAGTTGCTATAAAAGAATTGAAAACAAATAATTTAAGTTATTTTACATTTAGAGCTTCAATTTATATTGAAACTTCAAAATTTTTAATTAAAACAATAAATGAAATTAAATCATTAAATGGTTTTAAAAATAAACCATATTCTCAGGATAAAAATAAAGCTAGATATATGAATTATATTGGAGATGAAAAAATAAAAATAATTATTGACAGCTTTAAATATTAAAAGACAAATTTTATAATTTATTATAAAAAATTAAGGTTATGAAGAAAAAAGATTTGATAGAGGTAAATTACTGTAGAGTTTGTAATAGTAATAATATTAAAAAAGATGTTTTTAAAAAAAATTTTTATTTATCGAATTTTAATTTGAGACTCGAAATAGATTATGCTATTTGTATTGAATGTCAGTATATTTTTCAATACCATTATGTAGGGGATGATTTTTTAAATAATTATTATAAAAATAGTCCAATGTATAGAAATCCTGAAGCTACAATTTATGATCATGAAAGTATAAAGAGACAATTAGAGTTTATAGATAGAAACATTGATTTAAAAAAAATTTCTAGCTGTTTAGAAATAGGAGCTCATACAGGACATTTTTTAAATGATTTAAAAAAACATAGTAATTGTAAAATTTATTATGATGAGTTAAGCGCAGAAGCATTAAATATTTTAAAATCCTTTCAAGATTTTCATGATTTTAGAGTAAATAATGTAAAAGTAGATTTGGTTGTTTTAAGACACGTATTAGAACATATTCACGATTTAAATTCATTTTTAGAATATGTTAATAATTCTTTAAATGAAAAAGGAATAATTTTTATTGAAGTTCCTGATTGGAGTATTTTGGATAATTCTACTGATAGTTTTTTGTTTGAACATCTTTCTCAATTTAATGATAAATGTTTAATTGATTTATTCAGAAGAAAAAATTTTAGATGTCTAGCTATAGAAAGATCTATTAATAAGGATGACCCATCAACTCCTAACAGAGTTATGCGTTTAATTTTTAAAAGAATTCATGCTCCTGAGTATGGTAATAAAGATTTTGTAAATTACTTTAATTCATATCGAACTAATAAACATGAATTTGGAAATATAAGTATTAATAATATATATTCTAAAATTGAAAAGAATAAAACTGTTGCATTTTTTCCTGCAAGTAACCTTTCTTTTTCAGCTGTTTTGGAAACTGAAATTGAAAAGATTAATTTGATAGGATATTTTGATTCTGATAAAAAAAAGCAAGGAAAGACTTTTTTAGGGTATAAAGTATTTTCGACCTCAGAATTAAAAAAAATTAATCCAGAAGTTGTATTTATTTTTACAGAAGCATTTGAACCTGAGATTAGAGATTTGTTTAAAAAACTTGAGTTTTTTCCAAAAATTTATAGTTATTCTAAAATTTTAAATAAAACTAAATGAAAGAAAAAAGAATTAAATCAATTGCCATTATTATTGCAAGGGGAGGCAGTAAAAGAATTTTTAGAAAAAACATAAAATTATTTTTAGGAAAACCAATAATCTCTTATTCAATATCTGCTGCTTTGAATTCTAAAATTTTTGACGAAATTATGGTGTCTACTGACGATAACGAAATTGCGCAAATATCAAAAGAAAATGGCGCAAAAATTCCATTCATGCGTTCTTCAAAAAATTCAACTGATCTATCTACAACTGCAGATGTTATTACAGAGGTTTTAGACTCATATAAAAAAATAGGGATTACACCCATTTATGCTTGTTGTATTTATCCTACAGCTCCATTTTTAGATCAATCAATTTTAATAAAAGCATATAAGCTTATTGTAAAAAATAAATCTAAATCAGTGATTCCAGTTGTAAAATATAGTTACCCAATTTTAAGGTCATTAATTATTAAAAAGAACAAATTAGAAATGAAATGGCCAAAAAATATGGATGTGCGAAGTCAAGATTTTCCAGAATTTTACCATGACGCAGGCCAATTCTACTTTTTGAACGTAAAAAACTTTTTAAAGGACCCTGTTCTTTTTTCAAATTTTACAATTCCAATAAAGATTCCCTCAATTTTAGTCCAAGATATAGATAACATAGAGGATTGGGATATAGCGGAGTTTAAATATAAATTTTTAAAGGAAAAAAATATTATCTAAATTTTTTTTAAGTTTTTTTTAATTTTTATTATAATTTAAGTACTTTTGTTACTTGATTTTATATATCAAATAAAACTTTTGAAAAAATTAATCATTATTGGAGCTTCAGGACTTTTAGGTTCAAATTGGGCAAAGTATGCACTTGGTAAGTATAATGTTTATTTGGGTTTAAATAAACGTAAAATTTCAATTGATGGAACTAAATCAATTTTTTTGAATATTTTTAATGAAGATGAACTAAAAAAAAAATTAGAGAAAATTAATCCAAGTATAGTTATAAATTGTTCAGGATTAACGAACGTTGAATTATGTGAAAAAAACGAGAAAGAAGCTTATAAATTAAATTCATTAATCCCTGGTGTTTTATCAAAAATATGTAATGATTTGAACTATAAATTCATACAAATATCTACTGATCATATTTTTTGTGGAACAAAAAAATATAGAAAAGAAACGGAATTCCCTGAACCAAAAAATATTTATGCAAAGTCTAAGTTATTAGGAGAACAAAAAGCCCTTGAAAACAACAAAAACAGTTTAGTTATTAGAACAAATTTTTATGGAAAAGGACCTGCCTATAGACCATCATTTTCTGATTTTATTGTAAATAATTTAATTAACGGTCATCAAATTAATCTGTTTAACGATATGTTTTATACACCAATTCACATAAATGAACTTTTAAATAATGTCCATAGTTTATTAAATATTAATTCATCTGGAATTTTTAATGTTGTTTCAGATCATAGAATATCTAAATATGATTTTGGTATATTAATAGCCAAAAAACTTAATCTTGATGTTGATCTTATAAAAATGGCAAAACTCAGCGAAAGAAAAGATCTAACCGTTCGACCTTTTGATTTAAGTTTATCAAATGAAAAACTAAAGAAACATTTAAATTTAAGTCTTATTTCATTGCACAATGATATAGAGTTATTAAATAAATTGAAAATATGATACCTTACGGTAAACAAAATATTAATCAAAAAGATATTGACTCTGTCATAGAAGTTATGAGTTCAGATTTTCTTACGCAAGGGCCAATAACACCTTTGTTTGAGGAAAAGTTACAAAAATACTGTGAAGTAAAGTATGCTGTTGCTACTATTAATGCTACTAGTGCTCTTCACCTTTCTTGTTTAGCAATAGGAATTAAAAAGGGAGATTTTGTTTGGACTTCGCCTATTACTTTTGTTGCATCTGCGAATTGCATCAAATATTGCGGTGGAAATTTAGATTTAGTAGATATTGATCCTTTAACATATAATATTTCTATTGAATCCTTGAAATCAAAATTAGTTGAGGCAAAAACAAAGAATAGATTACCTAAAGCAATTATTACTGTTCATTTATCAGGACAATCTTGTGATATGGAAAAAATTAAAAATTTATCAAAAGAATATGGTTTTAAAATAATTGAAGATGCATCGCATGCTTTAGGAGCAAAATATAAAGACAAACCTGTAGGTTCCTGTTTCTATAGTGATATCGTTGTTTTTAGTTTTCATCCTGTAAAAATGATAACTACATGTGAAGGTGGAGCTTGTCTTACTAATGACAAAAATTTATATGAAAGAATTTATAATTTAAGAAGCCATGGAATAGTTAGAAATAAAAAAGATATGGTAAATAAAAATTCTGGATCATGGTATTATGAACAAAAATTTTTAGGGTTTAATTATAGATTAAATGATCTTCAATCAGCATTGGGAATAAATCAAATTAAGAGATTAGATTTGTTTATAAAAAAAAGATATGAAATTGTTAATTATTATAATCAATTATTTGAAAATAATTCTAATATTATAAGACCTTTTCAATTAGAGGATAGTTTTTCTTCATTTCATTTATACATAATTAAGGTATCAAATAAAGAAGATTTTAACAGAGACAAAATTTTTGAAAGCTTAAGAAATAATGGATATTATGTTAATGTTCACTATATTCCAATTTATAGACATCCATTTTATTCCAATAATTTTAATTTAAAAGATTATCCCAATAGTGAAGAATACTATAGTAAAGCCATTAGCTTGCCTATATACCCATATTTAAATAAAAAACATATTAGAAACGTTGTTGATATAATTAATAATAAAGTTAATTATCAAAATCTTTTTTAATTTTTAAAATTAATTAATAAATAAATTTTTATGAATGATTTCGAAATAATTGATGAATTAGAAAAAGCAAGAGCAAAAAACAATATAAATTGGATGAATATTTTGCGCTTAGCTTTTAAAAACTCCCCTGAAGAAGCCAGAGAAATAATCTTTAGGATAAACAAAAAAGATATTAAGATATCTAAAATATTAGAAAAATTATCGAAAAATAAAGGCGGGTAATAAAATGAAAACATATCAGAAACATTTATCTAGTGTTGGGGAGATAAAGGAGATAAAAGATTTAAACAGAAAACAGGTTAATAGAACTTCATCTATATTCCCAGTTTTTCACTCTAAAAAAATTAGTTCTAGAGTTCTTTTTATGAATTACTGGCTAATAAAAAGAGGAATTAAAGAAATGGGTTTAACAATTACTTTGAGATATTTTGATGGAAAAATATTGATTAGGCAAAATAAAATTTTAACATCTGCAAAAGCTTTTGAAATTAAGTTAATTGATTTATTAAAAAAAGTTGAAATCGAAAATAATGATTTTGTTGGATCTTTAGAAACTGAGTTTTTTTCAACAGTAGATTTGGTTTTTCCTTATCCAGCTGTAGTTATTAATTATTATAATGATTATGGATCAACTTTTGTTCATACAGCTGGAAGAATTTATAATAATTTTGAAGATTTAATTGAAAATGATTCAATTTTAGTTAAAGAAAGTGGATTTGATATTTATTCTGAAGATCGATTTAATCCATTTTTTTCTTTTACCAATGGATATAGTAATGAAAAATCAAATATTATTGAGGTTGAGCTTCTAAATGAGAATGGTTTAATTATTAAAGAGAAAATAGAATTAGGTAGTTTAAAACCATATGAAACTGTAGTTTTTTATTTTAAAGATTATTTTCCTTTAAAAAGACTTTTGAAAAATTCTATTGGGACCGTTAAAGTCAAGCATAATTTAAAAGGGTTTTTTCCCAGATTTATTTGCGGAAATATTTGTAAAGTAACGGGTCTTGTGTCTGTAACTCATAGCTATTATGATAACTCTAATCAATTAGGTTTAAATTCTTATATGAAAAATCATAATCCAAAAAAATTAATGGATTATTCAGTTTTTATTCCATTATTTGTTGAGAATAACTTTTATACAGAAATGAAAATTTATCCTATTAATTCTCCTTCAAATTATTCTCTAAATTTAACTTTTTACTCTATGAAGGGTAAATCTTTAGGGAAAAAAGAAAAAATTATTTCTATTGATGAAAATCATAACACATACAATGAATTAAAATTTTTAGATATAGTTAATAAATTAGGAATAGATGCAAAAGATGTTAAAGGTGTTTTAATTGAACAAAATTTTAAAAATAAAAACAAGATACCTTCTAGGCTAAAATATGGTTTAAATATTGGTGAAAAAAAATCAAAATATGATTTGCCAACTAATATATGTTTTAACTCAGAACCTGTAAATCAATATGAAATAAATAAGAAAGGAACATTTAAATGGTTTCCATTAATTAATTCTTCAAAAAGCATAGCCGTTATACATAATAGTTGTTTTATTAAAGATTATAGTAAAAGTGCTAATATTGAAATAAGTATTTATAAAGTTGATTCGGAAGATGTAATTATAAAAAACATTAAACTTGAAGCATTTCAACAATATAGATTAATTATAGATTTTGAGATATCAACTTTTCTAAATAACAAATCAGGGTGGGTTATTCTAAAATCTGAAAATCCATTTATTAGAGCATGGTATTTTGATTTTAATGAAAGTGGAATTATTGGTGGGGATCATTCCTTTTGAAAAAAAATTATTTGACTATTTATTAGTTTTAGTAATATGATAAATATTGTGAAAGGTAAAGGCTTATTTATATTTAGTGATCCAGGAGGAGCAAAACCAGTTTTATCATTTATTTACAATAAAAAAATTAAAAATTATAAAATTATTTCTGATAGAAAATATAATTTTTTTAATGATTTTAATTTAAAAGTTGAAAATTATAATATTAAATCAAATAACGAGCTTTTTAAAGCTTATAAACCTGATTATGTTTTTACTGGGACATCCTATACATCTAAGATTGAGTTAAAATTTATTTCAAAAGCAAAGGATTTAAACATCAAGACATATACTTTTATTGATCATTATTCGAGATATAAAGATAGATTTAAGTTTAATGGTGTGTATATATTTCCAGATGTTATTTTTTTAACTGATAATAAGGCAAAAAAAATTGCTTACAAAGCAGGATTAAATCTATATTCCAAAATATTCATTTCAGGTAATTTTTTTCATGAATATTTAAATAAATGGAAACCAAAAATTTCAAAAAAAATTTTTTTTTCTAGTTTTAAAATAAATAATAATCAAAAAATAATTTTATTTGCACCTGATCCTTTATCAAATATAGATGGAAAGAAAGTTTTATTATTTGATGAGACAGATGTTTGGATTGATTTATCTAAAGCAATTAATAAGATTTCTTTGACATCTAATCCACTATTAATCATAAAGTTTCATCCTAATCAAAACATTAATTATTTAAAAAGAATAGTTAAAGAGTTTCCAGTAAAAAAATATTTATTTGTTAATTCTACAAATACCAATGAATTAATTTACTATTCAAATATTGTAGTTGGAATTTATTCTAGCTTACTTATAGAAGCTGAAAAACTAAAAAAAAATATTTTAAGACATATACCAAATCCAAAAATTGACGATTATTTAGATCATTTAAAAAAAGGAAAAATCAGTAATACTGTCAATGAGCTAGCTAATAATTTAAAATTATTTATATGATTAATTTTTTGAACTATAAAACTTAACAAAATGATTAAACTATACATTAAGCTTTATTCTATTTGTTATGATTCATTAATTAGTTACAAAAAGGATATTAATAATCCTAAAAATTGGAATGAAAAAAGAAAAATTTACAACAAAAAAATTAATGAAAAAGTTTTTAAGTTCATAAAAGATAAAAAATTAAAACAAGAAAAGATATCTGATCAATTTATATTGGACATGATAAATTACTATTTGTATCTGAACTTTAAAATTAGAAAAAGTTATTTGTTCAATAATAAATTTTTAATTTTTCCAAAATATACATTTATTATCATTTGTTTAATTAATAATTTTTACATAGGTTTTAAAATTGTTTTAAGAAGGTTTCTAAATGTAGTTTTCACTAAAATTAATTTTAAGGAAATAGTAATAAATAAAAAAGCTGTTTTAGTAATAGGGTTTCCAAAAGATTCGTTTTCTAATAGTCTTCTAAAAACAAATTATAATTCATCTTTAATTGAATATTTGTTAAATAATAATATAATTGATTTTAAAACAGATATTTTAAGTTATGACGAGTATACATTAAAGAAAATGGATTATGATAAGTTTTCAAAGAAAAAATTATACGGTAAACCTAAATATGAAAATATATTTAAAGCAAAAACTTATCAAAGACATATCTTAAAAAGAAAAAAAAGTATAAATTTTTCAAAAGGATTAATTAAGAAGTTTTATTTAAATTTTATAAAACTTATAAAGCATTTTGGGTTTAAAGCAATTTCATTTTATTTATTTTATGTAAGTCAAAAATTAAGAGCTTATGAACTAAAGGAACTTTTTAATTTGATTAAAAGAAGATATGATTCTTTTAAGATTATTTTTATAAGTTCTTATGATTTAGGCTATTTAAAATATTCTAATAATAATTATTTAATTCATCATTACAACTATAGCAGAAATAATATTTATCCATTTTCAAAAAAAACATTATTCAATGAGTTAAAAAAAACTCAAGATCTATCATTAAATAATGTTCTTGAGGAGGTTGAGTTAGACAACTTTACTTTATCATATCCAAACTCATTGGGGTTTTCTTACCATGCTTATTTTTATTCATTTTTAAGAAATATTATTAATAAAAATTTTGATATAAGTCTTCATAATAAAGTAAAAATTCCTCCAAAAAAGCAATTAAATTCTAATTTAAGTTATGCTTTTATTCAAAAAATTAAACTAGAGACTAAAACAAAAAATGCAATTGTTTTTGATGTTTTATCTGAAACAAGACTTGAAAATATATCAAGGAGAGGAATATATGGTATGTATTCTCAATTAAATGATTTTGCAGAGAATTACTTAAGTGAACTTCTTTCAATTTTAAATAGTAATGAAATAAATATTTTTTATAAAGGAAAATATCAATATAACGACGAAAGAAAAACAATTATTGATAATGTGGCTTCAAGATTAAATATAAAATTTTATAAAATAAATGAATATTCTAAAATTAATTTATCTAATGGGGTGAAGTTTAATTACGCTATAAGTCAGCCATTTACTTCCACTTTTTTTAACTTAGCTCCAATTACAAAACAGTCAATTTACTATGTGCCAAATGATTTTATAAAACTTTTTCCAAATGGAATAAATGGAGTATGTTATGGTAGTAGAGAATTGTTAGAAAAAATTAAAATTTTATAATATAAACTGATAATTATTTAAAATGAAAAATTTATTTCGAATTAGTTGCTATAATTTTTTTAGGTATTTTATATTCAATAACAGAAATTAACAATATGAACATAAATGATTTAAAAAAAACTTTTTCTAATAATTCAAGGTTGAACAAAAAATTTGAATTTAAGGATATAGATAGTAAACATAAGAATATTATTAAAAATTCAAAAACTAATTTAGAAAATTTGAATTCTTCAAATTTTAGAAATTGGGGCAGTCAAAATGATATGGGGTTAAAATATTCTATGACGTTTTTATCAAAAAATTTTTTAGAATTAAATAAAATCAGGCTTTTAAACAATTTTTTTAATTTTTTTAAAAAAAGACTGAATCATATTTTTGAGTATTCTTCAATGTTAGATGATATAGAAATATTAAAATTATTAGATGGTGAAAGTTTAATTAAAGAGAATCCTCAAAACAAAACTCCTGGATCAATTAATTATCCGCTTGTAAATGGTTACTCAGTTTCAATTAGATGGCTAAGGTATTTATATATACTAAATCAAATTATTAGATTTAATTTGATAAATAAAAATGATATTTGGCTAGATATAGGATCTTATTATGGCGGATTGCAAGGTTTAGTAAAAAAATATTTTCCTAAAACTAAAATAATTATGTTGGATTTTAGCCATCAATTACTTAGGAGTTTTATTTATTTAAAAAAATTATATCCAAATGCTAATCATATTTTTCCCAATCAATCACAAAAAATCAAGGATATAAAAAATATTCCTGACGGATCATTTGTTTATGTTGAGGTAGAGGATACAAATACTTTAAATAATTTTGATATTAAAATAGTTACAAACTTCTTTAGTTTGGGAGAAATGAAAAAAAAATCATTTGATAATTATTTAAATTCTGAATTTATGAAAAATGCTAAAACTATATATTTTGCCAATAGATTTAATAGTAGTCCATTTTTTGAAAAAACATATGATGACTCAATAAATATATTTGATTATAAGCTCAATAAAGAAATTTTTTATTTTGATATTTTTCCAATGGGTCATTACCAAATAACAAATAGAAAAATTTTAAACAGGACTTTTTTTAGAAACATTTCTAGTCAGTATTTTGAAATAATTTGGAAAGAAAAAATTTAGTTTTAAAAGAAAATAAAAAAATGAATTCTATTAACTGAAATATTAATTAATTGTTTAAAGATTATATAAATAAATATATGAGTTGTTTTTTGGAAATTAAAATTATTGTTAATTAAGAATTCCTTCATTAAATAAATGAAAGATCAATATAATCTTAATAGAATTTAATAAATTGAAAATATATATTTTAGAAAAAAGTTTTAACAATTTAATCATTAGTTTATGAAAATAGAAATAGGTTATGGTAAAATAGAAAAAGTAAAAATCGGAGATGATTTACCATTAGCTTTTGTTGGTGGACCATGTGCTATTGAAAGTAGAGACCATGCTTTTTTTATGGCAGACAAGATTAATAAAATATGTAATAAACTAAAAATGCCATGGATTTATAAGTCATGCTATGATAAAGATTGCCGTTCATCACCAAAAAGTTTTCATGGAGTAGGAATTGATGAAGGTTTGAAGATATTGTCCGAGATAAGAGATTCATTTGGAATACCTGTCGTTTCAGATTTTTCAGATTCATCATGGGCCCAATCTACAGGAGAAGTATGTGATATGGTTCAAGTTCCAGCTTATTTGTGTAGGCAAACCTCAATTTTAAGAGCTGCAGCTGAAACAAGTCGTCCAATATTATTAAAAAAAGGACAGTTTATGAGTCCATGGAATATGAAAAATTCATGTAGAAAGATTGAATCTTTTGGAAATAATAAAATTATTTTAGCAGAAAGAGGAACCTTTTTTGGGTATAATATGCTTGTAAATGACATGAAATCCTTTCCAATAATGGCTGAAACTGGATATCCAGTTTGTTATGATGCATCTCATTCTATTCAATTGCCAACATCTATGGGTAATATTTCAGGCGGACAAAGAGAATATATTCCATATTTAGTTAGGGCTGCAGTTGCTAACGGAATAAATTTATTATTTATTGAGACTCATGACAACCCTAATGAAGCATTATCTGACTCTAATACAGTCTTGGATATAAAATATCTTAAAAATGTATTATATCAATCTAAAGTAATTCATGAAACTAGATTAAGATTATTAAATGAATTAGGGTCTGATAATATTATTCATTGATAAAAAATTAAAATATGAAAGTAAAAGATGTAATGCTTAAAAAAGGAAAATTTCCAATATTAACACCTAAAACTTTATTAAAAGAAGCTTTAGTTGAAATGGTTAAGACAAAGCTTGGTTTAGTTTGTATAACCGATTTAAATAACAAGTTAATAGGCATATTTACTGATGGGGATATTAGAAGAATGTTATTAAAAAATCAAAAGCCATTTTCAGCTTTTTTTGTAGATGATATAATTGATCATGCAAATTTAGATCCTACAACTTGTAAAGATTCTGATTCTTTGAAAGAATCATTAAAATTGATGGAAGAAAAGGGAATTTGGGATTTGCCAGTATTGGATGAGGAAAATAATTTAATAGGACTTTTTCATTTGCATCAAGCAATATCAAAGTTGATATAGTTATTAGATTAATTTAAATGAAAAAACTTAATAAAAATTATTTAGGGTGGAATTCAAAAGATCATTTAATTTCCTTCAATTTTTGGAATGATTTATCTAATTATGAGTTTAATTTTAGGTGGGGAAGTTTTAGGGAAAATCAAATTATTTCGGAAGTTTTAAAAAAAGGAGATTCATTGTTTGAAGTTGGATGTGCAACTGGAACTACAGTTAGGTGGCTAAAAAATACTGGAATTTTAAGTAAAATTAAATATTTAGGAGTTGACATTAGTGATACAGCAATTAGTAAAGCAAATTTCTTACACCCTAAAGTTAATTTTAAAAAGATTGGTTTAGGACCTTTAAAAGAGTATTATAATAAATTTGATTATGTTTTCAGTAGAGATACAATTATGCATCAAGAAAAACCTTTTGAATTTTTATGGGAACTTATTAAATGTGCTAATAAAGGACTAATAATAAGATTAAGAACTAGAGATTCAGGAATCACAAATTATAATTTAGAAAGTAATTGTCAACTCCATTATGATAATTATTGGATGCCATATATAGTGATTAATATAAGTGAAATAATAGATTTTTTAAAAAGTTTAAAAATTATTTATAGTATAGAGATTAATCGTTCCTATGAAGTTTTAGGAGGAAGTACAAATAGATATTTACCGAAAGATTTATATTTTAAATCAGCAGGAGGGGCTGAAACTTCAATTTTTTTAAAAATTGATAAAACAAAAACCTCGAATGATATTGAAATTATTAAAACAGATCTTGTTGAAGGAAGAAAACTTATAAGATTTTCTATTTTTAAAAGATTTATTATAGCTGTTCTAAAAAAATTAAAACTATTATAAATGAAAAGAAAAGATTTAAAAAAAGCATTAAGGTTAAGAAAAAAAATTTTTGGAGCATGGGTTTCTTATTCAGAACCTTCAATTGCTGAAACTTTTGCTAAAGCTAATTTTGATTTTTTAGTAATAGATATGGAACATTCTACAATAACATTACCTCAGTCAAAAAATATTATATCCGTTTGCCAATCTATGGGAGTCTCATGTTTGCCAAGGCCTGTTTCTCATTCTAATGATTATTTTAAACCATTATTAGAATTTGGACCTGACGGTCTTTTTGTTCAAATGGTTAATAATCCTTCTGAGTTGAATAAAATTATTAATTATGTAAAATATCCTCCAATTGGTTGCAGGAGTTATGGAATTAATAGAGCTCAAGAATATGGTTTTAAAATTGAAGAATATTTTTCTTTATGGAATGATGAATCTTCTTTAATAATTCAAATTGAATCAATTGAAGGGGTTAAGAATATTGAATCTCTACTAGATAATGATCAAGTAGATGCCGTTATGATAGGGCCTTATGACATTTCTGGTTCACTTGGTGTCCCGGGAGAAATTAATCATCCAAAAGTAATTGAAGCTTCAAAAAAAGTAATTTCCGCTTGTGAAAAGTATGGAAAGAGTTGTGGAACTCAAATTTCTGATCCCAATCAAGAAAATATTAAATCTTTATTTGATATGGGTTACACCTACTTGATTCTTGGATCTGATTTATTTGTTTTGTGGAGATGGGCTGAAAAGATGAGTAAACTTATTAATAGAATCAAAGATTAAAAAAATGTATTTAAATAAATTATTTAATTTAAAAGGAAAAGTTGCTGCTGTTATAGGAGGGGGAGGATATTTATGTAGTAAAATGTCAATGGGCCTGGCTAAATCAGGATGTAAATTGGCGATTTTAGATCTAAGATTAAAAAAAGCAAAAAAAGTTTGTAATGAAATTATATTTGAGGGATATAATGAGACAATTGCATTATCAATAGATGTATCAAATAAAGAAAGTCATGAAAGTGCTTTAAATTATATCGTTAAAAAATTTGGGAGAGTTGATATATTAATAAATGGTGCAGGAATTAATAGCTCATCTCCATTTTTGGAAATTGATAGTAATGAATGGTATTCTATAATCGATTCTCAGTTAACAGGAACTTTTTATGGATGTCAAGTATTTGGAAAGCATATGTTGAAAAATAATTCTGGGTCGATAATTAATGTTTCTTCAGCATCTGCTGGACCACCTCTTTCAAAAGCATTTACATATTCAGTTTCAAAGGCAGGTATAAAAAACTTAACCCAAAATTTGGGTAGAGAATGGGGAGAAAAAGGTGTTAGGGTTAATGCTATTAGACCTGGATTTTTCCCAACTGAATGGAATAAAAAAAACTTTATTACAAAGGATAGAGAAAAAAAAATATTAGGACATACTCCAATGAATAGATATGGTAAACCTGATGAATTAATAGGTGCAATTTTATGGTTATCTTCTGAAGCTTCCAGTTTTGTTACAGGTGCTGAAATTACTGTGGATGGGGGTTATTCTTGCATGACAATTTAAATAAAAATGAAAAATAAAAAGACAGTTATAATTACTGGTGGAAATAGAGGAATAGGTTTGGGAATAACAAAAGTTTTCCTTAGAAATAATTATAATGTATTTGTTGGTTCTAGAACAGGATTTTCAAAAGAAAGTCATAACTTAAACATAAAATCTGTAAATCATTTCAAAATAGATGTTAGGAATTTTAATGATCACGTCAAACTTGCAAAAAAAGCAATTGAATTAACAGGTAGACTAGACTCTTATATTAATAATGCAGGATATTCAAAATGGGTTTCTATAAATAATATTGAAGAAAAATTTTTAAATAATATTTTGGAAACTAATTTAAAAGGTGTTTTTTGGGGTTGTAAAGCTGCAGCAAAATTTTTAAATTCTGAAAATCCCTCAATTATAAATGTCTCAAGTTTAGCAGGTAAAAGAGGGAGTTTAAATAATTCTGCTTATGTAGCTTCAAAATTTGGTGTTAATGGACTTACTCAGTCTTTAGCTAAAGAATTAGGTGAAAAAAATATAAGAGTAAATGCAGTTTGCCCAGTACTCATTGCAACTAAAGGATTAATTAAAGCTTTAGAGGAAGAAGAAGCTCCAGGAAAAAAAGGAGCAATTAAGTTTATTGAAGAGTTTTCAAGAATTAATTCTCCATTAAATAGAATGCCAACATCTGAAGAAGTTGGAGAAATGTGTTTATATCTTGCTAGTGATAAGGCTAAAGCAATAACCGGTCAATGTATTAATGTAGATTGTGGAGTTTTACCTCAATAAAATGAATTTAAAAGTAATAATTCCTGCTCACTTAGCCTCTTTGAGATTAAAAGAAAAAATTTTAATTGACATTCACGGTTTACCCATGATTGAACATGTAAGAAGAAGAGTTTTATTATCAAAAGAAGTTAGTGAAGTAATTGTTGCAACTTGCGATTTTGAAATAAAAAAAACTGTTGAGGGTTTTGGAGGAAAAGTAGTAATGACTTCCAATGATCATCAGAATGGTACTAGTAGAGTTGCTGAGGCAGTAAGTAAAATAAAATGTTCACATGTATTAATAGTTCAAGGAGATGAACCTTTGATTCATCCAGAACATATTAATCTAATGGTTAAATCAATGCTAAATAATAATAAAATAAAAATTTGGAACGGAATAACTTCAATTAATTCTATTGATGATTTAAATAATCGTGACCTAGTAAAATGTTTTGTCAATAGTAAAAATCAAATTGGAATGTGTTTCAGAAATAACCCAGGTTTTTCTGGCTTAAAAAAATTGAATAAGTCAATATTTAAAATACAGGGTTTAATAGCATTTAAAAAAAATTTTCTAATGAATTTAGTAAATAAACCCCCATCACCATATGAATTAGCTGAGTCAATTGAACAAATGAGATCTATTGAAAATGGAAATCAAATTCAAGCAGTTATGTTAAATAAGTCTTTTTCTTCTATAAATAATTTAGAAGAATTAAAAGAAGTTCGCAATATTTTAAAAAAAAGTAAATTAGAAATAGAAATTTTAAATACTATTAAGCATAATTAATTTATTTAAAAAAATTTCTTATTCTTCGGTAGTTTAATTTTGCCAATAAAATTCTTTCAGAATTAAAAGATTCATCAATAGGAAACCTATGAAAGATTAATGATTTATTTTCAAAATTTAAAGGGTTAGCAGTGAAAATCGCTTTAGCTCCATTTTTGATTAAGATTTTATTTGTTTTACTATTGTAGCAAGTATTTTTTTGGCCATATGGATAACTAAAATAATCTATAAAATTTTTTAAGAAAGTCATCCTGTTTTTATTGTAGTTTTTTATTAAATCAATTTCATTTAACAAACTAGCATTAAAATGATTATATAAATGATTTCCTATGCAAAATAATTTATTTTTTGAAATTTTTTCAAGATCATTTAATGTTCCAAATTCTCCATAATATTTTTTAGCTGCATTAATTATTTTTATTTTATTATGTGTTCTAAAAAATTTTTCAACGTGCATAGGAAGGGCATATAAAAATTCTTTATTTTTTATATGTAAATGGTCTTCAGGGTTGACTATTTTTTTAAAATAACTATAATTTTTACACAAAAAATTTACTAATCCTGACCAAAAAATTTCTTTTTTAAAAGGAGCATAATTTAAAAAAAATATTGATGGACACTTTTTCTCCTCTAAAATTCTGGTGGCATTTTTAAATATTCCTATTGAACCATCATCAAAAGTAATTAGAGCAGTTGGGATTTTTAATTTAGTAATATTTAATTCTTTTGGATGGATTACTTTAAAATTATTCATTATAATTTCTATTTGTTTCTTAAATAAATTAGGTTTAATATTTAAATTATTTTCAGAGTAAAATTTAGAAGGATTATAAGAAATTTCATGAAACAAAAAAACTACTAATTTTTTATTGAAAAGGATCTTAAATAATTTTTGAGAACCAAAAATACTTAACATAAATTTAGAAAGAAAAAATGATTTTAAGATTTTTTTAAGTTTTTCCATGCTTTAAATATAAGTTTAGGATTTTCTTTCATATATCTTGATGTATATACTTTTCCTTGCTTTAAATTTTGTTTTTCCAATTTGAGTATTTTATTTCTAGTTATTGTCCTATGAGTTTTAATAAATCCATTTAAACCAAGTAAAGTTAATTTTAAACCTATAGAATAGAAATTATCTTTAAAGTCAATTTCAGGTTTAAATCGATAAATTAAATCTCCAGAATCAATCTTATCGTCTATTAAATGAACTGTTACACCTAATCCTTTTTTTCCTTTTGTAGCAAGAGCAGATATTATTCCTTCTCCTCTAAATTCTGGAGACCAACCCCAATGCATATTTATGAAAAAAGCATTTTTTAAAGACAAAATATTTGTTTTTATAATACTAGTTCCAAAAACATAAATTAATTTGTAGTTATTTTTTTTTAGTATTTCAAATGTTTTTTGATCATTTATATTTTCTATTTCATATAATATTATTTCTTTTTGAAGTTCATTGTAATTCTTAATTAATATCCTGTTGTTGTGATATTGTTGTTTACCAAAATATTTGTCAAAAAAAATTTTATTTAAAACTTTAATTAAAAAATTTTTTGTCAAACTAAACTCTTTATTTAAAGTTTTTATTAATTCAAAAATATTTTTTTTTCTCGGGAAGGAAGATTTACCTCCTTCAAATACTACGGCATCAATTATTCCTTTTTTATACAAATAATTTGCTGCATATACTTGAAAAGATGATCTTTTAGTTAGTAATATTCCTTTACTCATTAAATTAGAATGATTTAAAAATATTTTGAAACAAATCTAAGGATTCTATTAGGTTTACTCATAATTATTTATCTATTATATTTATCTAGATTAAATACATTTGTATTCTATTTAAACTTTATCAATTTATATATAATTGTTTTTTAACACATTTTAAGTACTTTTGTTACTTATTAATAGAGACTTTTAATTATTATTAAAAAAATAAAAACATTTAAGTAAAATAAATTATTAATAATTATGAGAAGAATTGTTTTCACTTTAAAGAATTTTATTAAGGATTTAAATCAAGATTTTTTAAGATATTTTACTGGGAAATTAAAAAAAAATGAAAAACAAAATTTATCTGAAACTCAAATTTACCCTAAAGGTAAAAATATAATTAAGGTTTTGAACATTGAAGCTAAGCAAAGATTAGACAAAATAGATTTGTCAGAAAACTCAAATATAGCCTCAATTGGAACTTGTTTTGCTGAGGAGCTTTCAATTCATTTAAAAAACACATCTAGTTATTTAAATTACATTAATTATGAAAAAAATGTTTTTAATTTTTCTGCAAATTGGGGTCGTGTTTACACAGTTAAAAATTTGAAGCAGATTATCGATTATTCACTTACTGAAAATTACCCCTTATTAGTAGAGCAATACAAAAAAAAATTTTTTGATCCATTAAGAGAGTACAGTGTTGGTTATTTTAATTCTAAAGATGAAGCAATAAATAGTATTAAAAGACATAGAATAAATAGTAGAGAGGTATTTAATAAAACTAATTTAATTGTTATTACTTTAGGTCAGAATGAGTATTGGTATGATCTCAAGAATAATGTCACATGGGGTACAACACCGGCAATAATTTTTAGAAAAGAAAAGAATAGATTTGAGGCAAGAGAGTATTCATTTAAGGAAAATGTTGAAGATTTAAAATATATAGTCTTAAAACTAAGAAAGTTTAATCCCAAAATAAATATTATTTTCACAGTAAGCCCTGTGGCTTCATATGCAACTTTTATAAGTCAAAATATAGTTTCACAATCATTTGCCGGGAAATGTACTCTTCGTGCCGCTATTCATGAAATCTTACCATTAGATGACAAAATTTTTTATTACCCTTCTTTTGAATTTGTATTATCAGATAATCCAAGTTCATTTATTTATGATAATAGGCATGTAAAAAGATTTAAGGTTTCTCAAATTTTGTCTTCTTTGAATAAGTCTTTACTAAAAAATAAATTTTAATTTATATCTAGGTGATAATTAAGAAGGAAAATTTAAAAATAAGTGAAAGTGAAATTTTTTTGCAAATTGGCAAAAAAAGAAAATTTTATGAAAGTAAGGTAAACAACTTTCTAATTAATTTAAATATTTCTAATTCTAGTAAAGTATGGTGGGCCTTTAATTTTACTGCAAGGAACCCAGTAACTTCAAAACTTTTCGAAAAATTAATTGTTGTATTAGCCATAATTGATATAATTGAGAGTGATCAATCAAAACAAATAGATTTTTATAAAATTTCAGTTGGTCAAAGATCAATTATTAATCAATATTTTGATTATAAACCAAAATATTATATAAATTCATTTTATGATTTTTTTTTAAAAAATATATTTTTTGAATATATAAAGATAATTTATTTACTAATAGAAATATTTTTAAGATTTTTTAAATTAAAAAATAAAACAATAACAACTAATATATTGTTATTCAGCTACATAGATAATATTAAAAGAAATGACAGAGATTCTTATTTTGGAAATTTATTAAATAAAATAACTGAAGATTATCCTGAAAAAAAAGTTTCATATTTATTTTATTTATATAGGCCATTTATTAAAATGAAAAAGTGTTTAAAGAATGAAAAATCAAATTATAGTTTTATTTTTAATCACTTACATTTAATTGACTATTTATGGGCTTTTATTCAAGTTATAAATGGTTATTTTTTTTCAATTAAAAATTCAAATATTAGTTTAAATAATAAGAATATATTTTTCAAAGAGATTATAAGAGAAACCATGAAAAAAGAATTATCCAGAGGTTATATAAATAATTTACTTGTTTACAGAGCTTCAAAAAGGATAAGAAATATTCCTAAATTAGAAACTTTAATTTACCCTTTTGAAAATAAATCTCTTGAAAAGCTTATGAATTTAGGGTTTAATAATAAGATTAAAACTATTGGTTACCAACATTCTTCAATAACTCCTAGACATTTTAATTTTATTTTAAATAATGATGAAAGGAATTTATTTCCTTTACCCAACAAAGTTGTAACTATAGGCGAAGTAACAAAAAGATGGTTAATAAAAAAATGTAATTTTCCAGCCTCTCAGGTTATTCAAGGTGTGGCTTTAAAAAATTTTTTTTTAAAACCTATTATTAAAAGAACTTTTTCTCTAGAAAAAGTTAGGCTATTGTTTGTTTTTTCTTCTAGCAATTACGAAATAATTAAAAGCATAGAAATTTTAAAAAAAATTTTAATTAATTATAGTTTTAATTGTAGATTTAGATTTCACATTAATTTCCCATTGGAAAACTTAAATTTAAAGGATAAAAAATGGATTAAATCAAATATTAATTTAGCTGAAAAAAATACTTTGAATGAGGATTTAAAATGGACTGATATAACTGTGTATATTTCATCAACTGTCGCTTTAGAATCTCTTTTTTGTGGTATACCAATAATTAGGTTAGATATTGATAAATTTAACTCAGATCCACTTCTAAATGAAAAAATCCCTTTCAAATGGACTGCAAATTCTGCTATTGATTTGATAAATTCAATTTGTGAAATATCTTATCTTAGTGATAAGGAAAGAAACGAAAGATCTATAAAAGGACAAAATTTTGCTTCTTCATATATGATGCCCGATAAATTTTTAAAAACAGAAATTTTTTTGTAAGATGAAAATAATTAATAATAAGTATAGCAATTTAAATTCTATTAAGAAAGACTTTATAAATAAAGCTCCCTTTCCGCATATTGTTTTAGATGATTTTTTAGATAATAATTATTTTAATAGTCTTGATAAAGTTTTAAAAAAAAATAATTACTATAATTCTGGAAAAGATTTTAATTCTGAAGTTGAATTAAACAAATCAATTAGCATAAATCAAGCTTTACCTAAAGTAATATCAAATATAGTTGATGAATTAAATTCTAATAATTGGATTAATTGTCTAAAATCTTTAACGGGAATTGATTCATTAAAAGCAACTAAAAGAGGAAATACAGAATTAGCTAATTATCACGAAATGGGGACCAGTGGTTTTTTAGGATCTCATGTGGATCATTCTAGTGAGCCTTCCACGGGTAAACCACATGTTTTAAATGTAATATTATATCTTTCAAGTGATTGGAAAGATGAATTTGGAGGAGCAACACTTTTTTTTGACAAATATGGAAAGAAAGTAATATCTAAAGTTCCATATAAAAAAAACCGAGCAGTAATTTTTCTTCATACTCCATACAGCTTTCATGGAGTNGAGAGGTTAANAGNNAANAATGTTAAAAGNAAAGTTATTTATGTNGATTATTATTCAGAGAGTTTTAAACCTTTTAAACATCTCAAATTTAGATTTTCAAATGATTGGTTTTCACATGGAACAACTTTTATTTTAAAAAACAAACTTGATTATTTTAAAAGAAAAAATTGGTCATATGNAAAATCTTTNATANAGTATAAATTAAATNTGATAAAAAGTAAATTTAATAATTGAAAATATCAATAGTAATAGCNACAATAGGTAATAGGAATTTAATACCAACNATTAATTCTTTAAATAATAATACCATCANNCCGGATGAAATAATTATTTGTATTCCATCAAATGATNCAAATAAATTTGAAAAACTTAAATCTTTTTCTAACACTAAAATTGTTAANTCAAANTNTAAAGGNCAAGTAAAACAAAGAATAGAAGGTTTTAAAAATGTAAAAAATGACNTAGTTCTNCAGTTAGATGATGATATAATATTAAAAGAAGATTGTTTAGAAAGATTAATAAATGTTTTAACTAAAAAAANAAGTTGTGCCGTTTCTCCAAATTTATATGATATTGACAAAAANAAATCTATATATGANAGAGATCAAGGTTGGAAAAGAAAAATCTTTAATTTGTTTTCTCATGGAAAATTTAATATTAAAAAAGGAATAATAACAAATTCTGGATTTGAGTCGTACCCAATATTTAGTGAAAGTAATAAAGAAATTGTTTCTAGTGAATGGTTGGTTGGTGGTTGTGTTATGCATTTTAAAAAAAACCTCATTTTAAATGATTATTTTAAGTTTGAGGGTAAAGCATATTGTGAGGACTTGTATCATTCAATTTTATTAAAAAAAAATGGAATAAAATTATTTATTGATCCCTCTTCAATAGCATATCTTAAAATAGAAAAGGAAAAATTTATTAGTTATATTTTTAATTTAAAGAATGACATTAGAATAAGAAAAAATCTTGTTTTAAGGGAGAATTTAAATATTTATAGAATGTACTTCGTATATATAATTTTAATATTTAAAAGATTGTTATATGGATAAAAAAATTCTTATTGATTCAATTTATATTCATTCTTTTGGAGGAAAAGAATTACTTGAATATCTCATAGTATCAATAAAAAAAAGAGGTCTTTTAAATAAGACTGTATTTTTTTTTGATATTAGATTAAATACAGAAGAAAATCTATTATTCAAAGACTGTTTTTTTTACAAAATAAAACCTAGAGTTTCTTCAAGGATATCTGCTTATAAGAATTATTCAAAAAATTTTAAAACAGTTGTTTGTTTATCAAATATTCCTCCACCATATAAAATTTTGAATAAAAAAGTATTTATATATTTTCATAATTTATTACTAACTCAAGACTTTTCTAATGGATTATATAATTTGATTTTAAATAGATTAAAAAAAATATATATAAAAAAGAAAAATTCACCTAATTATGATTGGATAGTTCAAACTAACTATATGAAGGATCAAGTTGCAATGTCTTTTTCAATAAAAAAAAATAAAATAAAAGTTTATCCTTTTTTTGATATTGACAAAATAAAATTAAGTAATAAAAATTTTAAATCATCCACTTTAAATTTTTTATATGTAACAAGTGAATTAAAACATAAAAATTTAAAAAAGCTTATAAATGCTTATAAATTATCAAAGTTTAGTAGTAAAAAGATAATTAATTTATATATAACTATTAAAGGAGATGATATTTCTTATGAAAATAAAAACATAAAATATATAGGTAAAATTGAAAAAAAAGAATTGTTAATCTTTTATAAAAAATCACATTACTTAATTTATCCATCTTATGCTGAAAGCCTAGGACTTCCTGTTTTAGAAGCTATAAAATCAGGATGCAATGTTATATTATCAAATATTCCTACTTTTAAAGAAATTTGTAATTCATCATTGTTTTTTGATCCAAAATCAGAACATAGTATAAGTAAAAGTATGATTAGAGCGGTTAATAATGATTATATTAAGAGATCAAATATTGTAGTAAAAAACAAAATAGATAACTTTATAGAATTAATATTTAAAAATGTTTAAAAATAAAATTCTTTTAATTACTGGAGGGACAGGTTCTTTTGGGAACGCTGTCCTAGATAAATTTCTAGAATCTCAAATATCTGAAATAAGAATTTTTTCAAGAGATGAAAAAAAACAACATGATATGAGGGTAAAGTATAACAATCCTAAAATTAAATTTTATATTGGAGATGTTAGAAATTATGAAAGTTTAGATCAAGCTCTTACAGGTGTGAATTATGTTTTTCACGCGGCAGCATTAAAACAAGTTCCTTCATGTGAATTTTATCCTACTGAGGCTGTTAGAACAAATGTTTTAGGGACTGAAAACCTTTTAAATGCAGCTATTTTTAATTCTGTAGAAAAGATAATTTGTTTAAGTACAGACAAAGCTGTCTATCCAATAAATGCCATGGGAGTATCTAAAGCTATGATGGAGAAAGTTTTTGTTGCGAAGTCAAGACTTACTAATAAAACTAAAATTATTGGAACAAGATATGGTAATGTTATGGGTTCTAGGGGATCAGTTATCCCTCATTTTTATGATCAAATTAAAAAAGGTAATGATATAACTGTTACAGATCCTAATATGACTAGATTTATGATGACATTGGATGATGCTGTGAGCTTAGTCTTATTTGCATTTAAAAATGGAAATTCTGGAGATATTTTTGTTCAAAAGTCACCATCAACAACTATAGGAGAGCTAGCATCTGTTATGAAAAAAATCTATAATTCAAAAGTTAAAATTAAGAATATTGGTATAAGACACTCTGAAAAAATTCATGAAACTTTGTTGTCAAAAGAAGAAAGAATTGTTGCAGAAGAACTAGAAAATTATTTTAGAATACCTTGTGATAATAGGGATTTAAATTATAATAAATATTTTTTTGAAGGAACTAAATTAAAAAATAAATATGATGAATATAATTCATTTAACACAAATAGGTTGAGTGAAAGTCAACTTATAGATTTGCTATTTAGTATTGGGTATCAAGGTTAAAATTATTTTATGAAAAAATTAAAGTTAGTTACAATAGTTGGAACCAGACCAGAGTTAATAAAATTATCATTAACAATTAAAAAATGTGATAAAATTTTTGATCATGTTCTGATTCATACAGGACAAAATTATGATTATGAGTTAAATCAGATTTTTTTTGAGGATTTGGGTATAAGAAAACCCGATTATTTTTTAGATGTAGTGGGAAAAAATTTAGGTGAAACTTTGGGAAATGTTATATCAAAATCATATAAAATACTAAAAAATTTAGATCCAGATTCTCTCCTAATTTTAGGAGATACTAATAGTTCTTTATCTGTTATATCAGCCAAAAGATTAAAAATTCCAATTTTCCATATGGAGGCAGGAAATAGATGTTTTGATCAGAATGTTCCAGAAGAAATAAACAGAAAAATTGCTGACCATTTAGCAGATATAAATTTAACATATACAGAAAATAGTCGAAGATATATTTTATCAGAAGGCTTTAGAAAAGATTATGTTTTTAATACAGGTTCTCCAATGCCTGAAATTATTGAAAATTTTAAAAAGAATATTGATGAGAGTGAAATTTTAAGTCAACTTAATTTAAAAAAAAACAAATATATAGTAGCAAGTATTCATCGAGAGGAAAATATAGATATTGGAAATAATTTTAAAGAAATATTGAATTCTTTAAAATTAGTTGAAGAAAAATATAATTTGCCAATTATTTTTTCAACTCATCCAAGAACTAAAGAAAAATTAAAGATTATTAAAGTAATTAAAAGTTCTAAAATAAACTTTATTAAACCGTTAGGATTTTTTGATTATGTAAATCTTCAAAAAAATTCATTTATAACTCTTTCAGATAGTGGAACTTTATCTGAGGAAAGTTCAATAATTAATTTTCCTTCNGTGAGTATTAGAACATCAACTGAAAGACCAGAAGCTATAGATTATGGAACAATGGTTTTAGGAAATATTGANAGTGATTCAATTACTCAATCTATTAATGTTTCTTTGAAGTTATTTGAAAATGGATTCAAACAAATTCCAAATGATTATAAAGTAGTAAATTCTTCAGATAGAGTTATAAAAATAATTCAAGGATATACAAAAATCATTAATAGAGAAATATGGAAAAAATAATACCCAAAAGAGTTTTAATTTTGGGTAGCACAGGAATGCTTGGTCATATGCTTTTTTTTTATTTAAAAAAAAATAAAAAATTTAAAATTTTTGACCTTTCTTTTAGAAAAAAATTGAATTCCAAATCAATGATTTGTGACGTTCATAATATTTCTGATTTTAAAAAGATATTAAAAAGTATAAAGCCTGAAATTATTATTAACTCAATTGGAATCCTTCCTCAAGATCCAAATTTTAATAAAATTAATTCTATATACATAAACTCTCTTTTCCCTCAAAAATTAAAAGAGATTTCAAAAGAATTTAATTCAAAGATAATTCAAATAAGTACTGATTGTGTTTTTGATGGTAAAAGAGGAAAATACTCGGAAAATGACACTCCTAATGAGTCAAAAACTTATGGTATAACAAAATTTTTAGGAGAAATTAAAGGTAATAAACATTTAACTTTAAGGACNTCAATTATTGGACCAGAATTAAAAAAAGATGGTAAAGGACTTTTACATTGGATTTTTAATCAAAATGGAAAAATAAAAGGTTATAATAAAGCTATTTGGGGAGGAATTACAACACTTGAGTTATCCAAAGTTATAGAACACTGTATTGTTTACAACATTAGTGGATTGTATCATGTAACTAATGGAGAATCAATAAGCAAATATGATTTATTAAATTTAGTAAAAAGAGAATTTAAACTAAATAAAATAGAAATAATTCAAGATTCTTCAATAATATATGACAGAAGTTTAATTTCTGAAAGGTCAGATGTTAATTATAAATTTTCTAGCTACGATAAAATGATATCAGAACTAAGTTTATTTTACAGTACTAATAAAGATTTATATTCATATAAATTTTAATTGACAATAATTTAAATATCAAATTGAAAATACTAGTTGTTTCTCAATATTTTTATCCTGAAAATTTTAGGATAAACGACTTGTGTTATGGATTAAATGATTTGGGACATGAGGTTGAGGTTTTAACTGGAAAACCAAATTATCCAAAAGGAAGTTTTTATAAGGGATATTCTTGGTATACAAAGCAAACAGAAATAATTAACGGTATAAAAGTATATAGGTCAAATTTAATACCAAGAGGTAATTCAGGAGGTTTTCGACTATTTTTAAATTATATTTCTTTTGTTTTTTTTGCTTCAATAAAACTTTTTTTTATTAAACAAAAATTTGATAAAATATTTGTATATGCACCCTCTCCAATTACAGTTGGTTTTATAGGTATTATAGCATCAGTTATTTTTAGAGCAAAACCTTTTTTGTGGGTTCATGATCTTTGGCCAGAATCTTTAAAGGATGCGGGAGGAATAACAAATAAAATTGCATTAGGATTAGTTAATTTAATGACTAAGTTGATATATCATTTTTATGATATAATTCTTGTACAATCTCCAAGATTTAGAGAATATTTGATTGAACAGGGGGTTAGCAAAAATAAAATATTATATTATCCATATTATGCCGAAAGTTTTTATAAAGTAGTCAAACCAAAATTAAAGGTAAAGTCCATTTTTCCAAATGGATTAAATATTTTATTTGCAGGTAATATTGGGGTTGCGCAAAGTTTTGATACAATTATTTCAGCAGCTAATATTGTTAGAAAAAAAAAGAATAATATAAATTTTATTATTATTGGAGAAGGGAGGGATAAACAAAGGGTAATTGAAAAGATTTCTAGGATGTCTTTAGAAAAAAATTTTAAATTTTTAGGCTCATTTCCTCCTGAGAAAATGTCAGATTATTTTGCTTGTGCTGATGCTCTTTTAGTTAGTTTAAAAAAAAGTAAAATTTTCAGATTAACTATTCCTGGAAAACTTCAATCATATTTAGCGTCTGGTAAACCAATTATAGGATCTGTTGATGGAGTATGTTCGGATATTATTCTTAAATCAAAATCAGGATATGCCTCACCATCGGAAAATTCCAAAATGTTATCAACATCTATAATAAAATTTTCATATCTAACAAAAAAAGAAAAATTAAAAATGGGAGAAAATGCAAGAAAATATTTTGAAAAAGAATTTGAAAGAAATAAACTTCTATTGAAATTAATTGATATTTTTAAGGCATGAAAAAGGTATTAATAACAGGTGGTGCTGGATTTATTGCTCATCATTTAGTAGAATTTCTTATTAAGAATACTAATTGGGAAATAATTTCACTTGATCGATTAGATTACAGTGGTAATTTAAATAGATTAAACGATGTTATGAATCAGTTTTCTAGTATCCAAAAGAAAAGAGTTAAAATTATATATCATGATTTGAAATCTGAACTAAATCCTTGGATCGTCAGTGATATTGGACATGTAGACTATATTCTTCATCTAGCAGCAGGATCTCACGTAGACAGAAGTATTAAATTTCCTATGGAATTTGTCATGGACAATGTTGTTGGCACTTGTAATATTTTGAATTTTGCAAAAACGATAAATGAAAAAAAAGAAAATTGAAAGATTTATTTATTTTAGTACTGATGAAGTCTTTGGTCCTGCACCAAATCAAATTAACTATGAAGAAAACGATAGATATAATTCAACAAACCCATATAGTGCTACTAAAGCTGGAGGAGAAGAACTAGCAGTTGCTTTTGAAAACACTTATTCTTTACCTATTTATATCACTCATACAATGAATGTTTTTGGGGAAAGACAACATCCAGAAAAATTTATACCAATGTGTATTAAAAAAATAAGAGATGGTGAAAGTGTAACAATACATAGTGATAAAACAAAATCAATTCCTGGCTCAAGACATTATATACATGCTATTGATGTAGCTGAAGCAATTTTATTCCTTTTAGAAAAGAAGATAGAAAATATTCATGATTGGGGTGGCGCTAAGTGTCCTAAATTTAACATTGTTGGATCAGAGGAGCTTAATAACTTGGAATTAGCAAGAGCTATTGCAGATTCTCAAAATAAAAATTTAAATTATGAATTGGTCGATTATCATTCTTCGAGGCCAGGGCATGATTTAAGATACGCTTTGTCTGGTGAAAAAATGAAAAAACTAGGTTGGATACCAAAAATAAAAATTAAAGAAAGAATCAACCAAGTTGTAGAGTGGTCTTTAAATAACCCAAAATGGATTGAACTTTAAAAAATTGTTTTAAGGATAATTAAAAATCAGTATATTTGCCCACCAAAATCTGTATTAATGTATGCAATTGTAGAAATAGCAGGACAGCAATTTAAGGTTTCAAAAAATGACAAGTTATTTGTTAATCGTCTTCCAGAAAAAGAAGGAGTAAAGGTTTCTTTTGATAATGTTTTTCTTATTGACGATGGTAAAAATGTAAAAGTAGGTGATCCAAAATTATCAGGAGCAAAAGTAAATGCAAAGATTTTAAGTCATTTAAAAGGAGATAAGATTATAGTTTTTAAAAAGAAGAGAAGAAAAGGTTACAGAGTAAAAAATGGTCATCGTCAATTCTTAACTCAGCTTTTAATTGAAAATGTAATAGAAAAAGGTGGTGTAAAAAAACCTGAAGTTAAAACTAAGAAGGTTGCAGAANCAAAANCTAGTTCTAAAGATTTAAAATCAAAAAAAATAACTTTAAAAAAAACAGTTTCTTCTAAAACTAAATCAAATTCAAAAAAGAAATNATTAAAAAAGTAAAACTTATTTAAATGGCACATAAAAAAGGAGTTGGTAGTTCTAAAAATGGAAGAGAGTCTCACTCAAAAAGACTTGGTGTAAAAATTTTTGGAGGTCAGATTGCAAAAGCTGGAAATATAATTTTGCGGCAAAGGGGTACAGTTCACTATCCTGGAGAAAATGTTTATTTAGGCAAGGATCATACCCTTCATGCCAAAATTGACGGATCTGTTAAATTCACAAAAAAACAGAATAATAAGTCATACGTTTCAATAATTCCTAATTAAATAGAAGAATATTAATATCTATAATATTCCGGTTTAAAAGGGCCTTTTGGGTTAACTCCAATGTATTTTGCTTGTTCTGAAGATAAATCCTCAAGCTCAACTCCAAGATGATCAAGATGAAGAGAGGCAACTTTTTCATCTAGATGTTTGGGGAGCATATAAACTTTATTTTCATATTTTTTTGAGTGATTCCAAAGTTCTATTTGGGCCAAAACTTGATTTGTAAATGATGTACTCATGACAAAACTTGGGTGACCAGTTGCACATCCCAAATTAACTAACCTTCCTTCTGCTAAAATAATTAATTGTTTATTATTTTCTAGTGTATATAAATCAACTTGTGGTTTAATTTCAGTTTTAGTATGCGAATAGTTTTTATTTAACCATGACATATCAATTTCATTGTCAAAATGACCAATATTACATACTATAGCTTTGTCCTTTAGTACTAGAAAAGATTCCCTTTTAATAATATCTTTATTGCCTGTTGCAGTAACAACTATATCAGCAGATCCAATAACATTTGAAAGTTTTTTAACTTCAAATCCATCCATTGCAGCTTGAAGAGCACAAATAGGATCAATTTCAGTAATTGTAACAATTGCTCCTGCTCCTCTAAATGATGCAGCGGTTCCTTTTCCAACATCCCCATATCCACATATAATAACTCTTTTACCAGCTAACATAATATCAGTTGCACGTCTCACAGCATCAACGGCACTTTCTTTACAACCATATTTATTGTCAAATTTAGATTTTGTAACTGAGTCATTAACATTTATAGCAGGAATGGGTAATTTATCTTTGTTCATTCTTTCATATAATCTAAGAACTCCTGTAGTTGTTTCTTCAGAAAGGCCTTTAATATCAGGAATTAGTTCAGGAAATTTATCAAAAACCATAGTTGTTAAATCCCCTCCATCATCTAAAATCATATTTAAAGGTTTACGATCTTTTCCAAAAAAGAGAGTTTGCTCAATACACCAATTAAATTCATCTTCATTCATTCCTTTCCATGCATATACTGGAATATTTTTTTTTGCTATAGCAGCAGCAGCGTGGTCTTGAGTTGAAAATATATTACATGAACTCCAAGTAACTTCTGCTCCTAAATCAATAAGTGTTTCTATAAGAACTGCAGTTTGGATTGTCATGTGCAGACAACCAGCTATTCGAGCACCCTTTAATGGTAAAGATTTTTTATATTCTTTTCTTAACGACATTAAACCAGGCATTTCTTTTTCGGCTAATTTAATTTCCTTCCTACCCCATTCGGCAAGTTTTAAATCTTTTACTTTATAAGACAGGTATTTTGTTTTATTTGACAATTCCATATAATTATTATATTAGTTTGCAAAATTACGACCTTTCTTTAAATTTTCAAATGCCAGTATTAAAAAACTATTTGGGTAATAATGCAAAGCAAAATTTCAAATTATATTTTTGGAATATTATCGAGAGTGAAAAAGACTTATGCAAAGGATTGAAATTTAATTCAATGTTAAAAGAAAAAATTAATGAAAAAAAATCTTTAGATCATAGAAAAGGGATTTTATCAATTAGACAACTATTAAAAAAAACAGGTATTTCTAATGAAAATCAGTATTATGATGATATTGGCAGGCCATTTTTAAATGATGGAAGACATATTTCATTTTCTCATTCAAAAAAAGTATCAGGAATAGTAATTTCTGAGAAAGAAATTGGAATTGATATTGAAAAGAATCAATCTAAAATTCTAAACATATCTCAAAAGTTTTTAAATACAAAAGAAAAATTTTTTTTAATAAAAAAAGACGTTTCCCAAATTACAATTATTTGGACAGCTAAAGAGGCTGTATTCAAAGCTTTTAAAGTAAATGGAATTATATTNTCAGANCAAATTNTTNTTGATCCTTTTGAAAAAAATTCAACAGAAGGTTTAGCAAGGGTTTTCTNTAAAAATCAAANATTTAAATTTCACTTATTTTTTTTTAAAATNNGAAATTATTCTTGTACTGTAGCACTATCTTTGCAATAATGAAAATATCAGNAGAAATAACATTAATTCCNATNAATAAAAAATATAAATCAATAATNAAAAANTTTATAAAAACAATNCGTAATTCAAATTTTAAAGTNATNGAGACTCCATTGAGNACTCAAATTTATGGGGATTATGATTTATTAATGGAATATTTAAATAAGGAAATAAANAATGTATTTAATNATGANGATAATGTTNTAGTTCAATTAAAGTTATTNAATATNGANAGAAGTGATTANAGACCAGATTTTTGATTATTTTTTTAAACCNTATGAAGGATATTATGTTTTTGATATTTTTCTNGAATTNANAGCAGTTTTTTTAGGAATTTTAAGTGTAATTTTTGCTAAAATGAATAAAATTGCTGTTTATCCAANAGGGNTGATATCNACNGGAATTTTTGTTTATTTACTTTTTCATTTTAANCTTTTNGGNGANATGATAATTAATGCNTATTTCTTTTTTATGAGTATCTATGGTTGGTTTTATTGGAGNTATAAAANAGANGGACAGATAATTAATAAGGTTTCATATNGNTCAAATAANGATTATNTAATTGNGNCATTNATTTTTTTAATTAGTTTAATNTTAATTTNAATAATNTATAAGTTATTTAACTTATTTANCTCTTGGTCTGCNTATATAGANACTTTAACAACTGGGATNTTTTTTGTTGCAATGTGGCTAATGGCAAGAAGAAAANTTGAAAGTTGGATTTTTTGGATTATNGGAGATCTTATTTCTATTCCTCTNTATTTATATAAAGGACTTGCGATAACAACTATACAATATTTTATATTTACAATTATTGCTNTAATGGGTTATAAATCATGGNTAAAAATATACAAAGAGAGAATNCCTGNTTAAAAATTGTTTTATTTGGGCCAGAGTGNANTGGNAAAACTACNNTAGCAAANNTGTTAGCCAATCATTATAAATCACAATGGGTTCCTGAATTTGCTAGAGAATATCTTCAANAAAAATGGGATAAATTCCAAAAGNTTTGCACAAAGGAAGANCTATTAAANATTGTTTCAGGTCAATTAAANATGGAAAGCAATAAAATCTCTAAGGCAAGAAAATTTTTATTTTGNGACACNAATATTTTGGTNACNAGGATATGGTCAGAAACACATTTTGACGGATATTGTGATCCTGAAATNATAAAATTAAGTGAGAAATTAAGTTATGATTATTATTTACTAACATCAATTGATGTTCCATGGAAAAAAGATGATTTAAGAGACAGNCCATATGATAGAGAANAAATGTTNTCTTATTTTAAAGANACTCTAGATAACAANAATAAACCATATTCAATAATAAAAGGTTCTATTGAAGAAAGATTAAGNAATAGTATNAAAATTTTAAATAATTTGTGATTACANTTTATTAAATTTGTANNNTCTCTAAAGGGGTGCTAGAAATAGCTGAGATTATACCCATTGAACCTGAACANGTAATGNTGNTTAGGGAAATTAAATAGAATTTAACNCCCCTTTTTNAAAATTAAATAAAATGAAAATTTTAAAANTAAANTNTATTTTTATTTTAATACCANTTGNTTTATCTGCTCAGAAAGTTCAAGTNAAAGATTCAATTTCTACAATTTCATTAAATGAGGTNAATGTAGAAGGAATTAGAGTTTCANNTGATTCNCCAATAACTTATACTAATTTGTCAAAAGAAGATTTAAAAACANGAAATTTAGGGCAGGACATACCANTNTTATTAAANTTTTTACCNTCNGTTGTAACTTCAAGTGATGCGGGAAATGGAATTGGCTATACTAATNTAAGAGTTAGAGGGATAGATGCAACTAGAATTAATGTTACNATAAATGGNTTCCCTTATAATGATTCAGAGTCACATTCGGTTTATTGGGTAGATTTGCCNGATTTTGCNTCAAATGTTGAAAGTTTTCAATTTCAAAGAGGGATAGGNACCTCAACNAATGGAACAGGAGCATTTGGAGGAAGNATTAATTTAAGATCTGATTTTNTATCAGAAACTNCNATGTCTGAAATTTCTNCNAGTTANGGAAGTTTTAATACCNTAAAAAAAACATTAAGNTTTTCAACAGGTTTAATAAATAAAAATATNGAGTTTTCAGGTAGATTTTCNCAAATNGATTCTGATGGATATATTGAACGAGCAAAATCTGATTTAGANTCCTATTTTTTGCAGTTTGCTTATAAAAACAAAAACACATTACTTAGAATTTTAGGATTTGGGGGACACGAAATCACTTATCAATCTTGGTATGGGATAGATTCTTTTCAATTAAAAAAAAATAGAAGATATAATCCTGCAGGAGAAATTTATGATGAAAATGGCAATAAGAATGGATTCTATAATAATCAAGTTGATAATTATAAACAAAATCATATTCAAGTTTTATGGGATAAAGAAATAAATTCTCTAACTAATTTTTCATTAGGATATAATTTTACTCATGGGTATGGTTTTTACGAGGAGTACAATGACAAATGGTATGTTGAAAATATTTCTTTTGGTGATGAAACAGATTTTAAATATTTAAATCTTGAACCTATTGAAATTGGAAACAAGTTTATTTCAAGTTCAGAAAATATATCTCAAAAATGGTTAGATAATTTTTTTCATGCCTTAACATTCAGGTTAAATTATATTAAAAATTCTACAAAGTTAAATTTTGGAGGATTTTATTCGGTATATGATGGAGATCATTATGGAAAGATAATTTGGGCGGACAATATTCCATATGATTTAATAAACAATAAATTCTATGAAAATAATGGTATAAAGAAAGAGTTAAGTTTTTTTATTAAACTAAAAGAGACTATAAACACTAAAACTTCTATGTTTTTCGATGCTCAAATTAGAACCTTAAATTATTCAATAAATGGAACTATTAAGGGTCCAGAAATATTTAAAGTAAATGATTCTTTTACTTTCTTCAATCCTAAAGCAGGAATTATTTTTAATATTAATGATTTAAATAACTTATATTTTTCTTATGCAAAGGCAAAAAGAGAACCAAATAGATCTGATTATAAAAACGGTAATCCAGTTTCGGAAACATTAAATGATTTTGAGTTTGGATGGAGATATATCAATAATAATATTAAAATAAAAGCTAATTTATATTGGATGGAATATTTTGACCAACTTGTTCTTACCGGAGCTATAGATGATGTTGGATTACCCATAAGAGAAAATATTGGTAATTCAAGAAGAGTTGGATTAGAAATAGACTCATCAATTAATTTTAATAAAAGTTTATTCTGGGGTTTTAATTTTTCATTTAGCTCAAATAAAAATCTTGACTATTTTTTTGAGAGGGACGGAATATTAAAGAGTTTAGGTAAAACTAATTTATCCTTTTCTCCAAATTTAATCTCAGCTAGTCAGTTAAATTATAAAATTTCTAAAAATCTAAACTTTATTTTATTATCCAAATATGTATCAAAGCTATACATGGGAAATATTGATTCAAAACTTTCAATACTTCCTTCATATTTAATTTCAGACTTAAATTTTTCATACATAATTGAACCATTGAAGATTTTAAAAAAAATTAGTTTTTCTTTTTTGATAAACAACTTTTTAAATAAAGAATATATTTCAAATGGTTATTTTTACACTTTTGATGATACATGGTCTGATCCAAATTTAATTAAAACAGTTGAGGGAGTTGGATTTTATCCTCAAGCGAAAAGAAATTTTTTAATAGGGATTTCAATTTTATTTTAAAAGTTTGTATGAAATTGAAAGTTGAAAAATTATTTTCCTCAATTTTGAATTTTTCATAGTATCAAGAATTTTATTCCCAATAAGCATTATTTTAAATGACTTATTATATTGAACACCTATTTCTAAGCCATAACCTTTACTTAATGAATTTAATTCATTATCAAAAAATATTTCTCTATTTTTTTTTAAAGATTTAGTTAAAAATAAGTTTGTATAACCCCAAAAAAATAAACTAGTATTATTTAGCGGATCATCAATTATTTTTTTTTGAATTAATGAACCAATATTTATATAATTCTCAAAAAAAGCCTTATTATCAATGGGAAAGTAAATCGCTTGCGCTTCAATTAATTTTTTTCCAATCTTAACACCTAAACTTAAATTAAGATCTTCTTTAATCTTAATGGGGATTAAACTATGAATATTTAGATTTAAACTACCTCCAAAGGGGTTTAAAATACTTGATAAAGTATTTAATTTATCATTTTTTTTGCCTGAGAAAAAAGTACGAGTTGAAAATAAAGTTAAATAAGAATTAAAATTATTTTTTGTTTTGTAGCTTAATTTAAAAGCTTCAATTGTAGCTGAAATATTCGTATTTGAATCTAAATTTAAAATTCCTTGTTGAATATATTTAAAAGAAAAGGTTTTAGTTTCTTTTCTTTTTCCAATATAAAAATCAAAGTCTAGCTGTTGAGAAAAAATAAATTGATTAACAAATAAAAAAAAAATAACTTTTTTAAGCATTTTATATTTATAATTTTTAGTTACTAATTCTTAAAATGTTATTATATAAATTAGTTTGATAGTATAATAACCCAAAAGGATTTTTCAAGTTTTTATCAGTGTTAATTAATTGTCCAGTAGCTAAACTATATTGATAATTTTCACAATTACATTTAGCTAATACTCCTTCTATTTTAAGCTTTGAACAGTCTTTTAATTTATGGTTTGAGCAGGATGCCTCCCATGCTAAATATGAGGTGTTATTTAAATTAAAGATTATAACTCCATTTAATCCAATATTTAGAATTTTCTTACTACCACCAATGTATCTTAAAGGATCAAATTCGGGCAGGTTCAGGTTAATTTCATAATCAATTTTCACATTATTTAAATATGGATTTCTTTCAATTTTATTTTTTTCACAACTATATGTAATTAGGATTGTAAGAAACAAAATTTTTCTTTTGATTGAAGATATTTTAAAAAATGTTGTCAATTAATTATATTTGTTAGTCCACCTTATAAAATAAGGAGGATTTTCTTTTTTATAAGAAAACGTAAAAAAAATGAGTAAAGTATCTTATTATACAGAAGAAGGTTTAAAAAAATTACGGAAAGATTTAAATTATCTTAAGGACGTTGAACGGCCTAAAGCATCTAATGCAATTGCTGAAGCTAGAGATAAAGGAGATTTAAGTGAGAATGCAGAATATGATGCTGCAAAAGAAGCACAGGGAATGTTAGAGCTGCAAATATCTAAGTTAGAAAACACTCTGGCAAACGCAAGATTAATTGATGAATCCGAGTTAGATACTTCTAAAGTTTTGGTTTATTCATCAGTTAAGGTTAAAAATCAATCAAATGGTTTAGTTGTGAATTATAAATTGGTTGCTGAAACGGAAGCTGATTTAAAAGCTGGTAAAATTTCTGTTGAGTCTCCTATAGGAAAAGGGTTGTTAGGTAAAAAAGAAGGGGAAATTGCAGAAATAAAAGTTCCAAATGGAATTATTAAGTTGGAAATTAACAAGATAACAAGAGATTAATTTGTCTTCGATCTTTTCAAAAATTATCAATGGGGACTTACCTTGCTATAAAATAGCAGAAAATAAAAATTGTTTTGCATTTCTTGATATTAATCCAAATTCAAAAGGACATACTTTATGTGTATTAAAAAAAGAAGTAGATAAAATTTTTGATTTATCTGAACACGAATATATAGAATTAATGAAGTTTTCAAGGCGTGTAGCTTTAGCAATTAAAAAAGTTGTTTCATGTAATAGAATAGGCATTAGTGTTATTGGTCTTGAAGTTCCACATGTTCATGTTCATTTAATTCCTTTAAACGAAATGTCTGATGCAAAATTTATTAAAAAAGTAAAATTATCAAATGATCAATTTGAAAAATTGGCCTATGAAATAAATAAAAATTTTATATAAAATTTATTTGTTTAACAAAATTTGAAATAAAGAACCTTTACCAATTTTTGTATTTTTTACATTTATTTTTCCTTTATGAAAATCAACTATAATTCTTTTAGCTAATGATAGTCCCAATCCCCAACCTCTTTTTTTACTAGTAAAACCTGGGGTAAAAATTTTGTTGATATCTTCATGTTTTATTCCAACCCCATTATCTTCAATGTTAATTTCTATTGTATTAATTTTTTCTATGAGTTCAATTGAAATTAATCCTCTACCTTTAATTGCATCTATACTATTTTTAATTAAATTTTCAATAGTCCAACTTAATAGTTGATAATTAAATGGTATAATCAAATCTTTTTCTGGAATCTTTATTTTAAAATTAATATGCTCTGAGCTTCTTTTTTTTAGATATATGACGGTTTTACTTATACAATTATTAATACTATCTTTTTTTAATTCAGGTATAGATCCAATTTTAGAAAATCGTTCACTTATAATTTTAAGCCTTTCAATATCTTTTTCAATTTCAATTATTGACTCAGATTTTTTCTTTTTTTCTTTTAATAAAGTTATCCATCCCATCATTGAAGTTAAAGGCGTACCAATTTGATGAGCAGTTTCTCTTGCCATTCCAGCCCAAAGACGATTTTGTTCAGAAATTTTTGAGGTTTTAAAAACAAAATATAAAACTAACATAAAAAGTAGAATTATAAGTAGTAGAGCAAGAGGGTAATACTGTAATTTTTTTAATGTTAAAGAATCCCCATAATACAATTTGTGATCAACAATTAAAAGCCCTTCTTTATTTCTGTATTGAATTAATATAGGATCGTTTTCTTTTTTTATTTGTTCAAGCTTTTTATATAAATAGGTTGAATCTTTTAAATTTGAATTCCATTGAATATTTCTGACTTCTATAATTTTATTTTTTTCATCAACTTGAATAATAGGATTGGTTCCAGACTTTTGAATTACTTCAAAAGCAAGATTATTTAGATTTTGATTTTCTATATAATCAATTTGAGCCATAGCCCAAAGTTGCATTTTTGTTCTTTCCTCTTTACTAAGATTTTTAAATAGCACATTAGTGTTCCATAAGATTAGGACAACAATAGCAAATGAAATTATTAACCAACTATTATTTAAATAATTTTTAATTTTAGAAATCAAATTTTATCAATATTATCTTTAACTAATATAATTAATGTAATTTAAAAATATGTTTTATTCTATTTTAGGAATGATATTTAGTTTTGTTACTTTTATAAGCAATAAAAAATATATAAAATGGAAATTACTGGAAAGATTAAATGGATTGATGAAGTTAAGACGTATGGTTCAAATGGATTTAGAAAAAGAGAAATTGTTATTACAACACAGGAGCAATACCCTCAAAATATAATAATTGAATTTGTACAAGATAAATGTGAACTTTTAGATTCTTATCAAATTGGTCAAGACGTTAGAATTGGAATAAATTTAAGGGGAAGAGAATGGGTTAATCCTGAAGGTCAAACTAAATATTTTAATTCAATCCAAGGTTGGAGAATTGATCAATTAGATCAAGGAGCTGATAATGATGAATCAATCCCAGCTCAAAAACCTTTTGAAACAACAGAGTTAGATACGAATCAAAATGATAATGAAGAGGAAGATGATTTACCTTTCTGATTTTTTTTTAAAAGTTCTTTATGTCTAAAGCATGAAGTTAAATGATCATTTACAAGTCCAATAGCTTGCATGAAAGAGTAAGTAACTATTGGTCCAACAAATTTAAATCCTCTTTTTTTTAAATCTTTTGAGATAATCATTGACAATTTTGTTTGTTTTGGAATTTCTTTTTGATTTTTAAAAGTATTTTGAATAGGGATTCCATTTACAAACTTCCAAATATAATTAGAAAAGCTTTCTTCTTTTTTTTGAATTTTAATGAATGCTTTTGCATTTGAAACGGTTGATTCAATTTTTAATTTATTTCTAATTATATTTTTGTTTTTCAACAAATTATTAATTTGAATTATATCGTATTCAGCAATCTTTTCAATATTAAAATTTGAAAAGGATTTTTTTATAAATTCTCTTTTATTAATAATAATTNTCCAACTTAAACCTGTTTGAAAAGTTTCTAATATTAAAAACTCGAATAAACTATTTTCATCAAAATTGGGATTACCCCATTCATTGTCATGATAGGACTGATTTTTTATGTCACCTAAACACCAGGGACAACGTTCCAATATCATTTTAAATATTTTGAAAATTTAAATTTACAATCTAAACTAAAGAAACTCTTGCAAATGATTCTACTTTAATACTTTCTGAAATAGTTTTTANATATGAATTAACAGAAATTTTATTGTCTTTAATATAAGCTTGGTTTAATAAAGTATTGTCTTTAAAAAATCTTTTTAGTTTTCCCTTAGCAATATTATCAAGCATAGATTCTGGTTTTCCTTCTATACGTAATTGTTCTTTTGCAATTTCAATTTCTTTTTCAATAATTTTTTTATCAACGTTGTTTTCATCAAGTGAAATAGGGTTCATAGCCGCTATTTGCATGGCAATATTTTTTGATAATTCTTCAGATTTTTCAATTTTTTCAGACAATGAAACTAAACTGGCAATTTTGTTACCAGCATGAACATAAAATCCTACATAATTATTATCAATTCTTTTAAATTCTTTCAATTCTATTTTTTCACCAATAATACCTGTTTGTTCAGTAAGTTTTTCCTTTAATGAAATACCATTGAAATCAGCATTTAATAGGGAATCTAGACTTTTATGATTTAATGCTAAATCAGCAATTTGATTTGCTAATTTTATATAATCTTCATTTTTTGCAACAAAATCTGTTTCACAGTTCAATGAAATTATAATTCCAGAAGTATTTTCAGAATTTACTTTTGCTAGGACAACACCTTCGCTGGATTCTCTATCAGCTCTATTTGCTGCAACCTTTTGACCTTTTTTCCTTAAAAAATCTAGTGCTTTATCAAAATCCCCTTTTGATTCAACAAGAGCATTTTTGCAATCCATCATTCCAGCCCCAGTAGTTTGTCTTAGTTTATTTACCTCAGATGCAGTTATATTCATAACAAATTATTTTATTTCTTAGATATTTCTTTTAGGTCTTCTGATTTATCTTTTTTTTGTTTACTGTCATTTTCAATAGTTTCAGACTTCATTTTTTTCAAATCAGATTCATTTAGATGATTTTTTTCCTTATTTCTTTCACTAAGACCTTCTGATATAGAGTAGGTAATAATTTCTAGAATTTTATTAATTGATTTTGAAGCATCATCGTTGGAAGGAATAACATAATTAATTTCTTTTGGATCAGAATTAGTATCAACCATTGCAAAAATGGGTATTTTCAGTTTTTTAGCCTCTCTTACAGCAATATTTTCTCTAGTAGTATCTACAATAAAAATTGCCCCAGGAAGCCTTGTCATTTCTGATATAGATCCTAAGTTTTTTTCTAATTTGTTTCTTGCTCTATCGATTTGAAGTTTTTCCTTTTTTGACAATGTTTCGAATGTTCCATCACTTTTCATTCTGTCAATAGAAGTCATTTTTTTAACTGCTTTTCTAATTGTAACAAAATTTGTTAGCATGCCTCCGGGCCACCTTTCAGTTATATAGGGCATATTGATTGATTTAGCTTTTTCTGCAACTATATCTTTTGCTTGTTTTTTTGTGGCAACAAAAAGAATTTTTCTTCCCGACAAAGCAACTTTTTTTAGTGCCAGCTTAGCTTCATCAATCTTTGCGGCAGTTTTATACAGATTTATAATATGGATTCCATTTCGTTCCATATATATATAAGGAGCCATACTTGGATTCCATTTTCTGGTGAGGTGTCCAAAATGAACACCTGCTTTTAATAAATCGTTTACGTCTGTTTTTGTCATACTTTTAGTTTACGTTCTTAAAATTTTAGCAACATATTAAAAAATATGTTTAGATGCTAAACTAATTATCCGTCATTACGGTTTAAACAAATGTTATTATCTTTTTGAAAATTGAAACTTTTTTCTTGCTTTTTTCTGACCATATTTTTTTCTTTCAACCATTCTAGGGTCTCTAGTCAAAAGACCTTCTGTTTTTAAAACTGGTCTATATTCTTCATTAATCTTACACAGTGCTCTTGATATTCCAAGTCTTATTGCTTCAGCTTGACCATTTGTACCACCACCTTTTACAGTTATTTTAATATCATAATCCTTTTCAGTATTAGTTAAAATAAAAGGTTGTGATACTTTATATTGAAGAGATGGGGTAGCAAAATAATCATTAAATTTTTTTTTATTAACTAATATTACACCTTTTCCTTTATCAATGTAAACTCTAGCTACAGATGTTTTCCTTCTACCTATTGTGTGAACAGTTTCCATTATAAAAGATCTTTAATATTAATTTTTTTAGGCTTAAGAGATTCATGTTTATGTTCATTTCCTTCATAAACTTTTAAATTTCTATATATAGAATCACCCAGCTTATTTTTTGGAAGCATACCTTTAATAGACTTTTCAACTAANTTAGTTTTATTTTTAGTGTGAATTTGGATTGAAGTTTTTAATTTCTGACCTCCAGGATATCCTGAATGACTTATATATTGCTTTTGATCCCATTTTTTACCAGAAAGGGATATTTTACTTGCATTAATAACTATTACATTATCTCCACAATCAACATGAGGGGTGAAATTAGTTTTATATTTNCCTCTAAGAAATTTAGCNATTATACTACAGGCTCTTCCCAAAGGTAAATGNTCAACATCGATTACAATCCAATCTTTATTGACATTTTTNTTGTTNNCAGATAATGTTTTATAACTTATAGCGTCCAATATTTTATTTTTTCCATTTATAAGGGGCTGCAAATGTACAATTATATCTTATAAAAAAAAATCTCTATATGTTTATATTTTATATTTGTTAATGAGCTTCCAACCAATTATTTCCAACACCTATTTCAACTATCAAAGGAATTTCTAATTTATACGCATTTTCCATTTCTTTTTTCACAATGGATTTCAAGAATTCTAATTCTTTTTTATGAACATCAAAAACTAGTTCATCATGAACTTGAAGTAACATTTTAGATTTTAATTTTTCTTTTTCAATAATATTTTGNATATTAATCATTGCTAATTTTATAATATCAGCTGCGCTTCCTTGAATNGGAGCNTTTACAGCNTTTCNNTCATCGGCACTNCTAACAATAGAGTTTTGAGAATTAATATTTCTNAGATATCTNCTTCTNCCTAANATAGTTTCTACAAAACCATTATCTCTTGCAAAGTTTATTTGATTANTTATATAATCATTTAATTTTGGATANGAAGAATANTATAAATCTATTAATTCNTTTGCTTCAGTTCTATTAAGATTTGTTTGTTGACTTAATCCAAAAGCAGATACTCCATAAATAATNCCAAAATTAACNGTTTTAGCATTATTTCTTTGTTCACTAGTNACTTCATTAATATNNACATTAAAGACTTTAGANGCNGTTGATTTNTGAATNTCTTCNTTATTNTTAAANGCTNTAATCATACNTTCATCTTTACTTAAAGCAGCAATTATTCTTAATTCNATTTGAGAATAATCNGCAGCCATTAAANAATAGTTNTCATTTTTTGGNATAAAAGCTTCTCTTATTTTTTTACCTNTNTTNGTTCTAATTGGAATATTTTGAAGGTTAGGTTTATTNCTACTTAGNCTTCCNGTNGCNGCTACAGCTTGATTNTATTCAGTGTGAATTCTTTTTGTTGATTTGATTTATTTCTTCAGGCAATGCATTTATATANGTATTTTNAAGTTTTTCAAGNGATCTCCAATCTAATATTAANGAAACAATTGNGTTTTCTTTTGATAANGCCANTAATGTTTCTTCAGAAGTNGAATATTGNCCAGTTTTNGTTTTTTTNGGTTTATCAGNTAATTTTAATTTTTCAAAAAGAATAATNCCNANTTGCTTTGGNGATGANATATTAAATTCTTCNNCNGANTTTTTGTAAATCTCNAATTTNANATCATTNAGGTCTTTNTTNATTTNTNNNGATTGACTTTGTAGGCAATTAATATCAATATTGATGCCTTGAATTTCCATTTTAGTCAATACATTGAGAAGAGGCATTTCAATCTTTTTAAATAAATCTATAGATTTTCCATCTTTGAGTATACTTTCAAAATGTACTTTTAATTGAAGAGCAATATCTGCATTCTCAACTAAATATTCAGTCTGACTTGAAATATCGAGATCTTTCATAGATTTTTGATTTTTTCCTTTAGGTCCAATAAGTTCTTCAATTAATTTTGGAGAATGATTTAAATAAGTTTCTGACAGGAGATTTAAATTATGTCTCATGTCAGGATTGATAATGTAATGTGCTATCATAGTATCAAATAAAGGCCCATTAACTATTATATTATATTTATTTAAAACTTTTAAGTTATATTTTAAATTATGACCAACTTTTTCAATTTTTGTGTTTTCAAAAAAAGGAATAAAATAACTAAGTACCTTTTTGGCTTCAATTTCGTCCTCTGGAATAATTAAATAATATCCTTTATTTTTTGACCAAGAAAAAGATATACCAATTAATTTTGCTTGAAGGGCTCTAATGGAATCGGTTTTAGTATCAAAACTTACTGTTTTCTGTTTGTTTAACTCTTCAATCAAAATTTCATATCCTAATTGAGTATTTACGTACTGATAAAATTGAGTTTTATATGATATTTTATTATTTTTATTATTATCAATTTCTGCTTCTGATTGATCAAATAGATCAAATTGTTTTACAATTTTTTTTTCTTCAGAATTAGTTTTATTTTCTGATTCAGAATGAGTTTCATTTATATATATTTTTTTTAAACTTTCAAGTAATCTTCTAAATTCTAATTCATTAAAAATTTTTTTTATTTCCTCTATATTAGGATTTTCCATTTTGAATTCAGATGGTGTAAAATCTATAGGAACATCAAGAATAATTTTTGCTAATTCTTTGGAAATAAGACCTAATTCTTTATTAGCCTCAATTTTTTCTTTTATTTTACCCTTAAGGTCGTTTGTATTTTTTAAAAGAGCTTCCATGGAACCATATTCTTTTAAAAATTTTTTAGCAGTTTTATCACCAACTCCTGGTAAACCAGGAATATTATCAATTGAGTCACCCATCATACCCAAATAGTCAATAACTTGATAAGGGTTTTCTATATCAAACTTTTTTTTAACTTCAGATACTCCCCATATTTCAATTTCATTTCCTAATCTAGCAGGGCGATACATAAAAATATTTTCAGATACCAATTGAGCAAAATCTTTATCAGGTGTAACCATAAAAATTTTAAATCCTTTTTTCTCGGCTTTTTTTGCAAGAGTTCCAATTATATCATCAGCTTCATAACCTTCTTTTTCAATGACTGAAATATTCATTGCCTTTAAAATATTTTGAATATAAGGGACTGCTATTTTTATAGCTTCAGGTGTTTCTAAACGATTTGATTTATATTCTTGATAGATTTCTTTTCTTGCTTTTGACCCTCCTTTGTCAAAACAAACCGCTAAATTTTTAGGTTTTTCTCTTTTTATAAGATCAAAAAGAGAATTTGTAAAACCCATTATAGCAGAAGTATCCATGCCTTTAGAGTTAATTCTTGGGTTTTTAATAAAGGCATAATAGCCTCTAAAAATTAAAGCATATGCATCTATTAAATAAAGAGTTTTTGGGTTTGACATTGATTATAATCAATTAATTTTTAATAGTTTTATTTTTGTTTGGAATTTAATCAAATTACTTGTAAACTTTCAAATCTTAGAGTTAAATTTTCTTTATGGAGTTAGATGACTTATATTTTATGAATCAAGCTTTATTAGAAGCAGAAAAATCTTTAGAAAAGAGTGAAGTGCCAATTGGAGCTGTAATTGTTGTTGATCAAAAAATAATTGGAAGAGGTCATAATTTAATTGAAAAATTAGAAGATGTAACCGCTCATGCAGAAATGCAAGCTATAACTGCAGCTTCAAACTTTTTAAATGGAAAGTTCTTAGATCAATGTACTTTATATGTTACATTAGAGCCATGTACAATGTGTGCAGGAGCACTTTATTGGACTAGAATAAATAGAGTGGTAATAGGAGCGATGGATTTCAAAAGAGGATACTCTAGTTTGGGAATTAAGCTCCATCCAAAAACTAAAGTCTCTCATGGAATTTTGGCTGAAGAGTCTGAAAAACTATTGAATGATTTTTTTTATTTGAGACGTAATAAAAAATAGCAATCATAAAAAATATAATTGCTATTTTATTTAAATTATGTAAGTTTTATAGTAGGGAGATTTGAGAAGCTTGCTTCCCTTTATTTCCTTCTTCTTCTACATATTCAACTTTATCTCCCTCTTTAATTTTTATATCATTAAGGGATGAAACGTGAACGAAAATGTCTTCTTGAGATTCGTCATTGGTAATGAAACCATAACCTTTAGCTTCATTAAAAAATTTAACTGTTCCAGTCATTATTTATTATTAATTATTAGTTTGTAAAGGTATTGATAAGTTTTAATTTATTCATTGTTAATTTAATTTTTCTTTTTCCTTTTATTAAATTCTAATTGATTTTTAATCTTTTTTATATTTTCTTCAGTTAATGTATAATCTTTTAATTTTTTCCCATTCCATCTATCATATAAAAAAAGAGGCATAAAAATAAAAACTCCTATTAAGACTGTAAATCCAATAATTTTATCCCCAACTTCATATTTTAAATATGTTTTGTAATAAAAACCAATTATTAAAGAAAAAATTTGGATTATAAAGAAAAATTTAAGGAAGATTTTCAATTTATTTATTTGATTTTAATAATAATGAAAGTTCATTCAGTTGTTTGGAATCTATTTCAGAGGGAGCATCTATCATTACATCTCTTCCATTATTATTTTTAGGAAAAGCAATAAAATTTCTGATTGTTTCTTTTCCTTTTAAGATTGCAACAAGTCTATCCAGACCAAAGGCTATTCCTCCATGAGGGGGTGCCCCGTATTGAAAAGATTTCATTAAAAACCCAAACTGTCTTTCAGCTTCTTTATCTGAAAACCCAAGAATTTTTAAAATTTTTCTTTGAAGTTCTGTGTCGTGAATTCTAATCGATCCTCCACCAATTTCATTTCCATTAATAACCAAATCATATGCATTTGCTTTAACTTTTTCAGGATTACTATCTAGAAATTTTATATCATCAGCTTTTGGTGAAGTGAATGGATGATGCATAGAATTATATTTTTTCAATTCCTCATCCCAATAAAAAAGTGGAAAATCGGTTATCCATACTGGTGCAAAATCTTCAGGATTTCTTAATCCTAAATCTTCTGCCATTTTTAATCGAAGATTTCCAATTTGAACTCTAGATTCCTTTTCTTTACCTGAAATAATTAATATTAAGTCCCCAGGGGTAGAATTACATTTTTTTATCCATTTTTTTATTTCAGAAAAATTAAAAAACTTATCAACTGATGATTTTATATTATTTTCAGATTCATATTTAATCCAGACTAATCCATTTGCTCCAATCTGAGGCTTTTTAACCCAATCTGTTAGACTGTCTATTTGCTTTCTAGAGTATGAAGCTGCATTAGGAACAGAAATAGCAACAATTAATTCTTCTTTATCAAATACATTAAAACCTTTGTTTTTGGCTAAAGAATTTAGCTCATGTATTTTCATATCAAATCTTATATCCGGTTTATCTGTTCCATAATTTAAAATTGCTTCTTCATACTTAATTATCGGAAAAGATGTAACAGTTTTGTTATTAATTTTTTTTATTAAATAAACAATTAATGATTCAAATTGATTTAATATGTCTTCCTGATTCACATATGACATTTCACAATCTATTTGAGTGAATTCTGGTTGTCTATCAGCCCTAAGATCCTCATCTCTAAAGCATTTTACAATTTGAAAATATTTGTCTAGCCCACCTACCATTAGGAGTTGCTTAAAAGTTTGAGGGGATTGAGGTAAAGCATAAAACTCTTTGGGGTTCATTCTCGATGGAACAACAAAATCTCTCGCACCTTCTGGAGTTGATTTTATCAAACAAGGAGTTTCAACATCAATAAAACCATCTTTTGAAAGAAAGTTTCTAACTTCCATAGTTACTTTATGTCGAAAAATTAAATTGTTTTTTATTGAATTTCTTCTCAAATCAAGATATCTGTATTTCATTCTTAGCTCTTCTCCACCATCTGTTTTATCCTCTATAGTGAAGGGAGGTGTTTCAGATTTATTTAAAATATTAAGTTTTTCAACTAAAACTTCAATAGATCCAGTTATAATTTCAGGGTTTTTTGATTCACGCTCTAAAACAACACCACTAATTTGTATAACATATTCTCTATTAATTAATTGAGCTTTTTTATAAACTTCTTTAAATGTTCTATCATTATCAAAAACTAGTTGAGTTATGCCATAACGATCTCTTAAATCAATCCAAATTATAAACCCTTTATTTCTTATTTTTTGAACCCATCCAGATAGAGTTACTTTTTCTCCTTTCTGATTTAATGAAAGTTCACCACAGTTATGAGTTCTATACATAGTTAAGACAAAAATAGAAAACTTAGATAATCTAAGACTAATTTATTTTATTATAAAAGTTTTTTGAAGTGGTATTTTAGATTTTGAACTATTAGAAATGTTGATGGAACAATTATTAAAGTTAAAAATGTTGCAAAGCTTAAACCAAAAATAACAGTCCAAGCTAAAGGGCCCCAGAACATTACATTATCACCACCAATATAGATATTGGAATCCCAATTAGTAAATAATGAGAAAAAATCAATATTTAATCCAATTGATAAAGGAATTAATCCTAGAATAGTTGTAATGGCAGTTAAAATAACAGGCCTTAATCTAGCCGAACCACTATTAATAATTACATTTATCAATTCTTCTTTTGGTAAGGTTTCCTCTTTTTTAATAGATAATTCTTCCTTTTTTATATCAATTAGAAGTTGTGTGTAATCTAAAAGAACAACCCCATTATTTACAACTATTCCAGAAAGCGAAATAATTCCCATCATTGTCATCAGAATTACAAAAGGCATTTCAAAAATAATTAACCCAAACAAAACTCCAGTAAAGCTCAAAAAAATTGATAGTAAAATTATTAGAGGTTTTGATATAGAATTAAATTGAAATACCAATAAAATTAGTATCAAACCTAATGCAGAGAGTAATGCTTTAGATAAAAATGTCATATTCTTTTCTTGTTCCTCTATTTCACCCGAAAACTTATATTCAATATTATAAGGCAAAGAAAAATTTTCTAAAGATTTTTTAACTTTATTAAAAACATCATTAGCATTATAACCTGCCAAAACAGAGGAATATAATGTCACGACTCTTTGCATTTTTCTGTGTTTTATAGCACTGAAAGAAGCCGAGTTTTCTTTTGTAACTAATGCTGAAACGGGAATTTCTTTGATCTTTCCAGAAGATTGATCTCTAAAAATTATATTTTGATTAAATAATGCGTTATTATCATACCTATAATTTTTATTAAACCTCACATTTATATCATAATCTTCTCCATCTTTTCTGAAAACACCTGCTTTAGACCCAAATAACGAGGTTCTTAAAACTTGTCCAATTTGGGAAGCAGAAATGCCAAGTTCACCAGCTTTCTTTCTATCAACAATTAATTTTAAACCAGGCTTATTTTTATTAACATCTATTTTTAACTCTTCAACACCATTAATATTTTCTTTATTAAGAAAATCTTTCATTTTTTTTGCAGTGTTAATTAATCTTAGATAATCATTTCCTGTTATTTCTATAGTTATAGGATAACCAGCAGGAGGACCTTTAGCATCTTTTTCTACTGACAAAGAAATCCCTGGAAATTTTCCGATTAATTGTTTTTGGATTTCCATTCTTAGTTCCTCACTTGAAATACCATTTCTGAATTTATATTCTTTCATGCTAAGTGTAATCTTAGCTTTGTTTGGCATTTCGTTTGTATTTCCATTATCTGTTTCAGGATTACCAGCTCCTTCACCTACTTGAGAAACATTTGATTCAACAAGGAAATTAACTTTTCCATCACTAAATTTTGGTCTTTCTATTACTTTGAAAACTTCTTTTTCAATTTTTTTTGCAGTTAAATTTGTCTTATTTATTGCAGTTCCTTCTGGATACTCCATATATATCATAATTTGAAGAGGATCATTATTAGGAAAAAATTCAATTTTTGGAGGAAAAAGAACAAATAATATTAACGAAAAGAATAACAGTAAAAAGGTACTTACTAAAAAAACATATGGTTTTATTCCATTTAAAGCAAAACTTAAAAATTTTCTATAATTTTCTTCTAACCAAACTAGAAAGGTTTTTTGAAATTTTAAAGCTAATTTTTTTATTACAAATTTGTATATCCAGAACAATAAAGGAATTAAAAGCATTAGTGAACCTAAACCTCTTAGTTTTCCAGGACTAAAAATTAAGATAATTCCAATTAAACCTAAAATTAAAGTCAACTTCCAAAGTTTTTTTAACTCTAATTCTCTTTCACTAGTTTCCATAAATTGAGAAACTAACATTGAATTAAAAAATATTGCAACGATTAATGAAGAACCTAAAACAACTGAAAGAGTAATTGGAAAATAAATCATGAATTCACCCATTAATCCAGGCCAAGCTCCTAAAGGGATAAATGCTGCAATAGTAGTTGCTGTTGATATTATAATAGGAAAAGCTATTTCACCTATTCCTTTTTTTGCTGCTTCGATTCTATTTAGCCCCTCTTTCTCCATTAAACGATAAACATTTTCTACAACTACTATTCCGTTGTCAACAAGCATTCCAAGACCCATAACTAATCCAAAAAGAACCATTGTATTCATAGTATACCCCATAAAAGACATTATCATAAATGACATAAACATAGACATAGGAATTGCAAAACCAACAAATAAGGAATTTCTAAATCCTAAAAAAAACATTAGTACTGATACAACTAGAATTACTCCAAAAATTATATTATTAACAAGGTCACTAACTTGATTTAAGGTAATATTTGACTGATCATTTGTGATTGTTATTTTAAGATTATTAGGTAAATTGAGTTTTTCAGAATTATCTATAATCTTTTTAATTTCATTGGAAGCAATAATTAGATTTTTACCCCCTCTTTTTACAACGTCTAATAGTATAGTTTTTTCTCCAAAAGATCTTGCATAGGAGGTCTTATCTTTTTCTTTAAATGAAATGTCTGAAATTTCATTTAGATATACAGGTCCTTTATCAGTTTTAACCACAACATTATTTAATTCAACAGGATCGTTTATTTCCCCAATTAATCTAACATTTCTTCTTTGATTATTTGAAATAATATTTCCAGCTGAAATTGTAGAATTTTCTTTATTAATAGAATTAATTATATCATTAAATGAAACTTTTGAAGCAGTCATTTTATATATATCAACAGCTACTTCTACTTCAAATGGTTGAATTCCTCTAATATTGACTTCTTTAACTTGAGAAAGTTGTTCAATTTTATTCTGAAGTATTTCTGCATAACCTTTCATTTTTTCTACTGGATAATCTCCGATTAGGCTAATATTTAACATGGGTCTTAATTCGGAAAAATCAAGTTCAAAAATACTTGGTTCAATTTTCGCGTTATTAAAAACTGGCCAATCTGCACTTGTTTTAACACCATCGACAAGATCTTTTGTTTTTTGTTTTGCATCTTCAATAGAAATATTCTCATCAAATTCAACATCAATAATGGAAAAATCTTCGGAGGAAGTTGATTTAATCTCAACTAAATTTTTAACACTTTTTAAAGCATCTTCCAAAGGGACAGTTATTAATCTTTCTATATCTTCAGCTGTATTGCCTGGGTAAACTGTGCTTACAAAAACTTTAGTATCATTAATTTCTGGAAAACTTTCTCTAGGCATTGTAAAGTAGGAGGAAATCCCAAGAATTAAAAAAATAGACATAATAACATAAACTACGGTCTTGTTATTTATTGCCCAATTTGAGATAATAAAATTTCTATAATTTTTTTTCTTCATTACATCTAATTAATATTTTTAACGATCTGATTATCATCAACTATCATGGATCCTTCATCAATTACAATATCATCAACTTTAAGTCCATTTAAAATTTCAGTTTTTTCATTTGTGCTTTTTCCCAATTCAACAAAAACTTTTTTTGTTTTATAAATAGATTTTTTTTCTGTTTTTAAAAGTTTAAAAATATAGGGCTCTCCTTCTGCATTTTCATTAATTATTTTAGTTGGAATCATTACTGCATTTTGATTATAATAATCTGTAATTAATATTTTAGCAGCTAAGTTTGGTTTAATTATTTTTTTAATATTTTTTAAAGGAGCCTCTATTCTAAATGTTCTATTGTTTGGGTTAATATAATTTCCAGTTTGATTTATTTTAGTTTTTTGAGATGAATTGAGAACTGGAATTTTTACAATTGCCTCACTTCCAATTTTGATGTTAGGCAAGTGATTTTCAGGGACTAAAGCCTCAACATACATATTATTTAAATTTATTATTCTTAAAATTGGAGATACATAAGGGGTTAAAATTTGGCCTTTTTTTCCTTTGATTTCATCTATAATACCTTTAAAGGGTGCAATTATTTTTGTTTTTGATAATCTCTTCTTCATTTGATCAACCATTTCTTTCTGAGATTCATATTTAGCTTTTGATTCTAAATATTTAATTTCTGATCCAATTTTTTTATTCCATAATCTTTGGGTTTTTTCAAAGTTTATTTTTGAAAGAGAAAATTGAATTTTTAATGTTTCTAATTCTTCATTCAAACCAGAATCATCAATAATAGCTAAAAGCTGTCCTTTTTTAACTTGCTGACCTTCAGTAACGTAAATGTCTTTTAATTCTCCAGATAATTCAGGGAATAAAATTAAATTCTGTCTTGTATTAACATTTGCTTGAATTTCAATTTTATGATTAAATGGTTCTGAGGAAATTTTAATACCAGTAACTAACTGAACTTTTTGATTGTTAGTTATTTTGTCAATTGAAGAGTTGATTTTCTTTAAATCTTCATTTAATTCATCTATTTTTTTAACAATTTTATTTTTTTCTCTTTCTAAAAATTCAATGTTATTTTTTTTAAATTCTATTTTTTGATCTTTTTTCTTCTCATCGTTGCATCCAATATTAAAGAAAAATAATAGTAATAGACATAATGTTTTTTTATTCATTTTCATTTTTTTAATTGTTAATTAATGATTCAAGATTTATTTTTTGAACTATCATGTTTTGAATAGATTTTAAGTAATTGTTCTGTGAATTATATAATTGAAGTTGAATTTGTCTTAATTCAAAACCAGTTATAATACCTTCAAAATATTTAAGTTGATTTTTATTTTCTATATTTTCAGCCAATGAAAGATTTTCTTTGTATGTAAAATAATTTTCTAAAGAAAGGCCATAGTCATTGTATGCAGCCTTTAATTCTAAGTCAATCTTTTCTTTAGTTTCTTCAAGATTTATTTTAGCTTGTTCAAAAGATAATTTAGCCTTTTGTGTTTTTGCTGATCTTGCAAATGAACTAAAAATTGGTAGTTTTATACTCAATCCAAATACTGAGGATCCAAACCATTTTTGTCTCTGGTCAGAAAAAGTAAACTCATCATTATTTCCTGTATAAAAACCATTAATAAAAGCAGATATTGATGGTAAATATTTTGATTGTTCAAGTCTGTACAATAATTTTTTTGAATCTACATTATTTTCGGCAATTCTAACATCTATATTCTTACTGATATCTGAGGTTTTAGTATTTTCATTTTTAATCTGAAATAGTCCATCATTTATTATCTCTTCTAATGTATTGCTTAAAAGCAAAAGATCTTCAGATGAATATCCTAATAATAGCTTTAACATCCCCAAGCTTATTCTTTCAATATTTTCGGAATATTGAAGTTGAGAATTTACCTCAGATAATGTTAGTCTTATTTGCTCTACACTTTCTTCTTCATCAAACCCACTTCTAAATAGTTCTGTCGTCTCTATAAGATTTGACTCTAAACTAAGTTTATTTTTTTTTAAAAATTTAATGTTTTCTCTAGTTAATAAAACTGAAGAATATGTTGAAACAATATTTTTTTTGACTTCTATAATTGTTTTCTCACGAAAATTTTTTGATTCTTCAAGAAATACTTTTATAGCTTGTAGACCAACTAAGTATGATCCATCAAATATTAATTGATCTAACTTAAGACCGGCACTTATATTTTGTTTTGTACCAAAGCTAACTTCAGCAAAATCTCCTTTATTACCTCCAAAAAATTCAGCAGGAATTAAAGAAATAGGTTGTTCAATAAAATTTTGGTAGTCAATAGATGCTTTTATTTGAGGTAAACCTGTTGCTATTGTGTTCCATTTTTCTTTATAAGCTTTTTGAACTTCAAGATTTGCAGTTATAATATTTCTGTTATTTTTAATTCCAATTGTTAAAGCTTCATCTAAAGAAAGGGTTTCAATAGGAATCTTATCTTGAGAAAATAAAATAAACGTGGAAATTAAAAAAACGACTAAAATTTTCATTAGCTATATTTTTGTTTATAGTTTTTAAGAAGAGATAAACCATTTTTTGTCGAAATTGCTCTTAAGTGATATTCAAAAAAATCTGTAATTAATTCATCAATTTTGTATTTATCTAATGGAAAAAGATTGATGTCTCTTATACCTCTTAAACCATTAAAATAAATTCTAGTAATAAATTTAATTCGAATTTCTTTTCTAAAAAGACCCATTTTTATGCCTTTTTTTAAACTTTCTTTAAACATTTTATTAAAAATTTTAAATTCTTTTTCTTTTAATTCATGATATATTTCTGGGTAATATTTTTGAAGTTGATATTGGGGAGAAGTTGTTTCATTACTAAGATGTTGTAATAATTCTTTCTTTATTAGATAAACTTCCATTATGGGATCTTTTGCAGATTTCTTAATTTCAATTATGCTATTCATTACTTCATTATATTTCATGCTAGTAGAGGCTCTAACTAATATTTCTTTATTTTCAAAATATTCATAAAGGGTTTTTTTTGAAATACCCATTTTTTTAGATATATCATCCATCGTAATACTTTTAAACCCTAAAGAGAGAAAAAGTTCAGTTGTAATTTTTATTATTTCTTTTTTCATTTTAAGGTTGCAAAACTAAACAAATAAACTTTATAAACCTATAGAGTTTCCAAAGTTTTATTTCATTATTTCTAATTCAAAATGGTTATTTTTACGAAAAATTTATGATTGATTTTTACAGAAAATCTTTTCTTAATTATTTAGATTCTCAAAATTTAACTAAGTCTAAATCAAATTTATATGAACCTATAAATTATTTATTAAACCTTGAAGGAAAGAGGTTTAGACCAATATTAACATTAATTTCTGCAGATTGCTTTGGCGGAAAAATAAAGGATTCACTACCTGCAGCTCTTTCGGTTGAGCTTTTTCATAATTTTACTTTAATGCATGATGATATAATGGACTCTGCTCCTCTAAGAAGAGGAAAAGCTACTGTTCATGAGAAATGGAATGTAAATGCTGCAATTTTATCAGGAGATGCAATGCTTATTAAATCATATGAGTCTTTACAGTATTATAAAAAAGAATTACACATATTGCTTTTTGAATTATTAAATAAAACTGCCCTTGAAGTTTGTGAGGGACAACAATTAGATATAAATTTTGAAACCAATGAAAAAGTTAATCTTGAAGATTACATAAGAATGATTAAATTAAAAACAGCGGTTTTAATTGCTTGCTCATTAAAGATGGGCGCAATTACAGCTAGGGCATCAAAAATTGATTCTCAATTAATTTATGATTTTGGAATCATAATAGGACTTGCATTTCAAATAAAAGATGATTTTTTAGATATTTATGGAGATTTAAAATCTTTTGGAAAGAAAATAGGCGGAGATATTATAGAGAATAAAAAGACAATATTATTTCATAATGCTTATATGAATACTTCCTCTGAAAATAAAGCTATTTTAAAAAAATATTTTTCAAATTCTTATGAGGGAAATATAGAAACTAAAATTAAAACTGTAAAACAAATTTACACTGATTCTGGGGCAAAGTCAGATACAAAAAATTTAATAAAAGATTATTTAGAGCAAGCAAAAAGAAAAGTTAATGAGATTTCAATTCAAGACAAAAAGAAAAAGATATTGATAGATTTTGTTGATAATTATATCTCTTTTTAATATTTAAATAAGCTTTTAAATAAAGCTTTGATAAATAAAATTTTAATAGACCAAGGAAAAGAATACATTATTTTTAATTCATCTATGAGATTTGTTTTTTCATCTAGGAAATTTAAGACTTTATTGGGATTATTGTTTCTAAATAAACTGGAAAATATTTTATCACCTAAATGATTATAGTAATATAAGACATCTATTAAAATTAAATCATAAAAATTAAATCTAGACCTTAAATTAAACTTTGATAAATCTTTTTCTCTTTTTAAAAAACTAATTAATAGTTCAGTTTTATTTATTATATTTTTAAATGTGTAGCCTGAACTGGCTTTGGTCCATCCTCCAGCTGTACCTATAAACAAAACTCTTTCACTATTCTGTTTTTCAAAAGGATAACAAGTCATGGGAATAATTCCTTGTTCCTTCTCTAAAATTTTGTATGAATTTATTCCTCTATCAGCCAAATATTGTTTTAAAACTTTTTCATATTCAGATTTTTTTAGGACTGATTTAGAAAATAAAGTAAATTCAATCAATGCTTCATTTGATTTAAAAGAAAGGATGTATATAAACCTAGTTTCATTTTTTTGATTTATACTAAAATCCATTAGTGTAGGCTTATTTTCATCAAATAAAGGTTTTTCAGTTTTTATAAACCACCCTTCAAAATGTTGTTTTAAATAAGGAAGTGAAGAGTTTTTTAGGATATCTTTTTTTAATATGCTAGAAAAGACATATTTACCAATAAATTCCTCAGATTTGGTAAGAACAACAACTTTATTTTTTTTATTTATAATTTCTTTTACCTCTAGGTTTTCAATTTTTATTTGTTTACTTAACTTGATTTTGTTAAATAATTTTTTGTAAAAATCACTTGATCTAATTGTTTTATATATAAATGGGTTTAAATTAAATTCTAGATTGGTATTAGAGGATATAAATTTTGCATTGCTCCATGATTTAGAGACTAAATCATCAAACTTTCCATTTTTCCCCTCCCAAAAACTCCAAGTTCTATCATTTAANTTTTTGTTTTCTTTCTCTATTAATAAGATTTTTTTGTTTGANAAGTATTTGTCATCTAACATTGAACTTGCAAGAATTAATCCTGAAGCTCCAGCNCCACAAATTATATAATCATANATTTTTNNANTCATAAGAAGAAATCAAAAGTANTTAATTTAATTTTTTGATATTGAAATATTTAGATTGGTTCTAAATATATTNAAANCTAAATTTGTNNNCANACATTATTCAATGGNAGNNATTNTAGCATANTTTGAGTCACTTAATCCAATNAAAGGAGCATTTATNGCNACTTTNTTTACATGGGGNTTAACAGCTNTAGGNGCCTCTTTAGTTTTTTTTGTAAAAACTATGAACAGAACGTTTNTNGATGCGATGCTTGGTTTTACNGGNGGAGTTATGGTTGCNGCAAGCTTTTGGAGTTTGTTGGCTCCAGGAATTGAAATGAGTGAGGGAGAAGGTTTTGTCAAGGTAATTCCTGCNGCANTTGGTTTTGGTTTAGGCGCAATTTTTATTTTTGCTCTAGANAAAGTTTTACCTCATATTCATATTAATTTTAAAGANAGTGAAGGTATAAAAACACCATGGCATCGAACTACNCTTTTAGTNTTAGCNATAACATTACATAATATTCCTGAAGGATTNGCTGTTGGGGTTTTGTTTGGNGGAGTNGCTGCTGGAATACCAGAAGCTTCNNTNTCNGGNGCTGTTGCTTTAGCTNTAGGAATTGGNATTCAAAATTTTCCAGAGGGAATAGCTGTTTCTATGCCNATGNGAAGGCAAGGTGCTTCAAGATTTAAAAGTTTTTGGTATGGACAGATGTCNGCTATNGTTGAGCCNNTAGCNGCTGTTTTNGGNGCNGTTGCTGTTACATTTTTNACTCCAATTCTTCCTTACGCTTTGGCATTTGCTGCAGGAGCTATGATATTTGTNGTAGTTGAAGAAGTAATTCCAGAAACTCAATTGGAAAACAATACAGATATAGCGACTNTNGGATTTATTCTAGGATTTATTGTTATGATGACCTTNGATGTTGCACTTGGATAAACTTTATTCTTCAAAATTTTTCCAACCTTGGGCAACAAGTTTTATTTGNTCTCCTTTTAAATTNATAAGATTNCAATTCATAGGATCATCAACAACATGACCTATTACTGTTAATTGTTTACTGTCTTTAATTTTATTATAATCGTTTTGNTTAATAGTAAATAATAATTCATAATCTTCACCTCCATTTAAAGCTGAAGTCAATGGATTTAGTTTGAATTCTTCAGATATTTTAATTACTTCAGGATCAATTGGTAACTTTTCTTCATAAATTATAAAACCTTTCTTTGAAGCTTTTGCTANGTGAATTATCTCTGAGGACAGACCATCACTTATATCAATCATTGAGGTGGGAAGGATATTTATTTCTTTAAATAATTTAATAATATCTTTTCTTGCTTCTGGTTTAAGTTGCCTTCCTATAGAGTATGAATACCCAGTTAAATCAGGTTGAGATTTAGGATTAATTTTAAAAACAGCTTTTTCTCTTTCTAAAACTTGTAANCCCATATATGCTGCACCCAGATCACCAGTTACAACTAACAAGTCATTTGATTTAGAACCAGATCTTGTTGTTATACTATTTTTTTTTGATTCTCCTAAAGCTGTTATAGATATGATTAAACCTTTTGCGCTAGAGGAAGTGTCACCGCCAACTAAATCAACTTTAAACTTTTTACATGCTAATTCGATTCCTGAGTATAATTCTTCCAAGGATTCAACTGTAAAACGATTTGATGCAGCAATAGAAACAATAATTTGTTTAGCATCACCATTCATGGCGTATATATCAGAAATATTTACAATAACTGATTTATATCCAAGATGTTTTAATGGCATGTAAGATAGATCAAAATGAACCCCCTCAACTAGAATATCTGAGGTTATTAAACTTAAATTAGATTTATAACCAATAACTGCTGAATCATCTCCAATTCCAATAATACTTGACTCATTTTCAAGTTTAAAAGATTTAGTTAGATGTTCTATTAGAGCAAATTCTCCATAATCGGATAATGGAGTTTTGGGTGTATCTTTGTTTTCAAACATTTTATAAAATTAAGTCATTTAATTTTTATCAATTGAATTTGTCTTTATGAGAAGATTATCTTTTTTAATGGTGTTATTTTATTTATTTAATTCTTGTTCAAAAAAAGATAATGATATAGTCATTGCTATTACAGATAATTTATCAGAACCCACACAAAATATAGATGACGATAAAATTATTGAAGGAAAAAGTTATTGTGAAAATGGATTTGCAGGAATTTATCCATGTAAGGGATATGATTTGCTTTCTAGAATACCCTTAGAATATTTTCAAAGTGTTGAGGGTAACGATAGTTGGGGATGGACTGACTCTTTTGATGGAAAAGAATATGCATTAATGGGATTAGATGATGGAACAGCTTTTGTAGACATTTCTGACCCTGAGGTTCCTTTATATCTTGGAAAGCTGCCATCTGCTACTGTAAATAGTTCTTGGAGGGATATAAAAGTTTATAAAGATTATGCCTTTATAGTTAGTGAGGCACCTGGTCATGGTTTACAAGTTTTTAATTTAAGTAAATTAAGGAGCGTAAAAACTCAACAAACTTTTGATTCTGATTTAAACTTTAATGAATTTGGAAACGCTCACAATATTGCCATTAATAAAGAGTCGGGTTTTGCATATGTTTTAGGATCAAAGTTATTTGATGGTGGGCCNNCTTTTATTGACATTAANTCTCCCTTAAATCCATCTATTGTTGGNGGGTATTCATTTTCATCATACNCTCATGATGCACAAGTAGTCAAATATCATGGACCAGATACAAGATTTAAAGAAAAAGAGATTTTATTTGGAAGTAATAGTATAGGAGGAGAAAATAATCAGTTAATTATTTTAGATGTTACAGATAAAAAAAATCCTGAATTGATTTCTTCAATTGAATATTCTAATGCAGGGTATACTCATCAAGGTTGGATTAGTGATGATCACAAGTATTTTTTTTTAGGGGATGAGTTGGATGAATTAAAAATTGGACACAGAACAAAAACAAGGGTTTTTGATATTCAAAATCTTGAAAAACCAATAATTCATAATACTTATTATGGTCAAACAGCCTCAATTGATCATAATTTATATGTNAAGGGATCGAAGATTTACATGGCAAATTATACCTCAGGTATGAGAGTTGTAGATTTTAATAATATANGTGATAATGACTTTAGAGAAGAGGGTTATTTTGACACATACCCTTCTGATAATTCAACAAACTTTTTTGGAGCATGGAATGTTTATCCTTTTTTTTCAAGTGGAGTAATATTAATTAGTGATATTAATTATGGACTTTTTATAGTTAAGTCCTCTAATGATTTATGAATAATTTTAAAGTATTTTTCATTTCGGTTTTTTTAATTAATTGTTCAAAGAACATAGAAACCAATTTACCTCTTAAATTTTCTTTTGATTCTGAATTCAAAATTGTAAATACTTATGGAGGTTCAAATGAAGATATTGCTCATGCAATTATAAAAACATATGATGGTGGTTTTGCAGTTATTGGCAATACAAAAAGCAATGATATAGATTTAAATTTTANAACTACAAATGATAGTGATGTTTTATTTCTAAAATTTAAACCTGACTTAGAATTAGATTATATAAAAACTTATGGAGGCAGCGATGATGATAGAGGATATGATTTGGTTCAACTAGAAGACAGGGGTTTCATATTGTTAGGTTATAGTAAAAGTTCTGATGGTGATGTCTCTTTAAATAAGGGACAACATGATAATTGGGTAATAAGGATTGATCGAAAAGGTAAAATAATTTGGGAGAAGAGTTTTGGTTTTTCTGGACATGATCATGCTTATAATATTATTTCTACGAAAGATGGAGGCTTTTTTTTTAATGGATTTTTGGATGTTACAGCTTCAAATGGTTTGGGAATGACAAAAAAGAACATGAAAATTTCAAAAAAACATGGGGTGGGAGAATTTTGGTGTCATAAAATAGATAAAGATGGAAATTTACAATGGAGAAAATATTTTGGCGGAACAAATAATGATAGATCATATGATGCAATTCAAACTTTAGAAGGTGATTTCATTATTGTAGGTACATCAGAAAGTAATGATTTTGAAATATCTAATTCAAAAGGAAGTTATGATATGTGGGTTATAAAATTAAATAATAATGGAAATTTTATTTGGGAAAAATCTTTTGGAGGGAAAGGATACGATGGAGGAAATGCTGTTATAGAGAATTCTTATGGAAATATTATGATTTTGGGGCAAACTAATAGTTTAGATAACGATATTACTGATCCTTTAGGGTCTTCAGATTTCTTTTTAGTTAATATGACTAAAAATGGAGAGATTCTAAATATTGAAAATTTAGGTACTTCAAATTTTGATTCAGGTAAATCTATTATGGAATTAGATGATGGAAGTCATTATTTATTGGGACATACTACTGATATTTCATCTGATGATGGAAATCTTGGTAGTGATATTTTATTTATTAAAACCCTTCCCAATGGAGTTTTCATAGAAAATCAAAAAGTTGGAGGCTCAGGAACAGATATTGGATATGATTTTACTCAAATTTCAGATGGATCAATAATTATAGTGGGTTCTACTGATAGTGAAGATGGAATTTTTTCAAAAAATAATGGAAAAGAAGATGTTTTTATTATTAAATGGAATTAATTAGTCTTATAAATCAAAACAATAATAGTCATAATAAGGAAAAAAATAATTAGAAATGAATTATATTTGCAAATAATTTAAACTTATGATAAAAGTTGCTGATTCTGCTAAAGACAAGGTATTTTCATTAATGAAAGATGAAGGATATGACCCTTNCAAGGATTATGTAAGAGTTGGAGTTAAAAGTGGGGGTTGTTCAGGCTTATCATATGATCTTAAGTTTGATAGCAGTCNTGAATTAGAGGACAAGATATATGAGGACAATAATATTAAAATTATTGTTGATAAAAAGAGTTTATTATATCTTATTGGAACGACATTAGAATATTNTGGAGGTTTAAATGGTAAAGGTTTTGTTTTTAATAATCCGAATGCTCAAAGAACATGTGGATGTGGAGAGAGTTTTTCTTTATAAAAATTTGATATGGCATATACTGAAGAAGAGTTAAAAAAAGAATTAGAAACTAAAGAATACGAATACGGATTCTATACAGATATTGAATCAGAAACTTTTCCTAAAGGGTTAAATGAGGATGTTGTAAAAAGAATTTCTGAAAAAAAAGGAGAGCCTGATTGGATGACTAAATGGAGGTTAAAATCTTTTGAATATTTTAAAAAAATGATTGAACCGGAATGGGCCAATGTTAAATATAAAAAACCTGATCTTCAAGCTATTTCCTATTATTCCGCTCCTAAAAAAAGAGATAAGTATAAAAGTTTAGATGAAGTAGANCCTGAACTATTAAAAACTTTTAATAAACTTGGAATTTCATTAGATGAACAAAAGAAACTTGCAGGTGTTGCTTTGGATATAGTTGTTGATTCGGTATCTGTAGCAACAACATTTAAAGAGACTTTAGCAAAAAAAGGAATAATTTTTTGTTCAATATCAGAAGCGATTAAAAAGCATCCAGATTTGGTNAAAAAATACATAGGAACAGTTATTCCTCCAAAAGATAATTATTATGCTGCTTTAAATAGTGCAGTTTTTACAGATGGCTCTTTTTGTTACATTCCCAAAGGAGTAAAGTGTCCTATGGAATTGTCTACATATTTTAGAATTAATGAGGCAGGAACTGGACAATTTGAAAGAACCTTAGTTATTGCAGATAAAGAAAGTTATGTTAGTTACTTAGAAGGATGTACGGCTCCTTCTAGAGATGAAAATCAATTGCATGCTGCTGTGGTTGAATTAATTGCTTTAGATGATGCTGAAATCAAATATTCTACTGTGCAGAATTGGTTTCCTGGGGATAAAAAAGGAAAGGGAGGAGTATATAATTTTGTAACTAAAAGAGGTATTTGTCATAATAGATCTAAAATATCCTGGACTCAAGTTGAAACTGGTTCTGCTGTAACCTGGAAGTACCCTTCTTGTATTTTAAAGGGAGATAATTCAATTGGAGAGTTTTATTCAATAGCTGTAACTAACAACTTTCAGCAAGCTGATACTGGTACAAAAATGATTCATTTGGGTAAAAATACTAGAAGTACAATTATATCTAAAGGGATTTCTGCTGGTAAATCGCAGAATAGTTACAGAGGACTGGTTAAAGTTAGTCCTAGAGCAAAAAATGCAAGAAATTTTTCGCAATGTGATTCTTTACTTATGGGAAATAATTGCGGAGCACACACTTTCCCATATATTGAGGCAAGTAACAAATCTGCCATGATTGAGCATGAAGCAACTACAAGTAAAATTGGTGAAGATCAGATTTTTTATTGTAATCAACGTGGAATAGATACTGAAAAGGCAATTGCTCTAATTGTAAATGGTTTTAGTAAAGAAGTTTTAAATAAATTACCAATGGAATTTGCTATAGAAGCTCAAAAGTTATTAGAAATATCNCTTGAAGGTTCTGTTGGATAAAATAATTGAAATATGTTAACTATTGAAAATCTACATGTAAAGGTAGATGGAAAACAAATATTAAATGGCGTTGATTTAGACGTTAAAGCAGGAGAGGTACATGCTATAATGGGACCAAATGGTTCTGGAAAAAGTACTCTTTCTTCTGTAATAGGTGGAAATGAAGATTATTTAATTACTAAAGGAACTATATTATTTAATGGTATTGATATTTCAGAGTTAGATGCAGAAAGTCGAGCTCATTTGGGAATATTTTTATCTTTTCAATATCCAGTTGAAATACCTGGAGTTACTGTAACTAATTTTATTAAAACAGCAATTAATGAATCTAGAAAAGCCCAAGGTCTTGATGATATGAATTCAGGTGAATTACTTAAAAAAATAAGACAGAAATCAAAACTTTTAGATATAGATTCAAAATTTCTTTCAAGATCTTTAAATCAGGGGTTTTCTGGAGGTGAAAAAAAAAGAAATGAAATCTTTCAAATGACAATGTTAGAACCTAAAATGGCAGTATTAGATGAAACAGATTCAGGTTTAGATATTGATGCTTTAAAAATAGTTGCTAATGGTGTCAATAAATATAGAAATAAGNAAAATGCTTTTGTAATTATAACTCATTACCAAAGATTATTAGATTATATTATTCCTGACTTTGTTCATGTTTTATTTGATGGTAAAATTGTTAAATCAGGAACAAAAGAGTTAGCTCAAGAGCTAGAAAATAAAGGTTATGATTGGGTAAAAGATTAACACGTTAGTAAAATGTTAGAATTAAAAGAAAAATTATTATCATCATATATTGCATTTGAAGAAAGTGTTGATTTATCAGATTCTTTTCATAAAATAAGAACTGATGCTTTAAAAGTTTTTGAAAAAAAAGGTTTTCCTACAAGAAAAGATGAATCATGGAGGTATACGTCATTGAATTCAATTGTAAAAGAAGATTATGCTTTGTTCCCAAAATCAGAAAAAACAATTGAATTAAGACAAGTCAAAAAATATTTTCTTTATGACACAGACACTTATAAAGTCATTTTTATTGATGGAGTATATAGCCCTTTTTTGTCTGATACAACTCATGATGGATTAGATGTATGTCTAATGTCTGCAGCATTGTCTAAACCAAAATTTAGAGACTTAATTAAGAATTATTTTAATAAAAGTGTNTACAAAGAAGACAGTCTTTCAGCATTAAANACTTCATATGCTTTNGAAGGTGCTTTNATTTATGTGCCAAAAAATNTTTTTGCAGAAAAACCAATTGAANTAATTCATTTTGCTTCTGGAAATGAAAAATCATTATGGCTACAACCCAGAAATTTAATAGTTGTTGAGAAAGGAGCTGAAGTTCAAATTTTAGAAAGACATCAAAGCTTAAAAGAACATCCTGTTGTAACTAATTCGGTTACAGAATTATATGCTCAAGAAAATTCAAAAGTTGATTATTATAAGTTACAAAATGATTTAATNTCNTCTTCACTTNTTGATAATACNTATATAGTTCAGCAAAAAAACAGTTTTGTTAGTTTACATACTTTTTCTTTGGGAGGAAAATTGATTCGAAACAACTTAAATTATTTTCAGAANGGAGAAAACATTACNTCAGTTTTGAANGGNATTACAATTTTAAGTGGANATGAGCATGTNGATCATTCTACTTTAGTTCATCATCAAAAACCNAATTGNGAAAGTCATCAAGACTACAAAGGNGTNTTTTCAGAAAAATCTGANGGNGTATTTAATGGTAAAATAATAGTAGATAAAAATGCTCAAAAAATAAATGCTTTCCAGCAAAATAATAATATTCTTATAGATGACAAATCAACGGTTAACACAAAACCTCAGTTAGAAATTTTTGCTGATGATGTCAAATGTTCTCATGGTTGCACTGTTGGTCAATTAGATAAAGAGGCTCTTTTTTATTTGCGTTCAAGAGGTATTCCAAAAAAAGAAGCAAAGGGACTTTTAACTTATGCNTTTGCAAATAATGTTTTAGAAAGTGTAAAATTACCNTCATTAAAAAAGAGAATAAACAANCANATTGCTAATAAANTAGGAGTTAATTTAGGTTTTGAATTATAAAAGTTTTGATGTAAATAAAGTTCGTNAAGANTTTCCAATTTTATCTCGAAAAGTTAATGGAAANAAAATTATTTATTTTGANAATGCAGCTACATCNCAAACACCGATTNAAGTAATAGATGTAATTTCNGAATATTANAAAAAATATAANGCTAATATNCATAGAGGNGTNCATTCNTTAAGNCAGGAAGCNACAGATGCTTTTGAAAATTCNAGAAAGACAATTAAAAATCATTTTAATTCAAAAGAAACATGTGAAATAATNTTTACATCNGGAGCAACTCATGGTATTAACATTGTTTCTTCNGGATATTCAAAAATTTTNAATNANAATGATGAANTTNTNGTTTCAGNGATGGAACATCATTCAAATATAGTNCCTTGGCAAATGCTTTGTAAANNAACAGGAGCAAAATTAAAAGTNATTCCAATGNCAATTAAAGGAGACTTAGAAATANNTGAATTTGAAAAANTNTTAACCTCAAAGACTAAGTTGGTNTTTTTAAATCATGTTTCAAATGCANTAGGAACAATTAATCCANTTGATTATATAATNAAAAAGGCCCATTCAATTGGAGCCAAAGTATTAATTGATGGNACNCAAGCATCACCNCATATAAAGACTGATTTACAGAAATTGGATATAGATTATTATGTCACNTCNGCNCATAAGATGTGTGGNCCAACTGGAATAGGGATTCTTTATGGTAAAAAAAGTTTATTAAATAANCTNCCANNNTATCAAGGAGGAGGAGAAATGATTTCTGATGTNACTTTTGAAAAAACTACTTATGCTGATTTACCNCANAAGTTNGAAGCNGGAACTCCCAANATATCNGGNGTAATTGCNTTTGGTGCAGCNATAAATTANATGAATAATATTGGNTTTNNNAATATTTTAAANTATGAAAAAGAGTTACTTNANTATGCTCAANATCAANTAANNAAAATCNAAGNNGTCCAAATATATGGTGANTCAATAAATAAAACTCCTATNNTATCATTTAATATTAAANNGATNCATCCTTATGATATTGGAAGTATTTTAGANAAAATGGGAATTGCAGTAAGAACAGGACATCATTGTGCTCAACCAATAATGGATTTTTATAAAATTCCAGGAACAGTAAGAGCTTCTTTTTCATTTTATAATACAATTGAAGAAATTGACTTGATGATTAAAGGCTTAAAGAAAGCCATAATGATGTTACAATAATTATTAATTTTAATTATGATAAGCATTGAAACTATTAAGAGTGATATAATTTCTGAGTTTTCTTTATTTGAAGATTGGATGGAAAAATATGAATATATAATTGAATTAGGTAAATCCATTCCATTAATTGATCCTAAATTTAAAACAGACGATAATTTAATTAAGGGATGCCAAAGTAAAGTTTGGATGCATGCTGAATTAAAAAATAATAATGTTTTATTTTATGCAGACAGTGATGCTATTATTACTAAAGGTATTATAGCTATACTTATTAGAGTATTTTCAAATCAAAATCCAAAAAATATTTTAAAATCTGACACAAAATTTATAGATGAAATAGGATTAAAGGAACATTTATCTCCTACAAGGGCTAATGGTTTAGTTTCTATGATAAAGCAAATTAAAATTTATGCTTTAGCATTTAAAAATAAAATAAATTAATAATGAAAAGTACTACAGACGAAGCAAATAATTTAGGTGAAAAAATAGTTGGTGTTTTAAAAACAATTTTTGATCCCGAAATACCTGTCGATATATATGAATTAGGTTTAATTTATGATGTATTTATAAATGAGGATAATGATGTAAAAATATTGATGACATTAACTAGCCCTAATTGTCCAGTAGCTGAAACTTTACCTGTTGAGGTAGAGGAGAAAGTTAAGTCATTAGATGAAATTAAAGATGTTCAAGTTGAAATAACTTTTGATCCCCCTTGGACTCAAGATCTAATTAGTGAAGAAGCTAAACTTGAATTAGGAATGCTATAGTTTATGTCAAGTGAAATCAAAAATCGAGTTTCAGAGAGCTCTATAAAAACAATAGATTTAGAAAAATTTTATCCAAAGGGTAATAGAGAATTTATTGATATTTCTCGTTGGTTAGATAATGGTTTAGTGCTTCGTGAGAAAGAATTTAGAAAAAAGATAAAATCTCATAAATGGATTTCGTTTAAAGACAAATATGTTGCAATTGGTTGTTCAACTAATGCTATTTTACCTTCTTGGGCATCTTTATTAGTCGCTTCAAATTTAGAACCCTATGCAAAAAAAATTGTTCATGGTAGTTTAAAGGAATTAGAAAACATAATTATTGAGGAAGTTATTAAGAAATTAGACATAAAACCATACATAGATAAACCTGTTATTATAAAGGGGTGCTCCGATAATTTTATTCCAGAGAATGCCTATGTTCAATTAATAATTTTATTAAAAACTGTTTCCAGAAGTCTTTTTTATGGTGAAGCCTGTTCTTCTGTTCCAATATGGAAAAGACCAAAAACTAATTGAAGTTGCATAAAAGGAAAATTTTAATATTTACTTATTATTGGCCTCCATCTGGAGGATCTGGAGTTCAACGTTGGCTATATTTTTCAAAATTTTTAAAAAATTTGGGCTGGGAGCCAATTGTGATAACTGTAAAAAAATCAAAGGCATCATATCCTGTTTTTGATAATTCTTTGGAAAGTTATATTAATAATTTGATTGTTCATAAGACTGATACTTTGGAACCTTTAAAATTGTATTCAAAAATATTTTATGGAAATTCTAAAGAAGGAATTCAAAAAGGAGAGGTTTTAAAAAAAAATTTTTTTCATCATTTTGCTGCATTTATAAGGGGAAATTTTTTTATTCCTGATGCTAGAATAGGATGGGTTAGTTATGCATTGAATAAGGGAAGAGAAATAATAAAAAAAGAGGGTATTAAATATATTGTTACTACTGGCCCACCTCATTCATCTCATCTTATTGGACTAAATTTGAAAAAAGAATTTTCTGTAAAATGGATTGCTGATTTTAGAGACCCATGGACAAGTATGTTCTATTTAAAAGAAATGTATAGAACAAGATTTGCTCAGAAAAGAGATGAAAATTTTGAAAAAAATGTATTGAAAAAGGCAGATAAAATAATTACAACTATTGGAGAATTATTTCATGATGAATTAATTCAGAAAGCTAATATTTCTCAAAAAAAACTTTTTGCTATTCCTAACGGATATGATTCAGATTTAATTAATAATGTTGATCAAAAATTGAATTCAACTTTTCATATAGTTTATTCCGGCTTATTAACTAATAACCATTCATTTAAGCCTTTTTTTTTATTATTAAAAGATTTAAAATCATATTATCCAAAATTAAAATTAATGGTTTCTTTGGCGGGTCAAATTTCAGAGGAGGTAGATTTATTTATTAAAGAAAATACTGATAAGGTTACATATGAGAATAATGGATATCTTCCCCATTTTAAATCAATTAAGTTGATTAAAAAAGCTAATTTGCTTTTAAATTTTACTTATAATTCTGAAAGTAATGATAAAATGATTCCTGGAAAAATTTTGGAATATATTGCAACAGGGATTCCAATACTTTCAATAGGAAATAGTAATAATTATTTATCAAGATTTTTGTCAAAGGGTAGTTGTGCCAAAACATTTTCTGATAATGATTTAAAAGAAATGAAATTTTATGTCAAAATGGTTATAGATTCTTTTATAAAAAATAAACCTTTAAATAATTCATTTCCAAATATTGAAAACTATAGTAGAATAGCTTTAACAAAGAAATTAAGCAATATAATTTCAAAGCAATAGATTATACTATATAAATTTTATTTTCTTTAATATATTTATAAACCTTGGGATGGATTAGATCAATAACATCAATATTTTCTTCTAAGTTTTTTCTTATTTGGCTACTGGAGATTTTAAATAGCGGGGCATTGAAAAGTTTAATAGTAGGATTATTTTTAAATTCTTTTGGAATTGAAAAATCTGTTTTTCTTGGATAAACATATAAATTATAAGACTCAAGAATTTCTTCATGATTTTTCCATTCATTAAATCTAGTCAAGTTATCTTCACCGATTAATAAAACAAATTCATTTTCAGGGTTTAATCTTGATAATTCATCTAGTGTATTTATAGTATAATTTGGTTTATTCATTAAAAATTCAATTTTAGAAATCCTAATATTTTTTTTATTTAATATAGATATTTCAGCCATTTTGAGACGATCTTCTTTAGTTGTTAAAGATTTTGATTTTAGCGGATTAAAAGGTGTAATAATTATCAAAACTTCATCTAAATCAGTTTCATTAACAAAAAAATCTATAAGCCTTAAATGTCCATTATGAATAGGGTCAAAAGTTCCAAAAAAACATCCGATTTTTTTCAATTATTAATAAAATTCTCAACTAATTTCTCAGCTTTATTTTTTGCTTTATCTAGATCATTGTTTAAAAGACTTATATCGAATTTTTCAGCTAATTTTAATTCTTCGTGAATTTTATCAACTCTGATTTTAAGCATTTTTTTTGAATCTAAGTTTCTTTTGATTAATCTTTTTTTAATATCATTAATATCCGGAGTTTTTATGAAAATTGATAAAGTTTTATCAGGATACTTTTTTTTAATGTTAAGACCTCCAATAACATCTATATCAAAAATAATATTCTTTCCTAGCTTCCAAATTCGATTAATTTCGTTTTTAAGTGTTCCATAAAAAGAACCAGGATAAACTTCTTCATGTTCTATAAATTCATCATTTTTAATTTTTTCAACAAAATCTTTTTCTTTTAAAAAAAAATAGTCTTTTCCATCAGTTTCTCCTTTTCTTGGCAATCTTGAAGTAGCAGATATTGAGAAAGCTAGAGAAAGATTCTCTTTCTTTAATAAATGTTTAACTATAGTAGTTTTACCACTTCCAGAAGGGCCTGAAAATATTATGATTTTTCCAGTTTTCAATTATGATATATTAAAAAGTTGTTCTTTTATTTTTTCAAGTTCATCCTTCATTTCAATNACTGTCTTTTGCAAATTAGCATCATTTGCTTTAGAACCTATAGTATTTATTTCACGACCGATTTCTTGACAAATAAANCCAAGTTTTTTTCCACTTGAAGNTTTTTTCTTTAGTTCTTCTAAAAAGAAGTTTAAATTATTTTCTAAACGAATTCTTTCTTCAGTNATGTCATTTTTTTCTAAATANTAAATCAATTCCTGTTCAAATCTATTTTNNTCNACAGATANATTAATCTTATTAAAACTATCCTTNATTTTATTTCTAATATTNNTAATTCTTAANGGGTCNATTTTTTTTATATTTTTTAATAANTGAATTAAAGCATTAATTCTNTTNTTAAATTCTTTTTCCAAGACNCTACCTTCATTTAATTGATAGATAGATAATTCATTAATTACTTCTTGNAACTTTAACAANAATTCTTTTTTNTCTTTATNACTTATNNTTGTGATCTCTGAATTTATAACTTCAGGAAGTTTAATGGCAATGGATANAAGATCTTTATTATTAGAATCTATTTTTTTNAGTTGACTTAAATANTTTTTAACAATATCAATGTNTATTTTTGGNTGTATAGNAGCTTTTGAATTTTCNTAATTTATATTTAAATCAATCTTTCCTCTTTTTATTTTTGANGAAATCAATCTTCTAAATTCAGACTCTAAACATTTAAAATCATGACCTAATTTAATATTGATGTCTAAATTTTTACTATTTAAAGATCGNATTTCAATATCAATGATTCTATTATTTATTTGAACTTGAGTTTTTCCATAACCGGTCATTGACACTAACATGGATATTAAAGTCTTTTAATTTTAATATTTCTATAAGAAACTATATTTCCATGATCTTGTAAACCAATATGACCTTTTCTTTTTTTACTGAAGTTTTTGAATGTTTGATGAGCAAATTTAGATTTAGCTATTAATTTTTCCCATTCATCTCCATAAAGGGGAAAATTGTTAATTTCTTTACCATTTAAAACGACTTTTCCTCTATTAATTTTATAATTAACAGTCACAACTATTTTATTCCACTGACCAGCAGGCTTTGTATTATCAAATGAAGGTTCAGATAGGTCATAAACTGCTCCAGCTTGATGATGAAACGCAGGTCTTACTTTTGCATCAGGNTGACCTTCATTNTCAATTANTTGTATTTCAGGGCCAGTTCTATATGGNGCNTTNTNTTTNTTNCCTTCTTGAATNCCCCATAAAATTCCACTATTTCCTNNTTCAGANATTTTCCATTCAAGNGATAAAACAAAATTAGTATATTNTTTATNNGTNAGNATNTCATGACTTTTNCTNTCTCTTCTTTCTCTTTTNGAAGGATCCATTTGCATAGNNCCATNNTTNATGATCCAAACATTACCAACTTTATCATGATTAAATCGATGCCAACCATTAAATGAATTTCCATCAAATAATATTTCCCAATCATCATTTGNTTCTGATTTTTGAGAATAAGAATTTGAAGAAAAAAGTAAAAGTAATCCAACAAATAAAACTCTGTAATTTATCATATTCCTAAAATTTTCTTTAATTTATTTTTGTCAATATCACCACCAGCAAAATCATCAAAACTTTTTTGTGTTGCTTCAATAATATGTTTTTGAATAAATGGAGCACCTTCTTTTGCACCTTGCTCAGGACTTTTAATGCAGCATTCCCACTCCATTACTGCCCAAACATCACAGCCATACTCAGTTAGCTTTGTGAAAATAGTTTTAAAATCTATTTGACCATCACCAGGAGAACGATATCTGCCAGCTCTATCAATCCAATCTCCATAACCACCGAAAGCTCCTTTTTTGCCATTAGGTTTAAATTCTGAGTCTTTTACATGGAATGATTTTATGAAACTGTGATAATGATCTATGTATTCTAGATAATCTAGTTGTTGAAGAACAAAATGACTTGGATCATATAAAATATTGACTCTTTTATGATTTCCAGTAGCTTCTAAAAATCTTTCAAAAGTCACTCCATCATGCAAATCCTCACCTGGATGAATTTCATAACATACATCAACTCCATTTTCGTCGTAATAATCTAAAATGGGTTTCCATCTTTTTGCTAACTCTGAAAAACCAAGTTCCAATAAACCTTCAGGTCTTTGAGGCCAAGGATGCCATGTATGCCATAACAATGCCCCAGAAAAAGTAGCATGGGATTTTAAACCAAGACGTTTACTAGCTACAGCAGCTTTTTTTACTGTATCTATTGCCCAATTTGTTCTTGCCTTAGGATTGTTTTTAAATTGATCAGGAGCAAAGTTATCAAACATTAAATCGTATGCAGGGTGAACAGCAACTAGTTGCCCCTGAAGATGAGTCGAAAGTTCAGTAATTTCAAGACCATATGAGTTAATTTTACCTTTAAGTTCATCACAATATGTTTGACTTTCAGATGCTTTATCTAAATCGATTAAGAAACTTTCCCAAGTAGGGATTTGAATTCCTTTATACCCTAATTCTGAAGCCCATTTACACATTCCTTCCAAAGTATTAAAAGGAGACTTTTTATCAACAAATTGAGCTAAAAATATTGCAGGGCCTTTTATTGTTTTCATTGATTGTCCATGCTTAACCATATATTTCCTTTTTTATGAGATTCAACTACTTTTTCTATAAATTTCATACCCTTTAATCCTTCATATAATGTTGGATATTCTGAGCCGTAAGATTTTTCATTTCTTATTTCTTTTGCAACCCCTTTATAAATATTTCCCATTGCATCAAAAATTCCCTCAGGGTGACCTGCAGGAAGTTTAGTTCCATCATTGGCAAAATCTGAAATATAAGGATTTCCAGGTTTAATAAGCCTTCTAGGTTCATCATCTTTTAAATGGTATAAATAATTAGGATTTTCTTGTTCCCATTTGAAAGCTCCATTTCTTCCATATATCGCTACAGTTATATTATTTTCTTCCCCAGTAGCAATTTGACTTGCTCTTAAAACTCCTTTTAGTTTATTTGAGAATCTAACTAAAATGGTCCCATCGATATCTAGACTATTATCTTCATATAACATATTTAAATCAGCAAGAAGTTNTTTAACTTCCATCCCAGTTACGTATTCTACCATATTAAATGCATGTGTTCCAATATCGCCAATACAAGAACTAATTCCAGCTTTTTCAGGATCAAGACGCCATACAGTTTTCCTTTTTTCTTTTTCATGGATAAAAGCATTTATCCATCCTTGATAATATTGAATATCTACTTTTTGAATCTCTCCAATAACACCATCTGAAATCAACTTTTTCATATGTCTAACCATTGGATAGCCAGTATATGTATAAGTAACAGCAAAAATTAAATTATTCTTTTTTTGAAGAGAATATAATTCTTCTGCTTCTTCTAAAGTTGTTGTCAATGGTTTTTCGCAAATAACGTTAAATCCATTTTCTAAAAGTTTTTTAGACATTGGATAATGTAAAAAATTTGGAGTTAAGACAGAAACTACCTCTATACGGTCTTTTTCTGGGAGACTTGATTCTTTATCAACAAATTCATCAAAATCTTTATAGATTCTGTTTGTTTTTAAACCAATTTCTTTTGCAAAATTTATGTTTTCATTATAGTCAGGGTTGAATACACCTCCAACAATTTCATATTTATCATACATATTTGATGCAACTCTGTGAAGAATACCTATTAGAGAATCTCCACCTCCACCAATTATACCAAGTTTAATTTTATTCATATATTTTTTGTTTCGATTTGTTCATTTCTAAATGTGAATATAAATAAGATTAAAATAACAAACGAAAAAATTGAAGGTTGAATCCATATTTTTTCCCAATTATGACCATCATTTATCACATATAAATCTGTTAAATATCCAGCTATCCTAAAGCCAATTAACATACCTANGCCATAAGTGGCAAGAGTTATTAAACCTTGAGCAGAACTTTTATATTCAGGTTTACATTTTAGATTAGTATAAATTTGACCAGAAACAAAGAAAAAATCATAGCAGATACCATGCAATATAATTCCTAAAATTAGCATCCAGCTATTCATACCATCAGCTCCTAGAGAAAAAAGTAAATAACGTAATCCCCATGCAAAAATACCAACAATTAAAGTTGATTTAAATCCAAATCTTTTAATAAAAAAAGGTAAAAGTGACAAAAATAGGACTTCAGAAATTTGACCAAGAGTCATTTTAGCCGCAGCAGCTTCCATTCCAATTTCATTTAAAAATTGATTTGCATGTTGATAATAAAATGCTAATGGAATACATATTAAAATAGAAGCAATGAAAAAAACTAGATAAGCTTTATCATTTAAAAGTTTCAATGCATCTAATCCTATAATTTCAGAGATAGTTTTATTTTTATTTTTTTCAATTATAGGAGGAGTATTGGGAAGTGTAAAACTATATACCCCTAAAATTAAAGAAATAAAAGACGACATATAAAATGTATTTTTTAAAGTATTTAAACTTTCCCATGAAAAATATCCAATTAAAAGACCAGCTATTATCCAACCAATACTTCCAAAAATTCTTATCGGAGCGAATTCTTTTGAAGGATCTTTCATTTGTCTAAAAGCAACAGAATTTGCTAAAGCCAATGTTGGCATATAAAGTAACATGTATATTAAAATATATGGATAGAAAAAAGAAAAATTTTCTGAAATACCAGCATTGTATAATAAAAAGGCACCAAATAGATGAATTGTTCCTAATACTTTTTGAGCTGCAAAATATTTATCAGCAATAAGACCAATTATAAAAGGAGCAATAATTGCTCCAATTGATTGAGTTTCATATGCAAGAGAAAGTTCACTTCCAGAAGAATTAAATTCTTGAGAAAGAAAAGTTCCCATAGTCACAAACCAAGCTCCCCAAATAAAAAATTGGAAAAACATTAATAATGATAATTGCACAGAAACTTTAAAACTCATCGGATATAAAATTTACATTTCATTTCCAATATTCACCAAAAGATTTTTTGTGGCTTTTATTCCCTCTATTTCAGAAAGTCTATTACCTTCATATTCGACACCAATAAATCCTTTGTAATTTTGATCTTTTACAATTTTTAACATTCTATTATAATCTATGTTAGTTTCAAACCCTTCAGAATTAAAATCATAAGATTTTGCACTAACACCAAAAGCTCTAGGCATCATCTCAGAGATCCCGTTATATATATCATAAGCTTTTTTGCAACTTCCATCAAAAATAGAACCGTAACCTTCATCACTTATACAAAAGTTTCCAAAATCTGGAAGAGTACCACAATTATCCATATTTACTCCATTAATAACTTGCATTAATAGAGGTATATTAGAAGTAATTCTTCCATGATTTTCTACTATTACATTTATATTATATTCTTTAGCATAAGTTGACAATGCAGTTAAACTGTTAATTGAATTAGAAATCCATTTATCTGGATCTTTTTCACCATACAAGTTTAGCCTAACTGAACTACAGCCTATTTTTGAAGCTGCATAAATCCATAGTTTGTGATTTTCAATGGCTTCATTTCTTTTTATGGGGTCAGAGGAAGATAGATCTCCTTCACCATCAATCATTATTAAAACATTTTTAATTTTATTTTCATCAGCAAGAGATTTACTTTTCTCAATAAATACTTCAATAGCACTCTTTTTATCATCACTTTTCATTACATCATCATATAATGCATTTACGTATTCAATACCTTCAAACCCTAATTCTTTTGCAAAAGAAGCAAAATTGTAAGGGTCATAGTTATTTTCTCTAATCATTCTGTGAATTGACCATTGAGCAAGAGATAATTTAAAAAAGAGAGGAGATACTTCTGACGAATTATTTGATTTAGTTTTTGGATCATTGCAACTAAGGTTACTTAAAAAAATGACACAAAGACCTAAACCAATTATTTTTGTAATAAATTTTGTTTTTTTCATTCTGAATATGATTTTATTAATTTTTCTAAAATAGTCAATATTTTCACATCTATAGATATTTTTTATATTTGAACGGTATGGTTAAAAGTTTAAAATTGTAGTTTATGAATAATGAATATGATGCAATTGTTGTTGGCACTGGGATAAGTGGTGGTTGGGCTGCTAAAGAACTTTGTGAAAAAGGATTAAAAACTTTAGTTTTAGAAAGGGGGCCAATGATTAAACATGTTGAAGATTATTCTAATATGTTCAATGATCACTGGGATTATCCTCATGGTGATGTTATAACAAATGAGACTAGAAAAAACCAACCTAAACAAAGTAGAACTAATTATGTTAATAAAGAATCAACAAAGCATCTTTTTGTGGATGATAATCTACATCCATATAATGAAACAAAACCTTTCGATTGGATAAGAGGTTATCATGTTGGAGGTAGATCTTTAACTTGGGGAAGGCAGGTTTATCGTTTGAGTGATATTGATTTTGAAGCAAATATAAAAGATGGAATAGCTGTAGATTGGCCAATCAGATATAAGGATATCGCCCCCTGGTATAGTTATGTGGAGAAATATATTGGAGTTAGTGGTGAAAAACTTGGGTTACCGCAATTACCTGACGGAGAGTTTTTAAAACCAATGGAAATGTTTTGCGTAGAAGAACATTTAAAAAAGTCAATTGCCAAAAATTATAATGATCGTTTATTAACTATAGGAAGAGTTGCTCATATTACAGAGGGAACTAAACCAGGTTTGGGAAGAGTTAGTTGCCAATACAGAAATAGATGTAGAAGAGGATGTCCATATGGAGCATATTTTAGCTCTAATTCTTCAACACTTCCAGCGGCTGAATTAACAGGAAACATGACATTAAGGCCTAATTCTGTAGTTTATGAAGTAATATATGATTCGAATAAGCAAAGAGCAACAGGAGTTAGAATTATTGATTCTGAAACCAAAAAAACTTATGACTATTTTTCTAAGGTCATATTTCTTTGTGCATCTACAATTCCTTCTACATCTATATTAATGCAATCAAAGTCAGACCGTTTTCCAAATGGAATGGGAAATGATTCGGGAGAATTAGGTCATAATTTAATGGATCATCATTTTAAAATAGGAGCAGAGGCTACAACAGATTTATTTAAAGATAAATATTATATTGGAAATAGACCAAATGGACTTTATTTGCCAAGATTTAGAAATTTAGGAGGGAAAACAAACCAAAAAGATTTTATAAGAGGTTATGGTTACCAAGGAGGTGGTAGTAGAGATGCTTGGACTGAATATACAAAAGAGATGGCTTATGGAAAAGATTTTAAAAAAGCAATCCTAGAGCCTGGGCAATGGGGTATTAGCTTTAGTGGATTTGGAGAAATATTACCTTATCATGATAATAAAATGACTTTAGATTACAATAAGAAAGATAAATGGGGGTTACCAACAATCACATTTGATGCTTCAATTCGGGAAAATGAAATTAATATGCGAAAAGATATGAAAGAACAGTCAGTTGAAATGTTAGAAAATGCGGGATTTAATAATGTAAAAAGTACTGAAGAAAGATATGCTTTAGGTCTTGGAATTCATGAAATGGGTACTGCTCGAATGGGAAAAAATCCAAAAACATCAGTTTTAGGAAAATATAATGAGATACATAGTGTCCCAAATGTTTATGTTACAGATGGAGCTTCTATGACATCTGGAGGTTGTACAAATCCTTCAATAACATACATGGCTCTTACTGCTAGGGCTGCTAATCATGCAGTTAGTGAATTAAAAAAAATGAACCTATAAACTATATGGATAGAAGAAAAGCTTTAAAGAATATCGGAAAGGGTTTAGGAACTATTACTATGACTCCAAGTGTTTTAAACTTGCTTCAGAGTTGTCAAAATAGTTCATCTATAAATTTAGGTTTTTTCAATAAAGAACAATTTTCAGTTGTTTCTAAATTGATGGAAATAATAATTCCTGAAACTGAAACTCCAGGTGCAATTTCTCTTAAGTTACCTGAATTTATTGACGCTTATATTTATAATGTTATAGATGAGGATAATATTAGCAGCAAAGAAGTTTTAAACGAAGGTTTAAATAATTTTATTGATTTAGTAAAGTTAGAGACTAAAAAAGAGCAAATTAATAAAATTTCAGTCAAACAGTGGGAGGATCAATTAAGAAAAGTTCTTATTTCTGAGGATAATAATGATAAAATAACTACGGCAATTAAAGACATAAGAAAATTAACAGTTGGAGTATATAAAATAAATGAATTTGTAGGAGAAAATCTTATGTCTTATAACCCTGTCCCTGGTATACAAAAAGGATGCTTTGATCTTAATGAAGCTAGCGGTGGTAAAGTTTGGTCTGGTACAGGACAATAATTATTTAATTATTAACTTTCCTTTCATCGACATATAATGTCCTGGAAATGAGCATATAAATTCATAAGTTCCTTTTTCAGGAGCATCAAAAGTTATAGTATCAGTTTCACCTCCACCAATAAGTTTTGTGTGAGCTATAACTTGATTCCCTCCATCAGGAATATATTCGTTTTCCTTTTCTGAAGATGCTTTAATTCCAAATTCATTTGTATTGACTCCTTTTTTAAGTAAAACAAAATTATGCCCCATAACTAGCTTATCTAATTTACCTGTATGATTTAGAGTTAAGGTTATTTTCTGTCCACTAAAAGCAATGATTTCTTTTTTATCAAACTTCATAGAAAAATCATCGGAGTTTATAATAATTGCAATTTCTTTTTTTAAAGAAGAGGGGTCAGATTTTGATTTCTTTGACTGTTCTGTTTTAGTTCTTTTATATTGAAATTTTTCTTTCTTTTGGCTTTCATTATTGCCACATGAGCTAATTGAAATTAAAATTAAAAAAACAATAATTTTCTTAAATATTGAAAAAACAATAATATTTTTCATGTTGAATTTTTTATATATATTGGCAAAGAAATTTTTTGATTTCACGTGGCAAAAGTATATCATAGAATACTTTAAAAAAAATTATACTTTAATTATTTTTCTTTTATATGAAACTAAATAAACACCAAAAAAAACAAGAATACAGGCAATAATTTTCACCAAATCAAGAGTATCATTTCCTGTTAAAACTGCATAAATAATAGTAATTATTGGTTGTAGGTACGCAAAGGCTCCAATAGTTGTTGGGGGTAATGTTTTAAGAGCATATACGTTTAAAAAATATGTTAAAAAAGTAGTGCAAATTACAACAAACCCAATTCTCCAAAGAGCAAAAAATGGCATATTGTTCCATGAAATTTCAATAAAATCTGGATAAGTTACTGGAAAAGTCATGAAAGAACCTACCAAGAACATCCATTTCATTATGGTAACGGTTTGATACTTTTCAGTTAACTTTTTAACAAAAACTAAATAAGCACCATAGCTTATAGAATTCCCTAATAATAAAATATTACCTAGGGGAATATTCGGGGCATTTATTACAATTGATTGATTTCCATATATTATTAAAATTACAGCTCCTGTGAATCCTATTATAATTCCAGAAATTTTAGGAAAATTTAAACTTTCATTTAAAAAAATTGCAGATAAAATTAGAATTATTATTGGGGTAAGAGTTACAATAACTCCACTATTTATTGGAGTTGAAAGTTCTAAACCCTTAAAAAACATTAACATGTTAATACACATGCCTAAAAAAGCAACTCCAATAATTCTAGAATAATCTTTTTTGTCAATTTTTTCATTAGGCAAAAATAGACTTACAATCCAAAAAAGAATAGAAGCTCCAACAACTCTTAGCATAATGAAGCCAAAAGCACCTACGTAATCAGGCATTACTACTTTTGCAATTGTATGATTTAAGCCATAAATTGTTGTAGCACCAAAAGCTGCAAATAGAGCAATGATTTTATTTTTCATTTAAAAACTTTTTTATTTTTTCAATTGTTATTTTACTATTTCCAACAAAAAGTTTATTGCCATATAATAAAACTGGACGCTTTAAAAAAGTATAATGCTCTAGAATTAATTTTTCATAATCTGACTCTGATAGGATTTTAGTATTTAAATTTCTTTGCTTATACAATTGAGCTCTTTTATTAAAAAGTTCCTCGAAACTATTGGATAAAGAACGAATTGCTTTTAGTTTTTTTTTATNNAAGGGATTAACNTTTATATCAANAAGTTCTATATCGGAAGTTAAATTAAGTTGATTAATAATTCTTTTACATGTATCACATGTCTTTAGATAGAAGAATGCTTTCATAATAAATAAAGTCACAAATAAAATTCATTTTTATTGAAAAAAATATTTTTTGATTGAAAATCCAATACATTTGCAATGTTTGAAGGTATTTTATTAAATGAAAAACAAATTAAAATTTAACTCGAAGGTTATACATGGAGGGCAATCATTAGAAAAAGGCTATGGAGCAGTAATGCCTCCGATATATCAGACTTCTACCTATGCTCAAACTTCTCCTGGTAAACATTTAGGATATGAATATAGCAGAACACATAATCCAACTAGAACTGCACTTGAAAAGTCATTAGCGTCAATTGAAAATGGCAATCATGGTTTTGCTTTTGCATCAGGTTTAGCTGCAATGGATGCAATTATTAAGTTATTAAAGCCTGGTGATGAAGTTATATCAACTAATGATCTTTATGGTGGCTCATATAGATTATTTGATAAAATTTTTAAAGATTTTGGAATTAAGTTTCATTTCATTCCTATGGATAAAATACCCTTGATTAAGAGTTTAATAACAAATAAAACTAAATTGATTTGGGTAGAAACACCTACAAATCCTATGATGAACATTATTGATATAGAATTAATTTCTAATATATCAAGAAATAATAAAATATTATTGGCAGTAGATAATACTTTTGCATCTCCATATTTACAAAAACCATTGAATTTAGGTGCAGATATAGTTATGCATTCTGCAACAAAATATCTTGCTGGACATTCAGATGTCATTCTTGGATCAATTGTTTTAAACGATGATGTTATTGCTGAAAAAATTGGATTCATTCAAAATGCAAGTGGAGCTATTTGTGGACCTATGGATAGTTTTTTAACTCTCAGAGGAATAAAAACACTTCATTTGAGAATGAAGAGACATTGTAAAAACGCAAAAAAAATTGCTCATTATCTAAAAAGTCATTCTAAAATTGAAAAAGTTTTTTGGCCAGGCTTCCAGAATCATCCAAATCATGAAATCGCAAAAAAACAAATGAAAAATTTTGGTGGAATGCTTTCTTTTATTCCAAAAGGATCAGATTATAAATCCGCTATTAAAATTGTTGAAAAGTTGGAATTATTTACCCTCGCAGAATCTTTAGGTGGAGTTGAGAGTTTAGCAGGGCATCCCGCTAGTATGACTCATGCTTCTATTCCTAAAATTGAAAGAGAAAAAAGTGGAGTGGTTGATTCATTAATAAGATTAAGTGTAGGAATAGAAGATGTTGAGGATTTAATTTTAGATTTAGATAAAGCGATCGATTAGGGATTAATTATTATGAAAATTAATAATAAAAAAATATATTTTGCATCAGATAATCATCTTGGAGCTCCAGATTATAATTCAAGTTTGGAAAGAGAAAAATATTTTGTCCAGTGGTTAGATTTTNTTAAAAAAGATGCAAAAGAAATATTTTTATTAGGGGATCTTTTTGATTTTTGGTTTGAGTATAAAAAAGTTGTTCCAAAAGGTTTTGTAAGGGTTCTGGGTAAAATAGCNGAAATTTCAGATTCTGGAATACCTATACATTATTTTGTAGGAAATCATGACTTNTGGATGAATGATTATTTTCAAAAGGAATTGAGAATTAAAGTTTATAGAAATCCAAAAGATTTCAATATTATGAATAAAACATTTTATATNGGACATGGAGATGGTTTAGGCCCNCATGATANAGGNTATAAAATAATGAAGAAAGTCTTTACTAATTCTTTTGCAAAGTTTTTATATAAANTAATTCATCCTGATATAGGAATTGGTATTGGTCAATACTTTTCTCNAAAAAATAAAATTCTATCTGGAGAAAAAGACATTAAGTTTCTTGGAGANNATAAAGAGTGGTTAGCCAAATATTCTAGAAAAAAACTTCAAGAAAAACACCGAGATTATTTTATTTTTGGTCATAGACATTTACCAATGCAAATTGAACTAAATGAAAATTCTAAGTACATTAATCTTGGNGATTGGATAAATCATTATACNTATGGTGTTTTTGACGGNAATAAATTTGAAACAAAAAAGTGGAAAATTTAATTAAATAATGATTGAAAAAAAATCATTGGACTATGAAAAGACTATTATAGTTGGAATAGTTGATTCAAATCAAAACCATGAAACTACAGNTGAATATTTAGATGAGTTAGAGTTTCTTTCATATACTGCTGGCGGAAAGGTTTTAAAACGTTTTACACAGAATTTAAATCAACCAAATCCTAAAACATTTATTGGAAAGGGTAAATTAAATGAAATTTTTGAGTATAATAAATTAAATAATGTTTCATCTGTAATTTTTGATGATGAATTAAGTCCAACACAGCAGGCCAATATTGAAAAATTTTTAAAGTGTAAAATCTTAGACCGAACAGGATTAATTTTAGATATTTTTGCTCAAAGGGCTAAAACAAGTTATGCAAGAACTCAAGTTGAATTAGCTCAGTATGAATATATTCTTCCTAGACTAAAAGGATTATGGACCCATTTAGAAAGACAAAGAGGAGGTATTGGTATGAGAGGACCTGGTGAGACAGAAATAGAAACTGATAGAAGAATTGTTAGAGATAAAATATCATTGCTTAAAAAGAAATTACTTTTAATTGATAAACAAATGTCTACTCAAAGAGGCAACAGAGGAGCTTTAGTTAGAGTATCTTTAGTTGGATACACCAATGTTGGAAAATCTACCCTCATGAATTCAATTGCTAAAACTAAAGTTTTTGCAGAAAATAAGCTTTTTGCAACACTTGATACAACAGTAAGGAAAGTTGTAATTGGAAATTTACCTTTCTTATTAAGTGATACTGTTGGATTTATAAGAAAACTTCCCACTCAATTAGTGGAATCATTTAAAAGTACTTTAGATGAAGTTCAAGAATCTGATTTATTGCTTCATGTTGTTGACATTTCTCATCAAAATTTTGAGAATCATATTGAAGCTGTTAATCAAATTTTAGAGGACTTAAAAAGCCTAAATAAACCGATTTTAATGATTTTTAACAAAATTGATAAGTATATACCTGAACCATGGGATGATTCTGATTTAATTTTAAAAAAGGAATCAAAACATCAAACTTTATCTGAACTTCAAAAAACATGGATGAATAAATCTAAAAATTTTTCAGTTTTTATTTCAGCTTTAAAAAAAGAAAATTTAGAATTTTTTAGAAAAAAAGTATATGAAGAGGTCAGAAAAATTCATGTTACAAGATTTCCTTATAATAATTTTCTATATCCTGAGGATAGCTAATAAAAAGAATATTTAATATCATTTATTTTTAATATTTATATATGTATTTGCTTGATGAGAAGATAATAATACCATATCTGCAATTGTAACGTGACTTGGAGTATTTGCAATATAAATAATTGATTTTGCAACATCTTCTGCAGATAAAGGTTTTAGACCAGAATAAACTTTTTTTGCACGATCATTATCTCCTTTAAACCTTACTAAAGAAAATTCTGTTTCAACAAGACCAGGATTTATAGCACTAACTTTAATTCCATATTTCAATAAATCAATTCTTAATCCCTGTGTAAAAGCATCTACAGCAAATTTGCTAGAACAATAAACACTTCCCTTGGGATAGACTTCTTTTCCCGCTATTGAACCTACATTGATAATATGTCCAGATTTATTTTTCATCATAAATGGAATTACAGCTTTTGTAACATACATTAAACCTTTTACATTGGAATCAATCATTGCATCCCAATCATCTATATTAGCCTCATCAATCGAATCTAATCCATGGGCATTTCCAGCATTATTTATTAGGATATCAATTTTTTTAAATTTTAAAGGCAGACTGTTTATAGAGGTTTTCACTTTTAAATTGTCTCTAACATCAAATTTAAGAGTTGTATTAGGAACTTTTACTTTTTTAGAAAGTTGGATTAATTTCTCTTCTCTTCTACCACATAAAATCAAATTTGCTCCTAATTTTGAGAAAGCCAAAGCTGTAGCATAACCAATTCCACTTGTTGCGCCTGTAATAAGTATAGTTTTATTTTTCATTTAATTAATTTAGGGAATTTTTTTACCATCACTTGCTTTTAAAATTAAAAACCAATCGTCAATTTCAAGATTAATTTTAATAGCATTAACTGCAAGTTTTAACCTATTTGGATTAGTTGAACCTAGAACTGGGTATATATTAGCAGGATGCTTTAGAATCCAAGCCAGTAAAAGTTGATCATGAGTACAATTATATTTTTCAGATAATTCATTAAACAAAATGGTTATTCTTTTTTGTTTTTCATTTTTTTCTTTAAAAAAAGAACCTAAAGGAGACCAAGCCATAACTCCAATATTATTTTCCTGCAAGTAATCTAAAGTGCCATCAATCATTGGATGGTTATTAGTTAAAGAAAATTCAATTTGATTCCATAAAACTTTTGTTTCTTTTGAAATAAATTTTATTTGAGAATTAGTAAAATTTGAAACTCCAAATGACTTTATTTTACCTTCTTCTTTTAACTTATCTATTTCTTCAGAGATTTCTTTTGGATTCATTAAAGGACTAGGTCTATGAAGAAGAAGGACATCTAAATAGTCAGTTTTTAAATTTTTCAATGAATTTTCTACACTAAATCTAATATGATCTTTTGAATAATCATAGTATTTAACCTTTAGAGGTCTTTTATCAGAAGGATATTGAATTCCACATTTGGATATTAGAAATATAGATTCTCTATCAATTTTTGATAGAGAAAGAGCATTTCCAAATGATTTCTCAGTGGTATATCCGCCATAAATATCTGCATGATCAAATGTATTTATTCCTAAGGAAACGGATTTTTCAATCAATTCAGTCATTAATATTTCTGACAAGTTCTTTCCCCAAACTCCCCAATTCATTGTTCCAGAAATAATTTTAAAGATATTTTTCAAACTTTATTATCAATTTGTTTTTTAAATTAACAATAATTATAAGTCTTATAAAAACAGTTTCTTTGATTTTTTAACCAATTATTAACAATAATAAACATAAATATTTTTCAAATTTGCATTCCCGAAATCAATAAAATTAATGTTATGAATAATAAATCTGATGGAGTTGACATTAAAGCAATAAATAAAAAGATAGAATCTGAAAGCGCTTTTGTAGACATTTTAAAATTAGAAATTAATAAAGTTATAGTTGGACAAAATAGTATGATAGAAAGGTTAATGATTGGTTTATTAGGTCAAGGACATATACTACTTGAGGGAGTACCTGGCCTAGCAAAAACCTTGGCAATAAATACTCTTAGTCAATCAGTTAAGGGAAGCTTTAGTAGAATTCAATTTACTCCAGATTTACTTCCTGCGGATGTTATAGGAACAATGATTTACAATATTAAAGAAAATGATTTTTCAATTAAAAAGGGTCCTATTTTCGCAAATTTTGTTTTATCTGATGAAATAAATAGAGCTCCTGCTAAGGTTCAATCTGCTCTTTTAGAAGCCATGCAAGAAAAACAAGTTACTATTGGCGATACAACATTTAAGTTACAAGAGCCTTTTTTGGTCATGGCTACTCAAAACCCAGTTGAGCAGGAAGGGACTTATCCCTTACCTGAGGCACAAGTTGATAGATTTATGCTTAAAACTATAATTGATTATCCCAAATTAGATGAAGAACAAAATATCGTTAGAAATAATCTTAATAATAAAAAACCTCAAATAAAACCTGTTGTTTCTATAAAGGAAATATTATCAGCTCAGCAAACAGTGAGAGAAGTTTATATGGATGAAAAAATAGAAAAGTATATTCTCGATTTAGTTTTTGCTACAAGATTCCCTGAAAATTATAAATTAGANAAAATNAAACCNCTTATTAGTTTTGGAGCATCACCTAGNGGNAGTATAAACCTTGCTATTGCATCAAAATGNTATGCTTTTATGAAGCANAGAGGATATGTTATTCCNGAAGATGTAAGNGCTGTTATTTATGATGTTTTANGNCACAGAATAGGNTTGACATATGANGCTGANGCTGAAAATACTTCAACTGAAGATTTAATTTCTCAAATCATAAATGAAGTAGAAGTTCCNTAATTNGAGACTACTTTTTTTAAAATTTAATATTTATAAATGGATACCAAAGAGCTTTTAAAAAAAGTGCGAAAAATAGAAATAAAAACAAGAAGATTAAGTGATAATCTTTTTGGNGGGGAATATCAAAGTACATTTAAAGGNAGGGGTATGACATTTAGCGAGGTTAGACAGTATAATTATGGTGATGATGTAAGATCTATTGATTGGAATGTAACAGCTAGATATAATGAACCATTTGTAAAAGTTTTTGAAGAGGAAAGAGAACTTACTTTAATGTTGATAGTAGATGTTAGCGGTTCAGAAATGTTCGGTACCAAGACCCAACTTAAAAAAGAAATAATAACTGAAATTTCTGCAACTTTAGCATTTTCAGCACTTCAAAATAATGATAAAGTAGGGCTGTTATTATTTTCAAATCAAGTTGAACTTTATATTCCACCTAAGAAAGGCAAATCTCATATTTTAAGAATCATTAGAGAATTATTAGAGTTTAAACCTAAAAATAAGCTTACTGATATTAACATTTCTTTGGAATTTTTATCTGGAATACTTAAGAAAAAATCAATTGTATTTGTTCTTTCAGATTTTATGGATGATAAATATGAAAAAACTTTAAGTATAATGGCAAAAAAACATGACCTTACTGGAATTAGAGTTTTTGATCCAAAAGATGAGTTAATTCCAAACTTAGGACTTATCCAAATTAATGACTCTGAAACAGGGGAAATTAAATGGATTAATACACAATCTTCATCTGTAAGAAAAGCATATTCAAATCATTACCATAAAAATGTTTCTTTTTTTGAAAGTGTTTTAAAAAAAAATGGAGTGGGAATTCTCTCATGTAGAGTAGATGAAAGTTATGTAAAAAAGTTGCTCAATTTTTTTAATTCAAGAGGCTAATATTATGACAAAAATAGTCAGTTATTTCTTTTGGTTTTTTATTTTTCTATCAATTTCAGCTCAAGAAAAATATGATTTTTCTGTATCAGTTGATACTACTAAAATAAGAATAGGAGAACAGTTAAATTATAATATTGAATTAATTACAGATACTTTAAATTTAATTCAATTTGAAAAAACCCCATTTTTTTCATCCTTTGAAATAATTGATGAAAAGGAATTAGAAACTATAAGGTTAAAATCGAAATATAAATTAAGAAAACAATATTCTTTAATTCAATTTGATTCAGGATCATTTATAATTCCCAGACAAAAAGTAATTATTGATAATAATATTAAATTTTCAGATTCCATATCTATTTATGTTTCAAATGTCAAAGTTGATACTTTAAAACAAAAACTTTATGAAATTAAACCGTTGGCTTATGTAAAAAAAAGCTATGATAAATTAATTAGAGGAATATTACTTGTCAGCATAATTATTTTAATAATATTTGGAATTTTATATACATATTTTTATAAAAAAAGAAGAAAAAAGTTAATAGATAAAGAAATTCTTCCATTTGATCGAGCTATTAATGAATTAAAATTATTAGAAGAGGAAAAGCCAAAACTTCAAACTGAATTTAAAAACTTTTATTCAAAGTTAACGGAGATTGTTAGAAGATATATTGAGGAGGAAGTTAAATTAGATGCACTCGAAAGCACATCTCAAGAATTAATTGCAAAATTAGAAAACTTAATTGATAAAGGAAGTTTAGATCTTGAAAAAGAAACTGTTAAAAATCTAAAAAAGGTTCTTGAAAATGCTGATTTAGTCAAGTTTGCAAAATCAACTCCTGAAACAAATGTTGCAATTAATGACTGCAAGTTAGTTGAAGTTGTAGTTTTAGAAACCAAAGAGGGTCTTCCTGAACCAACAGAAGAAGAGATGCTAAAAAATCAAGAGTATTTAGAATCCATTGCAAAAAAACGAAGAAAAGAAAAAACTATTTGGGCATTTTCGTTAACATTAATAGCTGGTTTAATTACTTTATTATCCTCAATAGCTATTTATGGATATTACCCTGTCATAGATACTTTGACTGGTTATCCAACTAAAAAATTGTATAGTTCAAAATGGTTTAAAAGTCAATATGGAGTACCCCCTGTAATCATTGAAACACCAGAAGTTTTAGTTAGGAAAGAAAGTAAAAATAAAACCCAAACTTTTGAGTATGGGGATTTTTCTAAATCTATTTATATCTCTTTAGAGTTTGATTTTTCTCAAAGTTCTATAAATAGTAATAATAATTCTTCAAATGATAATAATGAAAATGAAAAAGGTGAACAATATATTGAAAAGATTATATCAAACTTTGAATCAAAAGGTGCAGTAAATATTCTTTTAAAAAATGAAAAGATTTCATTAAAATCAGGATCTTCAGCAGATAAGGTTTTTGGAACTTTTGATTATCCAAACAGTAATGAAACTGAGATGGTAAGATGTAACTTTACAAATTTAATCTTAGTATATGAAAGAGGAACTATTAATTTAAGAATTGTTTACAAAAAGGAAGATAGATATGGCTCTATGATTGAAGAAAAAATAATCAATAGTATTGAACTAATTAAAGAGTTGTAATGATGTTTAAAGATATTGAGTTAGCTAACCCAGAATATTTATGGATTCTTTTATTAATTCCAATGATTATTTTATGGGAATATATATCAAGATTTAAAAAATATCCTAATTTAAAATTATCTTCATTAAAGGGATTTAAAGATGAAAAATCCTTATTAGCAAAATTTAGGCCTCTTATTTTTGTTTTAAGAGTTTTTGCATTTATGTTAATTGTTATTGCATTATCTAGACCTCAAGTTGTTCAAGTTTCAACAAAAACTAAAACCAATAGAGGAATTGATATTGTAATGGCAATAGATGTTTCATCTAGTATGTTAGCTCAAGATTTAAAACCAAATAGATTNNCTGCATTAAAAAGAGTNGCTTCTNAATTTATTGATGATNGANTATCTGATAGAATNGGTCTTGTAGTNTATGCTGGNGAAAGTTANACTAAGACACCTATAACTAATGATAAATCAATNATAAANATGGCATTAGANNATATAAAGTNNGAAAATTTAATTGAGGATGGAACAGCAATTGGNATGGGTCTTGCTACATCTGTAAATAGATTAAAAGACAGNAGNGCTAAAAGTAAAATAATAATATTATTAACAGATGGAGTTAANAATTCAGGATTTATTGATCCTAAAATTGCTACAGAATTAGCAGTTGAATATGGAATTAAAACNTATACTATAGGGCTTGGAAGTAATGGAAATGCTAGAGCTCCTGTTGGGNTTTTACCTAATGGAAGNTTTAGATATGGNATTACTAAAGTTGAAATTGACGAGGATCTTTTAAAAGAAATTTCAAAATCTACAGGAGGATTATATTTTAGAGCNACTAATAATAAAAANTTNGAGGAAATATATTCTGAGATAAATAAGTTAGAAAAAACTGANATAGAAGAGTTTAAATACTATAATTATCAAGATAAGTACAGAGTTTTAGTTTTAATATCTATAGCACTATTATTTATTGAATGGATTTTAAAAAACACATTATTTAAAAGTTTTATATAATCATGTATCAATTAGAAGAAACACATTTTTTTATTCTACTTATAATNATTCCAATTATTTGGGTTGGATTTTTTATAATTTCAAGATGGAAAAAAAATAAGCAAGAAAAATTTGCTTCTACTATTTTGATGAATTATTTGAGTCCAAATAGGTCAAAATTTAAAACTAGACTTAAACTTTTTATTTTTAGTTTGTCAATTTTATGTCTTGTATTTGCTCTTGTAAACCCAAAAATTGGNACACAATTAGAAACGGTAAAAAGAGAAGGAGTTGATATTGTCTTTACAGTTGATGTCTCTAAAAGTATGATGGCTGAAGATGTNGCTCCTAATCGTTTAGAAAANACAAAGCGTTTAGTTTCAGCAATATTAAATGAATTAGTAAGTGATCGTATTGGAATTGTAGCTTATGCAGCTNAAGCAATTCCTCAGTTACCTATTACAACTGATTATGGNTCTGCTAAAATGTTTTTACAAGCTTTAAATACAGATATGCTTTCNTCTCAAGGAACNGCCTTAAATAGTGCTATTGATTTAGCAANAACTTTTTTTAATGATAATGATCAAACAAACAGANTAATATTTTTGATATCNGATGGAGAAGACCATTATGAAAAGAGTTATGAATCAGCNAAAAAAGCTTCAGATNTNGGAATTAAGATATTNACNTTTGGAATAGGTTCAGAAAAAGGAGCNCCAATTCCTATAAAAANAAATGGAATTATTGAATCTTATAAAAAAGATATAGATGGTGAAGTTGTAATAACTAAGAAAAANGAAGAGGTTTTAACTAAAATAGCTGAAGTTACTGGTGGTTTATATAAGGAGGGTAATAACACCAATGATGTTATAGAATTTGTTGTTAAATTACTTAAAGANATGGATAAAAAGGAGTTTGANGCTAAAAAATTTGTAAGTTATAAAGATAGGTTTCAATCATTTTTAATTGGAGCTTTATTTTTTCTTATAATCGATTTACTTTTGTTTGAGAAAAAAACAAAATGGCTTCAAAAGTTAAATTTATTTAATGAGAGTANTAATGTTTGATAAAAAACTATTTTTTTTAATTGCTTTATTTCCTTTTTTAATTTATAGTCAAAAAGGNGAGACGATTAATCANATATATGAGGGAAATAAAGAAGCTGANTTAGAAAAATATTCTGAAGCAGAAATAAAATATAGAAAAGCTCTTTCTATTTCTCCAGAAGAAACAAAAGCCCTTTATAATCTNGGNAATACTCATTTTAATGATAAAAATTTTGATGAAGCATCACAGAGATTTTTTCAAACACAGAANTTTTCAAAGGATAAAANTGAAAAACACATGGCTTTTCATAATATGGGAAATGTTTTCATGAAAAAAAAGGACTATGCAAAAGCAGTTGAATCATATAAAAANGCATTAAGAAATAATCCCAAAGATGATGAAACAAGATATAATTATGCTTTNGCAAAAGAATTATTAGAAAAAGAAAATCAAAAGAATGANAATAAAGATGATAATGAAGATAAGCAGAATAAAGATGATAAAGATAAGTCAGATAAAAATAAAAATGATNATAAGAAAGACGAGAATANTGAAAAAAAAGAAGATGANAAGNAAAATAAAAATAAAGATCAAGAAAAGAATTCAAAAAATAANAAAGATGATTCTTCTAAGAANAAAAATGAAAAAAANCAGAATAGAAAACCAGGTCAACTTTCTCCTGANCAGATAAAAAGTATTCTTGAAGCNATGAATAATCAAGAAAAAAATGTTCAAAAAAAAATTAATGCTAAAAAANTTAAAGGTTCTCCANTAAAAAATGTTAAAGATTGGTAAAATGCGTNTTATAGGATTTTTATTGTTATNNTTTGTTTTTTCTACANAAATTCTTATTTCTCAGGTAACATTTGAAGCAAAATTAAGTAAGAAAAAACTAGGTTTAAATGAAAGATTAAGAATTGATTTTNTAATGAACGAAAATGGAGANGATTTTACNCCACCNGACTTTAAAGGATTTAATGTAGTTGGNGGTCCNAACCAATCAGTTAGNAATTCTTGGATAAATGGAAAAAGNTCTTTTTCAAAAACTTATAGTTATTTTTTGTCTCCACAATTAAAGGGTAAAATAAAAATTCTNCAGGCAACAGTNAAAATNTCAGGAGAAATATATAAAACGTCTCCTTTAATAGTAGAGGTAACCTCTGCAGTTGATAAACCNAANGATCCTAATAATATCGATTATATAGCGGATGAAAATATTCATTTNGTNGCGGAGATTTCAAATTCAAACCCATATTTAAATGANGGGATTACGATATTNTATAAACTTTATTANAGGAATCCAATTACTATTTCTGATGTTCAAGAATTAGAGAGTCCTAAATTTTCAGANTTTTGGAANCATATAATTAAGATTCCNAAAATTACAGTTGANAGAGGNACTTATAAAAATGAACCTTATAATGAGGTTGTTTGGAGGAAAGTNGTTTTATATCCTCAAAAGACTGGAAAATTAGTTTTAGAACCATTATCACTTAATTTAAGTGTTGGAATTCCAACTCAAAAAAGAGATTTTTTTGGAAGTAAAATTTATAGACAAGTTCAAAAAACAACAACAACTGGAAAAAATATAATTANTGTAAAAGCATTACCTGAAAAAAATAAACCTGATAATTTTACTGGAGCTGTTGGACAATTTGANTTNGATGTNGTTTTATCAAAAAAATCTCTAAAAGCNTCAGAATCTTTTCAAGCAAAAGTTAAAGTAAATGGNAAAGGAAATTTAAAATTATTTAAACTNCCAAAAATAGTTGTACCNAATACTTTAGAACTTTACGAGCCTGAATANAAAGAAAATATAAAAGTTTTATTAAGTGGAATGAAAGGTAGTATTGANGATTCTTANACAATAGTNCCNCAATTTCAAGGTAAATACCCTATTCCTGAAATAAGTTTTAGTTNTTTTGATCCANTAAANAAAGAGTATAAAACTTTAAANTCTTTTGANTTAATTGTAGATGTTTTTGATGGGCCATCAAATTTAAATGATNATAATAAAATATCCAGAAGTGAAAAAAAAGAATTTAATAATGATAANTCATTTAATTTTATTGANTTATCTACAAAGTTCTCATCAATAAAAAAAGAACAATTTTGGAATACTANCTTATTTTGGCTNTTATTTTCTCTTCCTTTAATTTTAATTATTCTTTTAATNATNNTNAAAGAAGTTTTTCTAAATAGAAAAGAAAATCAAAAATCTCTAATTCAAAGAAGAAATGAAAAGTTAGCTAGAAAATTTTTAGGTTCAGCAAAAAGAGAAATAAATAATTATCAAAANTTTTATGAAGTATTAGAAAGAGCTCTACATAATTACTTAAAAGCAAAACTTTTAATTGAAACTACTGAGTTTAGTAAAAATAAAATTGTAAATCTTCTAGTAAAGAAGAATGTAGATTTGATTTATGCAAATGAATATGTTGATTTATTAGAAAATTGTGAAATAGNTCGATTTTCAAANGAATCAAANATTAANACNAANNNTGATTATGANAATGCTATTAANATTATTTCAAAAATTGACAAACANTTATGANNNNAATANNNANAAAAANAANNANTTNTCNATNNGATTTAAAAAANGTNTTATTNTNTATTTCAATTTTTNTTTTTCAATATAATTTTGGACAAGATTTTAATGAAATNTTTAATGAAGGAAATTCAGCTTATAATGAAGGAAATTTTGAAAAAGCTATTTCTCATTATAATAGNATTTTAGAAAAAGGCAAGCATAGTAGTGATTTATATTTTAANATGGGTAATGCATATTATNGATTAAATAGAGTTGCAGAAAGTATTTTTTACTATGAAAAAGCTAAACAATTAGATCCTTNAAGTNATAAAATTAAANTTAATAGTTCNTTTGCTGAAAACATGACTATTGATTCNATTGAAGAANTACCTAAATCTCAANTNGAGGANNTTAAGATTAAANTTTTTCNANTTTTATCAGNNAGAAACTGGGCAATTTTAACTGTAATTTNATCTTGGNTATTTTTAGTNATGTTTTCNCTTTATCTNTTTAATAATAAATCAANNANNAAAAGAANTTTCTTTTCACTCTCATCTATTTGTTTANTTNTNTTAATTTTTTCNNTNNGTATTTCGTANTTNTCTNAAAAAGAAAAAGAATCAAATCAATTTGCTATAATTTTTTCAAATCAATTAAATATTTGGCCTGAACCAAANGAAAGNGGAGAAATTAAGTTTATTTTACATAAAGGAACTAAAGTTAATTTATTNGAAAATCTTGAGGAATGGAAAAAAATAAGAATTGCTAATGGTTCAGAAGGATGGGTAAAAAATCCNNAATTAAAAAGTTTAAGTTCAAATTAGATAATTTTATTATTAATGTTCCAATCATTTTTNGAAGACCAATCAAAAATNAANTTACCANNATCTAATAATAAATTATATGANAANGANTCTTNTAANAANTTATTNGGAANAGTAATAACCTNATTNAAACTNTTNTAAATTATNANTANACCTGATAAAATNANNATCCATTTTACTCCTCCAAAAAGACCGCCAAAAATTCTATTTAATAGTCCTAAATAAGCAATTTTAAGAATTTTTGTAATAAANTTAGCAGTTAACATTATTGACCAAACTATCGCTATAAATAGAAGAATAAAGCAAAATATATTAACTGTTGTTTCGTTCCACTTAGTATAATTTATAATCAATTTTGAAAGATATTCTGAATAAGTAATTGAACCAACGATTCCTATATATAATGAGATCAAACTTGAAACCTCTATAATTAGCCCTTTTAATATACCTCTTAAAATACCAAAACTAATTATTATTAAAATTGCAAGATCAAAATAATTCATATTGCCAAAATACATATTTAATAAAAGCACCTATCTTTTATTTTGAAATATTTTGTTAACTAAATTATGGTTGAATTTAATATTAATAAGAAAAATTAAAGATATTTAATAAAACTAATTTAATTTTGGAATTATGATAAGTGAAATAAAAAAACATTTGGAGATTGTGGCTAAATTTAATTCTTCAAATGAGAAAGAAATAGAATCTTTTCGAATAAATTACATTGGGAGAAAAGGAGTTTTAACAAATTTTTTCAATGAATTTAAAAATGTTCCAAAAAGTAGTAAAAAGGAATATGGAAGTCTCTTAAATAATTTAAAAAAGGATGTTATAAATAAAATAAACTCTTTAAAACTAAAAAAACAATCTTCTTTATCAGATTCTAAAATTGGAGATTATAGCCGACCAGGTTTTCCAATTAAATCTGGAAGCAGGCATCCAATTTCAATTATTAAAAGTAGAATAATTGATATATTTTCACAGATTGGATTTTCATTATCATATGGTCCAGAAATTGAAGACGATTGGCATAATTTTTCAGCTCTTAATATTCCTAAATTTCATCCTGCTAGAGATATGCAGGATACTTTTTTTATTCAAACTAATCCAGATTATCTCCTTAGAACTCATACATCATCAGTTCAAATAAGGTACATGGAAAAAAATAAACCTCCAATAAGGACAATTTCTCCAGGCAGAGTTTTTAGAAATGAAGTTATTTCTTCAAGATCTCATTGCATATTTCATCAAATCGAGGGACTATATATAGATAAAAATGTTTCATTTATTGATTTAAAGGAAACTTTATCCTATTTTACTAAGTCATTATTTGGAAATTCTAAGATAAGATTAAGACCTTCATATTTTCCATTTACCGAACCAAGTGCTGAGGTTGATATTTATTGGGGCTTAAAAACAGAGACTGATCATAGAATAACAAAAGGTACCGGATGGCTTGAAATTATGGGATGTGGAATGGTTGATCCAAATGTTCTTGAAAATTGTAAAATTGATCCTGAAAAATATTCAGGTTATGCTTTTGGGCTTGGTATTGAGAGAATAGCAATGCTTTTATATCAAATAGATGATATTAGATTGTTTTATGAAAATGATATTAGATTTTTAAATCAATTTAAGTCAACTCTTTGAATTTTATAATTTCTTTAAAAATTAATTCTTAATTTAATAGTAACTAAATTAATCATGTTTCAATTATGTATTTAATTTTCAAAATAAGGTCTTTAATAATATTATCTTTTGTTTTGTTATTTTCATTTAACGGGTGTAAGGATTTTACTTACAATCAAAATAAATTGGCTAAAAATAGTGAAATTGAAAATTTTGGAATAGTTATTCATGGTGGAGCAGGAACGATGTCAAGAGAGGAAATGACAAAAGAAATGGATTCTATCTATAGAAAGAAACTTGAAGAAGTGATTAAAGTAGGTTATTCAATCTTGAAAAATGGAGGAACTAGTCAAGAAGCGGTTGAGAAATCAATTAATTTAATGGAAGATTCTTCTCTTTTTAATGCAGGAAAGGGAGCTGTTTTAAATTCAAATGGTGAAATTGAATTAGATGCATCATTTATGGATGGTAAAACACTTAATGCAGGAGCAATAGTTGGAGTAAAAACAATAAAGAATCCTATTAGTGCTGCAATTAAAGTAATGGAAAATTCACCTCATGTTATGTTTTTTGGCAAAGGTGCTGAGCAATTTTCTAAAATGCAGGGCCTTGAGATTGTAGATCCGAATTATTTTTTTATTCAAAAAAGGATAGATGAATTGAAAAGAATAAAATTAAAAGAAAAGAAATCTTCTTTTGTACATGATGAATTAAAAAATATAAAATATGGTACTGTTGGATGTGTTGCTCTTGATAAAAAAGGAAATTTAGCTGCAGGTACATCAACAGGTGGAATGACAAATAAAAAATGGAATAGAATAGGAGATGTTCCTATAATTGGAGCGGGGAATTATGCAAATAATAAAACTTGCGCTATTTCTGCTACGGGTTGGGGTGAGTTTTTTATTAGAAATGTTGTTGCACACGATATATCAGCTTTAATGGAATATAAAGGATTAAAAATTTCAGAGGCATCAAAAATAGTTATTAATGAAAAAGTAGCTAAATTAGGAGGTGATGGAGGCGTTATAGGAATTGATAGAAATGGAAATATAGCAATGGAAATGAATACTAATGGAATGTATAGAGCTCATATGAATTCCAAAGGGGACATAGTTGTTAAAATTTATAGTGACGAATAAAAGTTTATTAGAAAGTTATTTTATTACTGATACCCTTAAAGTATTTACCATACCTTTATTTTTTACTGGCATTGATGTTAAATTTATCATTAAATCTTTTTTTTGTATATAACCCATATTTAGTGCAATTTCATTGATTTCTTCAACAGTTTTATCTGTACTTTTGAAGTTATTATAATAGAATGCTTTAACTCCCCACAAAAGATTAAGTTGGGTTAATATTTTTTTATTTGAAGAAAATACAAGAATATGAGCATTCGGTCTCCATGCAGAAATTTGATATGCTGTATATCCACTATTTGTTAGAGTTGATATTGCTTTAGCTTTTATTTCATTAGACATTTTTGCTGCATTAAAACAAATAGAATTAGTTATATATCTTTTAGTAATTTCATTTGAAAAAGATTGAGGAATTTTAATAAGGTTTGAATTTTCAACTTTATTTATTATTGATGCCATAGATTTTACAACTTCTACTGGATAATTTCCAACTGATGTCTCACCAGAAAGCATTACAGCATCAGCACCATCCATAACTGAATTTGCAACATCATTTACTTCTGCCCTTGATGGTGAAAGGTTTTCAATCATTGATTCCATCATTTGGGTGGCTATAATTATAGGAATTCTAGATCTCTTTGATTTTATAACTAATTCTTTTTGAATTAAAGGAACTTCTTCTGCTGGTATTTCAATTCCTAAATCTCCTCTAGCAACCATTAATCCATCTGAAAAATTGATAATTTCTTCTATGTTTTTAATTGCTTCAGGTTTTTCAATTTTGGCAATAATTGGAATTTTATAATCTAAATTTTTATTCATTAACTCTCTTAAGTCTTGAATATCATTTTTAGTTCTAATGAAAGATAGAGCAATCCAATCAAAATCATTTTCAAAAATAAATTTTGCATCATTTATATCTTTTTTTGTCAATGCAGGTAAAGATAATTTTGTATTCGGAAGATTGACTCCTTTATTAGATTTTAAAATTCCTCCCTGAATTACTTTTGCTTTAACTTGAGTTTTATTATTTGAGGAAATGACTTTAAAAATTAGTTTTCCATCATCAATTAAAATTTTTTCGTTTTTGGACAAATCTTTCGCAAATTCTTTATAATTAATAAAACCTTTAATGTTATTTCCAATAAATTCTTTATCAGTGTAAAACATGTATTCTTGTCCAGTTATAATTTTACAATTTTCCTCAATTTTACCTAATCTTATTTTAGGACCCTGTAAGTCTCCTAGAATTGAAGAGCTAGCATTTAATTTTTTATCAATTGATCTGATTATTTTAATTTTTTCTTTAACAAGATCATAGTTAGCATGAGAAAAATTTATTCTAAAAACATTTACTCCTTCCAAAATCATTTTTTCAATAATTTTTGGATTACTAGATGAAGGTCCAAGTGTTGCTACAATTTTAGTTTTCTTAATAAAATTCATTATTCAAATATTAAATTTTCCTTATTTTTAATTTCATTTGAATTTAAGTTGTAAATTATTGAAATTTCCGCGATTTTTTTTAAATTATTAATTAATTCGTTATGATCTTTTTGATCTGTTGATTTTATAAAATAATCGACTTCTTTATATTCTTTTAACAAATATACTTTTTTTGAAAAGTGAGAGTTAAATAAATTATTACTATAAACATTTGAAAAACTAATTTTTTGAAATTTATTTGAAAAAAAATCATATAAAATCTCCTGAGATTTATTTTTAGCAACAAATCGGAAATAATATGCTTTTTCTTTAGAAAGGTCAATATCTTTTTTTGATCTAACAAAATTTAAATTTAATTCTTTGTTCAATTTATATACTAACTTATGACTTTCTAGTGAAGAATTAATACCGATTAAATAAATTGAATCTTCATTTACTAAATTTTTTAAAGTATATTTTTTTAACATAATTTCTTTATAATTCCAATTTTAATTTTTTAAATGATTTTTTTGATACATTTTCCTCAGCTTTTTTCTTTGAATCACCATAAGAGCTATATATGAATTTATCGTCTAAATAAAGATTTGAAGAAAAATTAATTTTTGAATTATCTACTTTAATTAAAATAGTTTTAAAAGTTATTTTTCTTCTGCTTTTTTGAGCTAATTCTAGAATCAAACTTTTATAGCTCAAAATGGACATACTAATTGAGTTTAGATTTATATATGGCTCAATTATTTTATTAGTTATATAATTTTTTGTTATTTCAAATCCTTGATCTAAAAAAAGAGCCCCCAAAAATGATTCAAGTAAATTCCCATATATGTTCTTTCCAAAATTTTTTTGGTTTTTAATTTCAATTAAATTTATCAAACCAATTTTTTTGCCAATTTGATTTAGGTTTTCTCTACTTATTATTTTTGCTTTAAGCTTTGTAAGCTCTCCTTCATTAGCATCAGGAAAATTAAAAAAAATGTATTGAGAAATTATCATTGAAAATATTGAATCTCCGAGAAACTCTAGTCTCTCATAATTAATTTTTTTCCCTTGGTTGTCTTTTTTGTTCATGGAACTATGAGTAAAGGCAATTTTAAATAAATCTTTATTTTTTGGATTAACATCTAAAGTATTTTTTAATTTCAAAAAAAAAGTCCCTGATAATTTTTTTTGGGACTTAAAAATGTTCTTAAAGAATTTCAAACTCTAAATTAAGTTATTTTTTTAAAAATTATACATGCATTATGACCACCAAACCCAAAAGTATTTGACATTGCATAATTAACTTCTTTATTTTGAGCTTTTCCAAACGTGAAGTTTAAATTAGAATTAATTTTATCATCAAAATTCTTATGATTTATAGTAGGCGGGATAATATCATTATTTATAGAAAGAATGGACGCTATAGCTTCAATTGCTCCAGCTGCTCCTAAAAGATGACCAGTCATTGATTTTGTTGAATTCAGATTCAATTTTTCGGCATGTTCCTTGAATACAGAAATTATTGCATTTGATTCGGCTATATCACCAAGAGTAGTAGAAGTCCCATGCATATTTATTGTATCAATTTTTTCAAAAGATATCTCAGCATCTTTTAAGGAATTTTGCATGACTTTCTCAGCACCTATACCCTGTGGATGTGGAGCTGTCATATGATATGCATCGGCTGAAAGACCTCCTCCGACTATTTCAGCGTATATTTTTGCATCACGGGAGAGAGCATGTTCATATTCTTCTAGGACAAGAGCTCCAGCACCTTCTCCTAAAACAAAACCATCTCTTTCTTTATCAAATGGACGTGATGCAGTTTTAGGATCATCATTTCTAGTTGAGAGTGCATGCATTGCATTAAACCCTCCAATTCCTGCAATAGTAACTCCTGCTTCTGAACCTCCTGATAAAATAATATCAGAATATCCTAATCTAATGTAGTTTAGTGCATCTATAATTGCATTCGATGAGGATGCGCATGCTGAAACTGTTGCGAAATTTGGACCAGTAAAACCATATTTTATGGAAATTAGTCCAGGGGCTATATCGGCAATTAATTTAGGAATAAAAAAAGGGTTAAATCTGGGAATAAAATTATTTTCAGCAAAACCAAGAACTTCATTTTGAAAGGTTTCAAGACCTCCAATTCCTGCTCCCCAAATAACTCCTACTCTATCTTTATTAATTTTATCTAAGTTAAGATTAGAATCATTTATTGCTTCTTCAGCAGCTACTATGGCATATTGAGAAAATCGATCATTTTTCCTCATTTCTTTTCTATCCATGTGATCTAAGGGGTCAAAATTTTTAAGTTCACAAGCGAACTTTGTTTTAAAGTTCTCAGTGTCAAAATAAGTTATTGGCGCGGCACCACTTTTACCAGAAATCAAACCATCCCAATATTCTGATATTGAGTTTCCAATTGGTGTCAAAGCCCCTAATCCCGTAACTACTACGCGTCTTGGCTTCATGTAAGTTGATGTTAACCTCCTTGTTCTATATATTGAATTGCTTGACCTACTGTTGAAATGTTTTCAGCTTGGTCATCTGGAATTTGAATATCGAATTCTTTTTCGAATTCCATAATCAGTTCGACTGTATCAAGAGAGTCAGCTCCTAGATCGTTAGTAAAACTAGCTTCTGGAATGACTTCATTTTCGTCAACACCTAATTTGTCAACAATAATTGCTTTTACTCTAGATGAAATATCTGACATATTGAATAAGTTTTAAAATAATATGACAACAAAAATAAAAAACTTTAAAATAAAACACCCTTTTAGTTAAGATTAATAACTTATTTTGTACTAAAGTTTTTAATAAATATTGAAAACATCGTTATAATATGCCCTTTAAGGAGAATTACAAAAAAAAAATAGTATTATTTGCTTCTGGAAATGGAACTAATGTTGAGAATATACTTAATTATTTTAAAAACAATAATAGAGTTTCTTTTTTAAAAGTTTTTACAAATAATTCAAAAGCCTTAGTTTTAAAGAAAATAGCTCCTTTTACTATTAAATCAAGGTGTTTTAATAATATAGAATTAAAAGAAGATTTAATTTTTAAAGAACTAAAATTATTAAATCCTGATTTAATAGTTTTAGCAGGATTTTTATTAAAAATGCCTACTTCGATAATTAATTATTTCCAAAATAAAATAATTAATATTCACCCAGCTTTATTGCCTAATTACGGTGGAAAAGGTATGTATGGAATTAATGTACATAAGGCAGTTAAAATGAACAATGAGAAAAAATCTGGAATTACTATCCATTATGTAGATAATGATTATGATACGGGTGAAATTATTTTTCAAAAAGAAGTAAAAATATCTCAATTGGATTCAGTAGAAGATATTTCAAATAAAGTTCATAATTTAGAATTAGAGCATTTTCCTAAAGTCATTGAATTAATTTTGTTTAAAGTTTAAATTGTCTAAAAGAGTAAATATATATACAGATGGTTCATCAATTGGCAATCCAGGTCCTGGGGGATATGGGTTGATTATGGAATGGGTTGGAAAGAATCTAATTAAGGAGTTTTCTAAAGGATTTATTGAAACCACAAATAATAGAATGGAATTGTTGGCTGTAATTATAGGTTTAGAATTACTAAAAAAAGAGGGATTTGATGTAATTGTTTTTTCTGATTCAAAATATGTAGTAGATGCAGTTAAAAAAAAGTGGCTTTTTGAGTGGGAAAAAAATAATTTTAAAAAAAAGAAAAATGTTGACCTTTGGAAAAGGTTTTTGGTTGTATATAAAAAACATAATATAAAGTTTGAGTGGATTAAGGGACATAATAATCATCCCCAAAATGAAAGATGTGACTTTTTGGCTGTAGAAGCTGCAAATTCGAATAAACTATTTGTTGATGAAGGATTTATATAATAAATACTTCATTTTTTTTCTTTATAGCCAAAAAGAGTTTATACTTTTGTCTTATGAATAATAAACTTCTTGTTTTAGGCACCATTGCTTATGACGGAATTGAAGCTCCACTTGGAAAAAGAGATAAAATACTTGGAGGTTGTGCGACTTATATTGGCTTATCAGCCTCATTATTTGAAAATGATTGTGGAATAATTTCAATTGTAGGATCTGATTTTAAAAAGAAAGATTTTAAAATAATTAAGGATAAAGGATTAGATTGCTCCGGAGTTGAAGTTATTGAAAATTCAAAAACATTTTTTTGGAGAGGTAGGTATGATAAAAATTTAAACTCAAGAACCACGCTTGAAACTAAGCTTAATGTTTTAGAACAATTTAAACCTATCGTTCCCAGTAAATATAGAGATTCAGACATACTTGTATTAGGAAATTTAGACCCCAATATTCAGTTAAATGTTTTAAATCAAATGAGCTCTAGACCTAAATTAATTATATTGGATACAATGAATTATTGGATTGAAAGATATGAGGAACAATTAGAGGAATTAATAAAAAAATCAGATATTATTTCAATAAATGATGATGAAGCACGTCAAATAACAAATGAATATTCTTTGTTAAAAGCTGCAAAGAAAATCTCTAATCTTGGCCCAAAATACATTATAATTAAAAAGGGGGAACATGGGGCTATGTTGTATAATAATGGTGAAATATTTATTATTCCTGCTATTCCCTTTGAAAAAGTGTATGATCCAACAGGAGCAGGAGACTCCTTTATTGGTGCTATTGCTGGTTATTTAAGTCAAACAAAAAGTATTTCATTTAAAAATTTAAAATCTGCAATAGCATATGGTGTAGTAGTTTCATCTTTTACTGTTCAAAGTTTTGGAACAGAAAATTTAGTTAAATTAAATTATAAAGAATTGTCTATTAGAATGGAAGAATTAAAAAATATTTCTGAATTTCAAGTCAAACACAATTTCTAATATTATGAGTGACCGAATAAATCATGAATGTGGAATATCATTTTTACATCTTAAAAAACCAATAGAGTTTTATAGAAAAAAATATGGGACCTCTTTATATGGTATAAATAAGATGTATTTATTAATGGAAAAACAACATAATAGGGGGCAAGACGGAGCAGGTTTTGCAAGCATTAAATTTGATATGCAACCAGGAGAAAGATACATAAGTAGGATTAGATCTGCAAAACCCCAGCCAATTCAAAAAATATTTGAAAATATAAATGATAGAATTAATTTAATTAAAAAGGAAAATTCTAATATTTTAAATGAATCAGAAAATTTAAAAAAACAAATCCCTTATGTGGGAGAATTGATGTTAGGTCATGTTAGGTATGGGACTTATGGAAAAAATAGTATTGAAAATGTACATCCATTTCTTAGACAAAATAATTGGATGCATAGGAATTTAATATTAGCAGGAAACTTTAATATGACAAATGTTCAAGAATTATTCGAAAACCTGATCGAAATTGGTCAACATCCAAAAGAAAGGGCGGATACTATAACAGTGATGGAAGCTATAGGACATTTTTTAGACTCTGCAGTTGCGAAAATTTATAAAAACTTAAAAAAAGAAGGATATTCAAAACTAGAAGCATCTCCTTTAATTGCTGAAAGATTAGATATGGCAAAAGTTTTAAAGAAAGCATCTAGAAATTGGGATGGAGGATATGCTATTGCTGGTTTATTAGGTCATGGGGACTCATTTATTTTAAGAGACCCATCAGGAATAAGACCTGCTTTTTACTATAACGATGATGAAATCTTAGTTGTAGCATCTGAAAGACCTGCAATACAAACTGTTTTTAATCTTACATTTGAAAAAATTAAAGAAATCCCTCCTGGAAATGCAATTATTAATAAAAGATCAGGGAAGGTTGAAATAAAAGAAATTATAACTCCTTTAGAAAAAAAGTCATGCTCATTTGAAAGAATTTATTTTTCCAGAGGGGGTGATGCAGAAATTTATAAAGAAAGAAAAAAGTTAGGAAGATTATTATTTCCATCAGTATTTGATTCCATAAAAGGAGATATTGAAAACACTGTATTTTCCTTTATTCCCAATACAGCAGAAACATCTTTCTATGGAATGATAGGAGCGGTTCAAGATTATATAAGAAAAGAATTAACCAAAGGCCTTGAAAAAATTAAAGATTCAAAAAATATAGACTCTTTAAAAAAAATGCTTCAATTAAGACCAAGAATTGAAAAAATTGCTATAAAGGATGCAAAACTAAGAACATTTATTACTCAAGACAGTTCCAGAGATGATCTTGTAGCACATGTCTATGATATAACTTATGGGATTGTTAAAAAGACAGATAATCTTGTTATAATTGATGATAGTATAGTAAGAGGAACTACACTTGAAAAAAGTATTCTTAGAATGTTAGATAGGTTAAACCCTAAGAAGATAATCATTGTATCAAGCGCACCACAAATTCGTTATCCAGATTGTTATGGAATTGATATGGCTAAATTAGATCAATTTATAGCATTTAAAGCTTGTATTGAGCTTCATAAGGAGAAAGGGACATATGATTTTATAACAAAAAAAATCTATAACAAATGTGTTGAAGGATTTAAAAAAAATATATCTGAAGAAAAAAATAATGTTAAAGATTTCTATAAGCCATTTTCTCATCAAGAAATTTCTAGAAAAATTGCAGCTATCTTAAAAAGTAATAAAATTAATGCTGATTTGGATGTTATTTTTCAAGAAGTTGATTCACTGCATAAAGCATGTCCTGATAATCATGGAGATTGGTATTTTACGGGAGATTATCCTACTCCAGGGGGTAATAGAGTTGTCAATCGGGCTTTTATTAATTTTTATGAAGGAAAATCCCAAAGAGCTTATTGAATTAAGTCACATTTAACAGTATTTATATGAAATGAGAGAATTAACTATTTTGTTTTTTGTTTTCTTTTACTCTTTTCAAAATTTACTCTCTCAAGAAAAGTATAATATATCTGCCTCATACACTGATGAAACTATTACTTTAGACGGAATTGATAATGAAGTATCTTGGGGTAAAGCTTCAATGATTTCGGATGAATTTAATGGTATTATTCCAATACCTGAGAATAAAGGTTCTCAAAAAAACGAAATTAAAATTATTTACGATAATAAATTTTTATATGTTTTTGCAAAAGCATATACAACTGCAGATAAAGTAGGAGAGCCCTCATTGAAGCGTGATGCGAAAACTAGAGGTGCAGACGCTATCCTTGTTATGTTTGATACTTACAGTGATGCCACAAATGCTTTTTGGTTTGAGTCAACTTCATCTGGAGTCAAAAAAGATGCTTTAATTTCGAATGGAGGGCAGAGCTCTGGAAATGACATAGATTTTTCATGGGATATAAGGTTTGATGTTAAAACAGTTAAACAAGATGGTTATTACAGTGTCGAATATAGAATTCCTTTTAGTTCATTAAAATTCCCTGAAGGATCAACTAGATGGAAAGTTAATTTTTATAGAGCAGACAATGTGTATTCTGAATTCAATTCATGGACTTATATTCCAAAAGGTCAAAATGGACTTAATATTTCTTATTTTGGTGATTTAATATTTGAAAAACCTTTAGGGAGCTCAAAAAGTCCAATAATAATGATACCCTATACTAATGGGATTATTTCAAAGGATTATGAAAATAAAAGTTCTTTTAGTGATTTCTCATTTGGGGGAGATGCTAAAATATCTGTAGGCAATGGAATGAATCTGGATTTGACTTTTAACCCAGATTTTTCACAAGTAGAAGTGGATGATCAAATAGTAAACCTTACAAGATTTGAAATTAATTTACCTGAGAAAAGACAATTTTTTATTCAAAATAGTGACTTGTTTACAAGTCTAGGAGACTCAAGGGATTCAAGAGCATTTTTTTCAAGAAGAATTGGTGTTGCAAAAGATATAGATGGAAATACAATTGAAAATAGAATAATTGCTGGTTTAAGACTAAGTGGTAAAATAACAGATAATTTAAGACTAGGTTTTTTAAATATGCAAACTGAACAGGATGAAAGCAATAAAATTAGTTCAAATAACAACATGGTCTTGTCACTTCAACAAAGAGTTTTTTCAAAATCAAATATAAATTTATTTTTTATTAACAGAGAAAAAACTGGTAATTCCAATTTTATAAATGATCAGGAAAAATTTAATAGAGTTTTTGGACTAGATTACAACCTTAGATCAAAAAACTCAAAGTGGTCTGGATCAATATTTTATCATAATTCTATAGATGAAATAAAAAAAGATGATTCGTATTCAACTGGAATAAATCTTTTATACAATACTAAAAATCATGGAGTTTATTCAAAAATTATAAGCGTTGGGGAAGGATTTGAATCTGATCTTGGATTTATTAGAAGAAAAGGTATTTTCAAACAATATATTAGATATGAAAGAAGATTTTGGATTGAAACTGAAAAGATTTCAAATATTAGTATTACTCCATCATTTAGATATATAACTAAACCAAATATAAATTCACTGATAATGGATAGAGATTTCTCTGCTAGTTTTGAAATTGATTTTAAGAGCTTATCAAACTTAGGCATAGATTTCAGTTATCCATACACATACCTTGATAGTGAGTTTAATATTACTCGAAGAGATGGAGCTGTTCCAATTCCAATTGGAGGCTATAACTATCCCAATCTGAAAATTTCATTCAGAAATAATTTTTTTAATGAGTTTACCTATTTTTTTGAGGTTGGATCTGGACAATTTTTCAACGGAACAAAAAAGTCTATTCAAGCTAGATTAGGATACCGGATTGAACCAATATTTCAAACAAGTTTAAATATTAGCTATGATAAAATTGAATTACCAAAACCATATGATACAGCTGGTTTATGGCTAGTCGGGCCTAAGATAAATTTCACATTTAGCAAAAAACTTTTTTGGTCAAATTACATACAATACTCTAATATTGGAGAATCCCTGGGGATAAATTCGAGACTACAGTGGAGATTTGCACCTTTATCAGATTTTTATTTAGTTTATAATGATAACTACATTGCATCAAATATTTTTGCTCCAAAATTAAGAAGCCTTACCTTTAAACTAAGCTACTGGTTTAATTTATAAAAATTTATATATCACACTAGTTTTAGAAAAAAATCAAAAGTGAAAAAATTATTTTAGATGGGATGGACAACGAGTTGTCATGGAGTAAAACTCAAATAACTAGTGATGAGTTTTATCAACTAATTCATCTTCGAGAGGCAGCTAAGTACTTTTCGTTTACTTTTTCCCAATTGATAATATTAAAAAAAGCATCTATATAATCAGGTCTTCTATTTTGATAGTTCAAATAATAAGCATGTTCCCAGACATCAATACCTAAAATCGGTGATCCTCCACAACCAATTCCAGGCATAATAGGAACATCTTGGTTTGCAGTAGAACATATTTCTAATTTACCATTTTCATGGACACATAGCCACGCCCATCCAGATCCAAATCGAGTTGCAGCAGCTTTAGAAAACAAATTTTTAAAGTTTTCAAATGAATCAAAATTATCAGTAATAGAATTTAAAAAATCTCCTGATGGAGATCCTCCGCAATTTGGACCTATTATTTCCCAGAATAAACAGTGATTGAAAAATCCACCACTATTGTTTCTCAATGCAGAATTACTCATATCAAGATTTTCAAGAATTTGATTTATTGAATAATTTTCCATTTCAGTTCCTTGAATTGCATTATTTAGATTAGAGGTATACCCAGCATGATGTTTGCCATGATGAATTTCCATTGTTTTTGAGTCAATATAAGGTTCTAACGCATCGTAAGAATAATTTAGATCAGGTAGTTTAAAAGCCATAGTTATAAAATTTTATTTAAGTAAAAATAAAATTTTTAAATTCATTATAAAGCAAAACAAAACGATTAATTTTAATAATAAATTTAATCTTGAGTAGTTCTTCTTTTAAAATCATTAATGCTTCTGCAGGTTCTGGAAAAACAACCTCATTAGTTTACCATTTTTTGTTACGCCTATTTCTTGAATCTGATGATATTGGATATAGAAACATGTTAGCATTAACCTTTACAAACAAAGCAGTAAATGAAATGAAAAAAAAGATTTTAGAAGGATTATATAATCTTGCAAACAAAGATCAATCAGATCAAACAAAAAGATTGGAAAAAAATCTTTTAGATAATCTAAGCATAAATTCAAATGAATTAAGAGATCGTTCCCAGAGAATTTTGAAAAATATTTTACACGAATATGCAGCATTTGAAGTTATAACTTTAGACAGTTTTACAAATAAGATCATCAGAAATTTTTCTAGGGAGTTAAATTTACCTTCATCTTATGATCTTATAATTGAAAGCAAACAGACTTTTCAAGATATTACCAATAGGATACTTGAAAAAGTTGGAATAGATAAAAGTTTAACTAAGCTTTTAGTTTCTTTTAGTCTTTCTAAAGTTGAAAACCTTAAAAGTTGGGATATAGCTTTTGACATTAATGAATTTTCAAAAATTTTACTAAATGAGAATAATAGAATAGCTATTTCAGATTTAAGAGGAAAAGATTTGGAAAAATTTTTAAAAACCAAGAAAAATTTTCTTAGAAAAAGAAAGTTAATCAAAGAAAAAATATCTAAAACAGCAAAAGAAGTTTTAAAAATATTTGCTGAAGGGAACCTTGAAAGAGAAAATTTTATAAGAGGAACTATTTATAATTATTTTAAGGAGTATTCTAATATTGATTTAAATAAAAACATTCAAAATACTTTTGACTTTGATAATAGACTTTTAAAATTTTTTGAAAATGGCGATAAATTATATCCTCAATCCACTCCGACTGAAAAAAAAGATTTCATTGATAATATTGAATCCTTTTTAAGAGAAAAATATATGGAATTGCGAATTGACGTTGGACAGGTTTCTCTTTTAGAAAATTTATTGAGTCAATGGACAACTCTTTCCCTTTTGGGAAAAATCGAATATGAGTTAGAAGATATTCAAAATGAAAAAGGAGAAATATTGCTTGAAAGATTTAATGAAATTATTGATAAGGTTATTTTAGAACAACCAGTTATTCCTTTTATATACGAAAAATTGGGAGTCAGGTATAGGCACTATTTTATTGATGAATTTCAAGACACTTCTAAATTACAATGGAGTAATTTGATTCCATTAGTATCTCATTCTTTAGAGGGTTTAGATGATAAGCAAAGAAAAGGTTCATTAATACTTGTTGGAGATCCCAAGCAAGCTATTTATGGTTGGAGGGGAGGAGATAATATCCAATTTTTAAAATTATTAGATAATCAATCAAATTTTCAGGTAGAGTCTGAAATTTTCACCCCTAGAGCAAATCACAGAAGTTTAAATTGTATAGTTGATTTCAACGATGATTTTTTCAAATTTATTAATCATAAGATCAACACTATTAAATCAAATAAAACATTCAACTTCACTCAAGTGAGTAAAAAAAATGGAGGATATGTAGAAATAAAAGTCGTTGATAAATTAAAAAATAAAGAACAGAGAAATATCTCATTTGTTAATCAAGCGATTAAAACAATAATTCAAATAAAGAATTCAGGTTTTAATTGGGGAGAAATAGCAATATTAACCAGAACTAGAAAAGAAGTTGTTTCAATCGCTAATGCTTTGAGTAAGGAAAATATACCTTTTGTGTCTTCAGAATCATTATCCGTTTCTGAATCAAAATCAGTTAATTTTTTAATCACACTTATTCGGTCAATTATAGATCCAAGTGATATGTTTCAACGCAAAGAAGTTTTGGAGTTTTTGTGGCAAATTAATTTTGAGAAAGAAGATTACCAGGATTTAATGTTTGAAAATTTAGATAAAGACCAAAGTCAAAGTACTTTTTTTAAAGAGATTAACAAAAAATTTAGATATTCTTTCAATCCAGAAATTTTCATTAAATTTTCTTTATACGAGGCAATTGAATATGCAATAAAATCATTTAGGCTGAAGAGTGAAATAGATGCTTATTTAATTGCTTTTTTAGATGATGTTTTTGAATTTTCAACTAACCAAAATCAAAATTTAGCTGCTTATATATCCTATTGGGAAGAAAGAGGATCAGAAATAATAATTCCCATGCCTGAGGGGAAGAATTGCGTAATTATAAATACTATTCATAAATCAAAGGGACTTGAATTTTCTAACGTGATTTTACCTTTTTTGGAGGATCCATTAATCTCTTTAAAGAACTATCATAAGGTTTGGTACCCTATTAATAATGGTTCAGATAATAATTTTAATTGGGGTTGGGTTAATTTTTCTGAAAGATTGAAACTATTGGGAGATAAGGGAAATAATTTCTATAAAGATAAAATTTTAAATAGTCAATTAGAGTCTCTAAATGTTTTGTATGTTTCACTTACAAGAGCCATCAACAATTTATTTTTAATCTGCCCAAAGGAAATTGATATAAATGATCCATTGAAAAGTTATTCAACTCTGATAAATCAGTTTTTAATTGAAGAAAACAAAACCCCAGAAGATGATAATTCTTATGTTTGGGGCAAGTTTTTTAAACCCAGTCAAAGAAAATATGAAGAAGAGAATAGTATTGAAAAAATTCCCTTTGAAATTTCAACTAATTGGCACGAAAAGCTTCACAAAAAAAATCTTTCAAAAGATTTAAATCCTCAATCCATTAAATCAGATAAGGGAATTGTAATTCATGAGCTTCTTAGTAGACTAAAATATGATAATGATCTTACTCAAATCATAAACTTTGGAATTGAAACAAATAAAATTAAAATTCAGGAAAAAAAATATTATCATGAATTAATAACTAAAATAATTAAGCATCCTGAGTTAAAGGATTATTATAGTCAATCTTGTTATGTTCTTAACGAACAAGACATTTTAATTCCCAAAAAATCTTTTGTTCGTCCAGACAGAATAGTTAAAACTTCAAAAGGATGGGTAATAATAGATTACAAAACAGGTGCTTATAAACTTGATCATGAAACTCAGCTTTTTGTTTATGAAAAAGTCTTGAATGAAATGGGATTGAGCGTTTACAGAAAGTACCTTGTTTATATCGGAGAAAATATTGAAGTAAGATCTATAAAACTTAAGTCTTAAATTTTGAAAACTTTTTTAGACGAAATATCAAAAAAAATTATCTCTTTAAATTATCAATTTGAAGACATAAAAATTGTTGTTCCAAACAAAAGAGCAATATCATTTTTTAAAAAATCTCTATCAAATAATCTGTCTAAACCTCAATTTTCTCCAGAAATAATAAGTATTGAAAAATTTATGGAAGAAATGTCAGGGCTAAAAAAAATTCAAAGAATAGATCTCTTGTTTTATCTGTATAAAATTTACAAGACAGATAATATTGGTGATTTTAATGAGTTTTTGAGATGGGCAAATACAGCATTGGATGATTTTGATGAAATAGATTTTCATTTATTAAACGCAGATGATTTTTTTGAATACGAAAGTTCTTTAGCAAGAATTGAAGAGTGGGCTAAAGGA